>JBCCOW010000004.1:0-91369 GCA_039025195.1 Planctomycetota bacterium
GGTCCCGGGGGGTCCGGGTCGTGGCGTTCGCCACACACGTGGGGGCGCGGCCCCGGTGGGGGCCACCTGGGCGGCCCTGGGGGACCGAGAGTGGTCCCGAGCCTCGAACCCATGAAACGACCCGATCTCCATCCTCACGCAGCACACGACATCTGTGGGCCTCCCCAGGTGCCGGAGATGGTGTCGTGCCTCCACTGCGGGCTGTCGTACCCGTCGACGGAGATCGAGTACCGCCTCTGGCCGGACGGCGTCTGGCGGTGGTCATGCCCTGTCCGCGGCTGCGACGGGATCGGGTACGGACACGACATTCATCACGTGCGGCTCTTCTCGCACTTCACGGCGAGGGGCACCGGATGAAGGACATAGCTGAAATCTCACCAGCAGCAGGCGACCGACCACGGTGTGGGAAGGTGCTCCCCACCCTGTGGAGGACGGAGCGCCCGGTCGGCGTCTCTGCTGGCGAGGTTTCGAGGATCAACAGTGCACCGCTCGCTGCCCATTCGGGCGGCGCATGGTCGCCGGAGGGGCATTGCCCCGGGTTGGCGGCCGGTCGGGCTCTCCTTCGAGCCTGGCTGACTCCCTGAGGGAGACGGCTGCACGGTTGGCGATGGGACGAGTGCCCATCCTTGTCCCCGAGGTACGTCCACATCGAGGCCGGATGGCGGGGGTTGACGCAGAAAAGTGATGAAAGTATGATTTTCATCATGGCAAAAAGACGAGTCACAATCACGATCGATGAGGACCTCGCCAGCCGACTTGATGAGGTCGCCGAAGGCATGGACGGGAAGTTCTCTAAGGCCGTCGAACACGCGGTGCGGGAGTTCTTCGATCTGGAGAAGTTGAGGGGTGGCGAGCAGGGTTTCGTGTGGATCGACTTTGGGAATGACGATGACGGCCGATGGGCGTTCCGCGGCAATGAGCCCGAGATGATGCTGCAGCTCGGACCGGTGCTGATGCGGGCGTTCTTCAGCAGCGTTGAGACGGCGTGGGAGGAAGACGATGCTGAAGATTGAGCGGTGCTACACGAAGAAAGAGGCGGCGGCGTTACTAGGACTCAGCGTTCGGTCGGTTGAGCGAAGGATGGAAGCTGGGCAGTTGGAGAGGTGGAACGAGGCAAACCGCACGGTCATACCAGAGTCGTCGATCGTGGCGTACCAGCAGATGATTCGGCACGCACCAAGACCGAAGGCTCCAGCGAGCACGGGGGCTAGGTCATGAGCCTCACCGTGTCCGAGCCGTTCCGTAGGAAGCGTCGCGCTAAATTCGTGGGGAACTACATCGTCCGCATTCGGCGGGACGGAGCGGTCGAGGAGGAGAACCTCGGCACGCGTGACAAGGTTGTTGCTCGGCAGAAGGCCCTCGACCGGTATCGAGAACTGGAGCGGGAAGCTCAGGGCATACTGGCGCCTCGTCCTCAGCGGGAGGCGGCAGCTCGTCGATTTGTTGATCACGTTGAAGATTGGCGACAGGACCAGATCACGCTCGGCCGGGACCGTGCCTACTACGATAAAGCCGCGAACCGACTTACGAAGTTGATCCTTCATTGTGGCTGGGTGCTTCCTCGAGACATCACGCCTCAGTCGTTCACCGCGTGGCGTTCCAGCATGGCCGGCAAGCTGAAGCCGAAGACGATGAATGATTACCTGGCGGCGGTGAATGCGGTGCTCAACTGGATGCATCGCCAGGGCCGCATTGCCGGTAACCCGTTCACTGGAGCCGTCCAGAAAGTCAGCGAGGTGGGCACCCGCCAAGAGAAGCGAGCGCTGACCGATGACGAGGTCCGTCGGCTGTTGGCTGTGGCGGGACGCCGTCGACTGGCTTATCTGCTGTGTGTGTCAACCGGTCTTCGTCAGAACGAGATCAAGCAGCTGCGGTGGGGTGATATTCATACCGACGCTGCACGACCTTTCATCCGTGCCAGGGCGGGCACGACGAAGAACGGCAAGGAGGCGGTGGTGTGGATGACCGAGGAGCTGGCCGCAGAGTTTCGTGATCGTTGGTTTCGTTACGGAGCTGGTAATCCTGCAAGGCTCGTATTCAAGCACTTGTCGGTGGCTAACAGACGATTTCGTGATGACCTGAGGAAGGCAGGCATCCCAGAGATCGACGCGCAGGGGCGGAAGGCGTGCTGGCATGCTCTTCGGGTAACCTTCTGTACGAACCTCCGCCGGGCGGGGGCATCCCAGTTTGAAGCGAAGACCCTCATGCGTCACAGCGATACCCGACTCACCGACAGCGTGTACACCGACGTGGCCGCGGTACCGGTCGCGGATGTCATGGATCGCCTGCCTTCGTTTGCCCGGTCTGAGGAAGAGGTGCTGCGTGCTGTGGCTGGAGATGCGGTGTCACGCTCAGTGCCACGCGCTAGTGACGGAGAGAGGCGAAAGGTGGCGGGACCTGACGCGAGCCGCCCCGCTGCTCCTTCGCTGGAAACCCCTGAAAAGACGGGGCTTGGCGAGGTTTGGCGGGGCGAGTCGGAGGGTGTAGAAAAATGGAGCCGGGGGGATTCGAACCCCCGTGCCGTGACAGTGAACCCGTAGCGTCTACGTGCATATCCGAGCGTTTCATCTTGATCACAAGACGGCGGTCGGCAGCCTGCTTGTGAACCAGCCTCAATGAGGTTTAACCCGCGGGCGTTGAGACGCCGCCGTTGGGCGAGCCTACTGATGTGTCGCCCCCCCGCAGCCGTAGGCAAACGGCGAGGGGACGTTGCTGTCCCGTTTTATTAGGCAGCGAGACGGGCCGGCGCGAAGCCGATCCGACCAGCGATATCATCGTTGGCATTTGTAGTGTTGCACGTGGTTTTACGAGGCCAACGTGCACCTCGGCACGCAACCACGAGCCGAACCTGTCCGGTCGATACCAGTCGGCCCCAGTTGTCAAAGAACACGCTGAGTCTAGCATCCGGTTCGATCAACGGCGACCGTGAATCTCCAGCACGCGCGTCCGGCTGGACGATCCCAGACCCGATCTGGCCTCGATCTAGGCCCGTCGGCTTAACGCCAACCTTCGCCATCTTGCCCGGTTCAACAAGTGCGGGAAACCCCGTTGAGTCCTTTCCCCAATGGTGTAGACTCGGCTCAACGAGGTACGCGAACGCACCGGCCTGCCCTGCGTTCAAAGGAGAAGGCGTCCGACATGGTTGGTTGGCTTTATATCGACGGGGATGTCGTTGCGCCCCTGCACCGCTTTACGCGTGACCGACACGCCGGGATCATCCGCTTCGACTGCTCGGCCAAGCTGCTGACCGACCGCACGCTGCTGCGGGGCGAGGTCGCGGTCGAGACCTACAACAGCACGTCACGCCAGCGGGTCCGCTGCCTGACCGCCCGCCGGATGGAGCGGGTCTATACCATCGAAGCGGTCGAGCTCGGCCCCCTGCCCGACCGGGCTCGCACACTGGACCCCGGCGACGACTACCTCATCGTCGATGGCAAGAAGGTCTGCACCCTTGAAGACGTCTGGCTCGGCGACGACCAAGCCCACCGGTCCGTCCGCAGTGTTGCGCTCGGCGTCCCAAGCCGGGTCTGGCGGATCGAGCGCGGCACCCGTGATGGCGTGTTAGCTCGCCTGCCCGATCCTTCCTACAGCCCGCTCCAGGCCGTCTCTGGCGTCCAGGACCTCACCCCCCCGCTGCTCACCGAATCCCTGCCGCACGACGAGAGCCCGATCATCGAAGTCATCCGGCTCGGGCAGCGTCAGCGCCTCCGCGTGGAGCTGTTCGCCGCCGACTGGCAGCCGGATATGGCCTTGGTGCTGGGGCATGTCACGCAGACGACGCCGATCCGCCGACGGGTCGAACCCGTCCGCGTCGCGGCCGAGCCCGCCGCGGCGTTCTGACCGCGCTCAGAGGGATTCCCCTGCGGGTCCTCCATATCGAACTAATCTGTTACCCGGACCTCAAGCCGGCACGGCCGCGAGCGTCTTGCCCACCGCGTGGAGGTCTTCGCAGGCTTCCTTGACCCGATCGGCCATGGCTTCCTCGGCCTTCTTGAGGTAGGCCCGCGGGTCGTACATCTTCTTGTTGCCGACCTCGCCGTCGACCTTCAGCACGCCGTCGTAGTTCTGGAACATGTGCTCCGCGACAGGGCGGGTGAAGGCGTACTGGCAGTCGGTGTCGACGTTCATCTTGATTACGCCGTAGCCCAGGGTCTCTTCGATCTCGTGTTTTTCGGAGCCGGAGCCGCCGTGGAAGACGAGGTAGAACTTGGCGTCGTCGCCAAACTTGGCCTTGATGGCGTCCTGGCCCTCTTTGAGCAGTTTGGGACGCAGCTTGACGGCCCCGGGCTTGTAGGCGCCGTGCACGTTGCCGAAGGTCGCAGCGAACATGTAGGTACCGTCAACCTTGGACATTGCTTCGTAGACCCGCACCATGTCTTCGGGCGTCGTGTACAGCTCGGCGTCGGGGGTGTCTTCCGAACCGGCGGCCCCGTCTTCTTCCCCGCCGACCACGCCGGCCTCGATCTCGATGACCTGACCGATCTTGGCCATCCGCTCGAAGATAGGCACGGACAGGGCGAGGTTCTCTTCCAGGGGTAGGCCCGACGCGTCGAGCATGTGCGAGTTGTAAAGCGGCAGCTTGCCTTCAGCGACGCGCTTCTCGGATTCCTCGATCAGCGGGATCATGAAGGTCTCGACCGCGTTGGGCGGGCAGTGGTCGGTGTGCAGCACGACGTTGATGTCGAGCTTCTCGGCGACCCGGTGGATGTGCTCGGCGATGGAGATCGCCCCGACGACCATGTCGCCCACGACGAGCCCAGAGGCGAACTTGCCGCCACCGGTGGAGACCTGGATCATGCCGTCACACTTGAGCTCGGCAAAGGCCTTGAGGGCGGCGTTGGCGGTGACCATCGAGCTGACGTTGATCGCGGGGTAGGCGAACTGGTTCTCGAAGGCGTTCTCGAGCATCTGTTTGTAGGTGGCGTAATCGGCGACGGGCATGGCAGCAACTCCGTGTGCGGGGTTTTGATGGGGGTGACACCCTCCGGGAGGTCCGCATGATACCGGCTGGAGTTTTTGTGGGTAGCCCGCTCGGCTCGGGGATTACACTCACCGCCATGAGCAAGCTGACCGGATCGATCACGCAGCCCAAGGGCTTCCGGGCTGCGGGCGGGGTGTGCGGGGTGAAGCCCAGCGGGAAGCCGGACCTGGCCCTGATCGTGGCCGACGGGCCGTGCAGTGCTGCGGGGGTGTTTACCCGGAACAAGGTGCAGGGTGCTCCGGTGCTGATCGGCAAACGCCATGTCCGGAGCGGCACCGCCCAAGCGATCGTCTGTAACAGCGGCAACTCGAACGTCGCCACCGGACAGCAGGGGCTTGATGATGCGATGGCAATGTGCCGAGCCACCGCTGCGGCCGTGGGCTGTAAGCCCAGCGAGGTGCTGCCCGCCTCCACGGGGATCATCGGCCGACTGCTTCCGATCGACAAAATCACGGCCGGCATCTCCGAACTGGCCACGGAGCTCAGCACCGGCCCCAAGCCCGATACCGCCGCCGCTAAAGCGATCCTGACCACCGACCTTGTTGAAAAGTCTTCCGTCCGCCGGCTCTCCAATGGCGTCACCATCGCCGGCATCGCCAAGGGCTCGGGCATGATCGCCCCGTCCATGGCCACGATGCTCGCGTTTATCACCACTGACGCCAACGTGCCGCCGCCGGTCCTGCGGGCCGCCCTCCGCGAAGCCACCGACGCGTCGTTCAACCGCATCAGCGTCGACACCGACACCAGCACCAGCGACACCGTCTACGCCCTTGCTAGCGGCCAGGCCCCTCGCTCGGCCATCAAGCAGAACACGGGCTCGCGCTACGCCACGTTCGTCGCCGCGCTGACCGAGGTCTGCGGCGAGCTGGCCGAGGCCATCGTGCGCGACGGCGAGGGGATGACCAAGCTCTTCCGGGTCGAGGTCAGCGGGGCCAAGTCGATCAAGGACGCCGACCGCGTGGGCCGGGCCATCGCCGAGAGCCCGCTGGTCAAGACGGCCATCCACGGGGCCGACCCGAACTGGGGCCGCATCGCCATGGCCGCCGGTAAAAGCGGAGCCGCCCTCAAGCCCGGCCTAATGACCATCGCCATCAACGGCGAACCCGTCTACGCCAACGGCGTCCCCGTTGCGATGTCCGCCGCCCTCGAGAAACGCCTCTCCGCCTCGATGCGCAAGAAGAACACCGATGTCACCCTCGCCGTCGATCTCGGCCTTGGTCCCGCCACCTGCACCTGGCTCGGCTGCGACCTGTCCCGCGAATACATCACGATTAACGCGGACTACACGACTTGATTTCTAAGGAAAGCAGGAATTAAGGAAGGCAAGGAAAACAGAATTGTATTTTCCTTTTCCTGTTCTCCTTAACTCCTGCGTTCCTTAGCAAAAAGTGCTAGGGACAGATGGTGTAGAACGATATCTTTAAGGAAGATTTTGTTGGCGTTCTGCGCGTCGTGTTGGTCGGGCCTGAATCTCTTGCCATTTTCATCCGTTTATCCCTCAGCCCCCCTGCCCTGACATCTGCATGACGCCAGCCCGGTGAGTGTTTTGCCGGGTTTTAAGTTGCCTGATCTGGCGTGCGCGATCGCTGTATCGCGTTGGCCTGGTCAGCGGTGGTCCTGGAACGGCGTCTCGGCCGACGCGCGGTCGCTGCGCCCCGACCGAAAGGTAGGCTGGCTATGTCGGATACGGTGTTACGGCAGGGTTCGGATGTTTGGCGTTTCCCGCGGGCCCCGCGTTGGTTGATGGATCGAAACCCGTTCTTTCTGCTCTCTGGGGTGATGCTGCTGTTCGGGTGCTTCGCGGTCACGCGGGGGATCGACACGATGGACGGCAAGTTCTGGCGGCTCGTCGGGCTGATCGCGGCGGTGAATCTGTATGAGGGACTGGCGATCGGGGTGGGGCTTTGGTTGTCGCGCAGCCAAGCGTTGGTGCGGGACGCTCGGTGGTTGCTGGGGCTGGCGGCGCTGCTGGCGGTGGATGTGACGCTGCTGGGGAACGCGGTGGCGACGGATGATCCGTTGCGGGGCGGGATCGTGGTAGCAGTCCTGGCGTTGCTGGCGTGCGTGAAGGTGAAAGTGTTGTTGCAAGGGCTGGGGGTATACGTTCGGCCGGTGGCGTGGGTGCCGATCGGGTTCGGGATCGGGCTGAGCTACGCGATGCCGGTGCTGCTGTGGACGGTCAAGCGGGCGACGTGGTCGGACTGGTCGGTGTACCTGGCGTATTGGTGGCTCGCCATCGGCGTCGGGCTGTTGGCGGTGCCGCCGCGCCGGTGGTTCGGGTACGGCCGGGCGTGGAGCCAGGACTACCGGGCGTTGCAGCACCTGGTGGCCCGGCTGGTCGCGTGCGTGCCGATCGGCTCGGCGGGGCTGCACCTGCTGATCGGGCACCGGGTGTATGACGCGTGGGAGGTGCTGCCGATTGGTTTGATACCGGTTGGGCTGGCGACGGTGGTGGTTTGGGCACGGCGTGGCCAGTCATCGCCGATCGTCAAGCGGTGGGTGGCGGTGGGTGCCTCACTGGGTGTTGTGTGCCTTGCTGTTCCTGTGATGAGTGAGCGATACGGGGTCTACAGCAACTGGCCGTACGGTTATTTCTGGGGGCTGCCGAGTCGTTTGTTGATTGTGACTACGGCTGTGATGGTGTTGGCGGTCTGGTTGACGCCGGCCCGGCGGTGGTGGCTGCTGCCGTTCGCGGGGTGCTGGGCGGTGCTGGGGTTCTTCCCGCGTGCGGTCGGCGACACCGTCCGGTGGGTGGTGTGTGACGTGATCCCCTGGCTGGAGCGTCTTGGCTGGGCGGGGTGGGGTGTGTCGGCCGTGGTGTCCGCGTTCGGGATGCTGGGGCTGGGCGTGTGGGTGTCTTGGTTGGGGCAGCGGTTGCGGGATACCGAGCCGGATGATGAAAGCGACCCCGCCGGTGGGGGCGGGGTCGCGGGGCAGATCGGGGTTGTGGGGACCGGTCGCGAGCGACCGGGCTAAGCGGCCGGCGATGCGTCGTATCGCGGCTATCAAGCGGCCTGGGTTTATGCGGGCTGCGGCTCGGTGACGCCGACGGGTTTGCGGCCGACGGAGAGGTAGGTGAAGCCGGCGGCTTCCATCTCGTCGGGGTCGTAGAGGTTGCGGCCGTCGAAGATGACGGGGTGGTTCAGGCGGGTGCGGACCTCGTCGAGGTTCGGGTGCTTGAACTCGTTCCAGTCGGTGCAGATCACCAGGGCGTCGGCGTTGGAGCAGGCGTCGTAGGGTGTGTCGGTGTATGTGACCGAATCGCCGAGAACTTTCTCGGCGGCTTCGTGGGCGACGGGGTCGTGGGCCTTGACGGTGGCACCGCGTTCGAGGAGCCAGTTCATCAGGGTGATGGAGGGGGCTTCGCGGATGTCGTCGGTGCCGGGCTTGAAAGCGATGCCCCAGACGGCGAAGGTCTTGCCGGTGAGATCACCCGAGCCGTAGACGCCGTCGATCTTCTTCATGAAGGCGGTGCGTTGGGCCTGGTTGACGGAGTGGACGGAGTCGAGGAGGTCGGTCGGGGTCTTGGTTTCGAGGCCCATGGAGATGCAGGCGAGGACGTCCTTGGGGAAGCAGGAGCCGCCGTAGCCGAGGCCGGGGTAGAGGAACTTGTTGCCGATGCGGGCGTCGGAGGTCATGCCCTTCCAGACCTCGTCGACGTTGGAGCCGTAGGCCTCGCAGAGGTTGGCGATCTCGTTGATGAAGGAAATCTTGGTGGCGAGCATGGCGTTGGCGGCGTACTTGACCATCTCGGCGGAGGGGATGTCCATGACGAAGATGGGGTGGCCCTGGCGGACGAAGGGCTCGTAGAGCTTCTTCATCCGGCCGCCGGCGCCTTCTTCCGAGACGCCGATGACGACGCGGTCGGGTTTCATGAAGTCGTTAATGGCCGCGCCCTCTTTGAGGAACTCGGGGTTGGAGGCCATGCAGAACCGCTTGCTGGTCTCGGCACCGATGGCCTTCTCGACCTTGGCGTTGGTGCCAACGGGGACGGTGGACTTCACGACGATGATCTTGGCCCGGCGTTCTTCGACGTCGCCGCCGGTGGCACCCTCGGCCTCTTCAATGGCCTTGCCGATGTCGGACGACGCGGCGAGGACGTACTTGAGGTCGGCACGGCCCATGTCGTCGGAGGGGGTGCCGACGCAGATGAAGATGACCTCGGCCGACTGGTAGGCGGCCTTCTTGTCGGTGGTGAAGTGGAGGCGGCCGGCCTTGACGTTACGGGTGATCAGCTCGTCGAGCCCGGGCTCGTAGATGGGGGAGATGCCCTGGTGAAGCTTGTCGATCTTGGCCTGATCGATGTCGAGGCAGGTGACGTCGTTGCCGATTTCGGCGAAGCAGGTGCCGGTGACGAGGCCGACGTAGCCGGTGCCAACCATGGTGATGCGCATCGTGGAGGGTCCCTGATCGAGTGGGTGGGTGTGGGCCGGCCGGACTATCGGACCGTGCGGTCGCAGTGTAACGGGAGCGTGCCCGGTGTCACCACGGCTAATGGGCTATTCGGCCAGGAGCGGGGGTGACTTAATGCGATGTCCCGATCTGGCGCATGCGTCACGCAGCGTGTTGCTCAGCGGATCGAGATCGCGGCGGGTCCGAGCAGGAGGACGGGTTCGCGTTGGAGCTGGGTGATCGCGGTGAGCTGCCGGCGGAGGGCGGACCAGGCGTGCGGGCTCAGCAGACGCTTGGCGGCCATAAGCTCGGGGCTGGCGGCGGCCCGGCTGGGGAGGAAGGTCATCTGTCCGGGGGCGGAGACGCCGAAGAGGGTGTTGAGGTATTCGTCGAGGCCCATGGCTCGGGGGAGGTGGAAGACGGCGTAGTCGTCGAGGCCGAGCTGATCGGCGAGGTCCGCCTGAGCTTCGAGGATGCCGCCCTCGGCGTCGGCGAGGCCGTTGGCGATGGACTGAGTACCGGTGAAGATGCGCCCCTGGGTGACGGCATCGAGGTCGGCGATACGGTTGCCCCGGCCGGCGGTGACGCGGTCGAGGAACTGGTCGTAGATGACGGTCATCGACTTGCGGACCATGTCTTCTTGTTCGGGGGTGAAGGGCTTGACGGAGTTGAAGAGGTCGGCGTTGGGGCCGCGTGATCGGCCGTGGATGCCAATGCCGAGCATGTCGTAGAGGCCGCCCATGGAGAGCTTGCCGCCGACGACGCCGATGGAGCCGAGGATGGAGGCGGGCTGGGCGTAGATTTTTTCGGTGGCGGAGGCGATGTAGTAGCCGCCGGAGGCGGCCATGCCGCCGATGGAGGTGTAGACGGGTTTCTCAGCGGCGAGGTCGCGGACGCCCTGCCAGATGAGTTCGGAGGCGAGGGCGGAGCCGCCGGGGGAGTCGAGACGGAGGATGACGCCCTTGATGTTGTCGTCGTCGCGGGCTTCTTCGAGGGCGTCGAGGACGGTGCGGGAGCCGATGGAGTCGGAGGACAGGAAGCCGTCGCCGATGGTGGAGTCGCCGGTCATGATGGGCCCGGTCATGTGGATGACGGCGAGTGTGGGCCCGCGGGTGCCGGCGGGCTTGGCGTTCATGATCGCGCCGAGCAGGGCGAACGGGTTGGAGGGCAGCTCGCGGGCCCGGCTCTTACCCATCCGGTAGTCGTATTCGAAGTCTTCGCCGAAGGCGTCGGTGAGGGTGGCGTCGACATCGCGGGAGACGAGCTGGTCGACGAGTCCGGCTTCAAGCAGCTGCTTGTCGGTGAGGGTCCAGGCGTTGGCCATGAGGGCGTCGAACTTTTCTACGGGCAGGTCGGTGTTCAGGATGAGTTTGGCTTCGATATCGCCATAGAGCCCGTCGAGGAGGTTATCCATGTTGGCGGACCACTCGGGGGAGGGCCCGGTGCGGGTGAGCTGTTCGTCGGCCCCCTTGAATTTGCCGACCTGCACGAAGCTGGCCTGGATACCGATCTTGTTGAGCAGGCCCTTGAGATACATCTCTTCGAGGCTGAGCCCGATGAGTGCAACGCTCCCTTTGTGCTGTAGGACGATTTCATCCGCGGCGGAGGCGAGGAGGTAGGTGCGGAGGTCGTAGGTGTCGGCGAAGACGAGGACTTTCTTGCCGGAGAGCGAGGCGTCGTCGATGGCTTTGCTGAGGGCCTGGACTTGGGTCAGGGAGAGGGCGGGCTCATCGAGGAAGATGAAGAGGCCGGCGTGCTCGTCGCTGTTGGCGACGTGATCGATCTGGTTGAGGACGATGCGGAGCGAGTCAGGCGGGTCGGCGATCCAGGCGAAGGGCGGGGGCGAGTCGGCGAGCGTACCGGAGAGGGTGAGGTAGCCGATCTTGGTGGGTTCCGGGGCTTCAGCTTCAGCTTCGGCGGCCTCGGCGGCGGCGGGCTGTGTCGCGGGCGCGGTCTGGGTTTGGCTGGCGGGTTCGGCTTCGACCAGGGCATCGACGGATTGGGCCGTGGCTGCGGTGCCGGGCAGAGCGAGCGTGGCGAGAAGGGCAAGAGCGGTGAACAATGGGACCAGACGCATGGGGGACTCCGTTATGGGCTGCGTGGCTTGGGGGGGATCAGCGGGTTTTCGCCGCGGCGGGGCCGGACGCCCCACCTCATCTTATGCGCGAGCATGTTCCAGTAGGACAGCTCGGGGTTATGGATCAGCACGACGCTGTTCCGGTGCTTTGTAATCCTTAGTTGCTGACCGGCCTGGAGGTTCGTGGCGAGTTGGCCATCAAGCACGAGAGCGGTGCCCTCGTTGGCCTGATGGAGCAGGAGCCAGGTCTCGGTGTCGGCGTCGTAGACGATGGGCCGGAAGGCGAGGGTCTGGGGGTTAAGGGCGGAGACGCAGAGCCCGTCGATGCCGGGGGACATGATGGGGCCGCCGGCAGAGAGGTTGTAGGCGGTCGAGCCGGAGGGTGTGGAGATGCAGACGCCGTCGCCGGCGAAGGTGGTGGCGGAGGGGTGGCCGTAGTGCGGGTCGATGGCGAGTTCGAGCTCGAGCATGCGGAACGGGGTGCCGGCGTTGACCACGGCATCGTTCATGGCGATGCCGGAGTAGACAGGTTCAGGCAGATCACGGCGTCGGTGCTCGGCGTTGGGGGGCTCGACGCCGGGCGTGGGGTCGCCGTTGAACCGGCCCCACTTGGGCATGTCGGCGGGGAAGACATCGACGTCGATCAGGACGCGTCGGCTCCGCCGGCAGCTGCCGCAGGTGATGTGGTCCCAGTGCTTCTGGACGTCCTCCATGAAGAACTCGGCGAGGAAGCCGATCTTCCCGAAGTTGATCCCGATCAGGGGCAGGTTGTGATCGACGAGCACCCGGGCCTGGGACAGGAGCGTGCCGTCGCCGCCGAGGACGATAGCGAAGTCGGCGTCGGGGATATCGTTGGGGTCGAGGGCGCTGGTTGTGAGGGTGTCGAACTCGGCGACGATCTCAGCCCGCTCGCGCAGCCAGGGGACGAAGTCGTTGAGGGCCTCGACCACGAGGGGCTTGTGGCGGTTGGGCAGCAGCAGGACGCGGGGCCGATCGGGCATCGCCAGCAGTCTAATCGGATGCGGGAGGCGTGGCGGGTGGGACGGCGGGCGGGGCGGCGGGTGATGTGGTGCGTGGGGAGGTGGGGTGGTAGGTGGGGTGGCGTGGTGCGGGTGGATCGCCGATGCTGCGGGTATGCGAGCGTTGCGTGTTGTGGATGGTCAGCTGGAACTCGACCGTGGGGTGGCCGAGCCGAAGCCGCCGACGGGCGAGGTCGTGATCCGGCCGACGTGCATGGGGGTGTGCTCGACGGACCTGGAGCTGTGCCGGGGGTACATGGGGTTCAGCGGGACGCTGGGGCACGAATTTGTGGGCGTGGTCGAATCGGCTAAAGCCGTCACGGATCGGGTGTGGGTGGGCAAGCGGGTGGTGGGTCGGATCAACTGCGTGTGTGGCGAGTGCGACATGTGTCGGCGGGGGCTGCCGGAGCACTGCCGGAACCGGACGGTGCTGGGGATCGCGGGTCGGGACGGGTGCTTCGCGGAGCGGTTTGTGCTGCCGGCGGCGAACTTGCTGTCAGTGCCGGACGGGGTGAGTGACGAGCAGGCGGTGTTTGCCGAGCCGTTGGCGGCGGCTTTTCAGGTGCTGCGGCAGTTGGTGGTGGAGGGCAAGCCTTACATCACGGTGCTGGGGGACGGGCGATTGGGTTTGCTGTGCACGCAGGTGATGGCCCGGCTGAACGCGACGGTGCGGTGCGTGGGGAAGCACCCGGAGAAGCTGGCCCTGTGCGAGCGATGGGGGATCAAGGCCCGGCCGTTGGACGAGGTGGGGCTCCTTCAGGACCAGGACATCGTGGTGGACTGCACGGGCTCGCCATCGGGGCTGGCGACCGCGGTGCAGATGGTTCGGCCCCGCGGGACGGTCGTGCTCAAGACCACGGTGGCCGGCGAGAGCGGGATGGCGGCAGCGACGGCCGAGACGCTCGCTGCATTAGTTGTCAATGAGATTACGGTGCTGGGCAGCCGGTGCGGGCCGTTCGAGGACGCGTTGGCGGCGCTGGCGGCGGATGAGGTGGATGTGACCAGCCTGATCAGTCGGCGGGTTCGGCTGGATGACGGGATCAAGGCGCTGAAGCTCGCGGACCAGCCCGGCGTCGTGAAGGTGCTTCTGACACCATGAGCCAGGTTTGATTCCGGTTCTCCACGGCTTTTCACCAAATCTTCACCAGCTCTGAACGCCTCATAAACCTGGGCGGCCGATGCTAGGTCTGTAGCGCTGCGGCTGTGGCACACGGAGGTGTCGCACTGGCTTCTGTCCTGCCGCTTGCCCGATCGTCTCGTCCCGCGAAGGACCGCCGCCATGGCCCACCCGCACTTTCATTACCGCACTGTATTCCTCTCCGATGCACACCTGGGCAGCCGTGCCTGCGAGGGCCGAGCGTTGTCGGACTTCATCAAACACCTGCGATGCGAACGGCTTTATCTCGTCGGCGACATCGTCGATATGTGGCGGCTCCGGAACCGCTGGTACTGGCCGGCCGAGCACAACATGGTCGTCCGCCGGATCCTTAAACAGGCCAAGCACTGCGAGAACGTCTTTCTCATTCCGGGCAACCACGACGAGGGGGCCCGCCAGTTCTACAACATGGACTTCGGCGGCATCCGCGTCCTGCCGTATGCCGTACACGTCACCGCCGATGGGCGGAAGCTGCTGGTCACGCACGGCGATCAGTTCGATCTGGTCGTCCGCCACTCCAAGCTGGTCTCGATGCTGGGGTCCCGAGCGTACGACGCGCTGGTCGTGGCGAACCGCTGGTACAACCGCTGGCGTCAGAAGACGGGCCGTCCCCACGTCTCGCTGTCCAAGGCGGTAAAGGGCAAGGTCAAGTCGGCGTGCATGTTCATCAGCCGGTTCGAAGAGACGCTGATGAAGGAGGCCGAGCGACGCGAAGCCGACGGCGTGGTGTGTGGGCATATCCATCAGCCCGAGCTCCGCGAGGACGGGCCGATCGCTTACTACAACTGCGGCGACTGGGTCGAGAACTGCACCGCGGTGGTCGAACACTTCGACGGCCGGATGGAGCTGATCAACGGCAGCGACAAGGTCAACGAGCTGCTTGCCCATCAAGACGTCTCAGCCGTGACCGCCGACGAGCCGGAGCTCGAATCGGTCGACCTCGCCGAGCTGATCCGCTGGTCGCCCGAAGACATGTCGATGCACGACTCGGCCCAGCTCACCTTCGGCGAGACCGCCCCCATCGATCGGCCCGGCCTTCAGGCCTCGGCTGCCGATGAACCGCAAGCCACCACACCGACCCTCCCCCGCCCGTGAAGATCACCCTCGCCACCGACGCTTGGGCCCCGCAGGTCAACGGCGTGGTCCGCACCTGGCAGCAGGTGATCCACGCCTCCACCGAGATGGGGCATGACTGGGACGTCATCCACCCCGGCTTGTTCAAGACGTTCAACGCCCCGCGCTACCCCGAGATCAAGCTCGCCATTGCCCCCGGCGGCGGCACCCGCAAACGCCTCGACGCCTTCGCCCCCGACGCGATCCACATCGCCACCGAGGGCCCGATCGGCCGTGCCGCCCGCAAGTATTGCCTCAAACGCAACCTGCCCTTCACCACCTCTTACCACACGCAGTTCCCCTATTACCTCCAGTCCTACTTCCACATCCCGAAGAAGTGGACCTACCGCTTCATCCGCTGGTTCCACGGCAAGGCCAAGACCACCCTCGTCCCCACCAAAACTATCGGTGAAGAACTCAACGCCAACGGCCTGAACAACATCACCGTCTGGTCACGCGGCGTCGATACCGCCCTGTTCAAGCCCTACGACAAGACGCTCTTCCAAGACCTCCCCCGCCCGATCTTCTTGTATGCCGGGCGTGTCGCGCTGGAAAAGAACATCGAGGCGTTCCTCGCACTCGACCTGCCGGGCAGCAAAGTGGTCGTCGGCGATGGCCCCGTCCGTAAATCGCTCGAAGCGAAACACCCAGGCAACCACTGGGCCGGCTACCAGCACGGCGAGGACCTCGCCCGGCACTACGCCTCCGCTGATGTCTTCGTCTTCCCCTCACGCACCGACACGTTCGGCGTCGTGCTCCTCGAAGCCAACGCCTGCGGACTCCCCACCGCCGCCTACCCGGTGACCGGCCCGATCGACGTCGTCCAGAACGGCACCACCGGCGTCCTCCACGAAGACCTCGCCCAGGCCGCCACCGCCTGCCTGGAACTCAACCCCGAAGACTGCCTCGCCTATGCCCGGTCCAACTCCTGGCAGCGCTGTGCCCAGACCGTCCTCGACAACCTGGCGATCATCCCTTCTCAGTCTCCGGCTGAAGCCGCTCAGCCCGCGCTCAGCACCCCGCCCAGCAGCAGCCCCCCCACCACCACGGCCAGCCCGATCCGGTAGTACCCGAAGACCTCCATGCCGTGCTTCTTCAGGTACGACACCATCCAGGTCACCGCCGCCACCGCCGACGCCCACGCCGCGATCGACCCCACAATCATCGGCCCCCAGCCGTACTCGGCCAGCATGATCGGCCCCTGATCGATCGACTTGTAGACCGTCGCCGCACACAGCGTGACCACCCCCAGCAGGAAGCTGAACTCCACCGCCGCCGCCAGCGACAACCCCACGAGCACCCCCCCCACAATCGTCACCAGCGATCGGCTGGTCCCCGGCCACATTGCGGCACACTGGATCATCCCGATCCCCAGTGCCATCATCCACGTCATATCTTCGAGCCCGCAGCCCTTCCCGGACGCCTGATCACGCCGCTTCCGCCACCACGCCGTCGCCAGGATCGCGACACCCCCCAACAGCCACGCCAATACGACCGGCCAGAGCCCGAAGAGGTTCGCCTCGATCCAGTCGTCCAGCAGCAGCCCCACCACCGCGGCCGGCATGAACGCGATCAGCATGTTCAGCCCCAACTTGAACCCCGCCTCGTCGCCCGACCCCAGCCCCGCTTTACCCAACCAGCCGGCAGAGACCTGCTTCACCCGCTTCCGGTACAGCCCCAGCACCGCCAGGATCGCCCCCGCCTGGATGCAGATCGCATACGCATTGGCCGCCTCACCGGTCAGCCCCATCGCCCGCTGTGCCAGGATCAGGTGCCCCGTCGAGCTGACCGGCAGATACTCCGTCAGCCCCTCCACCACCCCCAACACGATCGCCTGCCACCAGTCCAAACCTGTTCCTTCCGATGAAAGTGCAGCGGTACGGTACAGCTATCGGCTGACGGCGAGTAAACCTATTGCATTCCTAACCTTTCAGCATCCGACGCCTCAACCCTTGCTCTCGGGAAACCTGAATCGCTATACTTTTCCATCCGTCCATCCGAATACACGGATAGATCAACACCGAGCCTTCCATAGCACGCCATGAGCCTCTTCGCCCAACAAGCCGCCAAACGCGTCCTCTTCTTCGACGGGGCGATGGGCACGTCCATCCACAACCTCGACGATCTCGAGCTCGAACGCGACTACCTCGGCCGAGAGAACTGCACCGAGGTCCTCCTGCTCACCCGCCCCGAGGTGATCCAGGGCATCCACGAGTCCTTCCTCGAGGCCGGGGCCGACGGCGTCGAGACCGACTCCTTCAACGCCCAGGTCCACACGATGGAGGACCAGGACCTCCAAGATCGCGTCTACGAGCTCAACAAGATCGCCGCCCAGGTTGCCCGCAAGGCCTGCGACAAGCACTCCACCCCCGACAAGCCCCGCTTCGTCGTTGGCTCCATGGGCCCCGGCACCCGCCTGATCACCCTCGGCAACATCGACTGGGACACCATGTACCACGGCTACGCCGAGCAGGTCCGCGGCCTCCTCGACGGCGGCTCCGACGTCCTGCTCATCGAGACCGCTCAGGACATCCTGCAGATCAAGTGCACCCTTTCCGCCATCTTCGACATCCTCGAAGAACGTGGCTTGAAGCCAGAGCTTGGCGACGGCAACGGGGACATCCCCGTTATGGTTCAAGTGACCATCGAGCAGTTCGGCACCACCCTCGTCGGCACCGACATCGCCGGCTGCGTCGCCGCCCTCCGCGACTACCCGATCTACTCCCTCGGCATGAACTGTGCCACCGGCCCCGTCGAGATGGCCGAGCACATCCGCTACCTCGGCCAGCACTGGGACCGCCAGATCTCCCTCCTCCCCAACGCCGGCCTACCCACCCTCGTCGAGGGCCGCACCGTCTTCCCGCTCCAACCCAAACCCTTCGCCGAGAAGATCGCCGAGTTCGTCAAAACCGACGGCCTCAACATCGTCGGCGGCTGCTGCGGCTCCACCCCCGCCCACATCGCCGCCCTCGTCGAACACATCGGCGCAGACACCCCACCCGTCGCCGTCAAGAAGAAGCCTTGGAAACCCGCCATCGCCTCGCTCATGGGCGCGGTCGATTACCGCCAGGACAATTCGATCCTCAACATCGGCGAACGCACCAACGCATCGGGATCCCGCAAGTTCAAACGCCTTCTCGAAGAGGAAGACTGGGACGAGATTATTTCGCTGGCCCGAGAAATGGTGAAGGAAGGCTCGCACGTCATCGACGTCAACGTCGACTACGCCGGCCGCGACAACGCCGCCGACATGACCACTATCGTGTCCAAGCTCGTCCAGCAGGTCAACGCCCCGCTCATGCTCGACTCCACCCAGCCCGCCACCATCGAGGCCGGGCTCAAGGTCGCCGGCGGCAAGTGCCTCATCAACTCCGGCAACCTCGAAGACGGCGAAGAAAAGTTTGCCGTCATGTGCAACCTCGCCAAACGCTACTCCGCCGGGCTGGTCTTAGGCACCATCGACGAAGACCCCGAAGAAGCCATGGCCCGAACGAGGGAACGCAAGCTCGACATCGCCACGCGCATGCACAAGCTTGCCACCGAGAAATACGGCCTCGCTGAAGAAGACCTCATGTTCGACCCGCTCGTCCTGCCCGTCTCGACCGGCATGGAGAAGGACAAGCGGTCCGGCCTCGAAACTATCGAAGGCACCCGCCTGATCTCGAAGCGTTTCCCCAACTGCCAAATCACCTGCGGCCTCTCGAATATCAGCTTCGGACTGAAACCGGCCGCCCGGCAGGTGCTCAACTCCGTGTTCCTCTACGAACTCGTCCAGGCCGGGATGACCTCCGCGATCCTGCACGTCTCCAAGATCCTGCCCAAGAACCGCATCCCAGACGAGCAGTGGGACGCCGCCCTCGACGTCTTATACGACCGACCGGCAGAAACCCCGGTCACCCTCGAAGACGGCAGCGAGACCACAGACCCGCTCCAGATCTTTATCAACCACTATCCGGATGGGGCCGAGGTCCAGTCCACTAAGGTCGACCTTGCCGAGCTCCCGCTCGAAGACCGCATGCGCCGCCACATCATCGACGGCGAGAAGAAGGGCATCGACACGACCCTCGACGAGGCGATGCAGACCTACGCCCCGCTCGACATCATCAACGACCATCTTCTGGATGGCATGCGTGTCGTCGGCGACCTCTTCGGCTCCGGACAGATGCAGCTGCCGTTCGTGCTCCAGTCGGCTCAGACGATGAAGGCCGCCGTCGCCCACCTCGAGCCCCACATGGAAAAAGTCGAGGGCCAGACCAAGGGCACCATGGTCCTCGCCACCGTCCGCGGCGACGTCCACGACATCGGCAAGAACCTCGTCGACATCATCCTGACCAACAACGGCTACACCGTCCACAACATCGGGATCAAGGTTCCGATCAACGTCATCGTCGAGCAGATCCGCGAGCACCAGCCCGACGCTGTGGGCCTCTCCGGGCTGCTGGTCAAGTCCGTCAACGTGATGGAAGAAAACCTCAAGGAGCTCAACGACCTCCAAATAGACGTCCCGATGATCTTGGGCGGGGCTGCCCTCGCCCGGCAGTACTGCGAGACCCACCTCCGCGACACCTATCGGGGCGATGTCTTCCACGGCACCGACGCGTTCGAGGGCCTCCGCCTGATGGACTACCTTACCACGGGGCGGACCGCTGAGCTCAACGCGGAGATCGAAGACCGCCACACCAAACGCGTCTCCGGCGACGAGAAGAAGGCCGAACTGCTAGCCAAGACCGAAGCACGCAAAGAAGCCGAAACTGAATCCCAGACCGAGACCGAACCCGAACTGGTGGCCTTGAGTGACCCCGATGACAAAGGTCCCGCCGGTTATGTCATCGGCGACGCCGCCGAGCTCTCCGTCGACCGCAACAACGGCCGCCACGGCCGGGCCGCCGCCGCGCTCCAATCCCCCGACACCCGCCGCTCCGACTCGGTCAAAGACGTCGAAATACCCACGCCCCCCTTCTGGGGCTCCCGCGTCGTCACTGACGTCACCCTCGACACCATCTACCCCTTCATCAACGAGTCGGCCCTGTTCAAGACCCAGTGGCAGTTCACCCGCGGCAACAAAGACTCCAAGTCCTACAACGCCCAGCTCGAAGACGAGGTCCGCCCCATCTTCAACCGGCTCAAGCGATCGCTCCGTGACGACAACATCCTTCACCCCAAGCTCACCTACGGCTACTTCCCCTGCAACTCCCAGGGCAACAGCACGATCATCTTCGACCCCAACGACCACGACCGCGAAATCGCCCGCTTCACCTGGCCCCGCCAGACCAGCCGAAAGCGCCTCTGCGTTTCCGATTTCTTCCGCCCCCTAGACGACTCCGGCACCCGCGACGTCATCGCCATGCAGTGCGTCACCATGGGCAACGAAGTCTCCGTGCTCGCCAAGGAACTCTTCGACGCCGACAACTACAGCGAATACCTCTACGTCCACGGCATGGGCGTCGAGTGTGCCGAAGCCCTCGCCGAGCTCTGGCACAAACAGATCCGCGCCGAGCTTGGCATCGGCAATGACGACTCCCCCAAGATCCGCCAGCTCTTCACCCAGAAGTACCGCGGCAGCCGGTACTCCTTCGGCTACCCCTCTGTCCCCGACATGTCCGACCAGGACATCCTCTTCGACCTGATCAAGCCCCAGCGCATCGGCTGCGAGCTCACCGAGAACTGGCAGATCGACCCCGAACAATCGACCTCGGCCATTATCGTCCATCACCCCGAGGCGAAATACTTCAATCTCTGAACGCTGGACGAATGCCCAAAGCCGGAGTGCTACGCACGCCTTGCCGGAGCCGCGTAGCGACCCGGCTATTCTCTCGAGACTGCGGGCTTTTACTCCGCGGGCATCAACACGATGTAGCAGTCGAAGTCGAGCGTGTGGTTCTGCGGGTCGGGACCGGCGGGGGCGTCGGAGATATTGAACGGGTCTTTGAGGTCGAGCTTCCAGGAGCCCGAGATCGACAGGCGGGGCTTGCCGTCCTCACCGACGAACGCGTCGAGTGTGGCGGGGACGGTGAGAGGGATGGTCTGGCCCTTCATCGAGAATGCGCCAATCATGGTGATGGGGACGGTCCGCCCGAACGCGGGCTTGGCGTCGCCGGCCCCACCGCTTTCGATCGACTCGATGGTGAAGGTCGATTCGGGGTGCTGCCCGCTGAGGAGGATGCCTGTCCTCAGGTAGACATCCAGGTCGGGCTCGCCCATAGTGAGCGAGCTGACCGGGACGGTGAACGAGCCGGAGGCCCCGGTGATGGCGAGGTCTTCGCCGAGTGTGAATTCGCCCTCGAGGGTCTGGGCCTCGCCGGCGTAGCCGCGAATGGGCGGCGGGAACCGGAAGCTGACGACCGGCCGTTCGTTCTGGGCCTTGAGGTCGGCGACCCACTCACGGCCAAGCTCGACATTACTCAGGTCGACTTCGGCCTCCTCGGGCTTGGGTGGCAGCGTCAGCCCGAGGGCGTCGAACGATTGGATGTTGGACGATGTGATCGGGTCGAAGCCGTCACCGAAGCGTGGCGAAGCGATCTGCGTCTTGATCTCCTGCTGCAGACGCTCGGCGGCCTCGGCGAAAAGCCGGTCCCGCGCGGCCCACGGCCCAGCGATCGGCTCGTCGCCCGAGGTCCAGACCGGCTCGTGGCAGTGGAACTGCGAGAACAGCCCGAGACTGATGAACAGCCGATCGTCTTCGCTGCGGTGCGGGTAGAAGTCGACGTAGAACAGCCGGTCTGACGGCGTCGTGTCGATCTCTACCGCGCCCATGGTCGCCCGGTCTCGGTCCTTGCTTGAGCCCGACAAGACGGCTGCAATCGCTGACTTCGCTTCGAGCGTGAACGTCTCCGGGTCGAACCCGTCGGGCAGCGTCCCGTTCAGCGGCGTGACCTTGATGGGCATGCCGAGCGTCATCCGGCCCATCCGGACGGTCGGCTCGCCGGTGTGCGGCGAGGCGGCGTCGAGCGGCGGGCTGCTGAACCGGCCTGTCCGCATGTGGTTCTTGAGGCGGTCCAGCGTCTTGGTCCGCCCGAGGTAGACCGAGCGTCCGCGGTGGTTCTGGTACACGAACAACGGCGTGAGCCGAACGACCTCGGGGACGCCTTCCGACGCGTCGATGACCCGGACTGCGACGCCCATGGCTTCGGCCATGTCCTTCGCTTCGGGCAGTATTCGTCGCTCGAAGTCGTGAGCCACGTCCGAGCCCGTGGGCTGCACGAACACAAGCAGTTCCTGAGTGGGCTTCTCGGTTTCTTGCGCAATCGCAAGGCCGGATGAAAAGACGAGCAGGACAACCCATACACGACAGGCGTAGGACCAAAGCGGCTTCATGGGGTGGCTCCGGGGTGGGCGTTCAGGGCAGGGTTCGATCAACGCGGTGTTCAGCGATGACCAACAATTACTCGGTCTCGGCGACCTTCTCGTAGCCGACGATCATGACGAGGATCTCGATCTCGTTGGCGACGACGGAGTCGCCCATTTCGGGCTTGATGCCGAGTTCTTCGCGGGTCACTTCGAACACGCTGGTGAGCTTGATGAGGTCGCCGGACTCGGCCCCGCCGCGGTTCTTGCCGCCGTCCTTGAAGTACTCGACCTCAATCTCCAGCTCACGCTCGAGCTGCTTGCCCATGATCGCCAGCGTGGCGTCGACTGCCAGCAGGGTGACGCCGTCTTCGGTCTGAGCCTCGGTGACTTCATCGAAGGTCATGGTGATCGTGTTGAACGCCTCGGCGTTGATCCAGCCGGCCCCTCGCATGACCTGGGTCATCCGCTCGTTGCTGAGCTGGATGGATTGGACATCAAGCTGGATCGAGCCGGTGAAGCTGGTCGGGTCGGCGGTGTCGTAGGTGACTTCGCCGGTGATGCCGTTGGCCATGCCGACGAACGGCTCAAGGTCGGAGTCGAGCACAATCAGCACGGCGTTCACGCCTTTGGGGTCCTGAAAGTCGTAGGTGGCGGACCCGCTGTGGTCGTCGGCGTGGAGCGGAGCGGTGAGGCTCAGGGCGAGCGTGGCGGCGATCACGGCAGAGAGCGGGCGGGAGAAACGGGTCATGGACGGCTCCTTGGTGGGTTTTCGGGCGGCGGCCCCGGCGGCGGTACGTGTCGCGGCTTGGGGTTGCGGGGATGATAGTCGTTGTACCGACTATCTCGTCGGATTGTTCCCGACTTTTTTGAGCATAGGCACAGGCCGCGACGCCGCCCACGGCCGGGCGTTCGGAGATACGATGTTGCATGTCGGTCAACGGGCCGGCACGACGGGGCGTTAGCTCAGTTGGGAGAGCGACGCGTTTGCAACGCGTAGGTCATCGGTTCGAGCCCGATACGCTCCACTTCCCGTCATTCGTTGGCCTCGGCGTCCGAGGACGCTTTGGCTGCCGCACCGAGGTTTTCCTGCAGAAAGCCGCGGAGTGCTGCGGCATACACGCCCGGACCGGCCTCGTTGATGAACGTGTTGTGCCGACCGGGGAGCTTGATCAGGGTGCTGTTCGCTGCAAGTTCGGCTAGCCGTTCGCTGTGGGGGAGCGGGAAGACCTCGTCTGCTTCCGCCGCGATCACCAGCACAGGCATATTGAGCTTGGGCAGCACCCGGTCGCTGCGGAACGGGTGCTTGACCAGCGCCGGCGGCAGCCCGTATCGCCACGCCATCCCCGCGACGCTCGGCGTGCTGGTCTCCAACACCAAGGCTGCCGGCTCCCAGCCGCTGTCCACCAGTTGCCCTGCCACCTGCACCGCCACCGACCCGCCGATGCTTCGGCCGTGCACCACGAGCCGATCGTGGTCCACCCACGCCCGCTCCGAGACCTGACTCAGGAACCACACCGCGTCGCTCACAATCCCCGCTTCGCTCGGCTGACCCGCCGATCGCCCGTACCCGCGGTACTCGACCAGCAGCACCGAATAGCCCATCTCCCGGTAGAGCCCGGCGTGCCACGCCTGGTAATCGATCAGCTCGGCGTTGCCGTGGAAGTACACGACCAGTGGGCCCGGTGTCTCAGCGGTCGCGTCCGGGTGTGGCCAGAGCCACGCCTCGACCGAACCCTCGCCCTCCTCGGCTGGCAGTTGCCGTGTCAATACTTCGAGGTCCGGCGCGAACGCCCCCGTCCCGCTGCCTGCGAAGCCGGCGGGGAAGATCAGGTGGCTCTGCATCGCGTAGAGCAGCGCCGCCCCGACGACATAGAACACCACTACCGTGATGCCCACGACCCACGCCATCCGTCGGACCTTCCGCTTCACCATTGACGCCACTGGTACAGCTTACCACCACGGCCCGCTTGCCCGGTCTCCCGACGCGTCCGCGGTTCCCGAGATCGCTTCTACCGAAAAGGCGGCCCAAGTATCGACCGGCCCGGCTATCCCGGAGTCACTCACCCAGCTCCACGCCAACGCCGTAGTCAAAAGTCTCCGCCCCAGCGAAGCCACGCTGCGGGTAATACGTCCGCGCCTGCTCCAGCAGGAATCGCTCGAAGCACTCAACCAATAGACCCTCCGCTTCCCGCACCCGGACGAAGCTGATCCGTTGCCCGAATGGGGCTGCCGCCTCGACCGTGACCGCG
This sequence comes from Planctomycetota bacterium, assembly GCA_039025195.1. GTDB lineage: Bacteria > Planctomycetota > Phycisphaerae > Phycisphaerales > Phycisphaeraceae > JBCCOW01. The sequence continues at coordinate 24,275 of JBCCOW010000004.1, forward strand.
GAGAGCATCTCCGGGAATGCCTCAGCGTAAAAGTGCGCGAGATGCCCGAAGATCAAACCCACGTCGGCTTGATCGGTCAGCAGTGCGTAAGGCACATCGCGGTGCTGGATGCCCAATCGGCCTGGGAAGGTCGGGACCTCTCTCGCGAAGATCGCGTCCGCCGTGGTTTCACCCACCAAGGCCTCGAGGGTCGCTCGGTACTGCCGACGCGCTCCCGCCTCGTTCGGCGTTGCCACCACCACCCGTATCGCCGAACCGCTGCCCCCTCGCGCTTCGCCCGACAGCGCCTCCAAGGAATCAACCGGGCCTTTCAGGTCGTTACGCACCAGCAGCCCCATGCCACGATGTTTCGCAAAGCGTGTCGCCCTCGGTCTGACCACCCCCGCCTCTGCGAGCCGAGTCAGCGGTCCGTCACCCCCCATCACCACATCGGGGTAGACCCCGCCGGGACCGATGGGCAGCACCGCATTGCCCAGCGTGATCCGTCCCGAGGTCAACGCTTGCACCACCATCACCTGAGGCAGCATCACCACCAACAGTTCATCCGCTTGCACTTCGAGCCCGCATTCCGCCGCACACCAGGCGGGGAAGGCCTCCAACACCAGCGGCAGCAGCACCGGGAAGTGGTTGCCCTCGGTAAAGATCGTCAACCGCGCCGAGCCGTCGATCGGCCCCACAAAATCCGGCAGCCCATTTGTGTGCCCGTTCAGGTCCAGACCCGACTCTGATGCCACGTATCGCGGCCATGCCACCCAGGACTGTGTCATCCGGGACTCCGCCGTCCAGTTTTCTCCCTGTCGCAAAGCGTCTGACGCCTCGGGGGACGACGGCGCGCACCCAGTTAGTCCCATGGCCACAGACAGGATCAGCCCGCATGCCCAGCTGACCTGACAGCGACCTCCGATCCAACCCATCGCGTGTCTCTCGATCATCCTTATTGACTCCATCAGTGCCGGACGCCCGCCGCGATGACGCCGCTGCCTTCTTTGATGGTGACCTCTCCGGTCTCGGCATTCAATACGAACGGGCAGGTGTTGCACTGGACACGACGGGAGCTCGCTTCGATGCCCTCGAGCCGGGGGTCCGGCTCACCGCTGGCGATGACGGGCTGGTCGTCGGCATCCAGCCGCTTCTTGAGCAGGTCCAGGATCAGGTTATCGATGCCCAACGGCTCGGCGACCTGATAGGTCGTCCCCGGATGATCCGCCGCCGCCTGGGCGGTCAGGCTCGGGATGTCCTTCGTCCAGTGCTTGCCCCGTGCCAGGAAGAACGGCAGGATCACAATGTGGTCCGCACCCTGCTCGACGCACTTCGCATAGGACGCCGCGATATCCGGCATCGCCAACTCCATGTGGGCCGGCTCCACAATCGAGACCGACGGGAAGCGGGCTGCGAACAGCTTCGCCACCTCTTTGAGGCTGTCGTTACTCTGCTGCCGACGGCTGCCGTGGTCGCAGATGATCACACCGGTGGTCTTAGATTGCATAATCATGTTGGCAGTTTAGGCCTGTCGTTCTCACGGTTGAAGCCCAGCATGCCCTCACCCTCAACCTGCGATCGATACGCAACGCGTGCCGCACAGCACGCCAGAGATTCAGGCCCCGTCATGCCGGCACTTCGCCGATCGGCACAGCCAGAAGTTCCGCCCGTGGGCCAGTACCAGCAGCAGCCCGCCGAAGACGTTGACCATCGCGTTGGCCGTGATCCAAGGGCGAGTCGACGGTGACTGACCGCCATCGCTTATCTCACCGCTGGCCTCGGCCTGAATCGCTTGCTCCACCGCGGCGGCGCACCCCGAACAGCTCGCACACCCCACCACCCCCACCCCCGACTCGCCGGTCCCCTCCGCAGTAGCGACGCCCGGTTCACCCGCCACCGCCGGCGTCACCCCCTGCGCATGAGCCACCTGAGCCATCGACTCCTGCAACGCCATCCCCGTCAGCACCACCAGACCCGCCAGGCACAGCCCCAGCACCAGCTTGTCCTTGTGCTTCCGGCAGCCCAGAAACACCGCGACCGCCGACGTCGGCAGCACCAGCCCGAGCATCCACAGGTGGAAATGTGCATCGACCCAGAACGTCGTCGCCAGCACCGGCAAGGCCACCAGCAACACCGGCGTCACGAGGCAGTGCACCCCGCAAACCACAGACGCGCTGATCGCCAGCGTGTCGAGCCAGCCGTGGCGGTGATGACAGGTTGTCGGGGCAGAGTCCATGACTATCTCTGACAATTTTACGAGCCCAGCAATATCGTCGGTCTAATCCGGATTCTCAACCCCTTGATGGGACCGTTTCGGCGTACTGGACACGATTGTTGGGTATCGCCTCAGCAGTCAGCCCAGCTGACCATATCTTCCATGCCGATAACGCGTTTACACGAACCCTCGTGCCCTTAAAACGCTAGGGTATTCAGTTGACCTTGGCCGAAGACGCATCGATCAAAACCAGGCCGAACCGCCACGGATCATTCATTATCGGAGACGCGATCGACGTTAACGCGGATCCACCTGAGCAGTCCACATGAACGCAAGCCAGCCGACGAGCGCAAACCTCGGGACCGACCCGAGCGGTCCGCCACCCCAACCCGAGCAAGCACCCCAAGCCGCCGCCACCCGTCTGGACATCCAACTCATCTTCGTGCTCCTCGGCACCGCGATGCTCGTCAGCTCGTTGATCGCCTACCAACTCTTCGAGACCCCCGAGCAGCCCGCCCTCATGGCGATGCTCGCCGCCCTTCTGCTCGGCGCACCCGTCACCATCGACACCGTCCGCGGCCTGCTCGGCGCCAACCGCCAGGACCAGCACACCGAAGAGCTGGTGATGATCGCCTTCCTGGCGTCCTTCGCGTCCTCCCGCTACATCGAAGCCGCGTCCATCGCGCTGTTCATGTACATCGCCTCCCTGATCGTCTACCGCACCGCCGCCGGCGCACGCAGCACGATCGAAGCGCTCATGCGCGTCTCGCCCAAGCAGGCGACCCGCCTCCGCGACGGCGTCGAAGAAGAGGTCCTCGCCACCGATCTCCAGGCCGGCGACACGGTCCTCGTCCGTCCCGGCGATCAGGTCCCGTGTGACGGCCGCGTCCTCACCGGGTTCGGCTCGCTCGATGAGAAATACATCACCGGTGAATCACACCCCGCCGACAAGGCTGAGGGCGACGGCGTCTTCGCGGGCAGCATCAACCTGACCGGGCTGCTCACCGTTGAGGTCGAGAAGCCCCTGGCCGAGAGCACGCTCGGCCGTGTCCAAGCCCTCATCCTCGACGCCGCCAACCAGAAAACCCCTGTCGCCCAGATGCTCGACCGCTTCTCCGGCTACTACACGCCGGTCGTCCTCAGCATCGCCGGCATGGTTCTGTTCCTCTCCAACGACATCTCGCTGGTCATCAGCCTCCTGCTCATTGCCTGCCCCATGGAGATCATCATCTCTGGCCCACTCGCCACCGTCGCCGCTCTCACCGCCGCCGCCCGCCTCGGCGTCCTGATCAAGAACGTCCCCGACATCGAGATCGCCCACAAGCTCACCGCCATCGTCTTCGATAAGACCGGCACCCTCACCACCGGCGACCTCGCCGTCACCCGTCTCCACCCCGTCCCCGGCACCGACCCCGCCGCCCTCCTGCACACCGCTGCGTCGCTCGAACAGAACTCCCGCCACCCCGTCGCCCGTGCCGTGGTCGCCGTCTCCGAACGCGCCAAGGTCGGGCTCTCCGACATCCAGGACTTCGAAGAAGTCGCGGGGCGCGGCGTCCGCGGCACGCTCGACGGCCGCGCCGTCATGGCTGGCCGCGAGTCATGGATCCGCGACTCCGGCGTCTACATCCCCCCCAACCTGCTCGACGACGCCGGCAGCATGAGCATCCTGCTCCTGGCGGACAGCGGCCGATGTATCGGCTGGCTCGGGCTCGCCGACCAGGCACGGGATGGGGCCGACGCCGTGCTTGAAGACCTCAGCGAACTCGGGCTCCACGAACGCATCATGGTCACCGGCGACCGCCGCGGCCCCGCCGAGCAGATCGCCAGTGACCTCGATCTGACCGGGATGGTCGCCGAGGCCCTGCCCGGCGACAAGCTCGACATCGTCCGTGCGCTCAAGCAGCGCGGCCACACCGTTGCGGTCATCGGCGACGGCGTCAACGACGGCCCCGCCCTCGCCGCCGCCGACCTCTCCCTCGCCATGGGCGCCGCCGGCTCCGACGTCGCCATCAACGCCGCCTCCGTCGCCCTCATGAACTCCCAGCTCAACCGCCTGCCCTTCCTCATCCGTCTCTCCAAAGCCACCCACCGCGTCATCCAACAGAACATCGGCTTCGTCTTGTTCTACATCCTCACGATGGTCGCCCTCCTCGCCGCCGGCATCATCACCCCCCTGCTCGCCGCGGTCGCCCACGGCGTCAGCTCCATCGTCGTCGTCTTCAACTCCGCCCGCCTCATCCGTCAAGGCGAAGACGTCCCCCAACTCGAAGACCTCGAACGCATCCGCAGCGCTCAATCCCCCCAGCCCACCCCGCGCGTCGAATGCATCCCCGCGATCGGCCCCACCCACGGCGGCGACCCCGTCATCGGCCGCATCGCCGGCTGAGGCTCAACACACAATCCATCTGCTCTCTGCACCACGTCGATGCCGAAGCAATCCCGGCGGCACCCCGGGCTCGCGAAGCGCTAAGAGACCGCCGGCGTCATCGGCTCGTGTGACTCTGCGGGCGCTTTGTTCTCCGGTGCCGGCAGCCGGAAGTCACACGCGGGCCGCGGCTTTTCCAGAAGGAGGTACAGCGCGTTATCGATGAAGGTTGGGTGTCGCGTTAGGGCCATGTGGTCGGTGGCGATGAAGGTCACGTTGTCCCAGCGGATCGGCGTGAGCAGCCGGGGGTACCAGGCATTGCCGATCCGTTCGTCCATCAACGCTGAGCTGCGCAGCACCGTCCCGTCGCCCGCCGCCGTCTCGACTACCAGCGGGGGCGTATCCCCTCGGCCGACCTTGACCTTGCTGATCGTCTGTACGCCGTCGCCGGCAAACAGCTGCAGGATCACGCCGCTGGGCGCGTCCGCGGGCAGGTCGATCGCCCGGTGGAACCGCTTCGCCTCGGTCAGGCACTTGGCTAAGTGGTCCAGCGCGATGTGACGCCGGGCTGCGGCGCTCTTTGCCTCGGGCAGCAGCTTCTTCAGCGTCGGCTCCGCGGCCTCCTCGTCCGCCAAACCCCAACGCCGCTCGATCCAACGCTCCAGGTCCAGCAGGTCTTCGATCGGCTCGCCCGTCTCTACATCCAGCACACACTTGTGTCGACCCCGCGGCATCAGCTGATAGATGCTCGGCATCGTCCCCAGGATCGCCGGCGCATAGTTCGGCATCACCGGGTTCGGCTTCAGCCCCACCGTCAACGAACGCAGCGCATTCAGCGACCCCGCGCTCGGCAAGCCCACCAGCATGCAGTGCTCCACATGTTTCGCCCCCGCCCACGTCGGCTCCCGTTCGCCGCCATCCTCCGGCAGCAGCGTCTTCCCGTAACGCAGGTAATACCGCAGCAGCAGCCCGCCCATCGAGTGCGCCACCACATCCACCTTCAGGTCGTCCCGGCAGCCCGACTCCCGCTTCGCAAACCGGACCACCGTCTCGATCATCGTACCCAGACGGATCGCGTTCTCCGGCAGGCTCCGTCGCCAGTCGTAATCAAACTCGAAACACTTCGAGAGCACATCCTTCCCGTAGTCGAGCCCCCGACGCGTTAGCCGGGTGTTCTCGTCGATGTACCCCGCCGCCCCCAGCGTCCGCATGATGTTTTCGTACGCCCGCACCTGCAGCGATAACCCGAACTTCCGCGCCTTGAACCGGTGGATGCTGCCGTCGGGTTGCAGGTCGTCGGTCAGCTCGTGCAGCGGCACGTTCAGCTTCATGTCATGCGCGATCATCCGCGCCTCTTCCGGGACCTGCTCGTCCGCAAACTCTGCTCGTGAAGCACCGCCCCAGACCGGTGTCGCACGCTGCGGGCTCACCAGCCGGGTGCCCAGAATGCCGGGGATCACGACGACGGGGTTGCGCGTCCGGGCCCCCTGCTGGGCCGCCTTGCCGTAGATCACCCGCATGTTGGGCGTCGTCACGCTATTCAGCATCGTGGCGAGACGCCGCGAATGGCTCGCCCAGTAAGTCTTCAGTCGGTTCATGGCTGTCTGTAGTGTCCCCCCGGAGGCGAGGCTGCACAATCTCAAAAGGGGAAAGCACCGGACCTGCGTCGCTATTCCCGTTGCGCCAGACCGTTGCGCAACCCAGAGCCGTCCCGTAGAGCATCGCCGCGTTGCTCACATTCGTAACCTAATACTCATATTCTGTTACAACTTCTGTTTGCGCCCGCGCGACCAACGCTGCGGGCACGGACCTACTGCATGTTCTTACTCGTCCACATCGCCGGCGGCGTAGCCCTCATCCTGTTCGGGGTCCGCTTCCTCAGAAAGGCCCTCGACCGACTCGTCGGCAAACGCCTCGGGCCCCTCCTCCAACGCTTCGCCAGCACCCGGACCCGCGCCTTCCTCGCGGGGCTCGGCGTCTCCGTGGTCGCCCCCTCGTCCACCACGATGTCCATCCTCGCCGTCCAGACGGTCCGCGATGGCCACCTCCCCGCGCGACGCGTTCTGCCGCTCATGCTTGGCGCTGACGTCGGGCTCACGGTCATGGTCCTGCTCATCGCGCTACGCCTCGACCAGTCCGCCGCCGCCTTTATCGCCCTCGGTGTCGTCCTCTTCCAGTTCACCCGTCGGCAAACTCTCCGCGGCGTCGGCCAGCTCCTGCTCTCCCTCGGCTTCATCTTCCTCGGCATCGGCACCATCTCCAGCGCAGCCTCTTCCATCCCCCCCGACGGCGACCTCATCGACCTGCTCACTCTCGCCGCACGCTACCCCCTGCTCCTCGCCGGCATCGCTGTCGTCCTCGCGGTCGCCCTCCAGTCCTCCACCGCCACCATCGGCCTCGCCATCGGGCTCGCCGACGCCGACCTCGGCGGCCTCAACCCCCTCGCCCTCGCCCTGCCCATCGTCATCGGCGCCAACGTCGGCACCGCCATCACCCTCCTCATTGTCGCCGCCGCCCGCCTCGACGCCCGCCGACTCGCTCTCGGCAACCTCTTCTGCAAGCTCACCACCGCCGCCCTCCTGCTCACCCTCACCACCCCCCTGCTCGCCGCCGTCGAACACACCCCCCTCACCGTCGACGGCCGGATCGCCCTCTTCCACAGCGGGTTCAACCTCACCATGGCCCTGCTGTTCCTCCCCGTGATCAGCCTCGTCTACCGCCTCGTCTGCCAGGTCCTCCCCGCTCCCCCCGAAGACACCGACACCCCCGCCCCCTTCGGCCCCCGCTACATCAACAACGCCCACATCGACGGCCTCGCCCTCGCCACCGGCCAATCCCGACAGGAAGTCCTCCGCGTCTCCGCCATCGTCCGCTCCATGCTCGACGACCTCTGGCAGGCCATGCTCCACCGCGACCCCGACCTCGCCCGCTCCGTCCAGCAACGCGACGACCACGTCGATCTCCTCGACACCGAGGTCAAACGCTACCTCGCCCGCATCGTCGGCGAAGACACCGACGAGCCTACCTCCACCGAGGTCATGGCCCAGCTCCGCTACCTCAACGAGCTCGAAACCATCGGCGACATCATCGACAAGAACCTCGCCGACCTCGTCGTCAAACGCGCCCGCACCGAGGTCTGGTTCTCCGACGAGGGCTGGTCAGAACTCGACGGCTTCTATAACAAGGTTGCCGAGAACCTACTCATTGCCGAGACCGCCTTCGCCACCCGCGACCCCACCCTGGCCGAGCAACTCCTCCGCCACAAGCACGCCCTCAACGAACAGTCCCGCCAGCTCCGTGACCACCACTTCACCCGTATGCGCCAGGGCGAGCCCCAGTCCCACGAGTCCAGCGCCGTCTACCTCGACATCTTGACCCACCTCCGCCTGATCAACAGCAGCGTCACCCACGTCGCCTACGCCATTGCTGAGCACCCTCCCAACCCGTGAACGCGCTGACTGAAGTCGAGGTGGTTTACCGGTCGCGTTTTGGGTTTAACAACTTCCAATCTTCAACCCGCGCACTATTTGAGGTAGTAGTGGGTAGTTTCGGCCCCCAGTCGCGCGGCACGGCACCTTCAATGAGCGTTATTTCATCGTTAGGCCAAAAAGTGATTGCCGGCATCGCCCCCTCGTCAGGGAAAATGCACCGAGCGCTGAGCTGACGGTATGTGAACTCATCGTCTCCAAGCTGGGACCAATCGAGCCAAAGCCGAACAACGCCCTTTGCTGGCGAATCGGGAATCACACGAATCGTCTGGCCCGGTTTAAGATCAGTTACCGATACGGACACTCGCCCCGACAAGGCACCAGACAGGCCCCCAAGTCCGCGGCGGTATGAGAGCGTCGCTTGTTTGATCGGGTGGTCACGCTTGTTGATAAAGGTGATCGCGGCTTCATGCGGCAGTGGCGACGGAGAGGTCGCACACCCCGAAAGAACGAGAATCGACACCAAGCCAAGGAGCGCAATTCGCATATTTCAGAATCGTAACGCAGACAAATCTATTACCCCTCCTATTTTGCGCCATGGCGTTCCCACAAGCAGAGCCTTGTTCGTGATAGGTGATAAGCACCTCGCCAATGTGCAGGTCCGCCACCTCCGCCTGATCAATAGCCGCGTCACCCGCGTCGCCACACCATTGCCGAGCACCACCGCAGGTCCTAACACGCTGCTGGTCTCTGTTCGACTCTAACACACTCGGCCTGACCAATACATCCTGCCGCACACAAATCATCAACCGTAAAAGCGGGCAAGTATGATCATTTGGGTAGTGACCAGTACCGTGTGTCGAACCAAGGACCGGAGACCCGATGACTCCTTTGACCCTCAGCGCCTTCGCCGACGAGAGCGCCACCGATACCCCGAGCCAGATCGCCGCACTTCTTGAAGCGGGCCTCCGCTACATCGACGTCCGTAAGCTCGACGGCTACAACGTCACCACGCTACCTCTCGATCACGCCGAAACCGTCCGCCACGCCTACGACGAGGCCGGCATCACGGTCAACATGTTCGGCTCGCCGATCGGCAAGACCGATATCACCGACGACTTCCAGATGGAGTTGGATCGCCTCGAACACCTTGCTCGGCTCAAGCCGATCCTCGGCTGCTCCGCGGTCCGCATGTTCTCATTCCACAACAAGACCGGCTTGCCACACGACGCGTGGCGCACCGCCGCCCTCGACCGGCTGCGTCGGCTCAAAGACCGGGCCGGCGAACTCGGCCTGATCCTCTATCACGAGAACGAAGGCCTCGTGTTCGGCGAACACGTTGACGACGTCCTCACCATCGCCGAACTCCGTGACGACACCTTCCGGCTCATCTACGACTTCGGCAACCACCACCACACCGGCAAGACGGGCCTGTCCATCTGGCAATGCCTCAAAGGCCTCACCGACGCCTTCCACTTCAAGGACCGCTCCGCCGAGGGCCGATTCGTGCCCATCGGTCAGGGTGCCACCGACGCCACCGAGATCATCCACGACGCCGTTGCCTCCGGCTGGCAAGGCCCCATCACACTCGAACCGCACTTGTTCCTTAACGCAAAGCACGACCCCGCCATGGATCGCAAGGCACTCTTCCTCGAAGCGGCACGGGCTGCAGTGCACCTCATGAAAGACGCGCAGGCCAGCCTCTGATGCATACGGATGAAATCAAGCTATCTGCTAAGTGGTCGCGAAGCGAGATCATCCTAAGCCGATCGCGTCGGCGTCGACCAAAAGAGTATAACGCTCAAACCCTCGCTCGGACGAAACGAACGTGTTAACGACGGGCTGCTTAATCCTCGCCGCGCCGTCGCTGGGAGAACATCACGACACCAGCCCCGCCCAAGACCAAAACCAGTGACGCCGGCTCGGGGATGTTCTGTTGAACCAGGACGATGCTGCCGGTCCGCCGGACGAAGAAGCCTTCGGTACGGCGTTCGAAGGGGATGTCTTCGAAAGTGCTGTTGTCGGACAGGGTCCCCGAGAGGAGCCCGGAAAAATCGGTGATCTCGCCGAAGTCGACCAGCTCGCCGTCGATCCGGAATTCAGGCCCGTAGAGCGTGATCACGGAGCGTCCGCCGCTAGCGATGCCGTTGTCCAGATTAATGCCTTCAAGCGTCCCGCCGAAAATATCGATGGTGCCGCTGCCTGCCGCTTCGATGTCTGCCCCGATCGTGCCGCCGCGGATCGTGACCGAGCCTCCGCCGATCGCCTCCACGTCGTTCCCGACACGGCCGCCCGAAAGGACAATGGTTGCGTCGTCTTCCGCCGTCAGGTTGTCGCCGATGACACCGCCGGTGACGGTCAGCATCGAGTCGTCTAGCGCTTCGACGTTTTCGTCGATCATGCCGCCGTTGATCCGGCCGATCGAGTCGTCGAACAGCACCACATCATCGCCCAGATCACCGCCGTTAATGACGATCCGCGCATCGTCGAGGCCGGTGATGTCATTGACGAACGATCCGCCATTGATCACCACGCGTGACGGACCAAACACGAAGACGGTGTCGTCGAACGAGTCGGTCCCCGTGATGTTGGCCGGGCTCTCGAAGATGACGGTGGTCGGGGCACCGTCGGGGCGGTTGTCGACCTCGATGAAGTCGTTGATGGTCGAGTTGATGGTGTTGACCTGGCCGTTGTTGATGAGCAACGCATGACTCACCGTGGCGGGGGCCACGAAGCCCAAGATGCTCAGGGTTGCAACTAGCCGGGAGGGGGATGGATGGAACAAAACCGCTTTCTCCTCTTCAGGATCGATCAAACCAACGAAAACCAGGGGGGATATCCAATCACAGCGCCGATCGCCCGCCTAGCAATCGATCACTAGCGCATGGTTATACCTTGTGGCCAGTCGCTGTCAACATATCAGTGCCCCGGCACGCGTTTTTTCATCGAATCTTCATGCCCCACGAGGTGCTTGGCTCCCCGCTCGTGGTGTGGTTGCCGCAAGGCCAGCCCCGCCCGATTAGCCGTAGCGTGAGCCACGTCGCATGCGGTCACGGCCTCCTTGGCGATCTCAATGGCAAACCCGCTCGGCTTTACCCGCTCCCATCGACCCACAACGGCATCAGGAGTCGGCTCACGCTGTCCCCGCGGTGCTGTGGCCGGACCTGGATGGTGTAGTCGCCGAACTTGGCCTGATTGCTCACCGAGACGGTGAACCGTGCGATCGGATTGTTGTCGGCCCGGTACGTCACCGTCACCGAAATACCCTGGGCGGGTCGGCCTTCGCGATCCAGCACCAGCACTTGGAACGGTGGCGGCGTCCCCGCGTCGTTGCCGTCTTCGTCTTCGATATCAACGTTTACCGGCTCGGACTGCGTCGCCGGGTCGCTCCCCGACGGGCGGATCAGGCTGAGCGATCCAGGGAAGGCCACATAGGACACGTCTCCGTCGGCCGTGATGTCGATCACCACATCAACGGCACCGTCCTCCATCACAGGATCTTCGTCCGTTCCCACTTCGACACGCAGGGTCAGCTCGGTGGTGGTCTCAAGGTCCACCTCGAAGGTGAGCGGAGCCTGATTGATGGCAGCGTCAGCAACAAGCGCGTGGCCATCGGTGTCTTGGACCGTGATGTGGAACAAGGTTTCGGGCATCACGGCTTGAGGCGGGTTGGTGTCGTCCGCCGGGGCGAGTGCATGATCAGCAGAGGCGGGCAACACGATCGCCGCTTCGGGCACGGGCCACGCCGCGGGGTCTGCGAGCGCGTCGCTGTCCACCACTGTCGCAGACAGCATCAGACGCGGTTCAAGGCATTCCAGCATGGAGACAGGCTTCGACATGATCTGGGCAGAGTGAAGTGGGGGGTGAGTGGGACCGGCCGGTACGAACATGTCGGACGACGTACTGTCGCAAAGTTCACGCCCGATTGCAATCCGACGTTCACCTATCGAAAGCTTCGTGTAAAACGGCATCGGGTGTTCTGCCTATCACGACGCCACCTCCACCCACCCATCTATCCGTCATGTTTTCAAGCCAGCACGAGGCAAAGGACGCCGGTAATGATCATCCCTAAAGATGTCACCCAAACAATGGGAGGATGTTCCAGCACTTTACCGGAAATGCGAAAAGTGACACGGCGGAGCGGTTTGGAATACCACGCGACGAAAATGCACGCCGCTAAAAATAGCGAAACGACACCCAAAGTCGTTGACATGACCGACCACGGATACCACAAGAGGAGGATAAGTGGAGCATTCCAAAGAATGACGAATGGCAAAATGAACTGCGACCGTAGTGTTAACGAAGCCGAACTAGTAGGAGTGTCGGCTTGGGGCATAACGTAAAAAGCTCAGTTGCCGGACTTCCGCGGAGAGCAGGCTCCAAACCAATAACCACACTACCAATCGCGGGCGCAGCCGATCAACTGCAGCAGTTGGTTAGGCCTGGTCTGGGGGCCATGGCCAGGGGTCCCAGTCGCCATGCCTGATAGCTCCGACCGAACATAGCCAATCACGAAACTGCGGTGATGACCAGCAACACGCGACATCTAAAGGAGTGATGCCACTACTCAGCTTGGCGTTTACGTCAGCTCCATGGCTGTGGAGCAACTTGGCTGCCTCGAATTGATTGTTGGAACACGCGAAGCTTAAAGGGGTCTCGCCTTCTTCGTTTGCATAGTTCACATCCGCATTCGCTACCAGCAGCACTTGAATAGCAGCAAGTTTGCCTTCCTGAGCCGCCACCGTCAGCCAACTGCTGAAATCTTTCGGAGCTAGCGTTGAGATTGCTCGCTGTAACGACACAGTGTCATCGTTCATGAGGGCATCAGAAATTTGGGAGTCTAGCTCGTCATCCACGGGTGTATGTATTGGCCTGACGTAAAGGGCTCAGTTGCCGGCCGTCCGCTGAAAGCAAGCTCTAAACCGACCAGCGCATCATATCGCGAACGCAGCCAGTCAACTGCAGTAGTTGGTGTGTGAGGTGAAATCGTTTCGATGTGATGGTCGTTCTGTGGGAAGCTACTGACGGGTGAGGAAGCCTCTGTTTATTTGATGATGTCGATGCCCATGCGGTTGAGGAGAACCGCTCCTCCGCCTACTAGGCCGGTCCCGCCGCCGACGAAGAATCCGAACGCATTGACGCCGATCTCGAAGACAAATGTCGCCAGATACCAGCCGCCGCAGATAACGATGAGCGTGGTGAGCAGCAGAGCCCAGCCGGCAGCGGTGAGGTTCGAGTTCATCGATCACGACACTCGTGGGTGCAAGGAATTGGCACGGTGACAAATTCCAACAGACGGAGCTAGACGCGGAAGATCGCGCCGAGTTTTTTGCCCATGAGGACGCTGGCGGCGACGAGGGTGAGGGTGAGCAGGGCCATGCCCCAGACGCCCATGGCGGAGGCAATACTCTGGCCGTCGCCGAGGCGGTTGTAGAGGGTCCAGATGGCTTTGGTGATGGGGTAGTGGGGTTCCTTCTCGGCGAGGATGAGGGAGTCGGAGACCTCGAGCATCGCGAAGGAGAAGACGAGGATGCCGCCGGCGATGAGGTTGGCCATGATGAGGGGGACGACGACGCGGCGGATGGCGGTGGCGGTGGAGGCGCCGAGGTTCAAGGCGGCTTCCTCCAATTGCCCGGAGGTTTGTTCGAGGCCGGCGGAGGCGGAGCGGAGGATGTAGGGCAGTCGTCGGATGGTGTAGGCGATGACGAGGAAGACCAGGGGGTTGGGCATCTGTCCGCGGACCTGGAAGACGGAGGCGACGCCGTCCCAGCCGAGGCCGGTGAAGAAGGCGGCGAGCTGGGGGAAGGGCCAGTGGAGGGACATGGCGACGTAGCCGAAGGCCATGACGAGTCCGGGGACGGCGAGGGGGAGCATGCCGAGGGTGTCGAGGAGGGCGCCGCCCTTGATCTTGACGCGGACGTTGAGGTAGGCGATGGCGAGGCCGATCGAGATGCAGAAGACCATCGCGATCAGGGCGTACTTCAGGGAGTTGAAGATGGAGGACATGGCCAAATCATGGTTGAGCATGCCTTGGTAATGATCGGTGGTGAGGGACGCGGGGAGGAGGGTGTCGTACCAGGAGCCGTCGACGGCGAAGGAGGAAAAGATGACGCCGAGGTGGGGGGCGACGGCGAGGGCGGTGACGCCGAAGAAGAAGGCGGTTGCGCCGAGGCCCTTGAGCCCGGTGAGTTTCTTGGGGGGTGCGGCGTGGGAGGCCTTGGACTGCATGGCGTAGGCCCGGCCGCCGAAGGCCCACTTGCCCAGGAGGTATAGGAGCACGGCGGACACGAGCATGACCACGACGAGGGCGTAGGGTTGCGGGGAGGACTCGACCTCGGTGAGCCCGTAGAAGACCTGCACGGGGGTGACGGTCTTGAACTCGAACATGAGCGGGGTGCCGAGCTCGGTGAAGGCCCAGATGAAGACGATGGTGCCGCCGGCGAAGACCCCGGGAAGGATGAGCGGGAGGGTCACCTGGAAGAAGCGTTTGATCTTGGAGGCGCCGAGGTTCTGGGCGGCCTCGTCGAGCGCGGGGTCGAGGTTCGCGAGGGCGGCGGTGATGTTGAGGTAGAGGATGGGGTAGAGGTGCAGGACCTGCATGATGACGACGGCCCAGAACCGGCCGTCGAGCTCGAAGCCAAGGATGTCGAAGCGTCCGCCGAGGAAGTCGATGCCGGGGGCGTCGGCGCCGAGGAGCCCGATGTCGCGGAGGAAGGCGTTGAGGGCACCGGCACGGCCGAGGATGGCTTGCAGTCCGATCGCGCCGACGAAGGGCGGGAGGATGAGGGGGACCAGGACGAGGGCGGAGACGAAGCCTTGGCCGGGGAACTTGTACTTGGTGGCGAGGACGGCCATCGGGAGCGTGAGCACGAGGCAGCCGACGGTGGTGCCGATGGCGATGAGTAGGGCGTTGAGCAGGCCCTTGAGGTAGATCGGGTCGCGGAGCACGCCTTCGGTCGGGTGGAAGAACGGATCGAGGGTGAAACCGCCTCCGCTCTCGCCGGCCTCGCCGGGCGGGATGAACGCGCCCTGGACGGTCAGGTAGATCGGCCAGAGGAGGAAGAGGACGAGGATGGTGAGGATGAGGGCGAAGAGCCCGTAGCGGAGGGCGGTGCGTTGGGTGCTGTGTTTAAGTTCCACCATGTCGAGCGAGTTTAGCGGGTTGGGAGGTGCAGGCGGAACGGGTGAAGGATGGCCGGGCGATCGGTCGTAAGCGAACGGGCTAAAGGATGGGCTTCCTTATGGTTGCAAGGTGGCGAGGGGGACGGCGTGCTGGATGAGCGGATTGCCGAGGCGGTCGCGGACCTCGAGGGTGACAGTCGGTGAGGGGTTTTGGGCGTCGGTGTCCCAGTCAATGAGCAGCAGGCCGTAGTGGGTTTGGCGGAATACGGCCTGGGGGTTGGGGTGACGGTAGCGGTTGGGTTCGTTGACGGGCCGGCGGGTTTCGTTGAGGCCGGAGGCGGTGAGGTCGTGGAGCGGGTAACCGACGGGGGTTTGGGTGGGCGGGGCGATGGAGAGTTCGGCGAGGTGTCGGTCGCCGGTGAGGAAGACGACGCCGGCGGCTTTGGTGTCGGCGATGAGTTGGAAGAGGCGGTCGCGTTCGGCGGCGAGGTTGATCCAGCTCTCGAAGCGGTGCTCGCCGGCGAGGATTTGGATCGATGAGCAGATCAGGCGCAGGTCGGCGGGTTGCTTGAGCTGGTCTTCGAGCCATTGCCACTGGGCATCGCCGAGCATGGTCTTGGTGGGGTCGGGGTCGGGCATGTATCGGCCGCGGCCGGGGATGCGGGGGCCGTTGGAGCGGAGCAGCGGCGAACGGTGGTAGCGGGTATCGAGGAGGATGATCTGGACTCGCTGGCCGGGCGGGCCGAAGGTCTCGGCGTGGTAGACGCCTTCGCGGGCCCGGCGGGGTGAGTCTGCAGCGACGCCGAAGAAGTCGAGGAACGCTTCCTGGGCGAGCTGTTTGTGGGGGAACTCGGCACCCGCGTCGTTGAGCCCGAAGTCGTGGTCGTCCCAAGTGGCAAGGAAGGGGACGGTCTTGGCGAAGGCGGCGAACTCGGGGATCTCGGCGAGCATCCGGTAGTCGGCGTCGAACTCGGCGCGGGTGGTCGGGATGCGGGTTCGGCCGTCGAGCTTGTCGATGTAGACGTTGTCGCCGAGGAAGAGGAACAGGTCGGGGCGGTTACGGGCGATGACGGGCCAGATGGGTTGCGGGCGGTCTTCGAAAGCGCAGGAGCCGAAGGCGATGCGGGTGAGGACGGTGTCGGGCGCGGGGAGCGGTACGGTGGGCTGGGCGATGACAGCGGGCGTGGGTGGGATACAGATGGAGAGGACGAAGACCGAGCAGACTCGGATGAACAGACCGCGGCTGCGCGGTCGCGTGGGGCTTGTGAGTGATGTTGAAGGCATGCCAGAGAGTAGAGCGATCTCCGGCGGGGTGTGGTGGGGATCGTTAGTTCTTGGTTGTGGCGGGAAGACCGGCGACCCGTCGCGTCGCGGCTGTGAAGGAGATTTATTGTGTGAGTGGGCGGTCAGGAACCGTGGGAGCCGGCGATGGTTAAGGGGGTGACCTGCTCGACGTCGCCGGCGGCGATCTTGGCGGCGCCGGAGCCGAGCTCGCCGATGGGGTCGGGGGGGATGATGTCAACGACTTTTTCGCCGAGCTTGGCTTCACCGGCGTTGACCTTGTCCTCGAATTTCTTCACTTCTTCAAACAAGCGATCGAGGATTTCGGGTTCGGGCACATTGGCGACTTTCTGGCCCTGGACATAGATGATGCCGCGCTGGTTGCCGGCGAAGATGGCGACGTCAGCACCCTCGGCCTCGCCGGGGCCGTTGACGATGCAGCCCATCACGGCGACCTTGATGGGGAGCTTCACTTCGGTTTCGAGGCGGTCACGGACTTCCTGGACCAGCGTGAAGAGGTCGACCTGGATGCGGCCGCAGGTGGGGCAGGCGATGAGGTCGACGCCTTGGCGTTCGCGGAGTTCGAGGCAGTAGAGCAGTTCGAGGGCGTCCTCGACTTCGTAGACTGGATCGTTGGCGTAGGAGATGCGGACGGTGTTGCCGATGCCGGATGCGAGGAGGTGGGCGAGGGGTGCGACGCTTCGGATGGTGCCGGTTTCTTTGGGGCCGGCGTGGGTGACGCCGAGGTGAAGCGGGTGGTCGAAGCGTTTGGCGATCTCGCTGTAGGCGGCGACGCAGAGGGTGGGGTCGGGGGACTTGGCGGAGATGACAATGTCGTAGAAGTCCTGCTCGTAAAAGATGTCGAGGTATTCCTCGAGCTTGGCGATCATGATGGCGAGGAAGTGGCCGTGCTTGTTGTCGGAGAAGACGCCGCCGAGCTCCTTCATGCGCTTTTGCTTGTCTTTGCGCTCGATGATCGAGCCTTCGTTGACGCCGACACGGATGGGGATCTGCTTTTCCTTACAGGCCTGGATGACCTCGATGACCTGTTTGCGGTCGTTGATGTTGCCGGGGTTGAGGCGGATCTTGTGAACGCCGGCGGCGATGGATTCGAGGGCTCGGCCGAAGTGGAAGTGGACGTCGGCGACGATGGGGACTTTGACTTGCGGGATGATTTCTTTGAGGGCGTCGGTGTCGGGTCGGCCGGGGACGGCGACGCGGACGATGTCGGCCCCGGCGTCGGCGAGCTTGTTGATCTCGGCAACGCAGGCGTCGATGTCGTGGGTGTAGCCCGAGGTCATGGACTGGACCGAGACAGGCGCGGGCGTCGTGCCGTTCAGGCCGCCACCGATCTGGATGGTGCCGACCTGGTCGTTGCCGACGGTGACTTGGCGGGTAGGCCGAGGGGTGAACATCATGAGATTGTATGATCCTCGGCCCAGCAGGAGCGGATTGGCGTCGGTTCGTTGTTCGCCCTGGTCATATGGATAGGAGCGTGACGGTATGTGTAGTGGTCTGCATTATTTTCACCCGGCGTGGATCGAACGGAGCGATGAGGTTCTGGAGGTGGATGTCTGCGTCTACGGCGGGAATGCGGCGGGGGTGGTCGCGGGGATCAAAGCGCTGCGGCTGGGGATGTCGGCGGTGGTGCTGCAGCCGGGGATGCACCTGGGGGGGATGACGACGGGCGGGCTGGGCTGGACGGACTACGGGCGGCAGCACGTGATCGGCGGGATGTCGCGGCGGTTCTATGAGGACCTGGGCAAGAGCGTGGGGATGGACGGGGCGAACTGGCACTTCTGGCCGAGCGACGCGGAGCGGCTGATCAAGTCGATGGTGAAGGACACGGGGCTGGACGTGCGGCGGGCGGCTTACCTGGACACGATTGAGATGAACGGGCAGCGGTTGGTGAGCCTGACCGTGCTGGGGGGGCTTCATGTCAAGGCGAAGCAGTTCATCGACTGCAGCTATGAGGGCGACCTGCTGGCGAAGGCCGGGGTGAGCTACACGATCGGGCGGGAGTCGAACGCTGTGTATGGCGAGACGCTCAATGGCGTGCAGTGCCGAGACAAGCACCAGTTCACGGGCACGCGGGTAGACCCGTATATGGTGGAGGGTGATGCGGGGTCGGGCCTGCTGCCGGGGGTGGAGTCCCGCGACCTTCGGCAAGATCAGGGCCAGGGGGATCACAAGGTGCAGGCGTACAACTTCCGGGTGTGTATGACGAACGACCCGGCATTGATGGTGCCTTGGGAGAAGCCGGCGGGGTATGAGGCGCTGCGTTATGAGCCGCTGGCGCGGTGGTACCGGGGTGGGGTGCAGAAGGAAGACGATCGGAACCGACCGTTCTCGTATGCGTCGCGGCTGGTGGACGGCGAGCCATTCCCGCAGAAGATTGATCTCTTGGATCGGCGCACGCCGACGGGGCACTGGAAGAGCGACACAAACAACCACGGGCCGGTGAGTAGCGATTTCATCGGGGCGAACCATGAGTGGCCAACCGCGGATTACGCGGTACGCGAAGCGATCTTCCAGGCTCACGTGACCTACCAGAAGGGGCTGTACTGGTTCCTCGCCAACGACGAACGGGTGCCGGACCCACTGCGGTCGGTGTACGCGGGTCTGGGCCTGCCCAGCGACGAGTTCACGGATACCGGGCACTGGCCGCACCAGCTCTACCCGCGGGAGGCGCGGCGGATGGTGGCCGACCACGTGATCACGGAGCACGACTGCACCCACTCGGTGGTGGCGGACGACCCCGTCGGGATGGGCAGCTACACGATGGACTCGCACAACTGTTCGCGGTTTGTGGCGGAGGTCGAGGGGCAGCCGAGCGTGCTGAACGAGGGCGATGTGCAGGTGCCGCCGACGGACCCGTACGGCGTGAGCCTGAAGGCGATCGTGCCGAAGGCCGGCGAGTGCGAGAACCTGGTGGTGCCGGTGTGTTTCAGCGCGTCACACATCGCGTACGGCTCGGCCCGGATGGAGCCGGTGTTTATGGTGCTGGGGGAGAGCGCGGCGTGTGTGTCGCAGCTGGCACTGCGCGACGGCGTCGCGGTTCAAGGTGTCGCATACGACAAGCTCCGCGTCATGCTGGATGACGCGGAGCAGGTCTTGTCGGAAAGTTGATGGCAGCGCGGTCGCGACCACCGGTCGCGGCTCTGTGTCAGCGCTTTTCTTCGAGGAGTACGGCCTCGCCCTTGGCGGGGATGATGAGGAACTGACCGGGCTCGACTTGGGTGGTCATTGCGTTGTCCAGCGAGAGCTTGGTCAGGGTCGCTTCGGGGGCGACGGTCTCGACGGGGACGCTCTCGATGACTTCTTCGACGGCGGGCATCGGCTTGGGCTGCGGCATGCTGCCGATGGCCTGGTTGGTGTAGAGCCGGGAGCCGGGGGTGGTGTGCAGGTCCTTGGGGGTGAGGACCGCGGCCTCGTGGACGAAGGGGTTGCGGTAAACGGTGGCGGGCTGGGCGGCGCGGTTGCGGACGACGAAAGATGATTGGATGCCGCGGGAGCCGCGACGGAAGGCGGTGGAGGTGGGGTCGATGCCGAGGGCTCGGCGGAGGTCGAAGAGGCGGGTCGACTGGGTGCTGATGAACAGGTCAGAAAGGGGTTGGGGGTTGTCGCGGAAGATGGGCCCGGGGCGCTTGGGCGGGGTGACGAGGGTGATGCCCTGAACGCCGGTCTGGGCTTCGAGAGCATGGAGCTCGGCAGGGGTGAGGACGACCTGCGCTTGTGACGGCGTGGAAACGGTGAAGAGGGCCACGGCGGTGAGCGCGGCGAGGATGCGGGAAGGGGTCATGGTTTCTCCGTGGATCGGGTCTGGGTTCAGGCCGGACGGTCGTCGTGGACGATCCGACCTGATTGTGTCACGCGATGCGGTGATTTCAATGGTGGGGTGCGGGGATTACGCCTTTGTTCTGGGTGTTTTGTCGGGTTCGTGGTGTGGCGGGCTTGCCTGTTTTGACTAAGCTGCGCAGAGTCACGCGGGGGAGTCACCCAGAAAAGAGAGCGAGCGTCTGATGAAGCCGTACCCGATGAAATTTGTGCCGGTCTACACGGAGAAGGTTTGGGGCGGGCGGACGCTGGAGCAACTGGGGCGGGAGCTGCCGGGCGATGAGGCGGCAAAGATCGGCGAGTCGTGGGAGCTGGTGGACCTGGCGACGACGAGCGTGTCGGGCGGGGGTGGTGGGTCCGAGCGGTCAGTGATCGCGAACGGGGAGCTGGCGGGGAAGACGCTGGCGGAAGCGATCGAGTTGATGGGTGACGGGGTGATGGGCGACCTGCCGTTGTCGGACGACGGGGGGTTTCCGATCCTGCTGAAGTATCTGGACGCGAACGAGAATTTGTCGGTGCAGGTGCATCCGTCGCCGGAGTACGCGGCGAGCCATGATGACGCGTTTTTGAAGAGTGAGTCGTGGTACATCGTGGACCGTCGGTCGGGGGCGACCATCTACAAAGGCATCCATGAGGGGGTGACGCCAGAGCAGATGCGGGCGGCGTTGGAAGCAAACACGGATGAGGCGGTGGTGCCGTTGATGATCGAGGTGCCGGTGGAGCCGGGGGACTGTCACTACTTGCCGTCGGGGACGTGCCATGCGCTGGGGGGTGGGATCCTGGTGGCGGAGGTTCAGACGCCGAGCGATACGACGTTCCGGGTCTATGACTGGGGAAGGACGGGGCGGGAGCTCCATGTGGAGCAGGCGATCGCGTGTATCGATTTTGGGCCGGTGGATACGGGGGAGATCGAGAAGCGGGTTGTGCGGGAGGGGGAGGGCGTGAAGATGACGCGGCTGGTGAACTGCGAGCACTTTGTGCTGGAGAAGGTGGAGGCGGAGGCGGGGTTTGGGGATGAGGTCACACCACGGCAACCCATGGCGTGGATGGTGGTGGCGGGCGGGCTGGTGTTGGGTGAGTTGGAGTTGGTGGCGGGGGACACGCTGCTGCTGCCGGCGGGGATGGACGCGGCGGCGGTGAGCGTGGGGGAGGACGGGGCGTCGTGGTTGGAGGTGCGGTTCCCGAAGGCGGAGTCGGGGGCGCTGGCGTAAGAGCGTGGTAGCGCGCCCGGTCGCGAGCGACCGGGCTATACGGCGCGGCATCCGCCGCAAGCGGTGGCGCTACGAGGAGGTGTCGGGGGTATCGTCGCCGAGTTCTTCGTTGTCCAGTTCGTCGTCGTCGAGGTCGTCGAAGTTGCCCTGGGCGCGGCGGGCGGCGCGGATGCGGGCGCGGCGTTCGGCCCGGCGTTTGGCCTCGGGGTCGGGCCAGTCGTACTGCATCTCGCCGGTCTCGGGGTCACGCCAATCGGGGTCTTCTTGCAGGTCCGCGTTCTGGTTCTCGGCCCACTGGTCTTCGGGCTGGAGGGCGAGCTCGATCGATTCGAGGGCGGCGTCTTGGGTGACCTTGACCTTGCGTTGGCGGACGAGTTCGAGGGTAGCCAGGAAGAGCCCGATCATCTCCGAGCGGTTCGTGCGTCCCACGAAGATAGACTGGAGGGACATGGGGCCCTCGCGTTGGAGGCGGTCGGCGATGTCGGCGGCGTGGAGGGAGATCGGGGTGTCGTCGTAGGTGACTTCGTGGGGCCCGCGCTTGATGCCGACGGAGTCGAGCAGGCGGGCAAAGGCGGAGCAGAGGTCGAGGGCCTGGGCGTCTTCGAGGTCGAGTTCACGCGGGGCGGCGTCGGGGTTGTCGGTGTTCGGCGGGTGGGCGGTGGCGGTGGCGCGGGCGAGCCAGTCGGCGTGGCGGGACTCGAGGGCGTAGGCGGCGTCCTTGTATTTCTTGTAGGCGAGAAGTTGCTGGACGAGTTCGTAGCGGGGGTCTTCGGTGGGTTCATGGATGGCTGCGGTCGGGTCACTTCCCTCGGATTCATGACCTTCTTCCGGGGGCGACGGGGGCATGATCATGCGAGATTTGATCTCGACGAGGGTGGCGGCCATGACGAGGAACTCCCCGGCCTGCTCGATATCGACGTACGGGCGGAGCTCCTGCATGAGCGTGAGGTGCTCGAGGTATTGGGCAGTGAGGTCGGCAATGGGGATGTCGTGGAGGTCGATCTCGCTGCGTTTGACGAGGTAGAGCAGGAGGTCGAGCGGGCCGGCGTAGGCGTCGAGCTCGACGCGGTAGCCCTGGGGGGTGGTGGGAGTTGGTGCGGGTGGGGGGTCGCTCACGAGGTGGAGTTTATGGCGTGAGCGTGGACCCCACACATGATCAAGATCATGTGTGGGCTTCGAGGGTGGTGCATAATGTCGGGATGAGCACGACGGACGCGGAAGCGGTGGATACGGGTGGGGGGCTGGATGTGTTGGGATTGGGGCGGACGATCCTCGCGGAGGAGTCGGAGGCGGTAGCGCGGGTCGTGTTGGATGAGGCGTTCGTGGGGGCGGTGGGCTGCCTGGCGGAGCTGACGGGGGAGACGGGGGCGTCGGCGGTGGTGATCGGGTTAGGCAAGAGCGGGCTGATCGGGCAGAAGATCGCCGCGACGCTGGCGTCGACCGGGACGCCGGCCCACTTTGTGCACCCGGTGGAGGCGATGCACGGCGACCTGGGCCGGATCCGCCGCGGGGATGTGGCGATCGCGCTGAGCTACAGCGGGACGACCGACGAGGTCCTGAGCCTGTGCGATCTGCTCAAGCGGGATGGCGTGACGGTGATAACGATCACGGGCCCGGCAGGGAATCCGCTCGCACGGGTGGCGGACTATCCGTTACACATCGGCGATGTCCCGGAGGCGTGCCCGCTAAACCTCGCGCCGTCGGCGAGCACGACGGCGATGCTTGCGCTCGGCGACGCGTTGGCATTGGCGGTGTCGTCGAAGCGGGAGTTCACGGCGGCGGACTTCCAGCGGTTTCATCCGGGCGGCGGCTTAGGCAGGCAGCTGATGGGTGTGACGGAAGCGATGCGGTTCAAGGCGGGCGAGAACCTGACCCTGATCGAGCGGGGGACGGCGGTGTCGGCGGCGTATCAAGCGGCGGAGACGGGGGCTGCGGGTTCGGGGCTGCGTCGGCCGGGGGCGTTGCTGGTGGTGGAGCCGGACGGGACGCTGGCGGGGATTGTGACGGACGGGGATTTGCGGTCGGCCTTGATCAAGCACGGGCCGGGCGTGTGGGACGGGGTGATCGAGTCGATCATGACGTCGGAGCCGACGACGCTGGGGGTGGAAGCTCGGGTGCGGGACGCGGTGCATCTGGTGCGGACACGGCGGTTCGATGAGATCCCGGTGGTGGACGAGACGGGTCGGCCGAAGGGCTTGATCGATGTGCAGGACTTGGCGGCGTTGAAGGTGATCGAGCGTTGAGGTGATGGGCATGCTGGAACGGCAATTCACGGAGCGGGTGTTGGGGCCAGAGCACGCGGCGGCGACGGACGAGCGGCTGGAGGTGATCGGGGCGTTCAACCCGGGGGTGGTCGAGCATCTGGGCAAGACGGTGTTGATGGTGCGGGTGGTGCAGCAGCCAGCAGAGACGCGGGGGGATGCGTACGCGTCGCCGAGGTACAGCGAGAACGGGCTCGAGATCGACTGGCTGCCGGCGGATGAGACGGAGACGGAGTCGGACCCGCGGTCGTACACATCGACGAAGACGGGTGCGCTCCGGCTGCGATTCATCTCGCACTTCCAGCTGTTCTACAGCGACGACGGGGTAACGCTCAGCGACGAGCAGCCGGACCCGGCGACGGCGATGGTCCTGCCCGAGGGCGAGTACGAGGAGTACGGGATCGAAGACCCGCGGATCGTGCTGATCGAGGGGACGTACTACATCACATATGTCGCGGTGTCACGGCACGGCGTGGCGACGGCGTTGATGTCGACGACGGACTTCCAGGTGTTCACGCGGCACGGGATCATCCTGCCGCCGGACAACAAGGATGTGTTGCTGTTTCCGGAGCGGATCGGGGGGGACTACGCGATGCTGCACCGCCCGATGCCGAACATGGCGTTCAGCCCGCCGCAGGTGTGGGTGTCGCGGAGCCCGGACCTGGTGCACTGGGGGATGCACCGCCGGCTGTTCGGGGGCGGGGCGATGCCGGCGGGGTTGGAGGATGTGGTGGCGTTCCGGGATCGGGTTGGGGGCAGCACACCTCCGGTCATGACGGACCAGGGTTGGCTCACGATCTTTCATGGGAGCAATAAGGACCACGACGCGGCGGGGGTGGGTGCGTATTCGGCGGGGGTGTTGTTGTTGGACGCGGCACGGCCGGAGCGGGTCGTCGGGTGCAGCGCGGGGAGCATCATGGCCCCGGAAGCCGAGTTCGAGACGCGGGGGTTCGTGGACAACGTGGTCTTCCCCACCGCCCTGCTCAGGCGAGGCGAGCTGGCGTATGTGTACTACGGCGCAGCGGACGAGAGCACGGGGGTGACCGCGTTTCGGATCGACGAGTTGTTGGACTCAGCGGTTCCGGTGGGTGGCCCTGAGTAAGGTTGATGGTCGGATCAGTCTTGTGCCGCGGAGACTCGGTCTGCCCAGATCGTGGCGTCGAAGAAGGCCTGGTTCACCGAGTCTTGGTCGATGCCGAGCGGGGCCATCAGGGCTTGAGCCTCATTGATCTTGTTCTGCTCGTAGTGGGTGACAAGCGTGAGGAGCTTACCCATGAGGCCTTCGTTGCTGATCAGGGCGTCGGCGACTTCGGGGGCGAGCCGGAGTTCTTGGAGCACCGTTTCCATGGGCACGCCGGTCATGGTGTCGATCAGCGAGACGAGGCCGAGGGTAAAGAGGTCCATGGGCCTGCCGGTGATGCCGGCGAGGGGCCCGAGGGTCTCACAGACCTGGGCTCGGATCAGTGCCGAGACCATGAGCTCGGTGGGCTTATCAACTGCGAGGCTGCTGGTGGCGACGACCGCGCCCCAGCGTCGGAGTTTGACCTCGCCCAAGAGCACCAGCGCCTGCTTGATGGACTGGATGGGGTGGCGGACGCCAACGACAGGGCTGTTGAGGCGCCGGAGCAGCTTGGTGGCGACAGCGGTGTCGCTCTTGACCACCTCTTCGAGCTCGTCGAAATCGACCTGCGGCCGGTTCACGTGTTCGATAAAGCGGACCCACGCGAAAGCGGTGCTGGCGAGCTCACGCCCCTGGATGATCTGGGGTTTTTGGAAGAAGTAGCCCTGGAAAAGCTCACAGCCGAGGCCTTGGGCTTCGGCAAATTCCTGGGGGGTTTCGATCTTCTCGGCGAGGAGGGTGAGGCCGGGCCTTCTGAGCCTTCGGCAGAGCTCCCAGCGTTCGGCCCGGGTGGTCAGCGGCCAATCGATCTTGATGATGTCGGCCAGCGGTAACAGCTGTTCGAGCCCTGCGGTCTGGGTCAGGTCGTCGAGTGCGAGGGTGTAGCCCTGTTCCTTCACGGCCCGGCAGGCGGCGATGACTTCCGGGTCGGGCTCGATGTCTTCGAGGAGCTCGACGACGATGTTCTCGGGGGAGACCAGGCTGTAGGTCTCGTCGAGCAGGCCTTTGCGGGTGAAGTTGACGAACGCCGGCCGGTTGTTGGTGAGCTGGTTGAGCCCGATGACGTGCAGGGAGTGATGGAGGACACGAGCGGTGGCGGCGTCGCCGTCGGTGTCCGGTCCGCAGTTATCTCGGTCGAGCAATTCGTAGGCGTAGACCTTCATGCGGCGGTCAAAGATGCCCTGGCGTCCAACGCACCTGAGGCCCGCGGCCTCCGGGGCGGCAGGATCACTGACCGTGTCTACTGTGGGACTCTGCACGTCGGCCTCCGCTTGGTCGTCGAGGCCCCCCCTCGATTACCCATCAAAAGATCGGCCGTTTTGGGGCAGACATTCACCACGCGACGCGTGTGGTCGTACGAAATCTGCTTTCAGTCAAGGGCGGAGCTACCCGCGGATGTCGATGATCTCGGCCTCGGGATCGGGGCCCGATAAATCGAGCAGCGCCGCAGTGCAGCGGTCGTTGACCCAGCCGCAGCACTCGCCGGGGTTGAGGTAGAGGACGCCATCGCGGACCTCATTGACGACCGAGTGCGTATGCCCGGAGATCACGACGCGGGCATCGGCCCGGTCTTCGGGGGTGAGCCAGTCGATGAAGTGGCCCATGACGATGGGGGTGTCGGCGAGGGTGACGCGGACGGGGCCATCGATGACCTGGGGCAGGACACGCTGTAGGCCCTCGCGTTCCCCGTCGTTGTTTCCGAAGCAAGCGTGGACAGGGATGTCGAGCTCGGCGGGGCTGATGAGCTGGGCGGCGAAGGGCGCGATGAAGTCCCCGGCATGGAAGATCGCAGCGACCTCGAGGCGCCGGAACAGCTCGATGGCCCGGCGGAACGTCGGCAGGCGGTCGTGCGTGTCGGCGATCACACCGATCTTCATGAGGACAGTATGAAGAACATTCAGCCCGCCGCCAAGCGGGACGGGTCGGCCACCGGACCTGTCCCCGGTTTTGGCCCCCAGATTTGGCTTGGAAGGCTGGCCAGAGTTCACGTCGGTTTTGCGGGTTGGCGGCGTGACAATCCGGCGGGTTCGTTTATAGTCGGAGGCATGAGTGATCGACAGGCTTTAACCGCCGTGCTGCGTTGTGAGTTTGTGGTGGGGTCGTTGGCGTTCCTGGTTTTTCTGGTGGCGTTGCGGGCGGCGGTTCTGGGTGGTTCGGCGGTGGCGATCGGGGTGGTGCTGCTGGCCGCAGGGGTCACGCTGGCGGCGGTCGGTCGGCTGATCGTGCTGGAACGCCGGGGTGTGGTGGCGGAGGTCGCACGCCCCGTGTCGCGCCCGTCGGGTCAGGGTGAGGGCTGAGCGGAAGTGGCGGACCGTCTGGATCAATTGATGCAGCTCGAAGCGTCGGCCCCTGACGCGGACCTGGCCTACATGATCGGGCTCGAGCACGCGAAGGCGGAGCGGTTCGAGGTGGCGATCGAGTGGCTGGACCGGGCGTTGGAACGCGACCCGGCGTACCACTACGCGTACTTCCAGAAGGCCAAGGCGTTCAGCGAGCTCGGCGAGGACGACGGGTGTGCCGAGGCGTTGGACACGGGGATCGCGGTCGCCCGGCGGGACGGGAACGCGAAGGCCGAGGGCGAGTTGATGGAGTTGAAGGCGAACCTGTTGGGATGAGTAGGGCCGGTCGCAAGCAACCGGGCTAAACGGTGGGCAGGGTTTCGGCGAAGAAGCGGGTGAGGTTGTGGGCGAGGATGTCGCGTGCTTCGTCAGGCGTGAAGCCGGCGGTGGTCAGGGCGTGGTGGAGTTGGGGGAGGTCGGCGGCGGAGTCGAGCTCTGCGGGGATGTGTTCGGAGCCGAAGCCGCCGTCGAGGTCGGAGCCGAGGGCGAGGTGGCGGTGGGTGCCGGTGAGGTTGGCGATATGGCGGGCGTGAGCGGCGACGTCGACGATGGTGACGGCTTCTTTGGGGGAGGATTCGGTGTAGCCGGGCTGGAGGAAGGCGTTGAAGAGGGGCAGCCCGATGACGCCGTCGCGTTCGGCGATCGCTTTGATCTGATCATCGGTGAGCATGCGCATCGGGTGGACGTGCTCGTTTTGCGGGACGAGGGCTCGGCAAGACGAGTGGCTGGCGTAGACGCGGCCCGGGAATTGGTCGAGGGCCTGGTGGAGGCTGGTGTCGCTGAGGTGTGTCAGGTCGAGGGGCATGCCGAGTTCGTGCATGGCGGCGAAGAGGTCGGCGGTCTGGGGGGCGAGGGGGCCGTCGGTGTCGTGGGAGTTGGCGGGGTCGGTAGAGGGGGTGCCGTGGGCGTAGGGGGATCGGCCGAAGTGCGCGAGTGAGAGGGTGCGGAGGCCGAGGGCGTGCCAGTGGTGGAGTTCGTCGGGGGTGGTGATTGCGTCGCCGCCTTCGAGGGTGAGGATGATGCCGAGCGGGTTTTGGGGCTGGGCGGCGTGTTCGGTGAGGTCTTGCGCGGTGCGGAGGATGCGGAGCTGGTTGCGGGATTCGAGGAGCTGGTAGTAGGCGAGCTGGCCACGGGCGATGGCGTGGGCCATGTCGGGGCTGGGCCAGTCGCCGGAGCGGGTCAGCGGTCGGTTGGCGGGTAACCAGGGCTTGGCCCGGGCGAGGCAGGTGGCGACAGCTAGGCGGACGCCGCCGGCTTGGAGGGTGGGGAGGCTGACGGTGGCGGTGCCGCGGTGGTCGGGGACTCCGGGGGTGCCAGGGATTCCGGGGGCTTCGCGTTGGCGGATGGCGTCGAGGGGGAGGGTCTGGTCGCGTTCCCAGGCCAGGGCGTTGAGGGCGAGGTCGAGGTGGCCGTCGAAGATGAGTGGTGGGTTGGGCATGGCGGGATGGACCGGCGATGCGTCGTATCGCGGCTATGGCAAGAGGTGACGCTTGAGGAAGGCGATGGCGTCGGTGGACCAGTCTTGGGCGAGGGGGTGGTTGGGGGCGAGGCCGAGGCCGTGCTTGCCGGTTTCGTAGAGGCGGAGGTCGACGGGGACGCCGTGCTGGATGCAGGCGGCGGCGAGGTCGAGGGAGCCTTGCGGGGCGACGGGGTCGGGGGCGGTGTGCCACAGGAACAGCGGTGGGGTGTTGGTGTTGATATGAGCGGGGAGGTCGAGGTCGGCGAGGTGTTGTGGGTTGGGCGATTCGCCGAGGAGGTTGTGGCTGGAGCCGAGGTGGGCGTGGGGGCCGGCGAGGTGGACGACGGGGTAGGCCATGACCGCGGCGTCGGGGCGGGCGCTAGTGGTGGCGGCTAGATCGTCATCCGGGCAGGGAGCGCAGGTGGTGGGGTCGTGGCGGATGGCGGCGGAGGCGGCGAGGTGTCCGCCGGCAGAGAAGCCGAGGATGGAGATCTTGCCGTTGCTGTTGATGCCGAGTTCGGTGCCGCGTGCGCGGAGCAGGCGGATGGCGCGTTGGGCGTCGTGGAGCATGGCCGGGTGGTGGTGGCGGGGCCCGAGGCGGTAGAGCAGGACCGCGGTGTGGAAGCCGGCGTCGTGGAAGCGCTTGGCGACGGGTTCGCCTTCGTGGAAGGCGAGTGCCTGATAGCCGCCGCCGGGGCAGATGATGAGGCAGGGGCGGGGCTGGTCGTCGCGGGGGTAGAGGGTGAGGGTGGGGGTGTCTTGGGGGTCGGGGTAGTGGGTGGGGGCGGGGTCTTCGCTTGGTATCGCAAAGGGTGGAGTGGGGGATTTTGGGGCGGACCAGAGTGGGAGAGTTAGGGGTGGTGTTGGGGCTCCGGTCTGCATCGGAGGGATGATAACTGCGGGGTTGGGCGGGTTCCGTGGGTTTGCGGGGGGCTTGGCCGTATAATCCGCGGCTCGTGATGAACCCGTGCTACGGGTTGTAGGTAGTGAAGTGGACCGCCCTTCTGTGCTGGCCGAGTCGGCCGATGCCCCGCTGTTGCCCAGGAATTCCGTGCTATGAGTCAGGCCCCTGTGATTGCTCCGATCGACCCCGCATCTGCTGCCGCTCCGGACTTTGGTGAGGTGCCGCCGGAGCTGTCCGCGGGTGAGGATCGGCGGAAGAGCGAGCTGAAGATCCTGGCGACATTCGTGGGCGGGACCATGCTGCTGTGTGCAGCGTTGGCGCACTGGCTGTTCGCTCATCCGGGGCACGCACAGATCATCGCGGGGGTGGCGGCGGTGCTGATGGGGCTGCCGATTGTGTACGAGGCGGTGCGGTCGCTGGTGTCACCGGCAAAGGGGGGCGGGTCACGGGCGACGTGGCAGCTGGTGGCGGTGGCGATCGTGGCGGCACTCGCGACCGATCGGTACTTCTCGTCGGCGGCGGTGGCGTTCTTCATGCTGATCGCCTCGTTCATCGAGGAGCGGACCGCGGTGGGCGCCCGGCAGATGATCGAGTCGCTGGTCCGGATCACGCCGACCAAAGCCCGGCGTTTGGCAGAGGACGGTAGCGAGACCGAGATCGACGCCGCGGAGCTGCGGCCCGATGACAGGGTGGTGATCCGCCCCGGCGACAACATCCCCGGTGACGGCATCATCGAGTCCGGCCAGTCGACGGTGAACCAGGCCAACATCACCGGCGAGTCGCTGCCGGTCGACAAGAACGAGGGCGATGAGGTCTTTTCGGGCACGATCAACGAGACGGGCGTGCTGCGGGTGCGGATCACGCGGGCGGGCAGTGACTCGACGCTGTCGCGGGTCAAAGAGCTGATTTTTCAGGCGGCGGACAGCCGGCCGCCCGTCGTGCGGATGCTGGACCGGTACGCGGGGTTCTACACGCCGACGGTCCTGATGATCGCGGCGATCCTGGTGTTCCTGACGCAGGACGTTGAGCTGGCGATCACGTTCATCCTGATCGTGTGCCCGGTGGAGATCCTGATGGCAGGCCCGACGGCGATGGTGGCGTCGCTCTCGTCGGCGGCTCGGCTCCGCGTCTTGGTGAAGTCGGTGGGCGACCTCGAAACGGCGCAGCGGGTGACGGCGATCGTGTTTGACAAGACCGGGACGATCACAACGGGCAAGCTGAACGTCAGCCGGCTGCAGCCGGCGGAGGGCGTCGAAGCGGCGTCGCTGCTGCAGGTCTGTGCGTCGCTGGAGAAAGACTCAAACCACCCGGTGGCGCGGGCGGTGATGGCGATCTCGGAGAAGGCGAAGGTGACGCCGGTGGAGGTCGCTCAGTTTGAAGAGGTGCCGGGGCGTGGGGTGCGGGGAACGATTGATGGGGTGTCGGTATTGGCGGGGCGAAAGGCGTGGATCGAGGAGCAGGGGGTGGACTGTTCGGGGCTGGACCTGAGCGATGCCGAGGGGATGTCGTTGCTGTTTGTGGCGCGGTCGGGCGTCGCGCTCGGTTGGATCGGGCTGGAGGACAAGGCCCGGCCGCAGGCACCGGCGGTGATGAAGCAGCTCAACGAAGAGGGCGTGAAGACCCGGGTGATGATCACGGGCGATGCGTGGGGTGCGGCCCGCCGAGTCGCGCAGGAGGTCTCGGTGACGGACGTGCAGGCCGAGGCATTACCGGGCGACAAGCTGGACCTGGTCAAGGCGCTGCGGGCGAAGGGGCACACGGTCGCGGTGGTGGGCGACGGCGTGAACGATGGCCCGGCGTTGGCGGCGGGGGATATCTCGATCGCGATGGGTGCGGCGGGCTCGGACGTGGCGGTGCAGTCGGCGTCGATCGCGCTGATGAGCAACAACCTCAACCGTGTCCCTTTCCTGTTCCACCTCTCCCGGCGGACGATCCGGATCATCCGGCAGAACCTGATCGGGCTGCTGATCTACATCCTGATCATGCTCGCCTTGTTGGCGGCGGGTTTTGTGACGCCGTGGATCGCGGCGATCGGGCACGGCGTGTCGGGGATCGCGGTGGTGTTCAACTCGGCGCGGCTGTTCCGGGAGGGCGAGAACCTGGCGGACGAGGAGCCTCCGCTGCTGCCGCAGGGTGGTGAGAAGGGTCGTTCGGCACCGCGGATCGAGCATGTGGCGACGGCGTGAGTTTTGGGCGTGACGGCGTGGGGGCCTGTCGGCCCTCCCGCTACACAGGGTGTTGACGGGTGTTGGTGGGTGGGGGTGGGTGGGGCAGTAAAAAACCCCGCGGGTAGCGGGGTTGGGGATGCCCGGGAGAGGATTCGAACCTCCAAGGGATTTTACTCCCACCACGACCTCAACGTGGCGCGTCTGCCAGTTCCGCCACCCGGGCGTGGGTTGTGGAGGGCCGATGCACAGGGGCGTGGCCGTCCGACGGATCGGTGAGTATACCGAGATCGAAAGGCGTGTCCACGGCAGCGTTCGGAGTCGCTACATTGCGGGGCTCGCTTGAGGTCGAACCGCATGAATCCAGTCGCTGTGAGCAAGTTTGGGGGGACGTCATTGGCCGACGCGGCGCAGTTCCGGAAGGTGCGCGACATCTTGCTGGTGGACGCCGCACGGCGGGTCGTGGTGCCCTCGGCCCCGGGGCGACGTAGCCCGGACGACGAGAAGGTCACAGACCTGCTGTACCGGTGCCACGCGCTGGCGGCGGCGGGCGAGGACTTCGCGGGGGTGTTCGCGGAGGTGGGTGAGCGGTTCCGGGCGATCGCGGGTGAGTTGGGGTTGAGTCTGGACCTGAAGCCGGTGCTGGCCGAGGCGGAGCACCAGATCGGTCTGGTGGCGATCGATGGGGGGAGTGCGGAGTATGCGGCGAGCCGGGGCGAGGCGATCAACGGGCGGCTGCTGGCGGAGCTGCTGGGGGCGGAGTATGTGGACGCGGTCGATGTGATCCGGTTCGACAACGAGGGGCGGTTTGATGCGGCGGCGACCTACGCGTTGGTGGCCGAGCGGTTGGATGTGACGGATGCGGGGAAGCGGTATGTGGTGCCTGGGTTTTACGGGGCCGATAGCGAGGGGGGGGTGCGGACGTTTAGCCGGGGGGGCTCGGATGTGACGGGGGCGGTGGTGGCGCGGGGGGTTTCGGCCAGCGTGTACGAGAACTGGACGGATGTGCCGGGGCTGTTGATTACGGACCCGAGGGTGGTGCCAGGGGCGTTTGCGATCGAGGTGATGACGTACCGGGAGTTGCGGGAGCTGTCGTATTCGGGGGCGACGGTGCTGCACGAGGACGCGGTGTTCCCGGTGCGGGAAGCGGGGATCCCGGTGGTGATCAAGAGCACGAATGAGCCGGCGGAGCCGGGGACGCGGATCGTGGCCGGCCATGACCCTGACGCGGCGGCGAGCTATGAAATCACGGGGATCGCGGGGCGGAAGGACTTTACGGTGATCACGCTGGAGAAGGCGATGATGAACAGCGAGGTGGGGTTTGGGGCGAGGGTGCTGCGGGTGTTGGCGGAGGTGGGGATCAGCTTCGAGCACATGCCGTCGGGGATCGACACGCTGAGCGTGGTGGTGGCGGACGAGGCGTTGGCGGACGGTCGGCTGGAGGCTGTGGAAGCGCGGCTGCGGGAGGAGCTGGGGCTGAGCGCCGACGAGGTGAGTCACGACTCGGACTTGGCGTTGATCGCGACGGTGGGCCGGGGGATGTCGCGGCGGCCGGGTATGGCGGCGAAGCTGTTCGGGGCGTTGGCGGCGGCGGACGGCGGGCGGGGGGTGAACATCCGGGTGATCGATCAGGGCAGCAGCGAGCTGAACATCATCGTGGGGGTGGCGACGGCGGATTATGAGAAGGCGGTGCGGGCGATCTACGACACGTTCGTGACCCAGGCTTCGTGATGGACCCGGTGTTGTTGCGGCTGGCGGTGTTCCTGGCGTTCAGCGTGCTATCACTGGGACTGGGGTATACGGCGAGGCGGACGGGGGCGGTGCGGGAAGAGGTGAGCCGGGGGGTGCACTGGGTGACGGTGGTGGTGGTGTGGAGTCTGATCATGGTGGCGACGTTGTGGAAGCTGCCGGTGACGGGCGGGCTGTGGTGGGTGCTGGTGGTGACGCCGATGACGGTGGCGGTGCCGCCGCTGGTGGCGATCCCGCTGGCGCGGTTGATGAGGGCGGACCGGGGGACGGTCGGGGTGATCGCGATCGCCTCGGCGATCGGGAACACGGGATACCTGATGGGGGCGTCGGTGTGCAACACGCTGCTGGCGGGGACCGATGAAGGGGTGCTGCTGCCGGAGGAGGCGGCGAAGGGGGCGGCGGACGCGGCGATGGCGTATGGGATGGCGGTCGTCAATGTCATGTCGATCTGCGGGATTTTTATTCTGTATCCGTTGGCACGGTGTTTTGGCGAACAGGATGCGGGTGGGGCGGGTGGGGTTGCGGTGTGGCGGCTGGTGATGAAGAACTTCACGGACCCGCGGGCGGCGATGTTTTACGCGGCGGGGCTGGGGGCGGTGCTGAGCGCGACGGGGGTGCCGTATCCGGAGGCGGTGGATGACTGGTACGTGCTGGAGGTGCTGCTGTATCTGGGGGCCCTAGGGACGTACTTCGGGATCGGGATGCGGCTGCGGTTCGGGGGGCTGTGGCGGCCGATGCGTTGGCACGTGGTGGTGGCGGGGTTCCGGTTCGGGTTTGCGTTGCTGCTGACGGCCGGGCTGCTGGGGATTGGGGCGTTGATGGGATTCAAGCCGTCGCCGTTGCTGCGGGACACGCTGTTGATCGAAGCGATGGTGCCGTTGGCGGCGCAGGCGGTGATCATCCCGAACCTGTTCGGGATGGACGCGGCGTTCGCGTCGCGGCTGTGGATCGTGAATACGGGGCTGTTTGTGGTGGTGGTGTTGCCGGTGCTTTGGCTGGTCTTCAGCGCATGAGGTGGTAGGTTGTAGGGATGACGGAAAGCGGCCAGCGTGTGGTGGTGGGGATCACCGGGGCATCCGGGGCGGTGTACGCGGCACGGCTGATCCAGCTGTGCGTGGCGTCAGGGGCGGCGGTGCATCTGGTGGTGTCACCGCTGGGGCGTCGGCTGCTGCATGACGAACTGGGGATGGAGACGCTGGATTTGGCGGCGTTGGCGGGGCTGCCGGGGGAAACCGTGCCGGAGAACCTGGTTTATCACGATGTGCGGGATGTGGGGGCGGTGGTGGCGTCGGGGAGTTTTAAGCACGACGGGATGGTGGTGGTGCCGTGCTCGTCGAACACGCTGTCGGCGGCGGCGACGGGGGCGTCGAACAACCTGATCCACCGGGCGGCGCACGTGTGCCTGAAGGAGCGGCGGAAGCTCGTGCTGGTCCACCGGGAAGCCCCGCTGTCGCTGGTGGACATCGAGAACATGAAGCGGGTGACGGAGGCGGGGGCGATTGTGATGCCCGCCAACCCGGGGTTCTACATGCTGCCCGAGCGGGTGGAGGATTTGGTGGATTTTGTGGTGGGGCGGACGCTGGACCTGCTCGGGGTGGAGCACGACCTGAAGGTGCGCTGGGCGGAGATGAAGCCGGGGAAGGGGTAGGGGTCGAACGAAGAAAACCACGTGTGCGGTGTGTGCAGCAAGTGCACCGAGGGGGCCTCGGTGATCCAACGGGACGCTTCGCGTCTGCCGCTACACGCTTGCGCTAGTTGGTGGAGTTGAGCATGCCCTTGAGCTGCCGGGTGGCGGTGGCCATTTCGCGGACGGCGGCGCCGGCGTCTGAGTCGGGGGAGACGGTTTCGTTGAGCTCGGCGATGAGGATTTCGGCCTCGGTAGCGGCGGTGGTGCCGCGCTGCTTGACGGCGGCACTGGCGGGGTTGAGCTTGCCAAGGATTTCGGTGTAGGCGGCGGTGGGGGTGCCGGTGCGTTGGGCGGTGCGGAGCAGGGCGTTGATGGCGAGGGTGTGGGCGTCGAGGGCGACGGCGGCGTTGGCGTTGATATCGAGCTCGTCGACGAGCCGGCGGAGGCGTTCGAGGCGGAGGGCGGGCTTGATGTCGGCGGGGGCGCTGGCGACGGCCTCGGTGAGGGAGGCGGTCGCGGCGGCGGCTTGCTCAGAGGCCTCGGTAAAGGGGTCGAGGACGCGGACCTGGAAGCGGACGGTGTTTTCGACGAAGCCGGTGGCGACGCGGTCGGTGGCGGTCTTGGCGCGTTCGAGGGCATCGGTGCGGCTCTGTTGGCCCAGCTGGGAGCGGGCGTCGACCACGGCGCGGTCGGCCTCGAGGCCTTGGCTTATGGCACGGAGGCTGGCGACACGGGCGTTGGCGGCGTCGAGCTGGGTCTGCTTGATGCGGGCGACTTCCTGGAGCATGCCGGCCTGGGCTTCGGCGCGGCGGGAGGCGGCCTTGGCGGCCTCGGCCTGAACGAAGCGCTGGAACTTGGCCTCGGTGGGAAGGGTACGGCCGGCGTTTCGGAGGCGGTTGGATTCGGCGAGCTGGCGGTCGCGTTCGGCGAGCTGCTGCTGGGCGTCGTTCTGGGTTTCGGTCAGGCTCTGCTTGAGGGTGTCGGCGATGCCCTGGGCCTCGGCGATTTCGGCGCGGAGCCCGACGGTGCCGGGGGCTTTGAGGCCCGAGGGGGTGGAAAGCCCGGTGGCGAAGGTGTCGAGGGTCTGCTCGAAGCCGGTGGGGGTGGCGGCGGCAGCGGCGAGGTTGGTCTCGGCGGCGAGTGAGAGGTTGATCAGGGGGGTGAGGCCGCTGTGGAGGGTGGCGAACTCGGTGGCGGCCTGGCGGGAGCGTTCGAGGGCGGCCATGCCCTGGAGGGTGCCGGCGAGGCGGAGGGCGACGGCCTTCTGCAGCGGGTTGTTGCCGGCGGCGACGTCCTCGAGCGTGGGGAGGACGGCGAGCATGGCGTCGACCCGGCGGGCGTGGTAGGTCGGGTTGATCGGGGCGACGGAGAAGTCGGCCCCGGCGAACTGGACGGCGACCGGCTCGGGGGCTTCGCTGCGTGCAGGGAGGACCTTCTCGCTGGCTTCGTCGAGATTGGCGAGGGCTTGATTGAGCTGGGCCTGGGTTTGCCGGGTCTGGACGGCGTCGGGGTCGCAGCCGGTGGTGAGGGGCAGAGCACCGGCGAGGGCGGCGGCGAGCGTGAGTCGGAGGAGTGAGCTGGAGGGCATGCGGGGTCCTGCAGGGGTTGGGTTTGGTGTTCGGGGTCGCTTTGGCTGGGGTGGGCTTATCGCCTATCGGGGATGACCGGGGCGACGTCAAAGGTCGGTGGGGTGTACTCGATGCTGTAGGTCGGCTGGGGGACGAAGAGGGAGCGGATCCAGTCGACGAGCTCGGTGTAGCGGCGGTCGTCGGTGCTGTTGAAGTAGGGCTCCCAGTTTTCGATGTCGGGGGCGGGGAAGCGGGCCTCTGCCCGGGGCAGGCCCCACTGGACGAGGAGCGAGTCTTCGGGGCGGTCGCGGTTGATCATGGGCCGGCCGTTGTAGGTGTACTGGCTGAGGATGAAGAAGTTGGTGTAGGCCTCGCGTTGTTCGCCGGGATTTTTGAGGAAGAGGTAGAGGGGGAGGCTGCCGGAGCCGAAGTGGTTGCGGAAGTAGCCGCCGACGTAGTTGCGGTTGATGCGTGAGCGGTAGAAGCGGAGGGCGTCGGGTTCGCGGAGGACGCGGGCCTTGCCGTAGTACTCGCGGGCCCGGAGTTGGAAGAGCAGTTCGAGCTGTTTCCAGCCGGGCTCACGGAGGAAGTCGGCCTGGGCTTGTCGACCTCGGGGGACTTCGGGGCGGTCGGCGTAGTCGAGGAGGGCTTGCTGCATCACGGTACGGTCGATGCGGATGTTGGGCTTGGCGGCGGCGAGGTCGGCGGGCAGTTCGAAGACGGCCAGGACGTTGCGCTGTTCGTCGTCGAGGTAGACGGGTTCGCCGACCAGCCGGCCGGAGTATTCCTTTTCGGGGGCCGGGGGTTGGTCGGCGGCGGGTGCGTCGGTGGCGGGGGGTGGGGGCTGGCTCTGGGCGTCCCGGGCGAGCCGGCGTTCGATGAGCCGGATCAGCCGGGGCATCCGGCCGTCGTCGGGGGCACGGGATTCCAGGTCCTTGAGTTCGCTGAGGGCGATCTTTAGCTCGTCACGTCGGTACATGTCGAAGGCGAGCTGGTAGCGGCCGTCGATGTCGTCGTCTTCGAGGGCTTCGCGCTTCTGCTCGAACTCGCGTTCGGCGGGGGTCTGGGCGAGGGCGTCCACGGCGGCGAACAGGCCGATCAGGGTGAAGGTGACGGCCAGGGTGAGCAGTCGGGGCAATGGGAGAGTCAAGCGGGGCCTCCTGGGGCGGGAGCGCGGGGGCGGGGTTGCCGCTGGGGGAGGTGCAGCGGGGACGCTAAGTATAAACGGAGGCCGAACGTGGCGGAACCCGAGCGACGCGTTGGACGCGGGCTTGGGGTTATCGACCTTTGTCGGCGTTGGGATGGGTGCCTGGGTGTGATGTGGGGAACGGGGCCCTTCGGGCCTTCCGCTATACAGCCGCAAGGTTTGATGGAGTGTCAGGACTCGGCGGGCTCGAAGAGGGCTTCGGCGGCGGCGATGAGGCGTTCGAGCCGGACAGGCTTGAGGATGTAGCCGTCGACGCCGAGGGCCTCGGCGTATTGCTGGTGACGCTTGCCCTCGTTGGCGGTGACCATGATGACCAGGGGTGGGTTGTCGAAACGCTTGATCTTCTCGAGGACGAGGAAGCCGGAGCGCTTGGGCAGCATCATGTCGAGGACGATGAGGTCGGGCGGGTCGGACTCACAGACGCGGACGGCGGTGTTGCCGTCGCCGCAGACCTGGGTCAGCGCACCCTCGGCCTGGAGGGCGTGATCGATGGCGGAGCGGACCTCGGTGTCGTCGTCGACGACGAGGATTTTGCGGTCTTGGAGCCGGGGTTCGAATTCGTCGCTCATGGTCGGAAGAGTCTGGGGGGTTAGTGAGAGGCACCCCGCGGGGGCGGGGTGACGGTTGGCGGGGCAGCAATGTAGCGGAATGGCGGCGGCTCGTCGTGGTGGGGGCTACTTGGCGACGCGGAAGACGGCGACAATATTCTCAACCGGGACAACGAACAGGCGGTTGTCGCCCTCGAAGTCGACGGGGATTGCGCCCTTGGGGTTGAACAGCACACGGTCGTACTGGGCGACGGGGTAGTCGTCGTCGTTGGCGATCTGTGCAGCGACGGTGACGACTCGGCCGGTGAGGGTAGGGATCTCGATCTTGTCGGGCAGGTGGATGCCGGACTTGGTCTGCTTCTTGTCTTGGTCTTTGCGGATCAGGACGCGTTTGCCGATGGGCTCGACCGTCTCGAGGGTGGGCAGCTTGGTGTCGGTGTCGGACTTGGGCATGGCTGATCCTATGCAACAGGCGGCGTCGGGGTTTGGCGGTTTGCCGGGATCACAGTGGGCAGGCCCGGCTTGCCTGCACCCTCTGTATCGGCGGGGGCGGCGGTGTCGGGTTAGGCGAGTTTGGCCGAGCCGGGGTGTTTGCCGTGCTCGTCGAAGATGAGCAGGCGGTTGGGGGCGTCGGTGAGCAGGTGTGGCGGCGGGAGGAACACGGGGGGTTGTGGCGGCACGGCTTTGCCGGTGGGGTCGGCGTTCCAGTAGCGGGAGAGGACGTGGCCGTTGAGGTAGACCAGGCCCTTGGACAGGCCGTTGGGGACGAAGTGGATCGGGCGGTCGGTGGAGGGTGTGTTGAACTCGGCGGCGAACCAGGTGGGGACGGCCGGGGGTTTGGCGGTGGCGGGGAGCGTCACGAAGTCGTCATCGGCCGGGACGGTGAGCGGGGCGAAGCC
This sequence comes from Planctomycetota bacterium, assembly GCA_039025195.1. GTDB lineage: Bacteria > Planctomycetota > Phycisphaerae > Phycisphaerales > Phycisphaeraceae > JBCCOW01. The sequence continues at coordinate 63,559 of JBCCOW010000004.1, forward strand.
GAGGGGCTTCTTGGGGTCGTGGATCGGGCCGGTGAGTTGGAAGAGGCTGACGGAGGCGGCGACGGTGTCGGGGCTGTCGGCGGGTTCGGACAGGGCGAAACGGATGGTGTTGGTGCCGCCGGTGAAGGGGCCGTCGTCGGCGGGGTCGAGGATGAGGTCGATGGGGTCGGCGTGGTAGGCAGGGCCTGGGACGAGGGCGAGGGGCTGGTCGTTGATGAAGACGACGCCGCGTGCGGTGCTGGCCGTGATTCGGAGGAGTACGGGCTTGCGGTTGGCGGGCTTGATGGACCACTCCAGCGCTTGGGAGGGAAGGCTTTGGTTGGCAGCGTAGCCGGGGGCGAAGCCGGTGACCTCGAAGGGGTCGGGGCTGGGCGCGTCGATGACTTCGGGCTTGCCGAGCTTGATGGGTTTAGCGGTATGGAGCCCGTAGGGCAGACCGAGCGGGTCGGGCTGGCTGGGGGTGAGTTCGAGTGCGGAGCCGGGGCGGGCAATGAGGTCGACCAGTGCGGTGGTGTCGCCGGCGGGGATGCTGGCCTTGACTGGGTCTGTGGTGGCACCGGGGCCGAGGCCAAAAAGGGCGACGCGTTTGGACTTGGCGAAGAGGTGGACGCGGTCGCCGGCCAGCGGGGCGAGGACGCTGCCGGAGCCGGAGGCCTTGGGGGTGGGCAGGCGGTACCAGCCGTAGCCGGTGTCGTGCTTGAGTTGGGTCGGGGTGGGGAGCTGGCCGGGGGGGGTGGGCTCGGTGTCTTCGTAGTCGTCGGCTTCGCCGGTGAGGTAGTCGGAGCAGTCGGCAGAGAACCAGCGGGTGAGCTTGGGCAGCGTGGACTTCTTGGGCTGGGTCTGGCGGGTCTGCGAGACGGTGCCGTCGAGAGCGATGTGGTAGCGGGTCGACCAGCCGGGCAGCGGCGTGGGCTCGGCGTCGTCTTCGCTAGCGGGTTGGCCACCCAGGAGCAGGCCGTCTTCGGTGAGTGTCGCGGCGTCGAGCTGATCGGGGTTGAGCAGGACGACGGTGAGGCCTTCGTGTGATTCCACGACGGGGGTCTTGCCGCTGGGGACGGTGAGTTGGAGGGGGGCCCCGTTGATGCTGAGCAGGGCGTCGGCCTTGGGGGGGCCGTAGAGGACGAGGAGCTTACGGTCGACGAGGGCCCAGGGGCTGACGTTGGTGTAGTCGAGCGTGGCCTGGTCGGTGAGCAGTGCGTTGGTGAGCAGCCAGGCGGCGCGGAGCCCGGCGATGGGCACGGGCAGCGCCTGACCCGTCGGCAGCAGCACGTTGACCGACGGGGACTTCGGCTTGGGCGGGATGACCATCACCAGCAGGTCGCCCATAGAGCCGGTCTGGTGCATGAGCGAGACGGGGTGGTCGTCGCTAACCGGGTCGAGGGCGGCGGGCTGATAGGTGGGCTCGAGTGAGCCGAGCACGTGGTGGAAGTGCGACGAGAAGGTGGCAACGCGGCGGAGGGCGTTGAAGGTCTCGGAGCGTGACCCGTCGGGTAGGACGGGGGACGCGGTCGGGCCATCCGGGGTGAGAAAGCCGGCGGGCTGGTCGGCGGCTCGGCCCGCAGTGTGGCCGGGGGTGGTGCCGTGGAAGAACGGGTCGAGGTTGACCTGGGCACCGACGCCGAGGGCTTGGGTGAGCTGGGTCAGCACGTCTTCTGGGGTAGCAGTCTCTGCTCCGTCTTCCAGCTGGCCATGAGAAGGACTGGGAACTGGGGTGTAGCCCGTGATGAAGCGTGGGGCCTCGGGCTGCAGGGTGGCGAGCTGGCGGGCGTGGGCGGCGAGCTGGCCGGTGTCGTTCCAGCCCGAGAGGCTGCCCTCGATGGGCTGCCAGAAGTTGTTGGTGTTGAGGATGGGCACCTCGATGCCGTTCTCGCGGAGGAAGCGGACGACCTGGCGGAGGTAGGCGTCGTGGTGGTCGGGGTGGCGGGCGTACCAGCGGTGCTCGGCCTGCACAGCAACGATCGGGCCCTGGCCCTGCCCCCGGAACCCCCCCGCCGGCCGACCCGCCGGGTTGCCCAGCCCCGGCCGCTTCGGCGGACGCCCAGGTATCGCGGTGGTGACCTGTAGGTCCACCACCTGCTTAATAAGCCCCCCGAAGTACCGGGCCACCGCCTCCAGAAACGGCATCGACGTCTGCCGCAGCCGCATCACCCCGTCCTTCTTCGTCCCCGTGTAACGACGCACAAACGCCGGCACCCCACCCCACGACCAGCCCGCACCTACCGACGGCCCGGCCCGCAGCGTGACCCAGAACCCCTCGTTCGCCAACAGCTCCACAAACGCCCGCACATCGCGGTCTCCCGTGAAATCGAACCGCCCCGGCTCCCGCTCGTGCTCCGACCACACGGGCACCACCTCGACCGTGTTCAGCCCCGCGTCACGGGCCGCCCGCACCCGGTCCCGCCACAGCCCCCGGGGCATCCGCAGGTAGTGCATCGTGCCCCCCACCAGCCAGACCCGCTGGCCGTCGATCGAAAAGGTTTGTCCGTCAAAACTGACCGTGGCCATAAACAGGGAGCTTTCTGAAGTCGTGCAAAACATCGGCCCGAAGGCCTGTTAGGAGCCGCTGAGCCCAGGCATGCCGGACCCTCAAAGGCGGGTCCATAACCTAGGCGTGCGGCCGGACCAAGGCAATTTGTCGGGGTTTTCCCGGCTTCCGCCCAAACACGAGGTAGACTTCACGGATGTCATCGGCAGGGATGCGACGACTGTACGGGCCCACGGTTTTGATCCTGATCGCCACGATCGGTTCGGTCGGCTGCAATGGCGGCCTCGACCGCCTCGATCAGCACGCCGCCGAGCTCATCCAGAAGCGGGCTGAACTCACCCTGGGTCAGACGCCCGAGCCGCTGGATCGACTGGTGCCCGCCGCCGACGACATCGCCCCCCGCGATGCCGCCTATCGCTACGCGCCCACCACCAACAACCCCCCGGCCCAAGACCTCCCCGCCGCTACCGCCCCACCCGAAACCCGCAACGCCTACGCCCAGACCCAACGCGACACCGAATCGATCTCAGAAGACCAGCCCGGCCCACCGCTCGAACTCGACCTCCCCGCCATCCTCGCCCAGGCTATCGCCACCGCCCCCGACTACCGCGCCGCCCGCGAGTCCCTGCTGCTGACCACGCTCAGCCTCATCGTCGAACGCAACGACTGGGGGCCCCGCTTCTTCGACACCCTCTCGGCCACCCTCGCCGGCGACCCCGAAGACGGCTCGTTCGAACAAGCACTCACGCTCGTTAACGAGTTCGGCGTCACCCAACGCCTGCCCTCCGGCGGCAGCGTCTCCGCCTCCGCGCTCATCAACTACACCAACCTCCTCCGCGAAAACGCCGTCAGCGGCGAACGCGAAATCCAGTCTGCTGCGCTCCGCTTCGGGTTCAATCTGCCGCTGCTCCGCGACGCCGGCGTTATCGCACGGGAGTCGCTCATCCAGGCCGAGCGCAACCTGATCTACGAGGTCCGCGACTTCGAGCGCTTCCGCCGATCGTTCTTCGTGGATATCGCCAACACCTACTTCGACCTGCTGCGTCGGCAACGCGAGCTCGACAACCGGCGTCGTCAGCTCGAATCCCTGCAACGCCTCGCCGACCGGTTCAACGCACTGGCCGAGGCCGGCCGAGAGCCGCTCTTTGAGGCCGAGCGATCCGAGCAGCAGGTTTTGTTCGAGCAATCCAACCTGGTCAACGCCGTCGAAGACTACGAGTCTCGGCTCGACAGCTTCAAGCTCACGCTTGGCATCCCCACGACCCGTGACATCACCATCCTGGCCTCCGACTTCGAGGTCCCCGAGCCGATCCTCAACCCCGTCGAAGCCGTCGAGACCGCCCGGCTGTTCCGCCTCGACCTGCAGACCCGTCGCGACCGCATCGACGACGCCGCCCGCGCCATCGACAACGCCCGCAACCAGCTCCAGGCCGACTTCGACCTCTCCGGCAGCCTCACTGTTCCCACCGACGACGACGACAACACCCCCGGTTTCGACCTCGACGTCCCCGATACCAACTACTCCCTCGGGGCCCGGATTTCGTTCCCCCTCGACCGTCTTGACGAGACCGCCACGCTCCGCCGGACCCTGATTAATTACGAACGCGTCCGCCGCGACACCCGCGTCTTCTCCGACCGTGTCGCGCTCAACGTCCGCTCGGCGATCCGGAATATTCGGCAGGCCCGGTTCGATTTAGACCTCCAAGACCGCAACATCCAGCTCGCCGAACGCCGTGTGCTCGGCGTCCGACTCCGCGAACGCACCCTCGGCCCGCGTGACGTCATCGAGGCCCAGGCCGATCTTCTCGAGGCCCGCCTCCGCCGTGATACCGCTGTTGCCAACCTCCAGCAGAGCGTGCTGGACTACCTGCTCGAGACCGGCCAGATGCGCGTCGCTTCTGACGGTTCCTGGCAAGCCCCCGCCCGGTTGCAACCGATAGTCCCTACAGGCGTTGAAACCCCTGAGGCCCGCCCGCCCGAATAACGACCCGCCCCGCGACCCACAGCCTACCCTTACAAATCATGAATCACCCCACGCCCCCAAACCGTGGTCAGTACCAAGCCCCTGAACCATCTGCCCCGCACCATGGCCGCCGTTGCCGTGTGAACGGCTGGTCTACCCCGCTGACGCTGCTCGTCTGCGCCGGCGTGGGCGTCGCGGTGACGCTCATCTTCGTGCTCGGGGCGGGCAGCGGCGACGACGCCCAGGCGGCCGTGGACTCCGAGCGTGAAGACTGGTTCAAGGTTCAACGCCGTGACCTCGATCTCACCGTGACCTCGTCCGGTGAGCTCGACAGCAGCCAACGGATCGAAGTCCGCTCCCTGGTCTGGGGCCGCCCCGAGATCGAGTGGGTGATCGAAGAAGGGACGGTGGTCGAGGCGGGTGACCCGCTGTTCCGCCTGAACAGCGAAGAGGTCGAGAAATGGCACCAGGAAGAGCTGCTCCGCGTCAGCCGTGCCCGCGCCGACCTGATCTCCGCCGAGCGTGAGTTGGCGATCGAAGAGAGCAACGCCGAGTCGTCGCGCAAGCAGGCCGAAGTCACCGTCCAGCTGATCGAGCTGGACCGCGAGAAGTGGTTCAACGGCGAGGTCCCGCAGACCCGCCGTGACCTGGAGTTGAAGCTCAAGCGGGCCGAGCGTGATCTCAAGCGTAGCGAACGCGACCTCGCGTTGTCCAAAGAACTGCACGACGAAAAGTTCATCAGCCTTAACGAGCTCGAAGACGCCGAGATCGCTTTTATCCAAGCGGAAGACGCCTTAGCCACCGCCCAGCTCAACATCCGGATCTTCGAGGAATACACCTACCGGCGTGACGAGCAGAAGTTCGAAAGCGACCTCGAACAGAAGCGTGCCGACCTCGAACGCTCCGTCGAGCGCAGCAACTCCCGCCTCGAACGCCTTACCGCAGACATCGCCGCCAAACGCGAAGCCCTCCGCCTGCGTGAGAAACGCCTCCGCGATCTCGACCGTCAGCTCGAAAACGTCGACGTCGAAGCGCCCGTGCCTGGGACCGTGATCTACAAGACGTCCGTCGGCTCCGCCTGGGAACGCCGCCGCCCCATCGCCCCGGGCCGATCCGTCCGCGAGAACGAGACCATCATCTATCTCCCGGATATGTCCAAGATGACCGCCGTCCTCAAAGTTCACGAGGCGCGTATCCAGGAGGTGTCCCCGGGCATGCAGGTCGAAGTGCGCATCGACGCCCGCCCCGACGCGCCCGTCCCCGCCCGCATCACCGAGGTCAGCACCACAGCCGAGTCCGACGGCGGCCGACAGTCACTCCGTCAGTACCGGGTCATCGCGGAGCTGCCCGCCGGGTTCGACGACTCGCTCAAGCCCGGCATGAGCTGCCAGGGCACGATCTTCACCGGTAAGGTCGAGGACACTCTCGTGGTCCCTGTGCAGGCCGTCTACAGCGAGGGACCTCACCACTTCGTTTACGTCGGTGCGGGCAACGGCCGAGTGCAGCGTCGGCTTATCCAGATCGGCCCCGCGAGCAGCACCATGGTCTCCGTTTCGGGTGGGCTCACCGAAACCGACCACGTCCTGCTGCGGAGCCCCCGTCCGGGTGAGGCCCTGCCCGAAGAGCCGTTCCCTGAAGTCCCGATCGACCCAGAGCCTGCGGCCCTCCCCGAGCCGCCCGCCGACCTTGAAGATGATCGTTCGTCTGGTCGACCCGATCAGCTCGCGGAGCCCCAAGAGCGTTCTGACCGTCCCGACCGGCAGAACCGCGACAAGCCCAACCGCCCCAACCGTGAGCAGTCGGCCCCCGCCGATCCCCCGCAGACCACCGCCCAGACCCCCAAGCAGCCCGCCGTGAAACTCCAGGTTGCCCCGGCCACGCCGAATCGCAGCGCCACCGAGCCTACGATCCAGCCATGAAGCTGCTGATCCTCGCCTGTTCCCTCAACCCCGACAGCCGATCCACCGCCCTGGCCCGTCGGCTCGCGGACCTCGCCGTCGCCGAGCCGCCGCCCGCCGTTGTCGGTGCCGAGGCTTCGTTGCTTGACGTCGAGCTCTTCGACCTCCGCGACCGCCCCCTGCCGATCTGCGATGGGGCCCAGGCCTACAGCGACCCCAACGCCGCCGCCCTCGCCGCCGCCGGCAGCGCCGCCGACGCCGTCCTCGTCACCACCCCCGTCTACAACTACGACGCCAACGCCGCCGCCAAGAACGCCATCGAACTCGCCGGCCGAACCTGGTCCCACAAGCCCGTCGGCTTCGCCTGTGCCGCCGGCGGCAAGTCCAGCTACATGTCCGTCATGGGCCTCGCCAACAGCCTCATGCTCGACTTCCGCTGCCACATCATCCCCCGCTTTGTCTACGCCATCGCCGACGACTTCGACGACGCGAATACCCCACTGCCCAACCTCGACGGACGCCTCGCCGACCTGCTGACCGCCACGACCCGCCTCGCTCTCGCCCTCCGTCTCACCGATCAGCCCGTCCCCTCCCCCGCCTGACCCAACCCTCCATCACACATCAACCCCCAACCGGCGATCCACGATCGCCAGCCCACCAACCGGTATCCTTACCGCGATGCCCGACTCCACCGTCACCCCGTCCCCGCCCGACGCCGCACTCCCTGATCCCTACCCCGTCCAGCCGATCGGCCCCTTCTCCACCACCCTCTCCCCGCCCGGCTCCAAGTCCCTCACCAACCGTGCCCTGCTCATCGCCGCCCTCGCCGACGGCCCCTGCACCCTGACCGGCGTCCTCTTCGCCGACGACACCCGCGTCATGCTCGACGCCCTCCAGACCCTCGGCTTCGAGCTCACCCTCAACGAACCCAACGCCACAGTCACCGTCCGTGGTCGCAACGGCCGCATCCCCCTCACCACCGCCACTCCTGCCGACCCCGACGAAGATCCGACCCCCACCGAGCTCTTCCTCGGCAACGCAGGCACCGCCACCCGCTTCCTCACCGCCGCCCTCACTCTCGGCCGAGGCATCTACAAACTCGACGGCATCCCCCGCATGCGGCAGCGGCCTATCGGTGAACTCGTCGACCCCCTCCGCGAGCTCGAAGCCGTCATCGACTACGACGCCAAGCCCGGCTACCCCCCCCTCACCATCCACGGCAACGGCGGCCTCCCCGGCGGCGAGATCACCCTCCAGCCCACCCTCAGCTCCCAGTTCATCTCCGCCCTCCTCCTCGCCGCCCCCCACTTCGACGACGGCCTCACCATCCGCTTTGAGGGCGAAATCACCTCGCTGCCCTACGTCAAAATGACCATCAAGCTGATGGAGCACTTCGGCGTCAAGTCGTCGTTCAAGCGCGATGCAAACGGTAATCCCTACATCCGCGTTCGCCCCGCCCAGTACGCCGCCACCGACTACATCGTCGAACCCGACGCCTCCAACGCCTCCTACTTCCTCGCCGCCGCCGCCGTTGTCCCCGGCTCCGACTGCACCATCGAGCACCTCGGCTCCCGCTCCCTCCAGGGCGACGCCGAGTTCTGCGACCTCCTCGGACGCATGGGCTGCACCGTCATCCAGAAGCTCGAAACCACCCACGTCGCCGCACCCCCCGACGGCAAGCTCTTCGGCATCGACGCCGACCTCAACCGCATGCCCGACATGGCCCAGACCCTTGCCGTCCTCGCGCTCTTCGCCGAGGGCCCCACCACCATCCGGAACGTCGGCAACCTCCGCGTCAAAGAGACCGACCGCCTCGACGCCCTCGAGACCGAGCTCGCCAAGCTCGGCGCCACCGCCATGACGATCGGCGATGACCTCACCATCCACCCTCCGCCCGACAACAAGCTCACCGCCGCCGAAGACGCCCCCGTCCTCATCGACACCTACGACGACCACCGCATGGCCATGGCCTTCGCCGTCGCCGGCCTCCGCCACCCCGGCATCCACCTCGCTGACCCCGCCTGCGTCAACAAGACCTACCCCGGCTTCTTCGACGACCTCGCCAAGCTCACCACGCGTAGCACGCCAACCGACTAACGATTCCCCGCCCACCGCCGATGGACCTCACCCTCGACATCCCGCTCCGCTTCCCCCACCGCGTCGCCTTCACCGACCACGCGTTCGCACCATTAAATCCCCTCCTCGCCGACATCCTCACCCCCCTGCTCACTGCAGACCCTGCTTCACCGTCAAAACTCCTCATCGCCGTCGATCAGTCCGTCGCCCACGCCTTCCCCGAGCTCCAACACGACCTCTCTACCTACCTCCAGCACCACCAACTCCCCACGCCCGTCGCCTTCCGCACCCTCCCCGGCGGCGAGGCGGTCAAGTCCGACCTCACCAACCTGGAGTCCTTGCTCGCCGACCTTCAGCGTCACGCCCTCTGCCGTCACTCCGTCGTGCTGGCCATCGGCGGAGGTGCCGTCCTCGACACCGTCGGCTTCGCGACCGCCGTCACCCACCGCGGGCTCCGACTCGTCCGCATGCCCACCACCACCCTCGCCCAAGGCGATTCCGGCGTCGGCGTCAAAAACGCCGTCAACATGTTCGGGGCCAAAAACCTCATCGGCACCTTCACCGTCCCCCACGCCGTCCTCAACGACCGCCACTTCCTCACCACCCTCCCCGACCACGCCTGGCGTGACGGCCTCGCCGAGGTCGTCAAGGTCGCCATCCTTAAAAAAGACCCCGATCTCTTCGATACTGTCGAACAACGCGCCGACGCCCTAGCCCGCCGTGAACCCTGCAGCGACTCCGGCCTCTGGGAACGCTCCGCTGAGCTACACCTCCGACACATCGCCCAGGGCGGCGACCCCTTCGAGATGACCTCCGCCCGCCCCCTCGACTTCGGCCACTGGTCCGCCCACAAACTCGAAGAGCTCTCCAACCACACCATCTCCCACGGCCACGCCGTCGCCATCGGCCTCGCCCTCGACACCCACCTCGCCGCCGAACTCGGGCTACTCCCCCGCTCCACCGCCGACCGCATCACCGCCCTGCTCGCCCGCCTCGGCTTCCCCCTCCACCATCCCCTTCTCCACCACCCCGACCTCCCCCAAGGCCTCGAAGCCTTTCGCCAACACCTCGGCGGCCAGCTCACCCTCACACTCCCCACCGCGATCGGCCAGCCCACCGAGATCCACGAAGTACCCGACGCCGTCCTGCAACGATCCCTCACGATCCTCCAAACATCCAACACCTCAGCATCGCGGACGCAATAGCCGGGTCGCTACGCGACGCGGCCCGTGGCGTCCCCCTACGCTTCCCTCATGCAGGCCGCGTCCGCCACCACCTCACCGAGCCCCCTGCTCGCCATCGCCGCCGATATCAAGCTGGCCCACAGCGTTTTCGCGTTGCCCTTCGCCCTCCTCGCCGCCGCCCTCGCCTACGCTGCTGGCCCGTCACTCACGACCACGCAAACACTCCTCGCCCTGCTCGCCGTCGTGGGGTGCATGATCTGCGCCCGCACCTACGCGATGACGCTCAACCGCCGGCTCGACGCTGCCATTGATGCCCGCAACCCCCGCACCGCCATACGTGCCATCCCCGCCGGCCGCGTTAGCAACCGTCAGATGTCCGCTGCCGCCCTGCTCAGTGCCGTCGGCCTCATCCTCGGTGCCGCGGCCTTCTGGCCCCTTCTCAACAACCCCTGGCCCCTCGCCGCCTCCCCGCTCGTCCTGCTCATCCTCGGCGTCTACCCCCTGACCAAGCGTGTCACCTGGCTCTGCCACGCCGTGCTCGGCCTCGCCCTCGCGCTCTCGCCACTCGCCGCCGCCCTCGCCGTCTACCCCCCCGCCCTCGCCGAGTCCTGGCCCTGGTGGCTCGCGGCCGGCGTCCTCGCCTGGGTCGCCGGCTTCGACATCCTCTACGCCCTCCAGGACGTCGCCACCGATCGCCGCGACGGCGTCTACTCACTCCCCGCCTCGCTCGGCGTCCGACCCGCCCTCTTTATCTCCCGCGGCCTCCACCTCGCCGCCGCCTTCCTCTTCCTCGAAGCCGGCCTCAAGAACGAACACCTCGGCGTCTACTACCTCGCCGCCGTCTGCGCCACCGTCCCCGTCCTCATCCTCGAACACTTCCTCACCGCCACCGGCAAGACCGACAAACTCCCCATCGCCTTCGGCACCCTCAACGGCATCATCGCCATCCTCTTGGGGTTGGCAAGTGCCACCGACCTCGTCCTCAACTGACCCCAGTAGCTGCGGGCACACCAGCCCGCAGCCCGCGACACGACAACCCCAGCTCAAACCGCCGCCGGCACCGCCAACAGCTCCCGATCGATCGCCTCCGCCACCCGCCCGATCCGCGGCATCAGGTCAATGAACGTCCCCGGGTCCAGCGACTGCGCCCCATCGGTCAACGCGTGCGGCGGGTCCGGGTGCACCTCGATCGCCAGCCCATCCGCACCCGCCGCGACCGCCGCCAGCGACATCTGCGGGACCAGCCGGGCGTGACCCGTACCGTGCGACGGGTCGGCCACCACCGGCAAATGCGTCCGCTCGTGCAGCTCCGGGATCACCGATAGCGAGAGCGTGTTCCGCGTGAACTTCTCGAACGTCCGGACGCCCCGCTCGCACAGGATCACGTTCGGGTTCCCCGCCGCGAGGATGTACTCCGCCGCTTGCAGGTACTCGTCGACCGTCATCGACATACCCCGCTTGAACAGCACCGGCTTGTCCGTGCCACGCCCCACCGCGTCCAGCAGCCTGAAGTTCTGGCTGTTCCGTGTGCCGATCTGCAAACAGTCGGCGTACTTCGCCACCAGGTCGATGTCGTCGTTGTCCACCACCTCGGTCACGATCGGCAGCCCCGTCGCGTCCCGCGCCGCAGCCAGCAGCTTCAGGCCCTCTTCACCCAACCCTTGGAACGAGTACGGATTGGTCCGCGGCTTGAACGCCCCGCCCCGCAGCGCGTGCGCCCCCGCCGCCTTGACCGCCTTCGCCGCGGCCATGATCTGCTCTTCGGTCTCCACCGAGCAGGGTCCCCCAATGACCGCCACGGCATTCCCTCCGATTACGCACGACTCGCCGATCGTCACCGGCGTCGTCCCCTCATGCGCATCGTGCCTTGCCGCCAGCTTGTACGGCTTGAGCACCTTCATGATCCGGTCCACGCCGGGCGCCTGTTCCAACACCGTGCCGTCCTTCTTTCGGTCGTCGCCGATGACCGCGACCACGGTCAGGTCGGTCCCGATGATCGGGTGCGGCTTGAGCCCCAGTTCCCGCACCAAGTCCTGCACCGCCTGCACCTGGGCGTCCGTCGCGTCGGCTTTCATCACAACAATCATGGGGCTGATCCTCGATTGAACACATAAGCCCCCCACCTAAACCCTCCATCGGAACAATACCCCTCAAACCGGTAGCCGGCCGGTCGAAAGTTCAAGGGTTTTTGGGGGTTACGCGTCGGCGTCATGCGGGCGAGAGGACTCGAACCTCCACGGGTGTTACCCCAACAGGACCTAAACCTGTCGCGTCTGCCAATTCCGCCACGCCCGCGGCGAAGCCCGCAATGTAACCCCCCGACCACTCACACACCAAACGGCAGCGCCGCTTCACACACCTCGTCGAGATACGTGTCCTGATCCTCCGCCCAATGCGCTTCGCTGAACACCTCCACCTCGGCTAGGCCGTCGAACCCCGCCGCCTGCACCATCCGCTGAATCCCCGCGAGATCGATGCACCCCTCGCCCATCAGCCCGCGGTCCGTTAAGAGGTGCCGCGTATCGACCCGCCAGTCGCAGATATGGAACGCCAGCAAAGTCCCCTGCTCCCCCGCCAACGCGATCTCGCGTTCGAGGTCAGGGTCCCACCACACGTGATACACATCCAGCGCGATCCCGACCCACGGGCTTTGGAGCTGTTCGCACACCGCCCGCGCCTCCGCCATCCGGTTGATGCACGACTTATCCGCGGCGTACATCGGGTGCAGCGGCTCGATGCTCAGCTTCACGCCCACCGATTCGGCGTGCTTGACACACGCCCCGATCCCCTCCGCCACCTGCCGCCGCGCCTCGTCCAATGGCATCCTCGGCTCCGCCCCCACCACGAGTACCACCTGCTCCGCCCCGAGCGCCGCCGCCTCGTCCAGCATCACCTTGTTGTGCTCGACCGCTTCGGCACGCTTGCTCGGGTCCCCGGCGGGGAAGAACCCACCACGCACGTACGCCGGCACCGCCAGCCCCGAGTCTTTCACGATCCGAACCGCCTCGCCCAGCCCGCAGCCCCCCTCTTCTTCCGCCACCACGTTCCGCCACACACTGATCCCGCCGACCCCACGCTCCGCAAACTTCGCGCAGCAGGTCTTCAGGTCCCACGGCTTGTGGGTCATCGTGTGGATCGCGATCCGTCCCAGATCAGGCATCGCTCTGCTCCTTGCTGTGTCCTACCACTGTCTCGGGTTCCGTGAAATCACCGCCAACCGTCCGCGGCATCTTCCGGGTCTTGCCTTCGCGATCGGCGAACCACAGATCGACCGGACCCGGGTCATGGGCGTTCGCCGACGCCCACAGGAACGCGAAGTCGTCCGAGCCCTCAAACACCCGCCGGGCATAAGTGTGATTCACACCCTCGGGTTCGACCACCCGGTGATCGCGTTGCCAGGTAGTCCCCCGGTCGGCGGATCGCCAGAGGCACATCCCGCCGCCTGTCGCCCGCCGCTGCGGTCCCGGATCACTCGGGATGATGAGCCTCCAGTCGTCGTCGCTCAAGATCAGCAACTCGCCGTGGTCATAGTTGTGATCACTCTCACAGATCGCGTGGTGCGACCAGCCCACGTCTGCTCCGTCGTACCGGGCGATCCGCCACCGGTGCGGACCGCTGTCTTCTTTGGGCCACGCCGAGCCGCTGGTCAGATACACCACCACCGGTCGGCCCGCTCCGTCAAACGAGACGTTTTTGAGATAAACCAGCACACCCGCTGCCGCGCCGTCCAGCACCCGGCAGGCCGACGCCTCGTCCACGACTGGCAACTCCACCGCGGTGCCTTCTGCAGTCTGCCAAGACGCGCCACCGTCTGCAGACTCCAGATAGTACAGATTGGTCCGCCGGTTTAAGGGCATGTCGCCCTCCGTCGCCGGGTGGAGATCGAACGCCGTCGCCAGCTTGCCCCCCGCTCCGTGGTCTGTCCGCCAACTCACCTGATAGCTCCCCTCCCCCAGCCTCGACAGCCATTCCGGCCGATCCCAATCGGACCAGTCCATGCCGTCCGGGCTCGTTGAGATCGCCAGGCGTCGCTTTGACCCGTCGTACCGCGTGTGCAGCAGCACCACCCCGACACCGTCGATCCACCACGGCTGCGGATACGAAAAGCTCCGCTCCGCTTCGTACGATGCGATGACCTCGAAGCTGCTGAGATCATGCGGCTCGACGCTGCGGTACAGCCGGCTGGCTCGCTTCGCTCCGTGCGACGGACAAAACACCAGCAAATGACCGGCCCGGTCGATACACAGCACTGGGTTCTCGTGGGCATCGATCACGTCGCGTACCCACAGGACGACCGGTCGTGACAGCACACCGCGTTTGTGGTCGTAGTAGCCGATGCAGCACGCGGTGGTGCCGTCGGCTTCCCGACCCTGAGGGCGATAGGCCATACCCGCGGGCCGATCACCGGCCCCGCCGTAAACGAAGTATGTCCGATCAACCTCGCCGCGGTAGATGGCGATCGGTTCGTGCTGCTGTGGGTACGTCGCCAGGCCGCCGCTGTACTTCCAGCGCAGCGCATCATCGGTCGGCTGGTTGCCGTACCAAACACCTTGATAGCCAGGGGCTTGATCCATGACCGTAGTCATCCCTTATTAAAAGGCATCAGAGCGTGGGCACATCGACCCAGCGCTTCTCCTTCCAAGACTGCATCCCCAGTTCCGCGAGCTGCACGCCCTTGGCCCCCTCACGCAGGGACCAGGGGAAGGGCTCGTCGAGCGCGACGTGACGGAGGAACAGCTCCCACTGGGCCTTGAACGCGTTGTCGTATTCGATGTTGTTCGGCACGGGCTGCCAGCCGTCGTAGAAGTCGATCGGCTGCGGGATGTCGGGGTTCCAGACCGGCTTGGGGGTCTCGGCGGCGGACTGGACGACGACCTCGCGGAGTCCGGCAACGGCTGAGCCCTTGGTGCCGTCGATCTGGACGGTCAGCAGGTCGTCGCGGCGGACGCGGGTACACCACGACGAGTTGAACTGGCACATCGTGCCGTCTTCGAGCAGGAACATCGCGTAGGCCGAGTCGTCGGAGGTGGCGCCGTAGACGTTGCCGGACTCGTCGCGGCGCTTATCGAGATCGGTGTTGCCGTGGGCTACCAGCGACTTGATCGGCCCGAAGAGGTTGGTGATGACGTATTCCCAGTGGCAGAACATGTCGATCATAATGCCGCCGCCGTCCTCGGCCCGGTAGTTCCAGCTGGGGCGTTGGGCGGGCTGGTCGAGGTCCATGCCGGTGAAGACCCAGTAGCCGAACTCGCCGCGGACGCTGAGGATGTCGCCGAAGAATCCCAGCTCTTTGAGCATGGCGACCTTGCGGAAGCTGGGCAGCCAGAGCTTGTCCTGAACCACGCCGTTCTTCTTGCCGGCGCTCTCGATCAGCTGTGCGAGGCGGAGGGCTTCCTTGGTCTCGGTCGCGGTGGGCTTCTCGCAGTAGACCGCCTTGATCATGTCGGAGGCGGCGGCCATTTCGAGGAAGCCGGCGCGTTGCAACGTGCCGGACGCGTCGAAGAACAGCTCGTAGTCGCCATGCTTCCCAGCGATCGCGCCAGCGACGTCGGTGGTGTACTTGTAGGGCTCACCGATGGCACCGGGGCCATGGGCCTCGGCCAGGGCCTTGAGTTTGTTCTCGTTCCGGCCGGTGAGGATCGGGTCGGGCATCAGGGTGAGGTCGGGGGAGACGCGGACACCGCCCTGCTCAATGATGGCGGAGACCGAGCGGATCAGGTGCTGGTTCGTGCCCATGCGTCCGGTGACGCCGTTCATCACGATGCCGATGCGTTGAGTGCTCATGGTGGGTTTCCTTTCATCCATCAGCATCCCGCAGAAGCGGTGGCCGGACAGCCTGTGTTTGTGCCAGACTGATTAGCGCATCCAGACAGATATTCTTGATGGCGGTCACATGCGGGTGGGGTCGTTGCGGTAGGCCTGAGGGGTCTGGCCGGCCCGCTGCTTGAACCAGCGGGTGAACGCAGGGGGAGAGGGGAAGCCGAGGGCAAGCCCGATGTCGCGGACGCTGCGGTCGGCGTCGGCGAGGAGCTGCTTGGCGGCCCGGGCACGCCGGGCGTTGATGAACGCCAGTGGTGTGCAGCCCATCACGGCCTTGAACCGCCGGGCGAAGTGACGGGTGGAAACATGGCTGAGGTTGGCGAGCTCGGTGAGGGCGGGCGGGTCGTCGAGCCGGTTGTCGATGAGTTCAATGAGCTGACCCAAGGGCAGGCGTTCGTCGGGCCGGGACCCGGTGAGGATGGCTTCGCTGGTGAGCTGTGTCCCCGCAGAGGTGATCGAGTCGGCGGTGGGCCAGAGCGCGAGGACTCGGGAAACCGCTGAAAGTAGCAGCGTATTCTCGTCGGCTTGGGCTTCGTGCAGCCGCACGAGCTCGTCGAAGGCGCGTTGCAGGGCTGAGGGTGGGGGCTGATCGGTCAGGAGGCTGGGGAAGAGGCCGGCGAAGTCGGCGTTGCGTCGTTCTCTGACCGCCAGCTTGAGGTGGTAGACGTGGCCGTTGCCGCGGTCGGGTTCGAGGGTGTAGCCGTGCGGCGTGCCGGGGGGAGTGGCCATCATGGAGCAGCGGCGGAGCGGGTGTCGGGTGTCGCGGATAACGGCCTGGCCACCGCAGCGGACCATCAGGTCGAACTGGAGCATCCAGGGGTGTCGGTGGGTATCGATTGACAGGGACCGTTGAAGCGGGTGGTGCGTGATCTGCTCGACGGTGGTTCGGCCCTCGAAGAGTGAGCCGCAGAGGCTGCGCAGGGCGTTTTCGATGGTTCCGTCCATGCGTGATATTACCTGATCCAGACACACGATGTCTGAAAAAGGTTGAGGGTTATTTATGTTGTGGGCTAGATTCTCTACATGAGGCCGACATGCTGAATATCGATACCCGACTGGAACCGTCGCAGCTCATTGATACGTCTGTCCGCGTGGCCGAGCTGGCTGCGTCCAAGGCGAAGACTATTGATCGGGTCTGGGACCCGGCGAAGGGCACGCCGGTGTTCACGGTGGGCGGGAAGTACACGACCCGCGGCTGGACGGAATGGACGCAGGGCTTTGTTTATGGCTGCATGATCCTTGCGGGCGACATGCTGCGGGATGAGAAACTGATCGAGCTGGGTCGACGTCGGACGGTTGATCGGATGCTGCCGCACGTGACGCACACGGGGGTGCACGATCACGGGTTCAACAACCTCTCGACCTATGGCAACCTGCTGCGTCTGCTCAAAGAGGGCCGGGCGGCGTACGACGGCTGGGAGGAGCTGGCGTACCGCAACGCGATCGCGGCGTCGGGTGCGGTGCAGGCGTCGCGTTGGTCGGGGACGGCTCCGGTGGATTCAGACCTCACGGCTCACGCACCGGCACTGGGCTACATCTATTCGTTCAATGGGCCGCACTCGCTGTTTATCGACACGATGCGGACGACGCGGATCCTTGGGGCGGCCTGGCGGCTTGGGCACACGCTGATGCACGAGGGCGATCGAGCTGCCGACCTGCTCAAGCGTTCGGTGCTGCACGGGCTGACGACGAGCCAGTACATCGTCTTCCACGGTGCGGGCATGGACGAGACCGCGCCATACAACGAGAGCCACTACAACGTGGCTGGGCGGACGGCCCATGAAGGCACGTTTAACCGGAACGATGGTGCTTTCCGGGCAAGGGCGACCCAGCAAGGGTACTCGCCTTTCTCAACCTGGACGCGGGGGCTGGCTTGGGCGATGTGCGGTTATGCCGAGGAGCTGGAGTTCTTTGGCACGCTCGACGCGGCGGCGTTCAAGAAGTCGGTCGGGCTGAGCAAGAGTGCGGTGATGAAGGTGTATCGCCGGAACGCGATCGAGACCTGCGACCACTATCTGAACGACATCGCCTGCACTGATGGCGTGTGCTACTGGGACGACGGCGGCCCGGGCCTCGCGCAGATGCCCGGCTGGGCGGACCGGCCTGCTGATCCGTTTAATGACTACGAGCCGGTGGACAGCTCGGCGTCGGCGATCGCCGCCCAAGGGTTGATCCGGCTGGGTCGGCACCTCGGCGGCAAGCGGGGTGATCGGTACGTGAGCGCGGGGCTGACGATCGCCCGGACGCTGTTTGACGAGCCTTACCTCTCGACGCGGCGAGGGCATCAGGGGTTGCTCCTGCACACGATCTATCACTGGCCGAACCGCTGGGATCACGTGCCCGAGGGGGCGTCGGTGGCCTACGGCGAGAGCAGCATGTGGGGAGACTATCACCTGATCGAGCTGGCCCACTTAATCGCTCGGATGGGTAAGCCGCGGACGTTTGGCCGATACCCCACGTTCTTCAGCGGGATGGGCCCGAAAGACTGATTTGGAAAGGTTGGTTTGATGTCGGGATCACGAAAGGTCGCGTTGGTGACGGGAGGGGGCCGGGGGATCGGCTTGGGGATCGCCAAGGCGTTGGCGGGTCAAGGGTTTGACGTGGCGTTCAGCGGGCGGAAGCCGGCGGAAGACGTTGAGGCCTCGGTTGAGGCGATCCGTGATGCGGGGGATGGGCAGACGCGCGTGCTTTACGTACAGTCCGATGTGTCGGACGCGGCTGGGCGTGAGGCGTTGGTGGCGGCGGTGGAATCCGAGTTCGGGGCGTTGCATGTGTTGGTGAACAACGCGGGGGTGGCGCCGGACGTGCGGGCGGACATGATGGAGGCGACGGAAGCGAGTTTCGATCGGCTGATCGACATCAACCTGAAGGGGCCGTACTTCTTGACGCAGTTGGTAGCCAACTGGATGAAGCGGCAGCATGAGGCAGACGCGGGCTTCCGGGGCAGCGTGATCTACATCGGTTCGATCTCGGCCACGGTCGTGAGCACCAACCGGGGTGACTACTGCATCAGCAAGGCGGGCATCGCGATGTCGGCCCAGCTGTGGGCGGCACGGCTCGCGGCGTTCGGCTGCGCGGCTTATGAGGTTCGGCCCGGCGTCACGGTGACAGACATGACCTCGGGGGTGAAAGAGAAGTACGACAAGCTGATCGCTGAAGGGCTGACCGTCGAGCCGCGGTGGGGCGTGCCCGAGGACATCGGCTCGGCGGTGGCGGTGCTGGCGACCGGTCGTCTACCCTACGCTCCCGGGCAGGTACTCCACGTTGATGGAGGCCTGACGCTGCAGCGGCTGTAAGCACCGGGCTGCTGCTTTGGACGATGCGTTATGACCGAGCCCACCCCCCCGTTGCAGCGTGTAAAAGCGGCGCGTTCACCGCTCCGTTTGGGCGTCGCGGGGGTAGGCGGGTACGGCGATACAGTTTTGCGGGCGGTCGAGACCTTTGGCCCCACACTTGAGACGCCGATCGAGACCGCGGCGGTGTATGAGGCGCTGCCGGACCGTGCGGGGGAACGGTTGGCATCGCTCAAGTCGTCGGGTGTGGCGGTGTATGGCGAGTATGGCGAGATGGTGAATGACCCGTCGCTTGATGCGGTGTGGCTGCCGGTGCCGATCCATCTGCACCTGCCGATGACGCTGGAGGCGCTGCGGGCGGGGAAGGCGGTGATGTGTGAGAAGCCGGCGGCGGGGTCGACGGCGGAACTGGACGCGATGATTGCTGGGCGTGACGCGTCGGGGTTGCCGCTGCTGATTGGTTTCCAAGAGGTCTACTCACCGCTGACCCGGGCACTGAAGCAGCGGCTGCTGGACGGGGTGATCGGCGAGGTGAAGCGGGTGAGTGTGCGGGCATGCTGGCCGAGGGATTCGTCGTATTTCGGGCGTAACAACTGGGCGGGCCGGCGTGAGGTGGTGGGCCGACCGGTTCACGACAGCCCGCTATCGAACGCGTTGGCGCACTTTGTGAACCTGAGCCTGCTGTTTGCGGGGGTGGACGGGCTGGACCAGTCGGCGGCCCCGATCAAGCCGAGGGTGTCGCTATACCGCGTGAATCCGATCGAGAACTTCGACACGGTGACGCTGGCCTGTGCGACCGAGGCGGGGCCCGAAGTGTTGGTGTGGATGACCCACGCCTGCGAGTCGGGGGTAGAACCGGTGATCCGGATCGACGGCAGCACAGGGCGGGTGACGCGGACGCTGCAAGAGGTGCGGATCGAGGTGCCGGGGCGCCCGGATGAGGTGATCCCGGTGGACGGGCGTAATGTTCAGCCGATGTACGAGGCTTTCGCGGGGGTGCTGAGCGGGCACGGAGGCGGTGCGTCGATCCTGGCAACGCCCGAGCTGGTTCGGCCGCACACGAGTCTGGTCGAACAGCTGGCGGCGTGTCCGATCCATACGGTTCCGGCTGACCGGATCGTCGAGGCCGAGCGGGCGGACGGCTCGGTGCTGCGGTCGCTGCCGGGTATCGAAGAGCGATTCGCCCGGGCTCAGAATGACGGGGAGGCCCCGCTCGACCTGCTCGTCGGGGCGTGAGCGGGTAGGGTATGGTTCCGGGTGCCCCCGCTGCTCATCAGTGAAATCGATCGGCAAGGTGCGGGCCGGCGTGATGACTAAGCGGAGCGGGCGGGATTCGAACCCGCGGTAGCGGTATAACCACTACGACGATTTAGCAAACCGTTGCCTTCAGCCACTCGGCCACCGCTCCGGTGCGACGCGTTGTGCCGCGTCGTGAAGCGTGAGAGTATACCTCGTGGCCGGCCGGATGCCGGTTGGTAGCGGAGGGATGTGGAGCTTGGCTTTGGGACAGCACACAGCAACGCGGACCACACCAGAGGCGGTATCGGTGCGGATGTTGGAGGGGCCGCTTCCCGGCGACCGCGTCGCCGTGGCTTGCGCGGGTGCGGGGGCGGTGGTATGGTTTGAGGGGGTCGTTCGGCCAAGCGAAGACGGGCAGGAGTTGGCGGCCTTGCTGTACGAGGTCTACCCTCCGATGACTGGGCGTCTAATGGAGGAGCTGGCGGATGAGATCGCGTCGGCGTTTGGGTTGACCGGGTTGGCAGTAGAGCACAGCGTCGGACGGGTGGCGGTGGGTGAGGTGTCGTTCCGGCTGGGAGTGTCGGCGGCGCATCGGCGGGAGGCGCTTGATGCGATGGACCGGTTCATCGCGCGAATGAAGGCGGAGGTGCCGATCTGGAAGGTGCCGGCGTTTGTGGACGGAGGCGCGGGATGAGAGGCGTGTCGGAGCTGATGGAGCCGGACGCGGCGGTGGGTGCGATGCGGGCTCGGGTTGGGGCTGAGCGTGTCAAAGGTGCGACTGAGCGGTTGGCGTTGGCGTACGCGGTCGGCCGGGTGTTGGCGGATGACCTGTATCCGGACCGGGACAGCCCGCCGTTCGATGCGTCGGCGATGGATGGGTATGCGGTTCGGTTGGCGGAGGTGCGTGGGTTGGTGGAGGGGCAGACGTTGCCGGTGTCGGGTGAGGTGAAGATGGGGCAGGCGCCGCCGGCGATGCCCGAGGGTCACGCGGTGCGGGTGTTCACCGGTGGCGCGGTGCCGGGAGAGGCGGACGCGGTCATCAAGCGGGAAGACTTGGACGAGTCGGCGGATGTGATCGGGCTGCGGGTGCCGGCGTCGTCTTTCAAGGAAGGGCAGAACATCCGCCGGCGAGGCGAGAACGCGAGCGGGAGTGAGCCGTTCTTGAAGGCGGGTATGTCGATTACACTCGCCGGTGCGTCGGCGTGTGCGGCGTTTGGGATCGAGACGGTGGAGGTGTGTCGCCGGGTGCGAGTGGTGGGTTTAGTGACGGGGGATGAGTTAGTGCGGACGGCTAGGGAGCCGGGGGCTTATGAGCTGCGGGACAGCAACGGGCGGACGCTAGCGGCGGCGTTCTCGGCGTTGCCGTGGTGTGAGTGTGTGGCGGTGCGTCACTGCGGGGATCAGCGGGCGGCGATCGCGGCTGCGGTGGGTGAGGCGTTGCAAGAAGCGGATGCGGTGGTGCTGACGGGCGGGGTGTCGAAGGGGGATCACGACCACGTGCCGGGGGCGGTGCGGGACGCGATGGGTGACGCGGGGGTGGTGGTGTACCACGGCCTGAAGATGCGGCCGGGGAAGCCGAACTTTGGGGCGGTGAATGGTGGGGCGGGTGGGGGGTCGCCGGTGTTTGGGCTGCCGGGGAACCCGGTGTCGGTGCTGGTGGGGCTGCGGTTGTTGGTGATGCCGGTGCTGCAGAAGGTGGCGGGCTTTTCGGAGGCGGCGTTTGGTCAGCCAGCGTCGGTGGTGCTGGACGACCCGGACGGTAAAGACTTGCACCTCAACTGGTATCGTACGGTTCGGCGGACCGGCACCGGGCGGGCTCGATTGATGACCGGTAAGGGTTCGGGCGACCTGGTGCACACGGCGGGGAGCGACGGGTTTGTGCATGTGCCGCCGGGTGTCGCGACGGGGGATCAGCCGTTACCGTTTTACGGATGGACGATGTGAATCAAGAAGCTGATGGCGGGTTGTCGCACGTTGATGAGGCGGGCGCTTCGCGGATGGTGGACGTCTCGGGCAAGTCGGTGACGCGGCGGACGGCGGTCGCGGAGGGGCGTGTGGTGCTGAGCGAAGCGTTGGCGTCAGCGATCCGGGGCAACACGCTCAGAAAGGGCGACCTGCTGGCGACGGCCCGGCTCGCGGGGGTGATGGCGGCGAAGCGGACCGATGAGCTGATCCCGCTTTGCCACAGCCTGCCATTGGAGCACGTGGATGTGGAGGCGGAACTGGCCGACGGTTGTGTCCGGCTGCGGGCGACGGCGACGACATCGGCGAAGACGGGCGTCGAGATGGAGGCCTACACCGCGGTCATGGCCGCGGCGTTGACGGTGATCGACATGGGCAAGGCGGTGGACCCGGCGATGCGGGTCGAGGGGGTGCGGCTGGTCTCGAAGACCGGCGGGAGCAAGGGGGATTACCAAGCAGGTGATGACGATGTTTGAAGGGTCGTACCCGGCGGTGCCCGGCGGTGATGCGGATCGGTTAGAGACGCCGATCCGGGCGGCGGTGCTGACGTTGAGCGATCGGTGTGCGGCGGGTGTGGCGGAGGACACTGGTGGCCCGGCGTTGGTGGATCGATTGGAGCGGTTGCTGTATGCCGAGGTAGTGGCGACAGCGGTGCTGCCGGACGAGCCGGACCAGATCGGTGAACAGCTCAAGGCGTGGGCGTTGGAATCGCCGAACCCGGACCTGATCCTGACGACGGGTGGGACAGGTTTGTCGCCGCGGGACCGGACGCCGGAGGGCACGGCCGCGGTGTTAGAGCGGGAGCACCCGGCGTTGTTGGAGTTGGCCCGGCTGCGGTGTTACGCGGTGACGCCGAAGGCGGCGTTGTCGCGGGGGGCGTGCGGGACGCTGGGCGGGAGCTTGATCATCAATCTGCCGGGGTCGCCACGGGGGGCGGCAGAGATGTTCGATGCGTTGGTGGATGTGCTGCCGCACGCGATCGAGACGCTACGGGGGGATGTGGTGTCGGACGGGAAGCCGGTGGAGTGAGGTTTTGCGGGTTGTGTTTGAACCACAGAGGCACGGAGACACAGAGAAATAGGATTTGGGGTGGTTTTGACTCCAGCGCGATGTCTGTCTTTTCAACTCCTCTCTGTGCCTCTGCGCCTCTGTGGTTCAAAGCGACGTCCTGCGGTCATGCCGTGAGGCGGAGTTGAGCGCGTTGGAGCGGGCGCAAGGGCTTGGCGGTGATCCAGCGGGTGCGTCGGCGGAGGTGGGTGAGGGTGATGCGGCGGAGGAGGTAGGGGTTGCGTTCGAAGGTGCGGCGGAGCTTGGTGGGGTGGTTGCACTGCTCGGAGCGGTGGAGGAGCACGACACGGCGGGGGTTGTTGAAGGCCGAGGCATCGCGGATGGCGGCGACGGCGTCGAAGGCCTGGTCGTTGGAGAGGTGCCCGGAGTCGGAGAGGTTGCGGCGGTTGACGAAGGAGGGGCGGGACGAGTTCATCGTCATGCCATGGTCGTAGTTGGCTTCGAGGCAAAGGATGTCGCAGCCGGCGAAGTGTTGGATGAGGGCGGGCGGGGCGTGGCCGAGGTCGGTGGCGTAGGCGAGGCGAAGGCCGCAGGGCAGGTGGAGGCGGAAGCCGATGGTGCCCTGGCGGTCGTGCTGGAGGCGGAGTGGGTGGGCCTCGGTGTGGGGGAGTGGATGGAAGGGCTGATGGTCGAAGAAGGGGCGGACGAGGCCGGCGGCGAGGAGGCGGTCGGCGTGGGGGAGTTTCAGGAGGTCGGGGACGTGCCAGTGGTGGAGGAAGACGGGGATGCCCAGGTCGGTCAGGGCACGCGGCCAGGTGCGTCGGAAGTGGTCGGCGTCGAGGTGGGTCAGCAGGACCGCTGAGAGGTCGTGGAGGGTGAGCCCGGCCTGGGCGAGGCGGTCCGCGGTGGTGCGGGGGCCGAAGCCGGCGTCGATAAGGAGGTTGTGGTTTGGCGTCGAGACGACAGTGCAGTTGCCGCCGGAGCCGGAGCCGAGGACGCAGAGGCGGGAGCCTGGGATTCGTACGGATGGGTTGCGGCGACGCCTGGCCGGAGCATCGTTGTGGGCCTGTAACGGTTGGGCAAAGAGTGCGGGTTGGACGGGTGCGGGCCGCTGCATTCCTTGTGACCCGCAACGGTGCGGGGGTATTATCGGCTGGGGGGGCAGACGTGCTGTGATCGGCGGGTTCTGTTTCGTAGCGTAATTTACTCCGGTACAGCGTTTGGAGCCGTATCGGTGGGCAGGGATGCCCTGGGTTTGTAGGGATGAGCCGATAAAGCCCGCTTGGGTGCGGGTTGGCTGACGCGTGTTTGTGGCAAGGCCCGATGGTCCTGTGTGTGCGTCGGGCTAGGCCACTGTGCCGCATTGGGTGTTTGCCGCTTTTTGGATTGTGATGACCGTCATGTTCTGCTTACGACGTCTGCGGGATCTGGCCGTGGTGCCGATCGGGCTGGGGCTGCTGCTTTCGGCCGGGTGTATGTCGAAGCCGCGGGCACCGATCGTGCAGATCGCCCCGGACTTCAACTACATCGACGATGCCCCGGACCTGGTACTCGAAGAGGTGTTCGCCCCGCGTGAGCCGGCGTTGACCGCGGGAGATTTTGTGCGGGGGAGCCTGGTTGGGGTCGGGGTGGAGTGACGTGTTGAGCTGAGTGGGGATCGTGAAAATGAGGCATCTTGAAGGCCGCGTGCCCCCGGGCAGAGCCTGGGGTCAAGGGTTGTCGTGTTTGTCTTCGAGGCGGGCGAGGCGGCGGGTCAGGCGTTTGATCTGGGCGGCGAGGTCGGGGAGGCGCTGGGTGTGGAGCATGACGCGTTTGGTGTGGGTGAACGGCTGCGCGGGCACACCGCCCCACTGCTCGCCTTCGGGGATGTCGTGCATGACTTTTGAGCCGGCGGCGACCTGGGCGCGGGGACCAATCGTGAGGTGGCCGGCGATGCCGGACTGTCCGCCGAGGACGACGTAGTCGCCGGTGGTGACGGAGCCGGCGACGCCGACGTGGGCGACGAACAGATTGTGCTTACCGATGGTGCAGCCGTGGCCGATGACGACGTTGTTGGAAAATTTGGTGCCGGCCCCGATGCGGGTCTGGCCGAGGGTGGCGCGATCGACGGAGCAGTTCGCGCCCATCTCGACGTCGTCTTCGAGGATGGCGATGCCGCCCTGGGGGATCTTGTGGTGGATTGGTGCTGCCGGATCGCTGCCATCATGCGGAGGTTCAGTGGGCGGGTGGGTGGCGTAGCCGAAGCCGTCGTGGCCGATGGAGGTGCCGGCGTGGAGGGTGACGCGGTGGCCGAGCGTGCAGCGGTCGTAGACGGTGACGTTGGGGTAGAGCACGCAGTCGTCGCCGATGACGGCGTCCTTGCCGACATAGCAGCCGGGGTAGAGGATCACGCGGTTGCCGATTTTCGCACGGGGCGCGACGTGGGCCCCGGGCCGGATGGTACAGAGGTCGCCGAGCTCGGCGGTGTCGTCGACATGAGCCTCGGGGCTGACGCCGACCGCGGGCTGCATCCGCCAGCCGTGGAGCAGGACCATCGCCTGCCGGAACGCAAAATAGGGGTCATCGGCGATGAGCAGCGTCTTGCCGGGCAGGTGCTCGGCGTGCTCTGCCGAACAGATGATCGCCCCGGCGCTCGAGGCGCGGGCCTTGTCGAGATACTTGGCGTTGGCGAGGAAGGAGACGTGTACGGGCGTGGCGGCGTCGAGGGTGACGCAGGCAGTTACTTCAATGTCAGCTTCACCGATAAGCCGAGACGAAATCTGCTGTGCAAGCTGCCGAATGTGAGCCGGATCAGCGCTGTCAGGAACTGAAGTCATTTGTCTCTTTTGTAACCGCTTATGCCAGGAGCCAAGCTACCTTCATGACTGTCCGGAAAGATTCGCAAAACGTAAAGCATGCTTCCGCCTGGGCCACCATGCTCAGGGCTCACTTGAATGATGATGCCTCTCTGCCCGGACTCGTTCTTGGTAGTTAGAAAGGTAGAGAGACCGCCAAGTTTCTGAGCAAAATCAGGCTGCTGTTCAGGCCAGGCTGGACGGGTTTCCGGCGCAGTCTGAATCAGCACCGAACGTGCCCATTGCCGAGCTTCGGCAGCGCGATCATGTTGTGCAAACCACCATCGCATCGTGCTGCTCTGCAGCATCCAGTCATTTGCTTCGAGAACCGCACCATGATCAAGGACAACTTGACGGTACCTAGGGTCATGGCGTGGTGCAGTTAGGAAGTTGTGCAGCGACTTCATCGCGGCTCGCACATGTGCCTCAGCTTCCGGATTATCAGGCTCGGCATATTCGACGATTAACGACTCAAACATTTTCGCATACATCAGCGCTCGGGCTTCTGCTTCGTACTTGAACCGATATCGCGGAATACCTTTCGGCGGAAAATCTTGGCTGAACTTCTCACGGAAATGCTCTGGAATGAGTTCGTGCGTATTCGCGTAGAGCTGGTGTTCGAAGGAACCTTCCCACTTGTCTTGAAGATCAGCGGCAGGATCGTTCGCCCAGTCAATCTCGAATAGGGGCCAAGTCGAGTTCTCATTTTGTTTGATGGGTTGAGTCGCCTCGGCGGGAGGTGGCTCGGCATTGCTCATCGCAGATGTGCTGAGCAAAACAAAAAAACACAACCAGTGTGCGTGACGGCTAGAGTTCGACATACTCGATGTCGCTAACGGGGGCGTCGGATTCGGTGGGGTGGTGGACGTCGGTGGCGAAGGCGTCGCCCATTTCGGTGCGGAGGGCGGCGGGGTCGTAGAGGGTGCGGGTGGGGGTGAGGCCGAAGGCTTTGAAGAAGTCGAGGGCGATGTCAGCCTCGGCCTTGGCGAGTTCGATGACGGGGATCGCGGCGTCGAAGGACTGGATGCGGTTCTTGGCGTTCTCGAAGGTGCCGGTTTTTTCGAGCCAGGTCGCCCCCGGAAGCAAGACATCGGACTTTTCCGTGAGGGCTGTTGGGAGGGTGTCGATGAGGACGGTGTACTTGCCGGCGACGGCGTCGAGGAGCTCGGGGGTCGTCCAGTCGGAGGGGTAGTTACCGGTGAGGATCAGGGCGTGGAGGGTGTCGGCCTTGGCGGTTTCGAGGAGCTGTTCGTAGGTCAGGACGTTGTCGGTGATCTGTTCGAGGGCTCGGCGGACGCCGCGGGCGTTGGGGCATTTCTCGGCGTAGACGGTGTAGCCGCCGGGGAAGGTCTTGTCTTCGCCCTGGGTCGGGATGGGGCCGACGGCGAGGGTGGCGTTGGGGGCGATGGAGGTGATGAGCTTGCCGAGGAGGTAGGCCTCTTCGGAGGGCAGCATGGGGCTGACCATCAGGGCGATCGAGTTGTCGCCGTGCTGTTCGACGGTGGTTTTGAGCTGGGTAGTGATCTCGGCGTAGGCGGCGTTCCAGTCGCACTCTTCGAGGCCGGCGTTGTTGTCGGCCTGTTTGAGGGGTGAGCGGAAGCGGTTGTCGTCGTGGACGAACTTCCAGCCGTAGCGGATCTCGTCGGAGGTCCACCACTGGTTGACGTCCATGTTGGTGCGGGGTTTGATGCGGTAGACCTTGCCGTCGTTGGTCTGGACGGAGAGGTTGTCGCCCCCGGAAGTAATCCCATCGATACTGTTGGTACGCGTCAGGTTCCAGACGCGCATCGACATGAGGAAGTCTTTGTCGAGGAAGGCGCCGACGGGGCAGATGTCGATGACGTTGGCGGAGAGCTCGTTGTCGAGGGGTCGGCCGGGGAAGATGTCGATCTGTTCTTCGGAGCCTCGGCCGAAGATCCCGATCTCGTTGGTGCCGGAGACTTCGCGGGTGAAGCGGACGCAGCGGGAGCACATGATGCAGCGGTCGGAGTAGAGCAGGACGTGGGGCCCGAGGTCTTTCTTGGGCTGCTTGATCTTGGTTTCTTCGAA
>JBCCOW010000005.1:0-90122 GCA_039025195.1 Planctomycetota bacterium
CGCCGACGTCCGCTCTTCCCTCCGATCCGTCATGTGGCGGCACGTCAGCATCGAACGCGAAGGCCCCCACCTCGCCGAGGTCCAGGAGATGTTCGCCTTCTGGGCCCGCTACACCCTCGACAAGATCTTCGACGAAGCCCCCGGCTGGGAGGTCCAGAACCTCCTCACCGTCGGCTCCCTCATCACCCGCTCCGCCGATTGGCGCAAAGAATCCCGAGGCACCCACTACCGCCTCGACCACCCCACCTCACAAGACGCCTTCCACCTCCACGACCTCCTCACCCGCGGCCAACCCGAACCCATCACCCGTCCCGTGCTTGATGCGGTATCGGCGAGTTCGGTTTAACCACAGAGACGCAGAGGCACAGAGAAGACATAACGCATCAAATCTTCTCTGTGCCTCGGTGCCTCTGTGGTTAGTTCATCACCGAAACCAACACATCCAACCCCCGCTCGAGCGTCGCCTCGTCACACGCGTAGCTGATCCGGAAGTGCGTATCCCGTTGCGAGAACACGCCGCCGCCGATGCAGATAACGTTCCGCTCGATCAACGACTCCGTGAACTGCGTGCCGGTCATGCCCAGACGCGCAGGTACTTTCGGGAACGCGTAGAACGCCCCGCCTGGTGTCGTCAGTTCGTACAGCCCCGACAGCCGTTCGACCACGCGGTCCCGCCGCGACCGGTACTCGGCGACATACCCCGACACATCGGCGTCCATCGCCACCACCCCCGCCGCCTGCACCATCGACGGCGCACACACAAAGCTGTATTGCTGCAGCTTCGTCATCTGCTCCAGCACCGCCCTCGGCCCGAACGCGTACCCCAACCGCCAGCCCGTCATCGCGTATGTCTTCGAGAACCCCCGCAGCACCACCGCGTCCCGCGTCGTCCGCAGCGGCGTCGGCAGCTCACCCTCGTCGAACGTGAACAGGTCATAGATCTCATCACTGCACAGCAGCACCCCTCGCTCGCCGCACAACGCTGAAAGGGCATCGATCTCTGCCTGCGACGACACCACCCCCGTCGGGTTCCCCGGCGAGTTCAACAGCAACAGCTTCGTCCGCTCCGTGATCAACGGCTCCACCCGCTCGGCCGTCAGCCGGAAGTCCGGATAGGTGTCGACATACACCGGCGTCGCCCCGCTCAGTGTCACCAGGTGCTTGTACATCACGAAATACGGGTCCGGAATCAAGACCTCGTCCCCCGGCTGAAGCACCGACAACATCAACAGCATCAATCCACCGGAAACCCCGGAAGTAATCAATAACCCGGTGTCCTCAGGCCACCCACGCGACCCACCGTCCGACGCCACAAGCGTCTCCGGGTACCCCGTCATCAGTTCCGCCATCACCCGCTCGCGCAGCTCGGCCAACCCCTGCGTCGGCGTGTACCGGTTCACCCCCCGCCCGATCGCCGCCTGAGCTTCAGCCTTGACCGCCTCGGGCACATCAAAGTGCGGCAGCCCGATCGACAGGTTGATCGGGTCTTCCAAAGACGCCGCCAGGTCGAACGCCCGACGCACCCCCGACGCATCGATGCCCAGCACCCGGTCCGTCAGCAGCTGTTCGTAATCCATCGCGACACCCCCCACCCGCAGCACCCATCACGCCACAGGATCACGACTCTTCGGTGGCCGACTTCTTCTTAGTCTTGCCGGTGACGATCTTGAGGTTGCCGACCTTGGGCAGGCCCAGCGGGCTGTCGCTCTCGCCGTCGAACTTGTCCTTGTCCTGCAGCTTCGCGATGCGCTCGGCACGGGTCAGAACGTTGCGGTGATTGGCGAGGCCGCCGGAGGATTTGAGGGAGGAGTCGATGCTCATGGTGAAGTCTCTTGCTAGCTAGTTTGCGTTCGTGTCTGCGGGGTTCTGCGGGGCTTAGTTCCGGGGGGAACCCTCGTGCTTGTCCCAGTACATGCTGCCGAGGTTGTCCCCGCCGCCGTTGTGTTCTCGCCAGAGCACGCCGATGGCCCGCATCTGGTTGCGGATCCGGTCGGGCAGCTCGCCCTGGCGGATCTCCTCAGCCGTTAGCCCGTGTTCGGTCAGCCAAACGAGGAATCGAGAAGTATCGAGCTTTTCGGCGAAGGTTTCAACCCCCCGCTCCCCGAAAAACGCCTGCAACCGCCTCGCCTCCCCCTCCGGCATCGGGGGCAGCCGTAAATAGTTCAGCCCCGCCCGACGCGGGTCCTCGCTCTGCCGGGCCTGTTCGACCACCACCGCCTGCTGTTCCTGCCGCTCCGCCTCGAACCGCTCGGTCGCCTCCTCCGCCCCCGAACCCGCCCCCAGCCGGTACGCCCCCAACACCAGGATCAGCACCACCAGTACCACCACCGCCGCCGCCCACCGCGGCACGCTCAGCTCCAGCGGAGCCGTCAACACCCCAAGCCAACCCTCCCCGGACGCCTCCGCACGCCGCTGAAACCCCCGCCGGCCCCCCCTCGGCCGCACCGCCTCCCGCGAATCGGTCGGCTTCGACCGACGCATAATCTCGTACGGCGGGATCTCACGTCGCGGGCTCATCTCCCTCAGTATCGCCCCACCCACCACCTCCTCGCCACTCAGCCCCCCACCCCGATCGCGCTCGCCACCGCGTGCGTCGAGATATGGCTCAGGCTCAGCCACCACGACTCGATCCCCAATCCCCCCGCCACCTCCAGGCAACGCCCGTGCAACGCCACCGTCGGCTGCCCGCTCGGCAGCTTCACCACCTCCGCGTCCGTCCACGCGATCCCCCCGCTCCACCCCGTGCCCAGCACCTTTAAAATCGCCTCCTTCGCCGCGAACCGCCCCGCATAGTGCTCCAGCCGGCGCTTCGGGTTCTTCTCGCAATACGCCCGCTCCGCCTCCGTGAACACCCGGCTCAGGAACCGCGCCTCGTGCTGCCCCAGCAGCCGGGCCACCCGCTCGGTCTCCACGATGTCCACGCCATGTCCGATGATCTGCATCGCAAAATTAAACCACACCCCCGATCCACCCGTTTAGCGGGGGCCTTCAGGCCCCCGGAACCCCCCTTCGCGCTATCATCCCCCACCATGGACGACGCCCTCACGCCCATCATCGAGAAGCTCGACTCCGGCCAACGCCTCGACGCCAACGACGGCCTCACCCTACTCCAGACCCCCGATGTGTTCACCCTCGGCGAGCTCGCCTCCCGCGTCCGCCACGAACGCCACGGCAAGGCCACCTACTACAACGTCAACCGCCACTGCAACTACTCCAACCTCTGCATCCTCTCCTGCAAGTTCTGCGAGTTCCACCGCAAGCCCAACGAAGACGGGGCCTACCTCTACACCGTCGATCAGGTCGTCGAACAGGCTCACCAGGCCGTCGCCGCCGGCGCGACCGAGATGCACATCGTCGGCGGCCTCCACCCCAAACTCCCCTTCGACTACTACACCGACCTGCTCTCAGCCCTCCGCGACGAATGCCCCCGCCTCCACATCAAGGCCTTCACCGCCGTCGAGCTCGTCCACCTCACCCGCAAAGCCAAGCTCCACAAAGACCCCGACGGCATCCGCATCACGTTGCAACGCCTCATCGATGCCGGCCTCGGTTCGCTCCCGGGCGGCGGCGCAGAAGTCTTCGACGACCGCGTCCACGATGAGGCCTTCCGCGGCAAAATCAGCGGCCGAGAATGGATCGAGGTCCACCGCACCGCCCACGCCCTCGGCCTCATGTCCAACGCCACCATGCTCTACGGCCACCTCGAGGCCCTGCCCGAACGCGTCAACCACTTCCTCACCCTCCGCGACGCCCAGGACGAAGCCATCAACAACAACCACAAGGGCCGTTTCCAAACCATCATCCCCCTGCCCTTCTTCCCCGACGGCTCCGCCCTCCAGCACCTCCCCGGGCCCACCGGCCTCGACAACCTCCGCATGCTCGCCACCGCACGCCTCATGCTCGACAACTTCGACCACGTCAAGTGCTTCTGGATCATGCAGACGCTCCCCATGGCCGGCGTCTCCCTCGACTTCGGTGTCGACGACGTCGACGGCACCGTCGTCTGGTACGACATCACCAAGGTCGGCGGTGCCGACAACCACCAAGAGGTCACCGTCACCGACCTCCGCCGCACCATCACCGACGCCGGCTACACCCCCGTCGAACGCGACACCCTCTACCGCCCCGTCATCCGAAACGGCGCCGACTGGCACGTCGAAGCCGAAGAACCCGCCCCACCCGCCACCTCCGCCGCCTGACCCACACCTGTTTAGCGGGGGCATTTATGCCCCCTGTCTCACGACCACCCCGCCTACAGTCCTCTTCTGTTCATCACACGAGGACTCCCATGTCAGACTCCCCCGACAACCCCACCCCGGTCGCCATCGTCACCGGCGCCTCCT
The DNA here is from genome assembly GCA_039025195.1 of Planctomycetota bacterium. Lineage (GTDB taxonomy): Bacteria > Planctomycetota > Phycisphaerae > Phycisphaerales > Phycisphaeraceae > JBCCOW01. Next base: position 4,344 of record JBCCOW010000005.1, read on the forward strand.
CCGGCGTCGGCCGCGACACCGCCACGCTCCTCGCCGAGGCCGGCTACGCGGTCGCCCTCGCCGCCCGCTCCGAAGACAAGCTCAACGAGACCGCCAGCTTCATCCGTGAGCAGGTCAACCCCGACGCCCAGCTCGCCGTCATCCCCACCGACGTCGCCGACCCCGACGCCTGCCAGGCCCTGGTCGACAAGACCGTCGAAGCCTTCGGCCGGCTCGACGCCCTCGCGAACATCGCCGGCTACGCCCCCCTCCAACCCATCCCCCGCATCGACGTCGAGACCCTGCAGAAGTCCACCGAGGTGAACCTTTACTCCGTTGTCTACACCACCCGCGCCGCCTGGCCGATCTTCAAGCAGCAGAAGTCCGGCGCGATCTGCAACGTCTCGTCCATGGCCGCCTTCGACCCCTTCCAAGGCTTCAATATCTACGCCGCCGCCAAGGCCGGCATCAACCTTTTCACCAAGGCCACCGCCGACGAGGGCAAACGCTTCAACCTTCGCGCCAACGCCGTCGCCCCCGGTGCCATCGAAACCCCGATGCTTCGCGAGAACTTCTCGCCCAAGGCCATCCCCGAAGCCAACACGCTCGACCCCCTCACCGTCGCCGGCGTCATCCGCGATCTCCTGCTCGGCACCACCGACACCCCCAACGGCGAGACCGTCCAACTCCCCAGCCCCCACTGACACTCCAATTTAGCCCGGGGTCAATGACCCCGGGCCGCGTGACGAATCACTTCCTTCTATGCTCCTCACCCCATCCCCCGGAGCACCCCTATGCACATCGGCACCGCCCCCCACGCCTACACCTGGATCGAAGACTGGGCCACCATCCCCGACACCCCTTCCACCCGTAACAACGGCCGAACCCACGGCGTCGAGGTCCTCCCCGACGGCCGCGTCGCCGTGTTCTGCCAGGGCGTCCCCGGCGTCCTTTTCTTCAATCCCGACGGCAGCCTCGAAAGCACCTGGGGCGACCGCTTCGTCGGTGCCCACGGCATGACGCTCACCCAACACGACGGCAGCCCCGCATTCTGGCTCGTCGACCAGGGCTCCTGCGAAGTCGTCAAGACCACCCTCGACGGCGAAACGATCCTCCGCCTCGACCCGCCACCCGCCGACGAACGCCCCGACGGCCAGTACACCCCCACCTGGGCCGACCAAAACCCCGCTAATGGCGACATCTGGGTCGGCGACGGCTACGGCAGCAACGCACTGTTCCACTACACCGCCGACAGCACCTACCAACAGAAGTTCACCGCCTTCGACGGCACCCCCCTCGACTCGCCCCACGGCGTCCGCTTCGCCCCCGACGGCCGGCTCTGGGTCACCGACCGGGCCAACCACCGCATCCTCATCCTCGACGGCGACGGCAACCTCCTCGATCAGTCCACCACCGCCTGCCACAGCCCCTGTTCCTTCGCCTTCCTCGATGACCACGCCTACGTCGCCGAACTCTTCGGTGGCGTCAAAGTCCTCGACAGCAAGCTCAACGCCATCGCCGACCTCGGCCAGAACCCCTGGCTTGCCCCCCCCGACGACTGGCGCGATCATCCCAAGTGGGTCTGGCCCGGCGAAGCCGCTGAGCAGGGCTACCCCAACGTCGCCGGCACCGAACACCTCAAGCCCGGCCTCTTCAATGCCCCCCACGGCATCGCCGTCTCCCCCACCGGCGACATCTACGTCACCGAATGGATCATCGGCGGCCGCATCATCCAACTCGCCAAATCTTGACTCACACCTGCACCATTTAACCCCGGGTCAATGACCTGGGGCCCGCGCGACCACAACCCCCAATTTCCCACTAGGTCCCACACCCCAGACCGTTTATCCTCAACCCATGCGAAACCTCGCATGGCCCAACACCCGCGTCCGCTTCGACCTTCCCGACCGCGTCGTCGCCATCTTCGGCATCACCGCCGTCACCGTCTCCGCAACCCTCGCCGCGGTCGCCTATCTCCTGACCTACCGACTCGCACATCAGTACGACATGCCCCGCGGTACACGCTGGCTCAACAGCTTCGGCATCGGCTCGATCGCCACGCTCTTCCTGCTCTACATGCTCGGCACCGCCCTCTTCCTCGCGATCAAGCCCAGCGGTGACAAGACCCTCGTCTGGTCCGTCATCACTTTCTTCGCCACCTGGCTGCTCCTCAGTATCGCGCTCGCCAACTTCCCGCTCCACGGCTGGGGCACCCATACGGTTATGTAGTACTCAATACACACAGACCACCAGATCTAACCACCACGAACAACCGCTCCCAGCTAAAAGCGAAAGCATGGCCACCACCGCCTGGTCCATCCGCGACATCAGCATCCCGCCCAGCCTCCGCTTCGCCGTCGCCATCGGCAGCATCAGCGTGACGATCACGGCAACCCTGGCCGTGGGCATGCGACTCCTCAATCAACGGATCATCCTGCCTATCAACAACCTGATTTTCAGCGGAAGCTGGTGGGGCTGGATCGGTGTCGGGACCATGGCCTCCCTTTTCATGCGTTACATGACCGCCCTTGCGATACTCCTCATAAACCACGAGAAGCGATACATCACAAGCACCTGCTGGATCACCAACGGGCTGACTTTCTTTATCTTCCTCTCGCTCGCCACAAAAAACTTAAGCGTGCTGCTGTTCGAAGGAACCAGCACACTCATGTAACCCTTTCGCGCTACTCGCCGTTATATACCCACTCACACGATCCGGGTGATTAGCTCAGTTGGCTAATGCGTCTTCGACGCAAAAACTTAGGGGCTGTCCTAGGCGATTAGCATGACCTGCGAGGTCTCCGATGGCCTTGAAGCACAGCAAGCTCTCCCCTCGACAGCACGGCGAACTGCTCAAGCTCTTCGTTGCCGGGACCACGGCCCGCACCGCGGCCGAGTTGGTCGGCGTGCACCGCAACACCGCGGCCCTGTTCTTCCGCAAGCTCCGTGAGCGGATCGCCGAGCATCGGGAAGCCCAGATGCGTGAGGCGTTCGAGGGGGAACTCGAGATCGACGAGTCCTATTTCGGCGGGACCCGCAAGGGCAAGCGGGGCCGGGGCGCGGCGGGCAAGGTCGCGGTTTTCGGCCTGGTTAAAAGGGGCGGGAAGGTCTTCACGCAGATGATCGCCGACTGCAGACGCGACACCCTGATGCCGATCATCCGCCGCCGGATCACACCCGACAGCGTGGTCTACTCCGACACCTTCGCCAGCTACAAAACCTTGGCTTTCGAGGGCGACCACCACGTGCGGATCAACCACGACGAGCACCCGGCCGAGCCCGGTAGCCGGCACATCAACGGCATCGAGAACTTCTGTAACCAGGCCAAGCGTCACTTGCGGAAGTTCAATGGCATGCCGAAGCCGAGCTTCTACCTGTTCTTGAAAGAGTGCGAGTGGCGGTTCAACGCGGGAACCGCATCCGACCAGTTCAAATCCCTGCGGAAACTCACCCGACGGTGAAATCTCCTAGGACAGCCGCTTAAATTAAATTCGTTGATCTGCTATTGAGTTGAAATATGGGGACAAGAATCGTCAAAAGCATTAAAAATATCAATCGATAAATTTTCTAAACGCAAGCGATTGCATGGGGTTGTGGATGCAACGTCTGATTAAGAGCCCGGCATCGGCCTGATCAGTAGGGCCCAGTCCTGATCCTCCTCGGCGGGCGGGCTGCCAAGGTTGACTACTCGGCCGGAGATGACCTCCGGGTTGGAGCCGATGCTCAGCGGGCCACCGGTGCGGGGGTTGAACCACCGGACGGTGTACGCGGCAGTGGGGGCACCGGTGAGATTGAGGCGGACGGGCTCGGAGGCGTCGGCGGTGTAGACGACGATCGGGCCGGGCTGGGTGAAGTCGGCGGGGACGAGGCAGAACAGGCCGTTCTGGTTGCTGTAGTTGCCGACGCGTTCGTTGCGGTTGATGAGGGTGTGGAACGGGATGCTGTGATCCTGGAAGAAGTCGACCGCGAGCCTGCCGAACCGCCAGGAGTTGGCGCGGCTGCGCCAGTCGTCAACGAACAGATCGCCCTGCGGCAACTCCCAGCCGAAGTAGTACTCGACGCCGCCGCCGCCGGCCATGAGGTTGCCCCAGAGGGTGTGCATGCGGACATCGTGTTCGTCGTAGCCGACGGGCGTGCCGTCTTTGAGTTTGCCGATGTATTCCGGGGGGCCGGGGTAGCCGGTGTCGGGCGGGACACCGGTGGTCCAGTGGTTTTGTTCGTCGTTGCAGACGACCCAGGGCTTGCCGGCCGCGGCGGACTCGGTCACCCAGCGGAGGGTCCAGTGGTGCGACGCGTTCCAGTCGTTCTGCAGCGCTGCCCCGGTAAGCACGGACCGGTCGCCGAGCAGCGGACGGTAGACCTTGTCCTGTTCGTGGGGGAAGGTCTGCACGACGATGAGGTGGTTGTACGGATCGGTCTCGGCGACGAAGGCGGCCATGTCTTGGAGCTGTTTCGTGGTCAGTGAGGTCTCTTCGCCGAGGTTCCAGGTCAGGGCGAGGTGGTGCCCGAATCGGGCGATGAGTTCGCGGAGGTAGAGCTTGCGTTCCGGGCCGAGGTCGCCGCCGTCGAGGGAGGCGGGGATGGTGTCGGGGCGGTTCGGCTCGTAGTCCGGGAGGGTGTCGTCGTCGTTCTCCGTTTCCATGAGCTTGAAGTTGAGGTGCAGGCCGTGGGCCTGGGCGTGGGTGAAGACGATGTTCCACTGGTCGAGCTTGGAGACGTCGTAGTGGAGCTTGTGCTTGAGCTCGGGGCTGACCATGGGCCAGGTGTTTCGGCCGTCACCGCCGATGCTGTAGGGGATGAACGAGATGCCGTTGCCCCCGGCTTCGGCGAGGTAGTTCAGGGCACCGATCAGGCCCTTGCCCTTGCCGCCCTGCCAGGTCGGGTCGCCGGGCTGCCAGTCGGCCTTGTGCGGGGTGTAGTCACGGACAGGCACCCAGTCGCGGAGGGTGAACGTGTCGTCGAAGTCGGAGTAGGCGAGCAGCGTCTCGGGGGCGTCGGCTCCGATCTTGAGGAAGTGGCTGCCATCGCCGAGGAACTGCAGGTGATGACCGCCGACGTAGACGAGCCGGCCCTTGCCGCGGAAGTCGATGACGTGGGAGTCGCCTTGTGGTGAGGCGGGTTTGTCGGTGGGGGCGACGGTGAAGGTGCCGCGGCGGTTGTGGTATTTAGCGAACGGCGTGGCCCGATCGCCGTTGATGCGGTGGAAGGCGGTGGTGTAGGTCCAGGTGCCGGGGCTGTCGGGGCTGAGGTGGGCACGCCAGGCGGTGCCGGCTTTGGCGGAGGTCTCGGCGGCGTTACCGTCGGCGGCGAAGTAGCCGGGGACGGTGTAAGAGGGGCTGCCGGATTCGTGCGTGAAGGTGACGTCGAAGCTGTAGCCCGTGAACGGGTTGGGGTTGGTGTCGGTCTCGTTGGCGAAGGGGCCTTGGAGGGTGAGCGTGACGGGGTGCCACTGCATGGGGGCGTCGGAGACGGTGACCGACGCGTCGCCGTGGCTCTGGGCGTTGGCGGGCAGTGTGATGAGCAAGAGCAGGGACAAGACGCACCACAGCGGTGCACCCATAACTGAGCAAAGGAAACGCGGCATGTGTGGTTTGATTCCTACGCGGTCGGCTTACGAGTGGGGAGCGAACCCGGTCTCTCGTTGCACAAGGCCCGTCTTGGCGAACGCCACGGGCGACATGACCACTGCTTGAACCATACCACAAGCCCGCCCAAACCCAAGCGATATCGACACAACATCGCTACCAACGCTATAAACCCCGCCCATGGCCAACACACTCCCAACTCACCCCTTCTTCAATGTCCAGCACAGCCCCATCGGCGCGTTCGCCTCGTTCACGCTTGGCCAGAAAGGGCCGAACGGCGGGCTCGGCATACAGCAGGGCAAGCCTGCCGACGAGCCGGTGTACATCGGGCTTGAGTCGCGGGACGACGCCAACCGCTTCGACGCGCTGCCGTTCTACGACGGCCGAACAAGTGACGAAGCCGAACGCTACGTCAGCGAGAACAACCTCTCGCCGAAGATGGACGACCACATGCTCGGCGGCATCCCCGGCGTGGAGACCTATCTCTTCGATGACGAACAAATCAGCCGAAACCTCACGGCAGCCCGTGACACATGGACCGCGGGCGACCTGACCTTCCGCATCATCACACCCGTCTTCGCTGTCCCCGATGCCGAGGCCGAATCACCCGATCACGACGCGCTACGCCTAGCGACCTGCCCCGCGGTGCTCGTCGAACTTGAAGTTGACAATACCGCTTGCGACCGTGCCCGCCGGTTCTTCTTTGGCTTCTCCGGCAGCGACCCCTACAGCGCTCTGCGACAGATTGAGCCCGAAGACAACGAAGGCATTCGCGGACTCGTGCAGGGGCAGATCAAGGGTCTTTTTGCTGAAGGCCAAGGGATTCATGGCGGCCGAGCGTTCGGCATCGAGCCGATCATCCGGCCTTGGCGCGGCGAGGGCAACGACCGCTTCGGCCTCGGCCCCGTAGGCCTGCTCTTCGGCGATGCCCCCGCGGGCAAGAAGACCACCTTCCGTTTCGCGGTGTGCTTCTACAGCCCCGGTGTCGTCACCACCGGCCAGGACGCGGTCTACTTCTACACCCGATACTTCGATGGCCTCGAGAGCGTTGGGCGCTACGCCCTCGAACACTTCGATGACTACCTCGCGAAGGCCGACGCCGCCGACGCGATGCTCGACGACGCGGCCCACCTCAACGACGCCCAGCGTTTCCAGATCGCCCATACCATCCACAGCTACTACGGCTCCACCGAGTTCCTCGACCTTGGCACCGCCCCACCACTGACCCACGACGGACGCACGCCCTGCTGGGTCGTCAACGAGGGTGAGTACCGGATGATGAACACGTTCGACCTGACCGTCGACATGCTGTTCTACGAGCTACGGATGAACCCGTGGACCAGCCGGAACGTGCTCGACCGCTTCATTGATAGGTACTCCTACACCGACCAACTCCACTTCCCCGGCGGCAGCAACGACCACCCCGGCGGCGTCAGCTTCACACACGATCAAGGCGTTACCAATCACTTCACCGCGGCGGGCTATTCGAGCTACGAGGTCACGGGGCTCCGCGGCTGCTTCTCCTACATGACCTGCGAACAGCTCGTGAATTTCATCTGCTGCGTGGCGGCTTACGACCATGCGACCGGCGACCACGCCTGGACCGCCAAGCACGCCGGACTGCTCGGCGACTGCCTCGATTCATTGCTCAACCGCGACCACCCCGACGCCGCTCAACGCAACGGCGTGATGGGTCTCGACAGCTCCCGCACTGGCAATGGCTCGGAGATCACCACCTACGACAGCCTCGATGCCTCGCTCGGCCAGGCCCGCAACAACGTCTACCTCGCGGTCAAGAGCTGGGCCGGCTGCGTCTTGCTTGCGAAGCTGTTCGAGCGTTTCGGGCAGAGCGACAAGGCCGCGCTGGCCGGTGAACAAGCGGAACGCACCGCGGCAACCATCGTCAGTCAGGCCGATACTGACGGGCTCATCCCCGCGGTGATAGTCGAGGGCAGCGTCGCGCACATCATCCCGGCGATCGAGGGGCTGGTGTTCCCGTTTGTCGCCGGGGCTCGGGAAGCCGTCGCGTCGGATGGACCCTATGCGGAACTCATCGCGGCACTGGGCAAGCACCTCGACGCGGTGCTTCGTCCGGGCGTGTGCCTCTTCGAGGACGGCGGCTGGAAGCTGTCCAACACGAGCATCAACTCGTGGCTAAGCAAGATCTATCTGTGCCAGTTCGTGGCCCGGGAGGTGCTTGGGCACCACGATGCTCAAGCGTCACAAGCAGCGGACGAAGCCCATGCGGGCTGGCTGCTCCGGCCCGAGAACACGTACTGGGCGTGGTCCGATCAGATGCACGCGGGCGTGGCGAAGGGCAGCAAGTACTACCCACGCGGGGTGACCTCGGCGTTGTGGTTGGATGAAGCCGGTAACGCGTAGCGGCAGACGCGGAGCGTCCCGTGCAGACCCGCGGGCACCTTCGGTGCAGCCGCTACACGACGAAAGCCGGCGTTTGCCGGATCATTGGTCGAGGTACGTCACGCCGACGACGATCACGCTCGTGTCGCGGCCGGGCTCGGGGCGGAGGCGGAGCTCGGCGACGGTCCTGTCGGGGTGGGGGTTCTCGACCTGCATGACGTAGAGCAGTGCGCCCGGCGATTGGCCGTGGGCCTTGAGGCGGACGTGGCGGGCGCGGTTATTGTCGAAGCTCGGGAAGGCGTGGTACCACTCGCCGACGCCCGGTTCGACGACGCCAGCATTGGCGGGCCGGACGGGCACGGCGTGGGTCGAGCCGTCGGCGTAGACCAACTCGTACACCGCGGCGGTTTCGGTCTCGCTACCGATCCAGCCGGCGCCGTGCAACACGTAGACGGCGGGTGTGGTCGCACCGATGGGGAGTGTGTACGCCTCGGCGAGCGCTTGACCCGTGGTCTGATTCACCTTGTTCGACGGCAGCGCGATAGCGACCCGGGCGTTGCCGCTGAGGCTCGGGATGTCGAACGGGACGCCGGCAAAGACGTGACGCCCGGCTTCGAGGTGGGGCAGCTGGTTGCCGGCCCCGATCCAGGCCTCCGACCCGGTGAGCGACCGGTTGGCAAACGAAGACAGGTCGACCGGCTTCCATTGGTTCTCGATGGCGTTGCGGGCCAGCTCGAACGCGGGGCCGGACTCGTGACCCGCCGAGGCGGTGATGCTCAAGAAGCGGTTGGTTTGAGCCAGGGCGTACTCCAGCTTTTCGCGGTCTTCGGCGGACAGTGCGCCGGGTAGGTCGTTGAGCTTCTGCCGGACGGCGTCGTTCCCGATGGACCAGTCGAAGGTTTCGACCGACGCGAAGCGAGGGTCCATCTCGACGCTCTGCGACTCCTGGCCCGTAGCTTGCCGCCAGGCGTCGAGGCCACCGGTCCTTCCGCCGGGCAAGTGGAAAGCACTCCCCGGAGCGGCGGCGTGGTAGACGTTGCCGTCGGCGTCGAGCGTGGTGAGGTAATCGTTGAACTGCTCGGGGCTGCAGTCGTCGAACAGCAGCGAGCTGGACGGGTCGCCGGAGACGATCAGGTTGTTGTGGACGGCCCAATCCTTGGAGTGGTTGGCGTATTCGGATTCGGTACCCCGGCGGTGGAGATAGATGGCGGCCTGATCGGGGCTGGCCGAGTAAAGGATGTTGTGTTGAAGCAAAACGTTCCAAGAGGTGCCGTCGATCGCGCGGGTGCCGACGCTGTTCCAGATGACGTTGCGTTTGACCTCAACCGGACCGGTGAGCTTTTCGAGGTAGAGCTGGGAGCCGTAGTGGTTGGCGATGAACAGGGAGTCGGTGACGGTGATGGGGCTGCGGGGGGTGAAGGACTGATCGAGCCAGAACCCGTTGGTGAGGTTGGCGAAGGAGCGGTGGCCCCGGATGATCATCCCGACCTGCCCGTCGAGAGCGAAGGCCTTGACGCCGGCGGCGTCCCAGCCGTGCTGCGAGCCGGTGTGGCCACGCCAGTTGTTGTAGGAGGATTCGCAGTCTTCGATGACGTAGTCGTCGACGCGGTAGCCGGTGGACAGGCCCTTCCAGCCGTTGCCGTTGAAGGTGGATCGGCGGATGGTGATGCGGTTACGTTTCTCGCCGGTGATGGCGAAGGCTTTCGCGCCGTGCTCGTCGAAGCGGCAGTCCTCGACGAGGATGTTGTTGCCGCCGATGGCGACGCCCCAGGTGTGTGAACCGACGGACGTGGCGGTGTGGATGAACGCGAGGTTACGGAGCACGACGTTGTCCTGGCCGTCGATATTGAGGATGAACGGCTGCACCGCGACCTCGACGGCGGCGGCGTTGAGGTCGATGCCTTCCGGCGGGCAGACATAGATCGTCTTCTCGGCTTCGACCACACCGAACGTCCCGGGCAGCAGCGACGCGGGATCGCGTACGCCCTGCGGCTGCCAGGCCCCCGGTTCGTTGTCGCTCTCACTGGTCTGATCCAGCGGCACCGCCCCGTCCGGATCGATCCACGCGAATTGCTCGAGCATGCTCGGCAGCAGGATCATCCCGTCCACCGTGACCATCTCGCTGCGGGCGACCCGCGGGTCGATGAGGTAGCCCCAACGCTCCCAGTTCTGTTCGCAGAGCCCAAACGTGTGAGGCCACGGCTTGCGATAGACGTTGTCCGTCCCTTCAACGAGCTCCCAGCCGCCGGACCAGTCCTCGGCCCCGGTGATGACGGGCTGCGTGTCGCCTTCGCCCTCAATCACCAGCACCGCACGCTGGGCCGCCTCCGACCAGCCACCGGCCCACATCTCGATCTTGCCTTCTCGATAGGTGCCGGGGGCGACCGTGATCTTGACGCCTTCGCCGCGCTGCAACAGCAATGCCGCACGTGAGACCACTGCGCCGAGCGTTGCAAACGTCTTCTGCCCGTCGGGCTTCATCCGGGCATTGACCCGCAGGTGGTGCTTCACAGCCGACTCATCGACATCGGCACCCTTGGCCATGTTCGGCGTCGCCTCTGCGGGGGCCAGCGTCGTCCGCGACATCACCCAGTGCCAGCCCAGGTCGGTCACCGAATACACCAACGCGTCCGGGATCGGCTCCCCGGGCGTGACCGGCTTGCCGTCGAGCGTCTTGAAGTCGGCGCCGCGGATGATCGGCATCAGGTGGGTGCCCACCACGTCGGGCCCGGCCGTCACAATCGCCACGGTCTGGTCGTCCGATGCATAAAAGAACCCGTGCGATCCGGGCACGACCACGCGGTGCCGCCGCAGGTTCTTGCCCTGCAGCGCTTCGACCAGCGGGTGGTCGGCGGGAAGTTCGGTCAGGGCCGTCGCGTCGGCGCCCTGGGCTTCGAAGTCGGCGACCAGTCCACGCAGGTCTCGACCGAGCGTGGGCAGCGCGGGCAGGCACAGCAAGAGCGTTAACAGGCCAACGAGCGCGAGCGGTTTGATCGGGTCCATGGCATGATTCCTTTAGAGCGTTTTGAACAGGACAGCGGATTAGAAGAGACAAAAAAAAATCGTTACGCCAGTGTCTGGCTTACGGCTCGTCGCAGACGGCGAGCAGGCGGTCGACGGTGGTGAAGCCCACGCACTGCACGGTGTCGGCCCCGCCGTAGTAGAGCTTGATGCTGCCGTCGTCTTCCGGGACGGCACCGGCGGTGAACACAACGCTGGGCGTCTGCCCGTGCAGCTCGTAGTCCATCGTCGGCGTCAAGATCGGCTTACGCGACAAAGCGATGATCTTCGACGGGTCGTCGAGGTCGTGGACACAGACGCCGAGTTGATAGATCAGGTGGGCCTTGGCCTGGCTGCGCACGCCGTGGAAGATGTTGAGCCAGCCCTTGTCGGTCTTGATGGGCACCGCCCCGGCCCCGACCTTGCTCCACGCCCACGGCACCCGGCTCTTGGGCAAAATGCAGTCGCCCCGCCCCCAGTGGATGAGGTCTTTCGAATAACTGATCCACATGTCGCCGGAGTCCCACGTCGTCAGCGGCCGGTCGAGACGGACGTAGTCATCGCCGCCCCCGGAAGGGTTGGGAAACTTCTCGGGGAACAGCACGAGGTTGCGGTTCCCCGCGTCGGTGATGAAGCCGTGCCAGGTGAAGGTCTCGAAGTCCTTCGTGGACTGCAGCACGCCGCGGCAGTCGTACCGGCTGTGGGCGGCGTGCATGAGGTAGTAGGTGTCGCCGAGCTTCGTGACGCGCGGGTCGTAGATGTTGATCTCGGCGTACTTCTGATACATCGGATCGTCTTCGGGCATCGGGATCGGCGTGTCGCGGGGCGTGAAGCTCAGCCCGTCGTCCGACTCGGCGATCCAGAAATACGCCTTGAGCCCGGCGTCCTCGCAGCGGCAGACCATGAGGTATTTGCCGTTGTACTTGACGATGCCGGAATTGAAGACGTGGATGATGTGGTAGGCGTCGGGGAAGTCCTTGCCGGTGAGGATGGGGTTGCCGGGGTAGCGTTCGACGACGGAGTAGTTGTGGAAGGTCATGAGGGGGTGATCCGGGTCCGATTTGGTTATGCGGCACACGGCAGGGCGTGGGCCTCGGGATGGGGATGTGACGGGCGGGTGGAAAAAGAAGTTGAAGAAACGTGCGATTTGGGGTTGCAGTGAGTGGAGACTTGGGTAGCATATTAAAAGTTAATCGATAAATAAAGTCATCGGTAAAGATTCATATTCGTTCACGTTCGTAGCGGCCCGCCACAGAATTACCCGGCCGAACTCAGGCAAAAACCGGCCCTAAGCCTCGTTAAGCCGCCGTTTCAGACCTCCGAGACCCGTCCCATGGCCACACTCCAAGACATCGCCGAACGCTGCGGGGTCTCGACCGTCACGGTCTCCAACGTCCTCCGCGGCAAGATCAAGGGCAGCTGGCCCAGCTCCGCCGCACGGATCCAACGCGTCCGGGAGGTCGCCGACGAGCTCGGCTACCGCGTCGATTGGCGGGCACGGGCCCTCAAAACGAAGCGCACTTACATGATCGGCCTGCTCAGCACCGACAAGCCCGAGACCCACGACTACGACCCCCGCGTTCTTACCCCCCTGATCGAGACCCTCGGCGAGGCCGGCTACCAGGTCGCCTTCGTCCGCGTCGGCGACAACGCCCCCGCCGGCGGCTTCGCCGACGCCCGCTTCGACGGCCTGCTCATCGACTACCACGTCGAGCCCGAAGAGCTCCGCATCATCCAGCAATCGCAGACCCCCGCGGTCATCATCAACGCCCCGTCCCCCATCCCCGACCACGCCGTCTCGGTCATGCCCGACCACCTCGCCTCCGGTCGGCTCGCCGCACGCTACCTCCTCGACCTTGGGCACGAACGCATCGGCTTCGTCGAAGCCTCTGAAACCGAGCAGACCCGCTGGCCCTCACACATGTACGACATGTGGCGCAGCGGGGTCCAAGCCGAGATGAACCACGCCGGCCTCGCCGACGGCTTCAGCCGACTCGTCCCCGAGTCCAGCCCCGACGATCCCGACGGGCCACTCCTTTATTACGCCCTGCTCCGCCAGACGCTCAATCAAACCAACGCCCCGACCGCGCTCATCGTCAACAACCCGATCCGTGCCGTCGAGAAAGTCCTCAGCCCGCTCGAAAAGCTCGGCCTCCGCTGCCCCGAAGACATCAGCGTGCTCACCATGGAAGACATGGACGAGCTCACCTGGTGCCGGCCCAACCTCTCGGCCGTTGCCATCCCCTTCAGCGACATGGGTGCACTCGCCGCCCAGCAGCTACTCGCCATGATCGAGGCCGGCAAAGACAACGCTTCGACCAACAGCATCGCCTCCGACCCCGACGCGTCTACACCCGCGCTCACCGCTTCCCGGCTCAAGGGCCGGGTCATCCCACGGGAGTCCATCGTTCCCGTATCTCAGCCCGACTGATCGTTCGCCCGGAATCGACCGGCCCGATCAACCGTTTCCTGTTGCCGTCCTCATTTGTTCCCGCTTTAAGTTCTGCCTCGGCTCATCATCCTCGCAAGGCTCAGTCATGCACACACACGTATCCGCTCCACGCCGTTTCGGTTTCACGCTCATCGAACTGCTGGTCGTCATCTCCATCATCGCACTGCTCATCGGGATCCTCCTGCCGGTCTTGACCAATGCACGCGAGGCCGGGCGAACCGCGAGTTGCCTGTCGAATATGCGGCAGATAGGGATCGCCTCCACGGCTTACGCCAATGAATACAGTGGCAACCTAGTTACCGCCTTCCAGGAGAATGCCGGAGGGGGCGACGCCACCGAGTGGACCCTGCTGCTCTCCGCGTTCATTGAAAGCCAAGGCGATCCGACATTCTCAGGCAACAACGGCCGCAGTGAGGCTTTTCTGTGCCCGTCCGCTGTTATTGATAGCACAAACGAAGACAGCCACTACATCGCCCACCCTCGCGTATTCACGTTCATTGGCTTTGGCCTGGAACATGCAACAGTCACCAATGCCGCTAATGACCCTGTTGACAACAGCCCGCTCGTCGTAGCCCTCGATTCCGAAGATTCACCCAGCGAGCAGATCGCGGCCTTCGATAGCGCTCAGAATGAAAGCAACGGCTCCGTCGAATCCACAGCCTTCCTCATCAGTGCCGGCACCTCGGCCCGGGTGTCCGCGAGTACCAACTTCTTTACCGGAGGCAGAAGCCTCAATGAGAGCATCGCCGTCACCAACGGCATTGACTTAGATGCGTCGGCATTCAACGGGACCGACGCCATACCGACCGATGGCTCGACGCCGGACGACTTCGTCCAGACCGCCGCAGCCAATGGCAACCAGGACTTCGTCTGGCGTCATAACGGCTTCAGCTCTTCACAGGTCTTCCTCGACGGCCACGCCACCAACGTGACCCAAGGCAACATCCTCAACCGCAACATCCTCACCAGCTACTGATGCCGACCGTCGGGCTGTCCTCCCGCGGCCCTCCACCCAACGACCGACCCATGGAACCCCACACCATGACGCGCCTGTTCTGGCTCTGCTCCACCGCACTCACCGCTGCCCTCGCCCTCGCCCACACCGGCCCCACCCAGGCCGGCACCGTGATCGATGCAAAAGACGCCGGCAAGCTCATCCGCCTCGCCGAGGAGGGCACCGGCGCATCGCTCGAAGTCGTCGCGGTGCAGGGCCAACCCTTCAAGAACGCCGTGCGTGCCCGCGTCACCCAGACCACCGACCCGGTCTGGGATGTCCAGCTGTTGTCCCAGGCGTCCACCGCCGCGGTCAAGGCCGGCGACACCCTCGTCGTCCGCTACTCCATCAAGGGCCAGGGCATCAACGGCAGCACGCCCGATGTCCGTGCTCTCTTCCAGATGATGCAGGGCCAGTACGAACTGCTCGGCGAGTCCAAGAGTAACCCCGGCGACCAGTGGGTCCAGCGTGAGATCAAAGCTGTTGCTTCAAAGGACTACCCCGCCGGGGCGTTGACCGTCACGTTCCACCTCGGCAGCACGGCGCAACTCGTCGAGATCGGCGGTGTCGACGTCCGGGTCGAAACCGCCGATGCTTCTGCTGAATCCTCGGCCCCGGGCCAGACCCTGATCGACGGCCGTGTCGCCAACCGTCTGAACGCGATCGCCGAACCCGGCAGCGGCGGAACTGTCCGTGTCATTGGCGTTGAGGGGCAGCCGTTCCGCACCGCCATCCGTGCTGAGGTCACCCGCACGACCGACCCGGTCTGGGCGGTGCAGGTCCTGTCGCAAGGCTCGGCCTTCGCCGTCGCCCCCGGCGACAAGCTCACCGGCAGCTACTACATCCGTGCCGAGCCCGTCAACGGCAGCACCCCCACCGTGCCCGGCTACTTCCAGAACACCAAGGGCACCTACGAGCTGCTCGCCTACCTCGACACGAAGCCCACCGCCGCTTGGCAGAAGCGGACGTTCGAGGCCACTGCCACCCAGGCCTACGCGCCCGGCGACCTTTCAGTCTCCTTCCACCTCGGCAGCGTCCCGCAAAAAGTTGAGATCGCCGCCGTTCATGTCACCCTGCACAAAGCACAGGCCAGCACCCGCACCCCCGGTGCACCACCCACTCGCCCGAACCCTCAGACACAAACCCCCCGCACCACCGGTGCTCCGCCCACCCAAGCCGTGCCTAATCCCATCGACACCGCACTCCTCGACCGCCTCGGCCCCAACGCCAAGCTCCTCATCGCCGGCAACCGACCCGGCAACCTCGAAGGCCCCGGCCCCGCCCCCGGTGCCACCTTCGACGTCGTCGCCGTCACCGGTGAAGACTTCCAGCAGGCCGCCCGCGTCATCGTCCCCACCGCCACCGACCCGGTCTGGGACGCTCAACTCACTACCCCCACCACCACCGGGCCCATCAAGGCCGGCGATGTGCTCTACGGCCTCATCGACATCCGCGGTGAATCCAAACGCGAGTCCGGCGGCGCCCAGTTCACCGCCTGGCTCCAAGCACCCGGCACCGACGCCACCGGTGTCACCGCACCCAGCGGCGATACACGCACCTGGACCGAGCTCCGCAAGCTCGACGGCGCACCCGGCCCCCGATGGTCCCGACGGTTCTTCAGCGTCACCGCCACCCAGGACTTCGCCCCCGGCGAGGTCAATCTCTCCTTCCACCTCGGCGTCATCCCCCAGACCGTCGATATCGCCAACGTCCTGCTCTGGAACCTCGGCCCCGACGCCGACACCTCGGGCCTCGCCCACACCCGGCTCACCTATGAAGGCCAGGACCCCAACGCCCCCTGGCGTGCCGAGGCCATGCGTCGCATCGACCAGCACCGCAAAGCCGACCTCACGATTGAAGTCGCGGACCGCACGGGCAAGCTCCTCCCGGGGGCACAGGTGCACGCCGAACTCACGCGGCACGCCTTCGGCTTCGGCACCTTCCTCGAAAACGAATCACCCGTCCTCAAAGACTCCGCCGACGCCCGCCGCTACACCGATGTCGTCACCCGCTACCACAACCGCGTCACCGCCCCGTCCTACGCCGCACAGACCTGGGGCTGGCCCGACCCCGCCACCGCCGAACGCTACACCAAGACTATGCAGTGGGCCGTCGCCAACGGCTTCACCACCAAGGCCCACACCGTCGTCTGGTCCCGCTTCGACTGGTCCCCCGCCACATGGGCCGCCGCCAAAGACGACCCCCAAAAGCTCCGCCAGGCCATGGAGACTTACGTCCGTGACGTCATGACTAGGCTCAACAGCCTCGGCGTCCAGGAGATCGAGCTCTGGAACGAGCCCGCCAGCTTCCAGCAGATAGAACAGGTCATCAAGGACCCCGCCCTCCGCGCCGACTTCTTCAAGCTCGGCCAATCCCTCGCCCCCAACGCCAAGCTCATCATCAACGAGCACACCATCCTCTCCGCCAGCGGCCTCAACACCGCCCGCCAGGACGCCTACTTCGCCATCATCCAGGACCTCCTCGACCGCGGCGCACCCGTCGCCGGCATCGGCATGCAGGCCCACATGGGCGAAGACTTCACCCCGCCCACCAAGATCTGGGAGATCCTCGACCGCTTCGCTCAGTTCAACCTCCCGATCCAGATCACCGAGTTCGACCTCAACACTGAGGACGAGCTCACCCAGGCCGACTACACCCGCGACTTCTACCTCGCCATCCTCGCTCACCCGTCCGTCGAAGCCATCACCACCTGGGGCTTCTGGGAGCCCGTCATGTGGGTCCCCGGTGCCGAGATGTGGCGGCAGGACTGGACTATCAAGCCCAACGGCGAGGCCTTCGTCAAGCTCCTCACCGACACCCTCCACACCGACGAACGCACCACCACCGACCGCACGGGCAGCGCGACCGTCCGCGGCTTCCACGGCCAGTACCTCGTCACCGTCACCCACAACGGGAAGCGTGTCACCAAGGAAGCCACCCTCGACCGCGACGGCGAAACCCTCCGCATCACACTCGACTGATCCCCCCGACCCACACACACCATGGTCCAGGCACACCGCACATACCGAACCGCACTGCTCACCGGGCTTTTCGCCCTGCTGAGCGTGTGTGGCACCGTGTACGCCGAGCCCGTCAAGGTCGCCTTCATCGGCGACTCCCTCACCGTCCACTACACCCAGGCTAACCAGTCCGTCGTCGATACCCCCGTCTTCCATGCGGCCCCCGACAACCCGCTCGGCCAGACCCTCGCCAAGCACAACGCCAACTGGCACGCCGTCGTCATCGCCGCCCACGGCCTCACCGCCCAAACCTGGCCCCACCGCCATCACCACGCCGGCGACTGGAACCCCGACCCCGACGGCTTCAACCGCCTCGACCTCCTCCTCGCCGAGAAGCCCGACCTCGTCGTGCTCATGCTCGGCACCAACGACGCCCTGCACATCGGGCGTCACCCCGACCAAGCCGCCCCACGCGAGCAGGCCTACCGCACCGCCCTCGCCCGTCTGCTCGACGCCCTCCCCGACAGCACTTCGGTCCTGCTGCTCACCCTGCCTCCCGTCATCGAAGCAACGCCCACCAACACCGAAACCGATGTCGCCGCGGTCAACCTTTCGCTCGACCGTTTCAACCAACACCTCCGTCAGCTCACCGACCAACGCGACCGCACCGCCCTCTTCGACTACCGCGGTTGGGTCACCTCGCTCGACAACTGGCCCGCCTACTACAACGATGACGGCGTCCACTTCTGGGGCAGCCTCAACAACGTCTGGGGCAACATCATCGCCCGTGACCGCATTATCCAGGCCGTGCAAGCCGAGCTGCACGCACCGGCCCCGCCTCACCCCCAAGCCCAAGGAGAAAGCCCCCGACCCCCAACGGTTTCATCCGAAGCCCAAGCCGGCTTCTGAATCGACCTCTTCGTCCGGCGTTGTGCCGGCACTGCTTAACACTTTTCCCGTTTCATCTCATCAAAAAGGAGAACCCCTATGAAAGCTCAGTCCATTCTTTTCTCGTCGTCCGCCTGCATCCTCTTCGCCGGCTCTATCGCCGCGACGCCCATCACGTTCGACTTCGATGCCGCTGTCGATAACCTCGACGGGACCGTCGGCAACATCGGCGGCTGGACGCCCACCGGCGACATCACCTCCGATCTGGCCGTCACCACCACGCTCAACACGACCCCGTCTATCGAGGTCACCGTGAACGAAACGGACGGCTTTGCGATCGTCTTCCAGAACTTCAACAGCGTCCCCGAGGGCGGCTCAAGCACCCCGTTCAACCAGCTCCTCGAGGCCGGCGGAACCCTCTCCGGTGACGCCGTATTCACCAACATCGTCGGTAACAGCACCGCCCAAGTCTTTATGTCTCGCCAGGGCACAAACGTCCCGTTCGACCTGACCGACGGCGACGGCAACTTCAACTTCACCGGTGCCCAGGCCGTGGACACGCCGTTCTCATTTACCTTCACCCTCCCCGATGTTTCGGGCACGAACGATCTGGCTGGCGGTGACTTCTACGGTATCGGCCTGGGCGTCGGCGGTAATGCCGTCAACGGGACCACCGTCGTCTTCGACAACCTCGTCTTCACCCCCAACGTCATCCCCGAGCCGGGCACCATGGCTCTCTTCGGCCTCGGCACCGCGCTCGTCATCGGTGGCCGACGCCAGCGTGCACACGAGGCCTAAACCCTTACTCTCCTCCGCCCGCGGACGACCAACCTCGTCTGCGGGTTTTTCACCGGCACCTCACTCACCCCACCCCACAGGCAGTCTCCGGGGCAGCCGACGACGGTATCGCCGGACCGGCATGTCCCCCCACCCCCACCCGTCATGACCCTCTCCCAACGCCACATCCACCTCGACTTCCACACCTCCCCGCTCATCGACGGCATCGGCCGCGACTTCGACCCCGACGCCTTCGGCGACACCCTCCAACGCGCCCGCGTCACCTCCATCAACTGCTTCGCCCGCTGCCACCACGGCCATCTCTACTACCAATCCAAGGCCTTCGCCGAACGCATCCACCCCCGCCTCGAACGTCCCAATCTTCTCCCCGAACAGATCGAGGCCTGCCACAAGCGTGGCATCCGCGCCCCGATCTACATCACTGTCCAATGGGACAAGTTCACCGCCGACGCCCACCCCGAGTGGCTGCTCCGCGACGAACACCTGAAGCCGCAAGGCTCCGCCCCCCTGCTCGACAAGATGCACGGCTTCTACGACCGCCTCGACATCTCCCACCCCGGCTTCCTTGACTTCCTCCAGCAGCACGTCAAGGAGATCTTCGAACTCATGCCCGTCGACGGGCTCTGGTGGGACATCGTCGTTCCCTACTTCTCCTACGACCCCCGCTGGCTCGCCGCCATGGCCAAGGCCGGCCTCGACCTCCATAACCACGACCACCGCACCCAGTACGCTCGCAAGGTCATCGCCGACTTCGAGCGCACCATGTCCGACTACGTCCGAAGCCTCCCGCAGTACAACGACGACTGCACCATCTTCTACAACTCCGGACACGTCGGCTTCCGACACCGCGACAACACCAACGCCTACTCCCACCTCGAACTCGAATCCCTCCCCGGCGGCGGCTGGGGCTACATGCACTTCCCCGCCGCCCAGCGCTACGCAAGGGGTCTGGGCCTGCCCACCCTCGGCATGACCGGCAAGTTCCACTCCTCCTGGGGCGACTTCCACGGCTACAAAAACGAGGCCTCACTCGAATTCGAGACGTTCAACATGCTCGCCCTTGGCGCCACCGTCTGCGTCGGCGATCAGCTCCCGCCCCGCGGCGTCCTCGACCCCGCAACCTACGAACTCATCGGCGGCGTCTTCGAACAACTCGAAGCCAAAGAACCCTGGTGTACCGACGCCATGGCCGTCACCGACATCGCGGTGATGAACCCCGAAGAATTCCAGCGGGCAGAGGGCATGTTCCATGACCAGGAAGACACCCAGGGCCGTACCGACTTCGGCGTCGTCCGCATCCTCCAGGAACTCGGACACCAGTTCGACTTCATCGACAGCTCCCGCGACTTCTCCAAGTACCGCCTCATCATCCTCCCCGACAGCACGCCCGTCGATACCGACCTCGCCGACAAGCTCAAGGCCTTCGTCGAAGCCGGCGGCTCACTGATCCTCACTCACCGCGCGGGCCTCAACCCGGCGGGCGACGCCTTCGCCGACCCCACGCTCTTCGGTGTGGACTACGTCGGGGACGCCGAGTTCAACCCCGACTTCCTTCACCCCGAAGAAGCCTTACGCGAGGGTCTCAAAGACACCCGCTACGTCATGGCCCAACGCGCCATCGAGGTCACACCGACCGGCGACGCCGAACTCCTCGCTCGAACCGAACGCCCCTTCTTCAACCGCACCTGGAAGGAGTTCTGCTCGCACCAATACGCACCGACCTCCGGCGAATCCGTCTACCCCTCCGCCGTCCGCAAGGGCAGCGTTATCTACTTCGCCCACCCCCTGTTCCGCATGTACGACGACGAGGCCTGCCGCTGGGTCAAGCGCCTGATCCGCAACGCCATCAACCTCCTGCTGCCCACCACCCTCGTCCATCACGACGGGCCCTCCACCCTGATCGCCACCCTAAACGACCAGCCCGCCGCCTCCCGCTACGCCCTGCACCTCCAGCACTACATCCCCGAGCGCCGCGGCGACCGGTTCGACACGGTCGAAGACGTGATCCCGCTGCACGCCCTCACGCTCACCGTCCGGCCAAGCCAGGCCGTCAAGTCCGTGACCCTCGTGCCCGCCGGTGAAACCCTCGCTCACCAGACCGACGGCGACGCCGTGACCTTCACCATCCCGAAACTCGAAGGCCACCAGATCGTCGAGCTCGCTTACGCTTAAGTCGTCACCCATGAACGCCACCGCCCCCAAGATCATCCTCGACACCGACCTCGGCGGCGACATCGACGACCTCGGCGCCCTCGCCCTGCTGCACGCCCTCGCCGACCAAGGCCGATGCGACATCCTCGGGATGATCAGCGATACCGCGCAGCCCGACGCCATCGGCGCAATCGACGCCGTCAACCGCTGGTTCGGCCGCGGTCAACTCTCCATAGGCCGATCTACCAAGCTCAAGCAGCAAGACACCTACGCCTCGGCCGTCGTCCACGCGGCCCCCGATGACGTGCTCGACGGCCACGACGCCCCCCCCGCACTCGATATCTACCGCAGGCTCCTCGCCGACGCCCCCGACCGTTCGGTCACCATCGCCACCATCGGCGTCCTTCTCTTGCTCAACGACCTGCTCGACAGCGGGCCCGACCACCACTCCCGACTCACCGGCCGTGAACTCGTTGACGCCAAGGTCGACCGCTTTGTCATGATGGGCGGCAACTACCCCAGCAACCCCACGCTCCCCGAAACCAACTTCCGCGCCTGGAACAACCTCGGCGTCAGCCGACGCTGCATCGAACGCATCACCGAAGTCGACCGACCCATCACCTTCATCGGCGGTGAGCTCGGCGACCGCTTCAACGGCTACGGCACCGGTGCCCGCCTCAACGAACTGCCCGACAACCACCCCGTCCGCGTCGGCTACCTCGATTTCTTCACCCGCGTCCCCGACTGGGTCCCCGACGACGATAAGCCCTGGGACACCATCCAGCCCTGGTCCATCTGGGACCAGATCACCCTCCATCACGCTGCCTGCCGCAACACACAGCTCCTCGAAGAAGTCCCCGGCCTCAACACGCTCGACGACACCGGCATCAATCACTTCACCCCCGACCCCAACGGCCCGCACGCCTACCTCAAGCCACGTGTCTCCCCCGCCGAACTTGCTCACGACATCATCGAACCGCTCATGCTCACTCGGCCTCAACCAGCTGCCATTGCCGTGACCCACACTCGGCTCCTGCCAGTCGGTCGGGGCGAGAAATCCGCCGCATACAACCCATCTCGGTAGACGTCAAAATAGCTAGAGCGGCCAACCCGAAGGTGCTCAAGCGTCTGGCCAAACTCGGGCTCGACGGCGCCAAGCGCAACTTCGAGAGACTGCCTGGCTTCAAGGCCGCAGGTTAAGGCTTGATGGCGGTCGTTTGGGGGGGGCACAAATGCAGGAGTAGCGTCTGTTCCTCAAGGTGTTCGGCGTTGCCGCATATGGCCGCAGTTGCCAACGCGCGGCAACGAGCGGAGGGCTTGGCGGGTCAGCACAACCCTGATATCTTTCTGGCGTTAGCCGCGAGTTGCCGGCCCTGGCGCTACTTGCCGACGAGTCAGTGACCGCTCGAAATTCAGGGTGATTAGCTCAGTTGGCTAGAGCGACTCGTTTACACCGAGTAGGTCACAGGTTCGAGTCCTGTATCACCCATTCCCGCGTTTCTTCATACGCTCGCACAGTTCTACAAAAACACGCATAAACAACGCCTCAGAAAAGGCTAAGCACCAGCTTTGTGGCCCGGTGTAGCCTCATGCGAACAGGTGCAGCAGCACCTCTTACAGCACGCCGTGTAGCGCATTCTGCAGCACTACTTTTTCACACACCAAGGTTTTCTCTTGACATACGTCTCGCTAAAGCCGAGCTCAATGGGAAGCTATAAGTGAACGAAGGGAACGATCAGGATTTTTCCCGCGTCGAGCCAGAGCTTAAGAGAGTCCTCGGGTAATCCGGCAGTGATGGTGTCCGCGGCGAGCTGATTCGGGTTGCGCCAAGAATCGACGCCGAGCAACTCGTGGGGCTGATGCCGAAGAGTGCGGTGACGCGTGACGGCCAGAGCTTCTGGATGCTGATGTTACTCAACGAGTTCTCACGGGCATGCCTGACGATCGACATGGCGCGGAGGCTGAACCACGACGATGTATTGGAGCGGTTGTCCTGACTGATGGCAACGCGGGGCATGCCGGATCACCCCCGGTCGGACAACGGCAGCGCGTTCACGGCGAAGGCGGTGCGGTGTTGGCTCAAGCGGGTGGGGGCAAGACGCTGGATATCACGCAGGGCAGCCCGTGGGAGAACGGCTACATCGAGAGCCTCAACGGCAAGCTGGCGGACGAGCTGCTGGAACCAGAGGTGTTCGAGACCCTGTACAAAGCGGAGGTGTTGATCGAGCGTTGGCGGCTTCAATACAACACGGTCCGCCCACGCTCGGCGTTGGGCGATCGTCCGCCGGCCCAGGAGGCATGGTGGGCTGAAGAACCGTGGGGGCAGGTCACGACCCTGTGGCTGCATGGGCGAGTCTAACCCGTCAGGCGGAGGGCGGTTCAACGCCCGGTCCTCTGCGATACACGCCCCCACACGCTCGAGCCCGATTACAGTTTGCGCGATGCACAAGCCACTGCCCCACAGCCTCGATGACCTCACCGCCCGCCTCGCTGCCGAGCACGACGACCTGTTCTGGTTGAGCGCAGGTGATGGCCGGCTCCTCGCCACTCGACACGCCGCACGCCTCATGGCCAGCGATGACGGTCATGCCGACACCTGGTCCAACCCCTTCTTCGTCGCAGAAGACGGCGACACCGGGCAACTCACCGGCGGCGACCGGCTCTGGATCGCCCCCGAGGTCGGATACTTCTGGCCCAACCTCCAACAAGCCCGCGAAGACCCCAAGAAGTGGGCCAAGACTCCGCCAGTGATGGACCCCGCCCACTGGACGATCACCAACCAGAGCGACAACGCCCTTGCCTTGTCCACCGAGATGGACCTCACCGATGCCCGCGACGGCAAACGCATCCGACTCACCGCAGACCGCTCGTTTCAAGGCCTCGACCGCTCCGCCGACCTCGACCCCGGCCTCCGCTGCGTCAGCTTCGCCATCACCAACACCCTCACCCTGATCGACGGCGACGCCGGCGCGGTTGCCGGTGCCTGGGACATCCTCATGGTCCCCGCCGAGCCGACGCCCGGCACCCTCATCATTCCCACCACGCGCGAGATCGAACTCGCCAACATCAACTCCTACTATGACCCCTTCGGCGACGAGCACGTGGTCATCGACGGCCAGTCCGTCCGCTTCCGCTGCGATGGCCAACGCCGCGTCAAGATGGGCCTTCCCGCCGACCTGACCGCCGGCACCATGGCCCACTACCGCCCCACCACCGACGGCCAGGCCATCCTCATCCACCGCACTTTCCCCACCCACCACGAAGAAACTTATTGCGACATCCCCCGCTCGTTCCCCGACGACCAACGCCTCGGCGGCGACTGCTTCCAGGCCTACAACGACGAGGGCGATTCCTTCGGCCCCGCCATCGGCGGCTCCCCCACCTTCTCCGAGATGGAATACCACGACCCCTGCCTCGCCGTCGGAACTGACAAAACCACCCAAACCGGCACCTGCACCACCCACATCCTCACCGGCCCCGAAGCCCTCATCCGCGAGCACCTGAGCACACGACTCCAACTCACCCCTTAACCACCCCGTTCCGCCTTGCAGCCCATCACCGGTCGGTGCTAGGCTGCGGGCATTGCGGGCGTAGCTCAATTGGTAGAGCGTCAGCCTTCCAAGCTGAATGTTGAGAGTTCGAGTCTCTTCGCCCGCTTCGTATTTTACATCGACTTACGCGAATCACTGCCCGGCCCCGTATTCCATCGTGCTACTCCGGCGCTACTGTGGACGTCTATCTAACTGCTGATGGACGTCGGGTCCCTCTGGACGATCGCGTGGGCGGAGCGGTGCGAAGTCGCAGGCTTGCCGAGAGTTTTTATCCCTTCCGCAGCAGACCGCCTGCAGTGATCGACTGCTACCACAGGAGTGTTTGGGGTGATGTTTCTGTGTGAAAGCCGCGACTCTGCACCGCAGTACCCAGGGAATAGGCCAGAAGGACCCCACGCCGACGCCTGCACATCCCGGAACCGCTGGGCGTTGGCGATTTCCTCCTCGATCTGCTGCTCTTCTGTCCGCAGGTGCTCTCGGTGGGAGGTGACGGCCTCGACCTGGTCGGCGATTACCAACTGCCGCAGCCGCTCCCGCTCCGCGTTCTGTTCCCGGGCAAGGTCGATGCGTCGCTCCACCTCCAGCGCAGCGGCGACGCGCTCGTTCTCGACTGCGCGGGCGGCGGCGACTTGTTCGTTGAACTCGGCATTGATCTGGGCGATGCGGGCGTCGTGTTCGCGGCCTTGATCTTCGAGACGCTTGATGTGGATGCGCTGTTCGGCCTCGGCGACGGCTGCGGCTGCCTCAGCGGCACCGTTGGCCCTCGCGTCGATCGGGCTGGCGCCGGAGCCCTCCGCCTCCTGCCGCTGGCGGTCACGCTTTTGCAGCGCGACCCGTTCGTGGGTCAGCTGTAGGGCTTCCTGAGCGAGCCGGTGCTGGCGTTGGAACACCGCGTCTTGCTGAGCCAGGATGGCCCGCTCATCGCCCCGCAGCCCGAGGCCGGGGGCTTGTATCCCACGGAGGGTAAGCTACCGAGATGTCCGTTCTATCTGAACGTTCAAGCGGACAATCCGGACTTCAAGCGTTCGGTCCGGATTGACGATATCTCGGTGCTAATGCGGGCGGTGGCCGAGCCTTTGGCCCTCGCTCCGCTCACGGAGAAAGCCAAGCCAGCGGGTCTTCCGGTGATGCCCGTGACCCGCGATCTCTACCCGGACACGTCTGGCGTCGTCGATGTCACACAGCCACCGTACAACGCCCGTGGCGATGGCATGACCGATGACACGGCAGCCATTCAGGCGGCGCTTAGCCGGTACAAATCGGGCATGGGGTTTGAGTTTGCCGGTTTCAATAGCATCGACCTGATCGACATGGCGCGAAAAGCGAACCCAGGTCTGCTCATCGCGAGCAACACGCGCCACCAAGCGGTACCCAACGCCGACCTGCCGATCCATCACAGCCCGCCGATCGAGGGCAAGCCTTACATCCAAACGGAGGGCAGCCCGCCACACAACTCCGACTGCCCACACGGGCATTACTGGGGACCGTATTCGAATCCGTACCCAGCAGACTGGCGGCAATACGACCATATTGGGGAATATCCAGCCGCCATACGTCGACGGCAGGTCGACGATACCTTCGCTCATCTCGATCGTGGCCAGGGCTTTTTTTTTGCTTCGACCTGGCTGCAGGCGGCCCCGCCCCTCGGCTCATGGTTTGACCCTTGCGGGGTGGGCACAAAGAGTGATCCCGGCATCCGCTGGTGGCTGGAGGCCATCCGCGAACGGTATATCAGCCGGTAGCGTGAGCCGTAGATGTAAGGAACGTAATGGATCAACTCGGTGCACCGCGTTGGGCATGGGAACTTTACGACCGTGACACGCTCCCGTTGCCTCGGCAACAAAGCTTCCCCGACGGCGCGCCCGGATGGCACCGTAATTTTGGTGGGCAGGGGGAAATCTGGGAGTTGGCCGGCTACACCGATATCCCGTCCGAGTCACCCCTGCCCGATGATCTGGCACGGACTTTGGTGCACGGTTATTACGCCTGTGTGACCTACGTCGATCGTTTGGTCGGCGAAGTGCTTGAGACGCTAGAACGTACCGGACTTACCAATTCCACCACCGTGGTCCTTTGGGGCGACCACGGCTTCAAGCTCGCTGACTTCGGTTCGTTTTGCAAGCACACGAATTACGAAGTCGATACGCACGCCCCCCGTTGATTATCGCGGGTCGCGGTGTCCCTAGAGGCGCGCGGACCGACGCGCTGTGCGAGTTTGTGGATGTGATGCCGACCTTGCTCGAAACGACCGGCGTCGCAGCACCGCCGGGGCTGGAGGGCGTGAGCCTGTCGCCGCTTTTTGCAGACGCGGATCGGCCGTGGAAGGCCGCGGCGTTCAGCCAGTATCCCCGCGACGGCGATAGGACCGGCGGCCTCTCGCTCATGGGGGACGCGGTGCGCACGGACCGCTACCGCTACGTGTGTTGGACCGATCGAGATACCGGCAAGATAGTGGCCGAGGAGTTATACGACCATGCACGCCGGGTCCTACCCGCCCGGAACCTTGCCGAAGACCCCGAACAAGTCGTTGGCCTTGCCGATGCACGCCGACTGCTCAACGCGGGCTGGAAGAGGGTGCAGGACGGGGTCAGGGTGCCGTAATCGGACCACGGTTCGTTCGGCGGGACACGCTGTAATTTCGTTGCAGCGTGCTCACTGGGTTCTCCGGCTGAACTGAAGCGATTCAACGAGATTTGACGGTTTGCGTGCACAGTGGTGTCTGCCCCCAACAAACCCGGATGCACCAAGCCTTCCAGCCCGAAGGCCATGATGGCGTCCCCCATCCCTGACAACCAGCGCCATCCTCGGAAGCTCCTGGTCGCGGACATTTCACCTGGCGAAAGGTCACAATCGCCCGCTTTGACTTACGTCGATCCCTCCCAGCACGCCAGGACGCTGGTCACCATCGTCATCCCACCTCCACCATGATTTCACGGGCTCGACGACTGATCGACATATCCCAAAAAAGACTCTGCGACCCAAGAAGCTACTTCAAGCGGTGCTTGCGGCGAAACGTGGCTGGCGTCGAATCGGTGTGCCGCCGAAAGACTTCGTGGAAGTGTTTAAGGCTGTTGAAGCCACAGGCTTCGGCGACTTGCGACAGCGGACGATCGGTGGTGGTCAGGAGATTCCGCGCATTCCTCACACGGACACGCTGTAACTCTTCCAGTAGCGTGTGACCGATGACCTTCGTGAAGCGACGCTCCAGGGTACGCCGAGCGGCGGGTATGGCCTGAGCCACTTCGTTGATCGAGATGTCCTCGGCGGCGTGGCTCCGGATAAACCGGATGGCGGCGGCAACATCGGGGTCATCGATCGCCAGCGTGTCGCTGGATTGACGGGTGACCACCCGTTTGGGCGAGAGCACGACCTTCTCGGCCGGGCCGCCGCTGAGCATCCGATCGAGCAGGGCAGCGGCTTCGTAACCCATTTCGAGCATGCCCTGATCGACGCTAGACAGCGGCGGGTCAGAGAGTTCGCAGAGCAGTTCATCGTTGTCGACGCCGACGATCGCGACGTCGTCGGGCACCCGGAGTTGAGCCAGCCGGCATGCCAAGCTGACGAAGCGGGCCTGCACGTCGTGCATGGCCATGACCCCGAGGGGCTTGGGCGCCTGACGTAGCCAGTCCGCAATCCCTTCCACCGGCGGCCGATACTTCGTTCGGACGCTCCGAGCCAACCGAGAGGGCAGCGGCAAGAGGGTATGGCCCGCGGCTTCAACCGCCGCGCGAAACCCCTGGCCACGCCCGCTGTCCGCCTCGCCCGCAAACACGAAGTGACGCAGCCCTTGCTCGATCAGGTGGTCCGCTCCGAGCTTCCCGATCTCGGCGTCATCCGAGCGGACACGCGCCGCGTCGACCGGTCCGACGAAACCCACCAGGACGCGGGGGGCGTCCGGCGTGAGCAAGCCGTGCCAATCGTCAGGAGGAGTATGACCGATCCCGCCGTCGGCGATCCATCGAGACGGCGGGACCGGGTCATAGGGGACCATCGAGTGCAGCCGCCATTGCGGTTTCTGCCGAGCGTATCGAGCGATCCCACGGATCACTTCGCGCCCGAAGGCCAGTTCCGGCTGAATAATGACGGCAATCCGCATCCAGGGCACCGTACGGGAAAAGCTCGGGGCTTGTGTGGCGTGATCCGTAACAATTTATACGCAAACATACCTATCTTTTGGTCAAAGGCGCACGATAATAAAGCTGTGGGATATCCCTAGCCCACACCACGAGTCGGTCGATGGATCGCGATCTGCTCTGGCTTCTCTTCTTTTGGAACACATTCATACCAAGTCTATTCGGTCCATGGAGAATAAGCATGATTCAGCGTAAACGTCACGCATTGTGGGCCCCCTCTGTGTGTACCGCTCTGGTTGCTATGTCGGTGCCCGATTCGTACGCCGCGTTTGTCGGCGTAGATGACTTCGAGGGGTACGGCTTACTGACCGAGGTCTCAGACGCTGCCACAAACCCGGGCAGCAACTGGTTCCAAGAGAACGCCAACGTGTCTGACCAGGTTGTCCTCGACCCTGCCGGGGGCACCAATCAGGTCCTTGCCTTCAGCAATTTCTCCGGCGGCGACCACGCCCTTTGGAACGATGAGTTCAATATCCCCGCTGTAGGTGGCGTGGGCACCATTTTCCTGCGAGCACGGCTCGATAACGCGTCTCCCAACCTGAGCTTCGGGCTAACCGACGCGAGTTCCCCCGGCGGCTTTGGCTCGCTGCACCCGCAATTCGCTTTCCGGGAGAATGCGACGAACTTCCAGGTTCGTGATGCCGGCAGCTTCCGCACGATTGCCGATATCGACGAAGACGCTTGGTACAACATCTGGCTCGTGGTCGATAACGACATCGACGAGTCGCTGGTCTATATCCAGAGTGACGATGATGCAGACTTTGCCACTTTCCAGCAGCTCAGCGTGGGGAGTCCGATCGACTTCCGGAGCGATACCGGCCCCACGACCGATCCGCTCTCTAAGCTGCTGTTCACCAGCGGCGACGCAGACGTGGTGTTCTTCGACGACATCTTCTTCGATCCCACCGGGGCCAACCTCACCAACCCGATCCCGGAAAACCCGATTCCGGAACCTGCCTCGATCAGCCTGATCGCCTTGGGCTTGCTCGTCGCGGGTGCCCGACGCCGGCGGTAACTCTGCTTATTACGCAAGGCACCGCCGGCCTAACCGCCGGCGATGTCTTTAATCCGGAATCTGCCATGATGCGATGCCCATCCCTTTTCCCGATTGACTCATGCTGGTCGCTGGTTCTGCTAATCGGTGTCGTCTCGGCATTGACCGGACCGGCGGCCGGACAGGAAGCGATCTACCGGGAGACCTTCCCGGTCCCGGCCGGCAATGCCCTCAAGCTGACCGATGCAGGGTGGGAAGCCTGCGTCTACTCCTCGGATGATGGGCGGATGCATCACGGAGCTGCTGGCTACACGCCATTGATGCGCGACAAGCGCAGTCAACCCGCCTCTGCGGTCCCCGTCAATTCGGCGGCTGATCCCGGGTCACTTACAGAGACGGGCATGCTAGTGAACTGGAACGGTGGAGCGTTGTGGCGTCATCCGACGCTGTACCTCACCGAAGAATTCGGGCTGGACGCCGTGTCGCGTCTCACGTCCGTGTCTTGGTTTCAGAATAACCACAGCAAGGAGTGGGGATTCCGCGTGGCGCTCAAGATCGGGACGACATGGGTTGTGAGTGATCAGAACTTTGTGGGCTTCGGCCAACGGTCGCTCGAGGTGGAAACCGCTTCGTGGCGTCACCTCAATCCAGCAGATCTCAGCATCGACGCCGAAGCAACCCTGAGCAAACTGCCCGAAGGCCCATTGCGGGCTTTTGGTGTCTACGGCAAGCACACGGGCTACGCCGAGCTCGACACCTTCACACTCTCGGGTCAGCCCTCGTCCAATCCCGCTGCTAAATAGCGCTCTTTTCATGACAGGAAACGCTGTAAAGCACCCAGCCAGCCTCATGTTCCTATTTGCCCATTCCGTGAAAGGCTCAGAAATGACATCAAACCACCCCTACCGTCCCGCGTTCACGCTTATTGAACTGCTCGTGGTGATCTCGATCATCGCACTGCTCATCGCGATCCTGCTTCCGGCGCTCGCTTCCGCCCGCGAGGCGGCAAAGACCTCTGTGTGCTCATCCAACCTCCGTCAGATCGGCATCGCTTTGAATGCTTATGAGACCGATCAGGGGACACTCCCCCCCGGCTTAGTGGACTTTACGCCCTATCGCGACTGGACCTTGATTATCGAGGATGACTACTTGCCTGACCGAGATAATGTCGCTGTTTTTCAGTGTCCCGCGGCTAGCAGCTTCTCGGGACCCAATCACTACAGCGTGCACCCTCGTCTGATGCCTGACGTACGGACCTATGAGACCGTTCGGACGGACGCCATCAAGAACCCGTCTGATCTTTTTGTGGTCGGCGACGGCTCGATCAACCTCGCGAACCAAACCGCCCAGGCGATGATGTCCGGTATCGCTGGCTGGCGGATTACCTGGGGGTGGCACCACCTTGTTTACCGCTCATGGGAAAGCTTTGCCTGGGACGACGCATGCCCTAGCGGCAATAACGTCGACAGCACGGGATCACATGCTCGGTTCCGCCACAACGGAGATACCGTCGGCAATTTCCTGTTCCTTGATGGACACGGTGAGTCGCTACAACAGAACGACCTGCTTATCCGGAATGTCATGCTGCACGACAATCCTTCATAGGCTCAACGGCAACTCATCACCCGTAGAAGTTCTATGCAGGACTTGATGGAATCTCTGCTTGTTGATCTGGCTAGGTATCCATCCTTGCCTGAACGCTCCATGGATTGACTGAAGTCACTGGGCAGGCTGCTCGCACAGATTTGATATTGGTTTGTTGGAGATTACTTGGATGCTCTTAAATGCATTTACTTGCCGTCTAATTTCGACCGCCTGTTTGTTGATCGCCAGTTGTACGCCCGTCGTCGCATCCGCCGACTCGCAGACCCTGCCGGCGACCACTCATCCGCACGCCGATCCCAACGGCTGGCAGCCGATCCCCTTGATCAGCGCGGAGAACCGAGAGGCGGGGGAGGCATACGGTGGTGAGGGCGGGCAATGGATTCAGTCGCTTGCGATCGATAGCACCGATGGCAGCTTCGCGTTGTACGGGCTGGATGTGTCGGGAATGCTGCGGTCGATCGATGGTGGCCAGACCTGGGAGCCCTCCAACGTCGGCTACACGCCACGCGGTGCAGGCGGGGCCGCGATCGATCCCAACTTCTCTGACCGTGCGATCATGATTGGCGTCAATTCGCTGCCCAGCGGGCGTCATGGCGTTTACTTGACCGAAGACCGGGCGGGCTCGTGGCGGCACGTGCTGCCGATCGAGATGTCGGGTGTGCGTGACATCCGTGACCAGGTGGCGTTCGACCGGGCGACCGCCGACCACGAAGCGGGGCTGACCCGAGATGTATATTGGTCGCGTCCGACGAAAGAGAATCCGATCTGGGGCAAGGTCGATCCTGACCCGTCCATCTACCGATCGGCGGACGGCGGACGAACCTGGTCTCGGCTGCCCGGATCGGCACCCTACGCAGGCGGGATCCTCCGCGACGACCCCCACCAGGCCGGCCGGCT
Organism: Planctomycetota bacterium; assembly: GCA_039025195.1. Classification (GTDB taxonomy): domain Bacteria; phylum Planctomycetota; class Phycisphaerae; order Phycisphaerales; family Phycisphaeraceae; genus JBCCOW01. Next base: position 36,692 of record JBCCOW010000005.1, read on the forward strand.
GATGACCACCGCCGCGGGCGGCATCTACATCACGGAAGATCGGGCGGCGTCCTGGGAGCGGAGGAAAGACGGCACGTTTACCGGGCTTGACGTCAGCCTTGCCCGTCCCGGTGACGTCTGGCTCACCGACGCCAAGACCGTCTACCGATCCACCGATGGGGGCTTGTCGTTCTCGCGCGTCGAGGGCGCCGCTTCACTCGCTCTTGAGGGTTACACGTTGCGGGGGATTGAGGTGAGCCCGGCCGACCCTGACCGCTTAATCCTCTGGCGGCAGCAAGACAAGGGCTGGAACTGGACCTACCACGTGAGCCATGACGCCGGCCGCACTTGGTACCAATCGCGACATATCAATGACAAGGCCTTTCTGCCCCGCAACCAGCGACAAGGCGTGTTCGCCTGGCATCCCACCGATCCGAACGTCATCCTATCGACCGGCGGCGACTGGCCGACCCGGAGCACCGACGGCGGCCTGACGTTCCCCTGGTCCGGCCGGGGTTTTTACGGGCTTCTGATTGGGGGCCGGTTCCAGTTCAACCCCAACTACCCCGACCTCGTCCTGATCGTGTCTCAGGACTACAACGGTGCCGTGACCGAGGACGGTGGCCGGACCTGGCGTTATCTCAATATCGCGGACAAGTCCTGGGGCGGTTTTTGTTATGGCGGCTATGCCGTCACGCCCCGCTTGATGCTGTCTTCCGATTCGACGTCGTGGGGCGGGAACCGGGTGCTCACGATCTCCCGTGATGGCGGCAACTCCTGGAAGTCCAATGACGAAGTGGTTTTCACCCGATCTCGTAATGTTCTTGACGGTAAAGGCAAGCCCGGCAGCCCGCCTTTTGGGTACGAGGCATCCTATGCAAGCCCGACCAACCCGAGGGTCTGGTTCTTCGGGCCGTACCGTTCGACCGATGCCGGCAGGACTTGGAGCCTCATGCGGGGTTGCCAAGGCGTGACCGGTTCCGCGGTTGACGACAAGGGCACGCTGATCGGCATGCACTACGACCCGGAACGTAAAGTGGGCTCACTGGTCGTTTCGACGGACCACGGCGAAACCTGGGAAGCGATCACCCAGATCGACAAGCCGATGGGGAACATTGATTACCACAAGGGGACCAACACCGCGTACTTCACTGCCGGCAACGACCTGTATCGAGACCGCCTCGATGACGACCAAGGGCCCGTGATCCTCAAGACCCCGCGTGATCAGTTTGGTAACAAGCGTGTCCGCTCCGTCGCGATCGATCCCATCGATCCATTGATCATCTACATGGCGCAGAACAAAGATATCTATACCGTCAACGCATCGGCTGCGCGATCGTTCGACGGCGGCGATACCTGGGAAGTGCTCACACGCAATACACCGCTCGATGGGAAAGGCCTCGACGGCGGGCGTGAGTCATTCGGTGTACGGGTACACCCCGTGACACGCGAGCCTTGGTTTCAGACCGGCTGCTACGGCAACTGGCGCTACGCCGCGCCTAGCCAGTAGCTGGTGTCGTGCCTCCGGCAAGCGTTGGGATGAGCCGTCGAGAGAGCTTGATCTGATGACCAAGCCGTCTGGCGTCATCGGAGCTCACCGCCAGGCATGCAGAGAGGTCAGTACCTCACGGGACCCGATTCGAGGAAACCGATGTGATCCGACACCCGAGTGATCCGCTACACCACACCGGCTTCGCGCCCCCCTATCGGAATTGGGTGCGTTCGGGCATCCAGCACGTGGTGGTCTGTCTTGCTGCGATACCGCTGCTTCTGGTGGCCGTTGACCTGGCTGCCGAGACGGCGACCGGTCAATGGCAGGCGCTGCGGGAACCCGGGATCGGTGGGCGCCCGTCGTCTCTGGTCGTGAGCCCGCATGATGGCGAGCGCGTGCTCATCGGTGGCGACATCCTCGGGGTGGGGCTGAGTACCGACGGTGGCCGATCATGGCAGCCCACCTTCGGCTTTGACAGCTGGGAGATGGGCGACTTCAGCTGGCACCCGACCGACCCCAACACGGTATGGGTCGGATCCATGAGTGGGCCTTATGTCAGCCACGATGGTGGCCGAAGCTGGGAATCCCGTCGGGGCGGCATGCCCCCTTTCGCTCAGTTCGATTATTCGGTACCCATCGAGCGCGTCCTGGTTGACCCCAACAATACAGACCGCCTGCTTGCTTTCGGGGGCACCAATCAGCGCTACCGTGTAAATCAGACCGGCGGACGGCTGGGGTCGGTCTGGGAGAGCACAGATGCGGGCCTGAACTGGTCCAAGCTCACGACGCTGACGCCGAACGGTTCATCGGATTCGATTGACCAGAAGAGCGTAAACATCGTCTCCGTGGAGTTTGTGGCCGGTTCATCCGACCGGCTGATTGCCAGTGTTGATGATCAAGGCATCTATCTGAGCAACGACGGCGGCAGGAACTGGGCAAAGTCCAACAGCGGCTTGCCACACACACACACCGAAGTGGTTCAGGTCCACCCCGGTGATCCACAAACCGCCTACGTTTCGCTCACCGCCTTTGATGATGGGAACGATATCACCCCGGGTGGCGTCTTCAAGACGACCGACGGCGGAGAGAACTGGTCTTCGGTCTCGGGCAACCTGCCGCAGCGATCCGGCTCCAACCTCAATCTCTCGTCGCGATATGAGGGCATGGCCCTCGCGCCGAGCGAACCCGATGTGATCTTTGCCGCGGACGATGACTGGACCTCCAAGGGTGCTTACCTGACGAGCAGCGGGGGCGGCACCTGGACCAACGTGTTCAATGAGAACAACGCGGACGCGGGCTACCGGCCGATCAACCAGCTTGAGGTCGTGCACTTCAACCCAAACAATGCCGACCATATCTACGCCACAGGCTCGCTCAACGGGTTCTTTACCAAAGACCGTGGCCAAACCTGGGAAAACCTGGGTGCCGAGTACCTGGGTCAGAACGCCAGCGGAAAGGACACGTGGATCGGCCGAGGCTACAGCGGTGTCGTCGCCACCAATGTCATTGTCAACCCGTGGACCCCCGGCCACATCATCGTTCAGGGCTGGGACGCCACACGGCTCTGGCAGACCCTCGACAACGGCCAGTCTTGGACCATCGAGGCGACCGACAACGGTGTGTTTGGCGGGGGGTCGGAGGCGGTGTTTGCCAGTGCGGATGTCGCCTACGCCACCCTCGGTATTAACCCCGGCTCGTTCAACGGCATCGCCCGCACCACCGATGGGGGCGAGACCTGGGAGATCCTGACAGACGCCTCGGGCCTGCCCGCGATCGGTACCAACGTCCGTCCTCACGGCATCGCCACCCGCCCCGGTGACCCCAACCACGTCTGGACGGCCATTGGCGGCACCGTCTACGAGTCTCTTGACGGCGGCGACTCTTGGACAAGCGATCTAAGCAACACAGGTGCACGATTCTTCGCCACAGACACCGATCAGTCGTATGTGTATATCTCGGCCAAAGACGAGGTGTTCAGGTCGATAGACGGCGGTGAGTGGTCGAGCATCGGTGGGCCGGGCCTGGCTGGGAAAATGGATGTCGGCGGTGATGGCATCCTGTGGGTTGCCGCGCATCGTGGCGGCGGTGATCCCGGTGACGGGCTCTGGCGTTTCGATGACGCGAACGGGTGGGAAGTCGTTCTCGATCCCAACACCCTGACCGATGAACTCTATCTCCTGAGCGCCTACATCAACGACGTGGCGGTTGACCCGTTCGACCCCGATCGCATCGCGGTCATCACGGATGACGACCCGTTCCGCGACGTCATGCGGTCCAGCGGGGTCTGGCTCAGCGAAGACGCCGGGCTGACCTGGTCGCCTTTCAACAACGGTCTGCCCATGACCCGCGGCGGGACGATCAGCTTTGACCCCCACACCCCGGGGCGCCTGCTGATCGGCACCAACGGTGCGGGCTTCTTCTCGGCCACCATCCCCGAGCCGGCCTCGCTCTCCGCCCTGGTCCTCTTGGGAGCGTGCGTCACCTCACGCCGTGCGGGGCGTACCAAGCCTCGATGATCGACGTCTCCAGCTCAAACACAAAGCGCTCATCGGCGCGAAAGCGCACGGTATTCTGACGGCGTCTGACCGAACGCCCGGCCAAAGGCCGCGCTCAGGTGATGGGCGTACCCATAGCCGCAGCGCTCCGCGATCGAGCCGATCGGCAAGTCTGTCGTTCCCAGTAATTGCTGGGCAAGCCGCATCCTGCACCGCTGCAGTTCATCATTTGGAGAACACCCGATCGCCGCACGGAACCGCTTCTCGAACGGCCGACGCGAGATTGGTAAGTCTTCCAGCACCTCGGCCACAGTCCTTGGCGGCGTACCCGCCCGACGCATGGCCTCCAAGGCCGACCGAATAATCGGGTCGTCAATCACCAGTACATCGGTCGATTTCCGGGCTTCGACACGAACCTCGCCCATCCTAAGTGTCCGCGGGTTCACCGAACCACCACGCCTCAGGACATCCAGCCGCTTAGCCGCCTCGTAACCGATCCGTTCCGCATCCGGGTCCACGCTCGATAGCGTGACATGGCATGTTTCACAGGCCACGGCGTCGTTGTCGATCCCCAAAACCCCGATCGTGCCGGGGACGGCAAGCCCCGCCAACTTGGCCGCGTCAAGCACCTGCCCCGCTCGCCAATCGTTGCACGCAAGAATACCCGCGGGTCCGTCAAATCCGCAGAGCCAGTCCGCCAACCGCCGAAGCGCAACACCCGGCCGACGACTTCGCGCGCTGGCCCGACCGTTGTAGACCCGACAAGGAAGGCCTTCCGCCTCCAGCCGGGCGGTAAACGCCTGCTGCCGATGCCGAGAGTAGGCCTGACCAGGTAGCCCGCAGTAACCAAACGACTCGAATCCCCGCTCGGCCAGGTGGTCCACCGCCGCACGGGCCACTTCGTCGGGAGACGAGATGACCCGCGGCACATCCCAATCTAGAAACGCCTCCGAGAGATCGACCATCGGGATGCCCGAGAGTTCACACAGCCGCATGACGTAGTCACGGACATGCTCATCGGTCACGCGTGCGATCACCCCATCTATCGATTTCGACTCATTCGTCAGCTCGGGCACCCCGAAACCAAACGGCTCCAAGTCAAGATTCCAAGAGCCCTGCTCTCGAGCGTACCGCGCGACCCCACGTATGGTCTGTCGTCCATAGGCAGTCGTCGTATTAAGCAGCAGACGAGCGGTGTACAAAGCGTTCCTAATCCTTGCAGACCAGATTTGAAGAGTCTTGAGTGGCAGGATGATGGCGCGAGATAAAAGCAACGCATATCTGTTATGAGCAAACGCATCTTCGTCTTGTTCGACCTGCGCGTCAAGGTATTCTGTGGGAGTTCGCCCCATCACACGGAGGGGCAATCACTTCTTCGACCTTCTGAGTCACAAATAGGAGAATCTGAAATATGCGTAAGATAATCTGTGGGCTAACCATCACTGCCGGCGGCCTGCTTGCTGCAGGAGCGGCCTCGGCCGCAACCCTTACCGGTGTCAGCATCTCGGGAGGCGCTCTCGTCGATGCTTCTATCGATACCGACGGCATCCCTGCTACAACTGAATTCACGGTCTTGGCGGCTGACTTCATCGGCTCAACGCTGACAGACTTCTCCGATAGCAACGCGGTGCAGCTCATCACCAATGACACTGCCGCACCCGCTATGCCATCTGCCCTGGTCAGTGACGGCAGCGTCGCCGGCGGGATTGCGAACTTCGATTCACTCGAAATCACGCTCGACACGCCTCTGGCTAATGACGGGCTGTCGTTTCTTGTCCTCGCTGATGTCGGCTTCGCGAACGACGCCTTTAGTGTCACCGCTAACGGTGTGACGCTGAATATCGCCGGCGCTCCTGCATCGGGAGGCCTGCTTACGGGCGTACTCGATAGGAACCTTTTCGCATCAACGAATGCCGGCGCAACCAGCGGCGTTCCAGCACTCGATGCCGAGGCGTTTGGCTTTGTCACTTTGAACTCATCGAATCGAAACTTTGTGGCCATCAATATCGAAGACTTCGGCTTCGCTCCCGGCACGTCCGTCGATACGTTCACCATCTCCGCGAGCGGCTACGATCTGGCCGAGGCGTTCGGTGTCGTCGCCCCTATCCCCGAACCCGGAAGCCTTACGCTGGCTGGCCTCAGTGCGATGTGCCTGCTGGTCCGAGCCCGCAAGTCCCATCGCTAGTCCGATGGGTTGTCCGCTGAATTTTCTTCATGTGGCTTAACTCCAAGGCGTCGCAGGTCGCAACACCTGCGGCGCCGTTTTTCAATCCGGAAGCTCCTCGTGCCTTCAAACCCCACAGCCAATACCTCGACGTCCCAGGTCAAAACCAAGCCTGAATCCACCGGGTATCGAGCGGACCTTTCTGGAATGCTCGGTGTTGATCCCAAACGGGTCATACCCGCACCGGCGCGCCCAATGACGCCGGGTAAACCCGTGTCCTCCCATGGTGCGACGCCGCACGGCACCGATTCGGTAACGGGTAAAGATGCGCCGGCACGGACGGTGCTGGTGACCGGGGGGGCGGGTGGCCTGGGTCGTGGTCTCTGTGAAGCGTTTGCGGCCGATGGCTGGCGCGTGGTCGTCCATCATAAGCCCGGCGAGCTATCCGCCGCCGAGTTCATCGAGACGCTACGCACGAAGCACACTCGCGTGACAAGCGTCGCGGCCGATCTTGCGGAAGATCACGCTGCCGAACAGGTCTTCAGTCAGCTCGATGCCTCCGTGGGGATGCCGCACGCCGTGGTCAACAACGCGGCCTGGGACCCCGGCCACAGGCCTTTGGATGAGATCGATCCCGGCTTCCTCCACCAGCTACTAGGCATCAACCTGAAGTCCCCACTGCTGATGATCCAGCAGGCCACTAAGCGTTGGCTTGCTGCCGGCCACACCGGTTCTGTGATCAATATCAGCTCGGTCCATTCAAGGTTCTCAACGCCCGGGCGTAGTGCCTACGCGGCCAGCAAGGGTGCGCTCGAGGCCATGACACGTCAGTTGGCGGTGGAACTCGGGCCGGCCGGTATACGGGTCAACGCGGTCGCACCGGGATTCGTCCTGGTACCACGCACCGAAGCGGCGAAGACCGGCGAAGAACTCGCCGCGGTGACCCAACGCGTGCCGATCAGGCGGCTGGCTGAGCCGAGCGATATCGCTCAAGTGGTGACCTACCTGGCATCACCCGCGTCGGGGTTTATCTCTGGACAGGTCATCACGGTGGACGGCGCATCGACCTGCTGCCTGCCGACCCAACAGACCGCGCTATCCGTTAGCACCGAGGCCGAGAGCTATGCTTGAACTTCAGGGCGTGTTCCCGATTGTGGCGACCCCCTTCACACCAGAAGGTGAGGTGGACTGGGCCGGTTTCGAGCAACTCTGCCGGGTGCTGGCCAAGGGGGGCTGTCACGGGCTCACGCTTTTCGGGATCGCCGGCGAGTTCTACAAGCTGGCGGACCCCGAACGCTGGCGTATGGCGGAGATCATGATCGCGGTCTGCCGAGAAACCGGTGTGAAGTCGATCGTTTCAGTGACGGACCACGCAACCGAGGTCGCCGTGCAGACGGCCGCCCGTATCGAGTCCATGGGCGCAGACGCCCTGATGCTCCTGCCCCCCTTCTTTCTCAAGCCAGGCGCAGACGCCTTCGAGCATCATGTCAGAGAGGTCGGCAAGCGTGTCTCCGTGCCCCTGGTGGTGCAGTACGCCCCCGACCAGACCGGGGTTGCGATCCCCCCCGAGATGCTCGCCTCAATCGCCAACGACCTGCCCACCGTGCAGGACTTCAAGATCGAATGCAAGCCGCCGGGGCACTACATCTCGCGCCTATTGGACCTGACCGACCGAAGCGTCCGCATCCACGTCGGTAACGCCGGCTACAACATGATCGAGACGTTCCAGCGCGGGGCGGTGGGCGTCATGCCGGGCTGCTCGATGTTCGACCTGTACCTCAAGATCAACACGGCCCTCGAGGCGGGCGACCTCGACGCGGCTCTCGGGCTGCACACGCCGCTGCTCGAGGTCTTGAACCACATCCGGCAGAACGTCGAGATGATCATCGCGTTGGAGAAGCACATCCTGATGCGGCGGGGCGTCATCGCGAGCGACTACTGCCGCCGCCCGACCTACGCGATCGACGACCACGACCGGTCGCTGTTCGAGGTGCTGTATGAGCGGATCGCGCCGCACCTCGACGAGGTGAAGGGGTGACCGATTTCACCGACCACCCGGCGCTGGTCAGCTTCTGGGACTTCCGGGGCGAGCCGCGGGGGCCGCTGGTCGCGCAGGGCCGGGGGGCATACGCGCTGTACGAGCAGGCCGGGCCGATGGAGCACCTGGATGGCGAGGGGCCGTTCGGGCATTCGCTTCGGTTCCGTGAGGGGCAGTGGCTGCGGTGCCCCCGGGCGGACGGCCCGATGCTGGACCTCGGCGGGCCGGACGCCGAGGTGACGTTGGTCGCGTGGCTGCGTCGCGCGGCGAAGAGCAACGGCATCTGCCAGGCGGTTGCCGGTATGTGGGACGAGATGCGTCGCTGCCGTCAGTACGCCCTGTTTATCGGCGCGATGAACCAGCACAACCGGCAGGTGGGCCACGTCTCGAACGTGGGCGGGCCGACCCAGGGCGATCGGTATTGCCAGACCGGGTCGGTGGGCCAGACGGAGCTGCCGCTGGGCCGGTGGGTCTGCCTGACGATGGCGTTCGGGCGGGGAGAGGTCGCCTCATATCTCGACGGCAAGCCGGACGGGGTGTGGGAGCGGAACCCTGAGGCGTTCCCGTTCGGGCTGTTTGAAGGCGGGGCTGATGGCGTGGACTTCACGGTCGGCGCGGTGCAGCGGAGCCGGGCGCCCGGGCCGTACGACAACTTTTTGGTGGGCGATCTGGGCGGGCTTGCGGTCTTTGACCAGCGGCTCGACGATACGGAGATTGTCGCGATCGCGACCCCTCGTTCAACAAACGCCTGAAGCCCTCCGCCGAGCACTAAGACCATGCCGCAACGACCCAACATCGTCTTTATCACCTCGCACGACATCGGTCGGCACCTCGGGTGCTACGGCGTCCAGTGCGTATCCAGCCCTGGTATCGACGCCATTGCGACAACCGGCGTGCGCTGCGCCGACGCGTGCTGCGCTTCGCCCATCTGCAGCCCCGCACGCGCGTCGATGGCCACCGGCCGATTCCCGCACGCCCACGGCGTCACCGGCCTGATCCATCTGGGCTGGGAACTCAACGAAGGCGAAACCCACCTCGCGTCCCGCTTAGAGCGGGCAGGCTATGACACGGCTTTAGCCGGCTTGCAGCACGAGACCGGCCGGCCCGAACAGCACGGCCTGGCTCAGAGCCTGACCGGCGGGCGGGCGGACGCACACGACATCGCCGAGGCGTGCGAGCGGTTCTTCGGCGAGCCACGGCAGCGCCCGTTCTATCTACAAGTCGGGTTCTTTGAGCCGCACCGCTACCAAGGCACGGGCTTCGGGCCGGCGACGCCAGACGACCCTGACCGCGTGGAGGTGTTCCCGTGGCTCCAGGACACGGCCGAGGCCCGGGAAGAAGTGGCCCAGTTCCAGGGCGCGATCCGGCTGCTCGATCAAGCGGTCACGCGGATCGACGCAGCGCTGCGCGACCGGGGCTTCGCTGAGGACACGCTGGTGATCTTCGCCTCGGACCACGGCGTGCCGTTCCCGCGGGCCAAGGCGTCCTGCTACGAGGCCGGTATTCATATCGCCCTGATCGCGCGGTGGCCCAACGGCGGCATCGACGGCCACCGGGTGTGCGATCTGCCGATCAACGGCGTGGACCTGGTGCCGACCATCCTCGATCTGATCGGCGAGGAATCCTCCAACGGCGTGCACGGCCGCAGCGTGGCCGAGGCTTGGCGGGGTGGGGCCATGCCGGCGACGCCGATCTTTTCGGAGATGAACTTCCACGCCTACTTCGACCCGATGCGGGCGGTCCGCGACGGCACGACCAAGCTCATCGTCAACTTCGCGCCCGGCGCCGCGTTCTACGACACGAGCCAGCAGTGGCGGCCCCGCACGCAGCCGGCCTTCCCGGCGGACCCGCGCAACGCCAAGCACCCGCTCGTCGAGCTCTACGACCTGCAGAGCGATCCGTGGGAGCAACACAACCTGGCCGAGGAGCCCGCGTGGCAAGACGCCCGGCAACAGCAGTTGAAAAACCTCTCCGACTGGATGCACGGAACCGAAGATTTCCTGCTCACGACGCCCCCGCTCGACGGACGCGGCCGGGCGGCCCTCGACCTGGTTCAACAGACCTGACCCCCGCAGAAAACGCGCCCGATATGGCCAAACCCAATCCGAATCCCGATCCTTCATCCGACCGCCCGAACGTCTTGCTCATCCAGCCGGACCAGATGGGTGCCACCTGGATGGGCGTGTACGGCCACCCCGAAGTCCAGACGCCCCGGCTCGACGCGTTCGCCCGACAAGCCGCTACGTTCGAGCGGGCCTACACCGTCTCGCCGCTGTGCACGCCGGCGCGCGGCTCACTCTGGACCGGGCAGTACCCAGGGGAAACGGGCGTCCGCAGGAACCACGACGCCTTGCGGGGTGACGCCCGCACCGTAGCCCACGCGTTCAACCACGCGGGATACGACACGATGTACCTGGGCAAGTGGCACCTCAGCGGCGGCGGCAACCGCGGTGTCAAGCCCGAGGACCGCGGCGGGTTCGCACGCTTCTACGGCTGGGAAGCGTTCCACGTCGATCACTGGGACGGCCAGATCTGGGGCGACGACCTCGACACCGCCCACACGCTGCCGGGCCATGAGACCGATGGGCTGACCGATGTGGCCTTGGACTGGCTCGACGAGACCCGCCGCGATCGCCCGTTTTTCATGACGATCAACTACCAGGCCCCGCACGCCCCGTGCAGCCCGCCCGATCAATACGCCGACCTCTACCGCGGCCGAGAGCTGCAGGTCCGGCCCAACGTCGATCCCCGAGCCACCATGCGGCCGCAATATGGCGGCGAGACCCGGCCCGAATGGAACACCGACTGGCGCGGCTTCGTCGAGGGCTACTACGGCGAGATCACCCACCTCGACACCGCGTTCGGCCGACTGCTCGACACGCTCGACCGCCTCGGGCTGGCGGACCGCACGATCGTCGCGTTCACGTCCGACCACGGCGAGAACGCCGGCGCGTTCGGCCGCTTCGAGAAGCACACCATGAACGAGGAATCAATCCGCATCCCGATGCTGATCCATGATCCGCGCTGCCACGCCGACAGAGGCGGCTTTCGCCGCAGCGACCTCTTCAGCAACGTGGACCTCACGCCGACGCTCCTCGACCTGTGCGGGCTGCCGGCGCTAACCACCGCAAGCGGGGTCAGCCACGCGGCGGCCGTCTGCAACGGTCCCGAGGTCGCCCGGCAGCATGGCGTCAGCCTGCTCGCTGCGGTGTGCATCTACGACGGGCGGATGAAGCTGGAGACCGACCGGACCGGCCAAACCCCCGTCCGGCTGATCGACCTGGACACCGACCCCTACGAAATGAACTGCCGGCTGGACGACCCGGCTTACGAAGGGATCGCTCATCAACTGCATGAACGCCTAACCGCCTGGCGCGACGCTCACGACCCGGACTGATCGATAAGCATGAGCCCAACCACCACCATCACGCACGTGGAAGCCATCCCCATCCGCATCCCGCGTGACGAGCCGTACCTCGGCAAGCTCGAGGACGGCGTCACGGTCACCAAGACCGGCTACTTCGTCCGCCCCGGCAACCGAAGCGTCTACCCGATCCACGACCAGTCGCTGCTGGTCAAGATCACGACCAAGGGCAGCGTCGTCGGCTGGGGCGAGTGCGTCGCGTTTGTCGCGCCGCAGGCCAACGCCGCGATCGTCGACGAAGTGCTCGGGCCGTTGCTGGTGGGCCGATCGGTCATCGACCCGGCCGTGATCTACCACGACCTCTACGACCTGATGCGGGTCCGCGGGTTCTTCGGCGGCTACTACCACGACTGCCTCGCGGCGATCGACATCGCGCTGTGGGATGCCTTCGGCAAGGCGGTGGGCCAGCCGGTGTGCAAGCTGCTCGGCGGCTGCCGCCACGCGACGATGCCCGCCTACGTCAGCGGCCTGCCCACGCCCACGCTCGCCGAGCGGGTCGAGCTCGCCAAGCTCTGGCAGAGCCGCGGCTTCTCCGCGTTCAAGTTCGCCTCGGCCGTCTCGCACGAGGGCACCGCCGACGAGATGGCCGCCCTCCGCCAGGCCCTGGGCCCCGACGCCGACATCCTCTGCGACATGCACTGGAAGCACACCGCCCCCGACGCCATCAAGCTCATCGACGCGATGGACGCCCACAACCTCTGCGTCGCCGAAGCCCCCTGCCGCCCCGAAGACCTCGCAGGCCAGGCCCAGGTCGCCGCCGCCGTCCACTGCCCCGTCGGCATCGGCGAAGAGCTCCGCACCCTCCACGAATACGTACCCCGCTTCGAGCGCCGCGCCATCGGCGTCATCCAGCCCGAAATGGGCCGCACCGGCATCACCTCCTTCATGGAGATCTGCACGATGGCCAAGGGCTTCGGCTGCACGGTCATGCCGCACGCCAGCATCGGCATCGGCCTCTTCCAGGCCGCCAGCCTCCACGCCTCCGCCCCCCTGCCCCACCTGGTCTATCACGAATACCAGCACTCGGTCTTCGACAAGAACCTCGCCTACGTCACTGGCGACATGGCCTGCGCCAACGGCAGCTTCACCGTGCCCACCGGCCCGGGCCTCGGCGTCGAACCCCGGGCCGAGGCGGTCGACCAACTGCGGATCGGAGACTGAGCCATGGCGATCGAGACCTACCCCGTCCCGGACGACCTACGGCAGCCGCGGATCACGCTGGAGGTCGCCGCCGAGGGTGGGCCCTGGCAGCCCGTCGAGGTCGCGTATGCCACCAGCATGGACGACCGCCCCCACGCCCGCGGCGGGGCCGAGGGCTGGGCCCACCTCTCCACCGACGCCCCGCTACGCATCCGCGTCACCCTGCCCGACCCCATCGGCAACGCCACCCTCCGCCCCTCGCTCCGCGACCCGATCCCTTGCCACGTCGATGGCCGTTGCGTGAGCTTTGCCGTCCAGCAGCCGCGCTACCTCGTGCTCTCCGTCAACGACCCCCACCCAGGTCCTGATCACCGCTGGCACGTCGTCTTCACCGTTTATCTCTTAGTCGACCCGATCGACCCCGACGCCCCGTCGCCCGCCGACCCCGGCGTCCGTGCGCTCGACCCCGGCCAACACCTTCCCGAAGACTTCGCCCTTAGCCACGACCACCACACCCTGCTCCTTCAGCCCGGCGTCCACACCGTTAAGGGCCAACGTGTGGAACTGCCCGCGGGGAAGACCTTCTACCTCGCCGGCGGTGCTCACCTACGGTCCTACCTCATCGGCGAAGCCGCCGACGGCGCGAGCTTCCGCGGCCGCGGCGTCCTCGATGGCAGCGGCATCGACCGCCGATCCACTGAGTGGCGCGACGATGGCGACGCCGCTTTCGTGTTCTTCCGTCGGGGCTCCAACATCACCGTCGACGGCATCACGATCTTCGACAGCCCGTTCTGGAACCTCGTCACCTTCGGTACCACCGGCTTCCGCGCCCACAACCTCAAGTCCATCACCTGGCGCGTCAACAACGACGGGCTCCAGCCCCGTTCCTGCAACGACTACACCGCCAACCGCTGCTTCCTCAAGTGTGCCGACGACTGCGTGGCCATCAAGACCCGCCGCTCCGCGAGCATGACCAGCCGAAACCTCCGCTTCAAGAACCTGGTCTGCCGGAACGACCTGCCCGGCAACGCCGTCGAGATCGGCCACACCAGCCAGGCCGATGTGCTCGAGGACGTTACTTTCGAGCACCTCGACGTGGTCCACACCGCCGGCGACCCCGGCCACAGCTTCGCTGTCAGCATCCACGTCATCGACCACTGCCGCGTCCGCGGCATCGCCTACCGAGACCTCCGCGTCGAAGGCCACCGCACCGGCGACTTACGCCTCAGCATCGGCACCTCGCGCTACTCCACCGACGACCAACGTGGCCACATCGAACACGTCCACGTCAACGGTTACCACACCGAAGCCGGCCTCACCGCCAGCCGCTTCGCCGGCTTCGACCCCGACCACCGCGTCCACTCCGTCACGATCGAAAACGTCACCACCGCCGGCCAACCCGCCCGGCCCGAAGACCTTACCGCCGAGACCCAGCACGCCGACGCGATCACCTTCCAGGGCCAGCCCGTCGCCACCCCCCCGGAACCAGCCACCTTGGAACCACCCACCCTGGAGCCGCCAACCCCGTGACCACCGAACCCCTGGACGACCGCCTGAGACGCGAGCCACTGGTCGGCCCGTTCTGCAAGACCTGCGACCCCGCCATGATCGAGGCCATCGGCCACGCCGGCATGCTCTTCGTCATCCTCGACCTCGAGCACGGCCCCCTCGACATCGGCGACCTGCCCAACCTCATCCGCGCCGCCCGGGCCAGCGACACCTACCCGGTGGTCCGCACGCTCCGCCCCGACGACATCGGCCGCGCCCTCGACCTCGGCGCCGCCGCCGTGCAGGTCCCCCACGTCGAGACCGCCGACCACGCCGCCGCCGTGGTCCAAGCCGCCCGCTTCGCCCCCCAGGGCCTACGCGGCGTCTGCCGCTGCGTCCGCGCCGCCCGCTACGGCGCCACCGACAAGACCGACTACTTCACCCACGCCAACCAAGCCACCGTCATCGTCCAGGTCGAGGGCCAGACCGGCCTGAACAACCTCGACGACATCCTGAGCGTCCCGGGGGTCGAAGTCGTGTTCGTCGGCGTCTACGACCTCTCCCAGTCCCTCGGCCACCCCGGCGAGGTCGACCACCCCACGGTCGAAGACGCACTGCAAGACATCGCCCACCGCTGCCAAGCACGACGTATCCCCGTCGGCACCTTCGTCGAGACCCCCGAAGACGCCAGCCGCTACGCCGAAGCCGGCATGCGTTACCTCGCCTACGCCGTCGATGTCGGACTCCTCCAAAACGCCTGTACGGGAGTCATGCAGGCCATCGGCTCAACCCACCTATGAACGGTCTGGTTATATCATTATTTGCCGTGTAAAGTCCGAATATCCAAAAAGCCAAAACGGGCTGCATGGTCGGAATATTGAAAGAGTGATAGGTTGCAGTGTCTGGGCCGCGACCTGCATGTTACATCTACATATCCAGTCAACCCCGTCGGAGTGTCCTCCCGCTGCGCGAACGCCCGAACATCCTGTTGATGATCGCCGACCAACTCAGTCCTCGCGTGATGGGTGCGTACGGCGACCCGTCGTCGTCCACGCCGACAATGGACACGGTCGCCGGTGGCGGGGTCCGCTTCGGCCGTGCGTTCACGCCGGTGCCGCTTTGCCAACCCGCCCGCGCCTCGCTGTGGTCCGGGTTGCCCCCGCACCAAAATGGCGTGCGGTCCAACGGCAACCCCACGCAGTTTCCGCAGAACCACCTGCATGTCGATCCGCCGGTGGGCGACCACGTACTCACGGTCGGTTCTCTGCTCTCGGACGCCGGCTACACCGCGGTGCACTTCGGCAAGGAGCACGACCGCGGAGCGCTTCGGGGTTTCCTTACCGAGCCCGAAGCCGAAACCCCGATCGAGGGCGACCCGCGCTTCCCGCTGAATGACGACACGTTCCGTGACCGCAACACCGCCGATCGGTGCATCGAGTTCTTGAAGTGCCACGCGGACGACCCGTTTATCGCGGTCGCCGACTTCAACAACCCGCACAACATCTGCGGTTGGGTCGGAGAGCACGCCGGCCTGATCGAGCCGCCCGCCGGTGCCGACGGCATCGGCCTGCCCGCATTGCCGGACAACTTCGCGGTCGACGACTGGGACGATCGCCCCGACGCGGTCGCCTACCTCTGCTGTTCTCACCCGCGGCAAGCGCAGGCGTCACGGTGGTCGCCACAAATGTTCCGCTATTACCTGCGGGCCTACCGGCATTACTGCCAACGCGTCGATCACGAGATGAATCGCGTCTTGCACGCCCTGCACGCCCGACCCGACGCCAACGACACCGTGATCATGATCTTTGCCGACCACGGCGACGGCCTCGCGTGCCACGGCATGGTCACCAAGCAAACGGCACTCTACGACCAATTCGTTCACGTCCCGCTGATCGTTGCCGGCCCGGGCATCCATACCCAGACCGACGCGCTGCCGCCGCTGGTCTCGCTGCTCGACATCCTGCCCACATGCTGCGAACTCGCGGGGGTCGATACCCCCAAAGACAAGCCCGGCCGATCGTTGCTCCCGTGGCTCAACGGCAAGACACCCGCTTGGCGCGACGCGGTGTTCGCCGCGTGGTTCACCGAGTGGGGCCACACGATCTGTCCCGCCCGCATGGTCCGCACCGAACGCTGGAAGTACACCGTCTACCGTGACCCGACCCAGCCCAAACCGCAGGAGGAGCTCTTCGACCTCCAGGATGACCCCGGCGAGACCCGCACGCTGCACACCAACCCCGCGTACGCAGCGACGCTCAACGCGCTGCGTGATCGACTCGCGGCCGAGCTTGAGCAGAGCGCCGACCGCTTCTGGGACGAGCCGACCCGCGTCCATCCGCAAGCCCGACAGCACCCACGCGGCTTCCGGCATCACGTCGGACCAGCTGCCCCCGCAATGCCACGCGTCTGAGCGGTCGGACTGCAGAGCACGCTTTAACACGCACATGGCCGAGCGGACCGAATTTCCTGCGTCTCAAGTCTTGATCCGACATTCGTCGGTTGCAGTAGCTAACGAGGGTCTAGACCAAGTGATCCACATATCCCAAACCGCAGCCCGCGAACTTGCCTGAATATTGGCGTCGGCCCAAGGCATAGAATAAGTCGTGCTGTACGTTGACTTTTAGTGCCATGACCAGTGAGTTCAGCATACGAACGCTGGCAGTGCCCAGTAGACGATTTAACCCGCCCGTGGACTGCGCACCACGATTGTGTGCGATAGTCATTTCGTTACTCGGTGGTATTTTCCTGATTAAAAACTTCACACGAGCAGAGTATCCAGCGTCATTAGCGGCATGTCACAGATCTACCGATCTCTACCGAGTTACCGCCAGAAGTACCGCGATATCTAGCATAGGAACGCGAAGAAACGCGATGGCTTCAGAAAATAACGAGTTGCGCTAAACTATATGTCAAGCACTATCTCCGGCCGAATTCGCGAGATTTTCGAAGCCGCTTCCAAGCTGAATGTTGAGAGTTCGAGTCTCTTCGCCCGCTTTGACTTACGTCAATCCCCGCCAACCGCGCAACCACCATCATCCCACCTCCGCCATGATCTGCCTGGTCCGACGGTTGTCCGCGTGCCGGTCTACTCCAAATTGTAGGTAGCCGATATTTCTTCCCAAACACCACATATTTCATTTCAGATCATAACAACCGACCGGCAATCGGAGACGATAAAATCCGACATGACGCAGGCATAGCGTACTGCCGCCCGCAGCCTTGCTTGATCCTTGACATGTAGAATTGGCTCGAAGCGGGGATGCCCGATCATGCAGCCCGGTGGTAGTATCTCTTAAGTAAGCCACCCACTTCCGACAGGCAGCCGATCGAGACAAGAGACGCGTCATCTTGGGCGAGCTTCAACTCAGTCGTGCATGGCTGACCCAGAACCCGGTTGCCCAAGCCTTGATGTGGCCGATGTTGGTTGTAGTAGCCGGCACAGGTCTGCACCAGGTCATCAACATGTTCCAGGCTGAAGCGCGCGAAGTGGTCCAGACACTTGCGCCGCACCGTCGCGATCCACGACTCGGCAAACGCGTTGGCGTTAGGTGCCCTAACCGGTGACTTCACCACGCGGACGCTAGTAGCACGCAGCAACTGATCGAAAGTAGCCGTGAACTTCGTGTCTCGATCGTGGATCAGGTAAGTGGCTTCGAGCCCCTGCTCGTCGAGCCACATCAGCACATTCCTCACCTGCTGCAACATCCAATCCCCGTTCGGGTGATATGTCGCCGGTGACACCCAGACCCGTCGGCTTCCGACATGCATGAACATCAGTGCGTAAGCCTGAGGCTTGCCCTGCAGTGTCCAAACGTTCTTGCAGAAGAAATCACAGGCCACCAGCGTGTTCAAATGCAGCTTCACGAACACATCCCAGGGCTGAAAGTCCGGCCTGCCCGACCGATCTGGCCGCGGCCTCGGATCAAGACCCTCCTCCTTCAAGATCCGCCGTACGCTGGTCTTCTCCACAGGACACCGCAGCTCGATCAGCTCACCCACGATCCGCAGATAGCCCCAGCCCGGGTTCTCCTTCGCCAGCCTCACGATCAGGTCTCGCAGCGGCTTCCCGATCGATCTTGGTCGGCCGACCCGCCCCGGCTTCCGCCCTTCTCGCTGCTCCTTCACCCACCGCTGATACGTCTTGAATTGAACCACCGTGACCAAGCCTTTGACTTCATGCTGCAACCTAGCCCCGATCGCCAGCAACCGCCCCCGCTCCTCCGGCGACAGGATAAACCGCCGCTGATCCACCCGATTCCGTAAAATCCGGTGTTCTTCTCGAAGAAATCGAATCTGAGCATCACGATGCTCTCTCACCCACCTCTACAGGAGGCTCCACAGCACGAATACACCACGATTCAACTGAAACCCTCTCGAACGTAAGCCCAGTATTGGCAAAGCGCCAACAAATCAGCACACACCTCAGAGGGCATTCGTATCCTAGCTTTTGCGCAGATCATGGTCGCCCCTTCTCCTGCCTGCTCTGCCTCAAACAACCCAGGCGATAACCCCATAATCAGAGCCATGTCAGGGTCTTTGGGCCTGACACCGCACAAGCCCCTCACTCAGCTTAAGCTACGCCCAACGGCTCTTCTCAAACCCTGAAAAAACTGACATCATTTAGCTGCGGTGGTTGTTTCAAATGGCCACTTAAAGCAGAGACTGTAGATGTATTCCAGAAAAGACTCCGATCCTGAATAACTCTCCGGTAAAAGTCTTATTCACGCCCGGCCAAGGTGCCGGTGCAGAAACAGCACGCAGTCATCGAACCACCGCCCGACTTCGGGCTGGTGTTCGGCCAAACCCACGCCGTGGTCGGCTCGCTCGTAGAGGTGGAGGTCAAACGGCACATCGGCACGCCGGCAAGCGGTCGCGTAGAGCAGCGCATTCTCGGGGGGCACGCCACGGTCCAGCAGGCCGTGCCAGATGAATGCGGGCGGGCTGCCGGGTTTGACATGGCGATGGGTACTCAGCAGGGCCAGGTCTTCGGGGTGGGGGTCTGGGCCGAGTAGCCCGGAAGTCGCTGGGAAGTTGCCGGCCTGCTGCGAATGCAGCGGAGTTACTTGCGTCGTTGTGGTTATTGACGACCTGTGCGGCGTTGCCGATGACGGCGTAGTCGCTGAAGGTCAGGCCGGTGACGACGGTGGCGGCGTTGATGTTACCGTTGCTGGGCCCACCGGTTGTCCAAGCGCGGCTGGTGTCCCAGTCGCCTCCGTTCTGGCCGACCAGATTGCTCGAGACCGCGTAGTCGAAGCCTTCGTACAGCAAGAGTTCGGCCGACACAGGTGGCATCGCCACGGCAGCTAGCACCGTGGCCGCAGTCAGGCCGAGGGCGGGACGGGTTGGGATTCCGGTACGCATGGTGAGACCTCCTAGAGAAGAAAGAGCGGTGAAGCGGGTCGGTGCCGACCCCTGGTCGGCTTAGGAACTCAGGCAAACGAGGCAGACGCGGAGAGCGGCAGCGCCGAGCGACGGACAACAAGACGTCCGGCCTGTGAGACGGTTTGGCGCGGGCGTTTGGGATCGGCGATGCGCTGTGTGAGCAGTTCAACGGTCGCGGCAATCAGCCCGGGGGCGTCGATGTCGATGGTGGTCAGGGGTGGGATGGCAAAACGGCTCTCGGGCAGGTTGTCGTGCCCGACCAATGAGAGGTCGTGCGGGACGCGGATGCCGGCCTCTGCAAAAGCGCAAAGGGCAGCGATAGCGAACTGGTCGTTGTGGCAGGCCACGGCGGTGGGGCGTTCGTCAGCGGGAGTTGCTTTCCAGCGGGCCGCGAAACGGCTGGCGGTTTCGTAAGCGTCCTGGCTCCGGCCGGTATCCGGTTACCGGACCAGCCACTCCGGAGCGAGCCTGTAGCCCGCAGTCGATAGCGCAGCTGAGAGCCCGCCGAAGGTGTTTCGTTTGAACGCAACCTCATCGATCGACGGGTCGAACAACGCCGCGATCCGGGTGTGGCCCAGCTCGAGCAGGTGCTCGCCCATGAGCCGGCCGTTTGCACCGTTGTCCGCAGAGACGACGTCGGTGTCACCCACGTTGCCTCCGTATACCACGGTGGGGACTTGGCCACGCACGATGTTCCGATGGGTGTCCAGGTCCTTGTCTTCATAGATCGGGCCGATGACCAGGCCTTCGATCTGCTCGCTGAGCAGGCGTTGCATGTGTGCGGCTTCGGTGTCGGGGTCGCCGTCGCAGACGCCGAGGTGCAAGAGGTAACCACGAGACCGCAGGGCCTTCTCGGTCTCGTCCGCAAAGCGTGCCCAGAACGGGTTGGAGAAGTCACGCGTCAATAGCAAACCGATCACACCCGACCGACTGCGCTTCATCATCTGAGCCCCGCGGTGCGGCGTGTAGCCCAGGCGATCCACCGCTTCATGCACCCGCCGCTGCATGTCTGGTGAGTAACGCGACGCGATCCCACGGTTCAAGATGTCCGAGACCGTCGTCACCCCCACGCCCACCTCGCTGGCGACCATCGAGAGTGTGACGCGGCGACCGCTCTTCTGCGGGGCCTTGGGATTTGGGAGCTTGGAAGGTATCTGGTGTTTCACAAAGCGGGATTCAGTCGGCCGTCGAGAGCAGCAATAAGCTGTAGCCCGGCAGCTCGACAGGTTGCCCGGGGGTCCAGACGGGCTTAGGCGTCCCCTCGGGCACAATCGACCGGACCGTAGCCCACGGCCGATCGCCCTCGAGCGTGGCGTTGGGGTGGATGCGAACAGAGTGGCCGGCCTTGACCATCAAGAGCAATGCCCGCCCGCCATCGGCGTGCCGCACCGCCAACCCCTCAATCGCATCCGGGCGCTCCGAAGCCACCGCGGACATCTCGCCAGCCAGATGTCGATGCCAGAGAAAGAGCTCGGCCGGGGCACGCTTTCGGCCGTCATTATCCAGCAGGCCGTAGATGTTGTCCTGCACATGCCAAACGAAGGCCCCGGTGACCCCCGCCTCGGCGATGTGCTTCACGGCCAGAGCCTGAAACACGGCCCCCAGGCTGTTGCCCATCCGGCGGTCACGCGTGGTCCATGTCCAGCTGACGTTGTACTCGGTGAGGTATCCGGGCATATCGGGGTAGCCCGCGTCTACCAGGGCCTTCATGGCTTCGGCGGCGTGCGCACCGAGCTTGTCCGCTGCCGCAAAAACCGAAGCGTTGGTATCAGTGGCCTTGCCGGAGGCGTAGTTGTGCCAAGTGAAGAAGTCGCTGTGAGCCAAACCATCGTGCTCGATAAAGCTCTGCACCCAGCTCGACTTCGGCCAAGTCAACGCGGGCCCCCCGACCAGCACATCGCCGTCGGCTTGACGGATCGCCTCGACACAGCGGATGTAAAGAGACCAGAGCTGCGGCAGTTTGCCCGCTTTTTCGTAGTGCCCCTCCCGCTCGTTGATGACCTCGATCATCGCCAACGGATGACCGATGCTGCGCATCACGCCGGGCAACTCGGCACAGAGCCGGATGAACTCAGCCTCTTTCTCAAGGGGCAGAACGTTTCCATCGTGCAGCCACTTCGGCCACCAGTTGATGTTGAACATCAGTTTGGTGCCATGCATCCCCGAGGCCGCATCGAGGTTGGCCTTGATGGCTTCCGCGTCCCAGGTGCGCGTGCTGGCATCGGTCCAGCGCTCCATCTTGTCGGCCCAGTGGATACGGACGACCGAGGGCTTGAGGGCGGCCATGTACGCGTTGAATGCCGGCTGCCCTGCCAGATCGCTCTTCACCACCGAATAGTCATTGACCGCCCAATGATCAGCAGTGAGTGCACCGACCGGTCGGTTCCAGTCGACGAACAAGGAGACATCAAGTGCCGGGGTTTCCGCGTCCGGCTGCTCCGGCGGCAAGTCGGTCACGCTGACGCCCACCGGTGCCTGAGTGACAGGGGTGTTAGCCGGTCTTGGCTGAAGCCCCCATTCCGCCTTGATGGGCTCGAAGACTATCGCGTCAACCGTGACCGGGCCTTTATTGCCACGAATCACGACGACGCCCGAACCCAGGCTTTCCCGTTCGAAGACCCCGAAGCTGTTCCAAGTCATCTTGTCTGGGGTCGCCCAGACCCATGTAAGCTCGGCTTGCTTGCCCTCGACGACGGCCTTGAGGTTGACCGGACCACCCTGGTGGCGGATCCAGACTTTAGCTTTGCCGGCCCAGTTGCCCAGGTGCTTCGTCACCAGGACGGGCTCCCAGTCCCGGTCACTGGTGACGGCGCGGCCATCTTCGATGTCGACCACCCGGCTATCACTCGGCGGCTTAGGGGACTCGGCCTCAACACGGTGCCCACCCGTGGGTTCGGCCAAGGCGAGCCCACCGCTCTCAACCGCCAACAGGCAGGCGAGAGGACCAAAGACCGGTACCGGCAAGGTCACACCAAGCCTCTTGAGGGAGCTCCCGCGTAACGCAGAACCCGGCGATACGAGGCGGAAAAGCTTGGCCATGACTTGAAGTCTCGAAGAGAGGCGGAAGTGATGCGGAACGTTCCGAACGAATACCGGAATCTTCAGTCGAATCAACCTGAATCGGCTTAAACGTGTTGCTTTTGCGCCATTATTGAGATTTATGGAGTAGGATCGTTCCGAACTCGGTGCCGCAAAAGCGTCTTCGTGCCCCCTGTTTTCCCTTCCGACACAGCTCGCGTGATCCCAGCACTCGTGATCGAGTCTCGGACACGACGTGGGGGTGAACCGGCCTCAATACCCGTCCTAGGCCTACTGGATCTGTACCCCGACCATTGCCAAGAGCGGCGTGGACGTATGGCTTGAGCCGGGTTTCCGAAGGCTCGACGTCCGAGTATGTTTTCCGGGCATACCCACCGGAGCCTGACCGCAGACCGCTTCTTTGGATCTGAGAAGATAATCGATGAATGACAAGACCACGATGAGTACGGCCGCTGATGTCGGGTTGCGAAAGCGACTTCGTCAGGCACGCCGAACGCATGGCGGGCCTGGTTGCGTGCTGGACGTTCAGTGAGCCGCCGGGCACGCCGAGGCGCTCTGTGGCGGGGCGCGGGCGTTTTGATCTGTTCGAGGTCGGCGGCGCAGTGCCACGGATTGACGGCGCACCGATCGGAGGACACGCAGTGCGCTTCGACGCGGGGTCGCACCTGCAGATCGCTCACGAAAAGACGGGCGCGCTTAACATGGCCGGGCCCAACGCAACGCTGTCGATCTTTGCGGTGGTGCGGATCGACTCGTACGACCTCCGAGGAGGAACGGTCGCTGGGATGTGGAACGAGGGCCTAGGACAGGGCGACGATTCGGGGAAGCGGCAGTACGCGCTGCTGCTAGACATGCCTTGGTACGGCGGCCCGAAGCGGGTGACCCCGCACGTCTCCAGCGAAGGCGGAGCCACACGGCGGAGCGACGGCTCCATGCTCCCGTGGTGTGCCGATTACGCAGCGACACGCGCCCCCTACCCGGTCGGGCGGTGGTGCAGCGTGGGGATGACCTACGACGCCCGCTATATCTCGGCCTATGTGAATGGTGTCGCGGAGCCTTGGCGTGACGACGAAGCAACCGACAAGCGGGACGACCCATACTTCACCAGCGAAGGCCCAAACGGCGGGGACCGGGGCATGAACCCCTACTACCACGGGCGTGGGGTCTTCAGGTACGACCCGGCCCAGCACACGGCTTCCAAGCCTGGCGGCGGGTCCCCGTTTGTGGTTGGCGCGCGAGAGGTGCGCGGGAAGGCCGGAAGCGAACCGCTGGGCGGAGCCTTGGCCGCCTTGGCTGTCTTTGACCGGACACTGAGTGGCGAACAGATGCACACTCTGCATACCGCATCGCTGAGCGAGTTATAGTCGGTAGCTGGCCATGTGGAAGTCCACGCGTGGCGTCATTCAGCGAAACAGCGGATCCGGAACACCGCGGCCGGCACGTGATCACCCGGGCGTTGGCAGGTCAGCCGCAGGCTGCGGGTGGTGATGGGGTGTGCAAGCTTGATATCCCAGTAGGTCTGGTGGTTGTCGTGGAGCTCGGCAAGGACCTGGCCTGCGTCGTCGGTGAGGCGGGCCTCGCGGACACAGAAAGGCACGACCCGCTCCGGGTGGCCAAGCAG
The DNA here is from genome assembly GCA_039025195.1 of Planctomycetota bacterium. Taxonomy (GTDB): domain Bacteria; phylum Planctomycetota; class Phycisphaerae; order Phycisphaerales; family Phycisphaeraceae; genus JBCCOW01. Next base: position 60,954 of record JBCCOW010000005.1, read on the forward strand.
CGCCGACTCCATCGGGTGGTCATAATCGGGATCGAACGCGACGCGCACCGAACTCAACGTCTGGGGCGTATCCCATGAGAGCTCGATCCAGGGCTCGGCATCGTCGAAGTCGGCGACCCAGGCGTTCGGCCCGTTGACCGGTCGGTCGTCGCCGGACTGCACCTGCTCCGGACCAAACACCGCCAAACCGGGCTCGACCCGTGTCGCGAAGTTATGCCCGCCGGGCCGGCGTTCGGGGATCCAGAATGGGAAGCGTTCGACGCCGATGTCCTCCGGCGGAGTCTGCTCGGCACCCCCTTTGGACACCGCATCATTCGCCTTATGGATCAGCGATAGCACGCCGGTGAGCCGCTGCTCGCTGGTGACGATCTCGACGTCGGGGTTGGCCCTAAGACAAACCATCACATACCGCGGGCGGTCGACCTCGACAGGGAATGCGAGCGTCACCCAAGTCGGATCCGAACCGCTGCCGTCCTGGTCGGCGGGGTCGCAATCGATGGTTGTGGTACCGAGCAACACATCGGGGGTGAAATTGCCGGGTTTTCGTGAGCCGTAAAGCTCGGCAACGAGGTCGGTCGGCCGGTGAGCAATCACGGCGAGACTTACCGCCGGCACCTGGCCCGACGTGACCGGTAGGAGCATCGCACGGCCGTGATCCAGTGGGACCGTATGACGCCCTGGGCTGAGCTGGGTGAGCCGTAGTGTGCTGCTGGCAGCAACCTTCGCGCGAGCCGACAGGTCATCGGGGTCGGTCACCTCAACGCTGGGCATGAATTGACCGGTGCGGTGCAAGCGGCACTGAAGGCGGGCCATCCTCGACGGCTCTGCAACCTCGGCAGGGAGACAGTCGTCTTCACGGCAGAGGGCTGCCGCCAAGGCAACGGCCTGCGCGCCGTGAGCACAGGTTCCCATCACCCGAGTCGAACCGAACGCGACGTGTGAAGCCGAGATGATCCGACCCGCCAGGAACAGGTTGCGGACGTTCCGGCTGTACATGCAGCGATAAGGGATGCCGTAGACGCCCTTGCTGTGCCACTGTGTACAGCCCGGCTTCTCGCTGAACACACCGTCGGCCGGGTGCAGGTCGATCGCCCATCCACCGAAGCTGACGGTGTCGGGGAAGACACGCTGCTCGATCACGTCGGGCTGAGTGATCATGTAATCGCCCTCGAAGCGGCGCGACTCGCGCTTACCTGGCACCTGGCCGACCCACTCAAGCGTGAGGTTTTCGGCGTCCGGGAACTCGCCTGAGTTCTTGATGTGGTCCCACACGCCGTAGATGACTTTCCACAGCTCCCACTTGATGGCTTCCGTGTCGTGGACCGTATCTAGTCGGCCGCCGTACTCGATCCACCACAAGCGACAGCCGAACTCTTGGGTGTTGAAACTACGGAAACACGGGATCTTGGTGATGTCGCGCAGGGCGTAGCTTGGCGGGACGAACGCGACGGGATGGCCCACGTCCTTGCTGTAGAAATACATCGAGTGGCCCAGCAGTTCACCGTAGCCTTCATCGGGCGCAAACCCTTCACCAAACTCGGCCGCCGCCTCGGCTCCCATCCGGAATGCGGCCCCTGCGAGGAACCCGAGGACACCGTCCCCGGAAGCATCACAGAACAGCGGCGCACGCACCTCATACAGCGTGCTGTTCTGCGAGCAGAACCCCAGCACGGAAGCGATCGTGGCGGGGTCGGACTTGCTGGCTTCGAAGATCGCGGTGTTAAGCAGCAGCGTGAGACGCGGTTCTTCAACGCACTTTTCCAGCAAGATCGTGTCGAAGATCACCCCGTTACCTTCTGGGTTGCGGTATAGGTTCTCGACGAGCAACTCGTCGACCACACCGCCTTCGCGGGCCCATCGATTGTTGTTGCCCATATGGCTCGTCGCGCCAAGCACCCAGAGACGGACCTCGCTCGACGCGTTGCCGCCAAGCACGGGACGGTCCTGGATAAGCACGACATCGAGCCCCGCGCGGGCCGCGGCGATCGCCCCGCAAGTACCTGCCAAACCACCACCTACGATCGCCAGATCGGCAGACATGGTTTGGGTTTTCAGATCACGTTGGGGTGCTGCATCGGATTTAAACATCGCGTGCCTTTTGGGTGAAGCTCAAGGGGATTAGCAAGTTCGGGTGCCGTCCACGGTAGGCCCGACCACGGATGGGGACGCGGGGTTATATACAACGAGCCGCCTGATATGGCGAGCTCCCCACGACAAATTTCTACCCAGACATACACGTGAAGCGTTGCGATCAGCATCGCCTTGATCTCAGCGGCCAACCCGACTCCGGAACTCACTGGGGCTACAGCCCTCCACCTGCGCAAAGGCGGCGGTGAAGCGTTGAGGGGTGCTGAAGCCGCACTGCTCGGCCACGTCGGCGATGCTCACCCGGCTCTGCGTGAGCAGCCGCCGGGCTTCGCTGTGACGGACACGGACAATCTCCTGGCCGAGGGTTCGGCCTAGGGTGCGGCGGAAACGCAGTTCGAGGCTCCGCCGGCTCACGCTGGCTTGCTCATGGACCTGGCTCGCGGTGAGCCCGGTGATCGCTTGGTCACGGATCAGCTTCAACGCTCGCAGAACTTCAAGATCATCGATGGCGAGCAGGTCTGAGCTGCGGCGCACCGCGACATACGTCGGCGGGACACGGACCTGCTCCTTCGCAGGGCCACCGTCCAGAAGACCCGCGAGCACCTCCACGGCCCGGCGTCCGGCCTGCCGCCCCGGCAGCGCCACGCTGCTCATCGCGGGCGCGGCCAACTCGCAGTAGTCCTCATCATTGCCCGCACCCACGACCGCCAACGATTCGGGCACCCGTCGACCCACCCGCTCCGCCAGACGGATCAGCTCGTGCCCGATCCGGTCCGACACACAGAACAACGCACACGGCGAGGGCAACTTCCGCAGCCACGCGGTGCGGTCCTCGGCCGATTCCGCCTTGGGCGTCACTGTCAGAACGGGCAGACCCGCCGACCGCACTGCCTCACAGAACCCCTCCACCCGCTCCTGCTGGTACACGTAATCCAGTTCATGCCACACGCACAGCGTCCGATGCCCCTGGTCCAAGAGGTGCTCTGCCGCGAGCGCACCGATCTTCCGATCGTCCCAAGTCACATCCACCGGCGGCTCGGGCGACATCGTCGTGCCGATCCGAACGAGGGCGATGCCGTCGCAGACCGGGCTGTGCCGCTGCTTCGGAACGGTACCGGCGATCAACCCCGCGAGTTTCAGGTCGCGCGGGTCCGGCCACGGGTCCATCCCCGCCCACGGTGAATACAGCTCCCAGGCCCGCCCCGAAGCGGCTTCACGCACCCCGCCCAGAAAATCGCGGACATACGGATGCCACGGATAAATGTAGAGGCCGACGCGGTGTGTGTAGCGCATGGTAACCCGAAGTCTACGTGATCTTGCGCAAAGTGATAATTCAAGTGCGCTAGAACGGATTGTCTCAGGCCGGAAGAGGGATAGTCTTGAGTGTTCGGAGTATCCGTCTGTTCGATCTAATCCCGCCTCGATCTCACCCGCCATCCCAGGAGAAACACGTCTATGGCCCGCTTCCTCAGCTCGCAACACCTGACCCGTGGCGTTTTCGCTACTTCGCTCCTAGCCCTCGCACTTCCCGCATCTGCAGCTGTGGTGCCCTTCACCGAAGACTTTGATGACGGTGTGGCCAACGGTTTTTCGGCCTCCGGCGCCTACACCGCCAATGGCGTGGACGGGACGTACGACATGTCGATCAGCGGTGCCGGCTTAGTGCGGAACAGCACGGTTGACCTGACCAACGCCGACGGCGCCCCGGGGATCACGATGTCAACCGACGCCGAGTTTTCGACATTCAACGGTAGTGTGGGCTTCGCGGCCTACGGCACCAACAGCGGCGTCAGCACGGGAGCGTTCTACCTTTTGGACATCACCGGCCTCGGGACGACCGCAGACACGGGTATCCGTATCCTCGAAATCAGCGGCGATGGTGGGATCAGCGTTGCTGCCGACCTGCCCGGATCGTTCAACTTCGTCGAGACGGACCCCTTTAGCCTCTCGGCCAGCTTCGTTCCCGGCGCCGCCCCCGGATCAATCGATATCGAGTTGACCCTGACCCAGGGCAGCGACAGCTTCTCCATTAGCGGGACCGACGCCACTGGGCTGACCGGCGACGCCTTCGGCTACCGCACCCGCACCACCACCGGCGGCAACGGCGAGCTGGTCGGCTCGTTCGATAACTTCTCGGTCACCGCTATCCCGGAACCCGGATCGCTGGCGCTTGCCACTGCGGGAGCCGTGCTGATCGTCATGCGGCGTCGCCGAAGCTGAATCCGACTGCCGCCAAGCGGGCGTCAACGGTTTTACCTGTTGAGTCGCTGCGTCTGAATGCCGCTGTGTGATTTCGCTTGACTTCGCCACCCGCCCATTGATCTTCTACTTTGGGAGTGCACCGTCTTGGGTTTGATCCGCTTAAACCGTCTGTGGGCTTGCTCGCTTGCCGCGGCCGTGATTCCCTCTGGTCTTGTTCAAGCAGGACAACCCGAGGAGGTCGTTTACCGCGAGACTTTTCCGATCGCGGAAGGGCAGTCATTGAAGCTGACCGACGCCGGCTGGCAAGCGTGGGTCTACTCCGCCGGTGACAAGCGCGTCCACCGCGGGGCGGCGGGCTACTCCGAGCTGATGCGGCCCAAGGCAAGCCAGCCCGGGCCCCTTGAAGCGGTCGCTGCCGACGTGGCGGAGGACGCACCCGACACCGGCATGCTCGTGAATTGGAACGGCGGCACGTTCTGGCCCAACCCGACGCTGTACCACACCAGCGAGTTCGACCTGGAAGCCTCTACCAAGCTGACTTCCGTTTCGTGGTTCCAGAACAACCAAGGCAAGACCGGCGGCTTCAGGCTTGCTCTGAAGATCGGCCCGACCTGGGTCGTGACCGACCGAAACTATGTCGGCTACCTCAACGTCAAAGTCGCGATCGCCGATCAGAAGTGGCGGCACCTCAACCCCGCCAACCTGTCGATCGACGCCGAGGCCACCATGTCCGAGCTACCCGACGGACCCATCGAAGCCTTCGGCGTCTACGGCCTGCACACCGGGTACGCCGAGCTCGACAACTTCACCATCTCGGTCGATAAGCCCCAGCAGTGACCCGCCGTCAAGCGCGTAGCCAAGCCGAACCACCCCGCGAGGTATCTCGACCTCCCGCCATGAAACCGTTCCCGTTGGAGTGTGCTATGCGAATACGCCACATCACCCGACACCGCAGACCCTCGACTCACCGGCATGCCTTCACGCTGATCGAACTGCTCGTGGTGATTTCGATCATCGCACTGCTGATCGCACTGCTGCTGCCCGCGCTTGGCGCAGCACGCGAGACCGCGAAGTCCGCCCAGTGCTTGTCGAACCAGCGCCAGATCGGGATCGCCGCGATCGGCTACGAGTCCGACTTCAACCGCCTCGCGATCGGCGAACTGTTCAACACCAACCCCAGCATCGGCACCGACTGGCCCATCCTGCTGTCCGCCTATATCGGCCCCGGCGGGGATACCTACGCCGACGAAATCCGCAGCGAGGCGTTCCTCTGCCCCGCCGTCGAGATCGACTCGCCCAACGCTCGCAACCACTACGGCGTCCATCCGGTGCTAATGCCCAATATCACCCGGGGAAACGACCCGATGGCCGACAGCCCCGGCACTTCCGACCCGGTGCCATACCAGTCCGACTTCTTGAAAGCACCCTCCGATACGTTCCTCGCCGCCGATGGTGCGATCAACACCTCGCAGGTCGGCTCGGCCGCATTCCGCTACGGCGGCTCGTCGTGGTTCGTCGAGCCCGTCGCCTTCACCAGCCAGGGAACCGTCAACTACAGCTTCTGGTTCACCAGCTACAAGCGGCCGTACTGGACCACGCGGGGCGTGCTTGATGAGTCGATCGGCTTCGGCCTCAACATCGACCCGGCCGGCATCAGCGGCACGCCTGGCTGGAACCAGCCCCGCTGGCGCCACACCGGCGACAGCGCCAACTGGCTCTACGCGGACGGGCATGCCGGTTCCGCCGGCGATGGGGACATCACGGTCCGCAACCTCGTGGTAGATGTTCAATAGAAAACCCCCCTGCTTAAACGAAGGTTTTCGGATATTTCGATTCCGTCGATCCAATCATCTTGAATCGGTAACGATGCAAAAGATCACACAAGCCACCGCAGCCTCGGCCATGACCTTTGCCGCCTTCACCCTGCCCGGCCCGTTAGCCACGGCCGAAGCGCCTGATACGTCCGTGCACCTCACCCACCCCAAGGCGGACCCCTCGGGCTGGCAGCCGGTGCCGCTGATCAGCCAGGCGATCCGTGACGCGGGGGAGTCTTACGGCGGCGAGGGCGGCCAGTGGATCCAGTCCTTGGCGATCGACCACACCGACGGGCAGTTCCTGATCTACGGCATCGACGTCGCGGGCATGCTGCGGAGCGTCGATGGCGGCAAGACCTGGGAGCCTGCGAACGTCGGGTTCACACCACGCGGGGCGTCCGGGGTGTCGATGGACCCACACTTCTCGCACCGTGCCATTGTCATCGGCGTCAACTCGATGCCCAGCGGCCGGCACGGTGTCTACCTAACCGAGAATCGCGCCGCGTCTTGGGAACACGTGCTGCCGATCGAGATGTGTGGGATCCGCGACATCCGCGACCAAGTGGCCTTCGACCCCTCAACGCGTGACGATGAAGCGGGCGTGACGCGGGATGTCTACTGGTCGCGCAACGCGATTGAGAACCCCGGGTTTGGTCACATCGAGCCGGACCCAGCGTTTTATCGCTCGGCAGACGGCGGGCGTTCCTGGAGCCGACTGCCCAACACCGCGGAGGTCGCCGGCGGCACCCTCCGCATCGACCCCACCCAGGCCGGCCGGTTGCTCACCCATGGCCTCGAGGGCTACTACGTCAGTGAAGACCGCGGCGCGACCTGGCAGAAGCTCAAGGATGGCAAGTTCACCGGGCTGGACCTGAGCCCGAAGCAACCGCAGACCGTTTGGCTGACCGACGCCGAAAACATCTATCGCTCCGACGACGGCGGACGGACCTTCGCACGCCACGACGCCGCTTCCGATGCGCTAGCGAAAGACGGCTATCGCTTACAGGGCATCGAGGTCAGCCCCGCCGACCCGGACCGGCTGATCCTCTGGCGACGTGACCTCAACGGTTGGAACTGGACGTGGCACGTCAGCCATGATGCCGGCGCGACGTGGCACACCGCACAGCACGACAACACCAAGGCCTTCTTCCGCCGCAACGAGCGGCAGGGCGTCTTTGCATGGCATCCCACCGATCCCAACGTGATCCATTCGACCGGCGGCGACTGGCCGACACGAAGCACCGATGGAGGTAAGACCTTCGCTTGGTCCGCAACCGGGTTCGTAGGCAACCTCGTCAGCTCGCGGTGGATCTTTAACCCCAAGCAGCCCGACCTGTTATTTCTCGGCTCGCAGGACTACTCGGGCGCGATCACGCAGAACGGCGGGCACACCTGGCGCTATGTCTCGGTCAGCGGACACGAATGGGGCGGCTTCACATACGGGGCCCACGCTGTGACGCCCGAGGTCTTGATCGCCGGCGATAGCCAGAAGTGGGGCGGGCCACGCCGGCTGAACATCTCTCGCGATGGCGGTGAGACCTGGGAACGCCGGCACGAGATCGCCTTCGACCGCGCCAACTGGAACAAGCCAGACGCCGATGTCCCGTTTGGGCATCAATCGACGTTCGCCTGCCCGGATGCGCCGGACGTGTGGTTCTTCGGCCCGTTCCGTTCGGACGACGCGGGAGAAACTTGGTCGCTCATGGACGGCTGCGACGGCGTCCGCAACGTCACGCTCGGGCCGGACTACACACTCGTCGGCACGGACTACGACCACGCGACCGGTGAAGCACGGGCGGTGCTCTCCGATGACCATGGCCTCACGTGGCGGGTCGTGGCGACGGCGAAGGGGCGACCGGGCGACGCCGCCTATGACCCGCAGAATCGAGTGGTCTATCTGACCGCCGGCGGCCAGCTCTACCGGAGCCGGCTCGATGACAGCAGCCCCACGCAACGGCTCGATCCGCCCCGCGATCAGTTCGGGAACCGGCGCGTCCACTCGGTCGCCATCGATCCGCAGCAACCCCAGATTGTCTATGCCGCGCAGAACAAGGACATCTACTCGGTCAACGCCTCGGCCCTACGTTCGCTCGACGGCGGCGAGACCTGGGAGGTGCTCACCCGCCAAGAGCCATTGAGCGAGATCGGCCTCGACGGCGGCCGGGAGGCCTTCATCGTGCGGGTCCACCCGGTGACGCGCGAAGCGTGGTTCGGAACTGGCTGCTACGGCACGTGGCGGCACCCCGCTCCGGCGACGGATTGATTACAACCGCGAGCCCAAGATGTCACGACCCGTCAAGACGCCCACCCCCAAGACCTCCCCTGCAAGAGCCAGCACGGCACAGCCCCAAGCCCGGCCCCCGATTACCACCGGACCGGCTCCGGGCCTGGTCAAGCTGGGTCCGGCGACCCGGTCAATGCCGCGGCCGCAGCAGCCCAAAGCACCCAAGACCCTCGCACGCCCGCGCCGACCCCGCCTGCTGATCGAACATGGCGGATGGCCCGCCTACCGCGAGCGCGTCCTGAACGACCGGCGCCTAGGACCCCTGCGCGACTGGCTGCTCGGCGAGGCCGATCGGCTCCTCACCGAACCCCCTCAGGCCTACGAGCTTGACGACAGCGGACGACTGCTCACCCCGGCGAGGTTCGTGCTCATGCGGACGCTTGTGCTGGCCCAAGCGTTCCAACTCACCGAGGATGCCCGCTTCGCGCACCGCGCGCGACGGGAACTCCTCCATTCCACGGCCTACCCCGACTGGGGTCCGCTTCACCTGCTCGATACGGCGGAGCTCTGCACCGCGGTCGCGCTGGGTTACGACTGGCTGTATGACACGCTGAGCCCGGCAGACCGGCGGACGCTGCTTACCGCCCTGCGCGACAAGGGGCTAGAACGGATGCCCGCCGATCACTGGTGCTGGACCCGCGAGAACAACTGGAACCAAGTCTGCTGCGGCGGAGCGACGCTGGCAGCGTTGATCCTCGAAGAGCACGAACCCGAGCTGGCCGAGCAGGCCTTGAAACGGGCCCGGACTTCGATCGTCCACGGGATGGCGGCCTACGCCCCGGACGGTATCTGTGTCGAAGGGGCCGGTTACTGGAGCTATGGGGCAACCTACAACGCGCTGATGTTCTCGGCGCTCGAGACGGCCCACGGGATCGATCCGGATCAACTGATGCCCGACCCCTTGCGAAGAAGTGCGGTCGTCCGCGGGATGCTTGAAGGCCCTTCGGGCCAGTGGTGGGCGTTCGCGGATAGCTTCGGCCAAAACCGGCTCGAACCCGCTTTGCTCTGGTTCGCGCGGGTCAGCGAAACGCCAGAGCTGGCCCGTGGGGTATTCCGGCAGATCGGCCGGCTCGATGCACACCTCCGGGAAGACCTGGCCTCACCCGTTCAGTCGTGGCTGATGCCGCTGGCACTGGTCTGGCCCGTCGAGCGGGAGAAGGGGGCGGCTGTGACGGCGTTGCCGCGTGCTTGGCGAGGGCAAGGCGGTGTGCCGCTGGCCATCCTCCGCGGCAGCGAAGACGCAGACGACCTGGACGCTGCCTACGTCGCGATCAAGGGCGGTAGCGCCCAGGAAAGCCACGCCCACATGGACAGCGGCAGCTTCGTCGTGGACCTGCTCGGCCAACGCTGGGCGATCGACCTGGGCGGCGAGAGCTATGTGCAAATCGAATCGGCCTTCAAGCCGACCGGCCAAAGCCTCTGGGACATGACCCAGGACAGCCCGCGCTGGTCGCTCTTGCGCTACAGCAACCGAACGCACAACACCCTCACCATCGATGGCCAGAACCAAGACGCGAACGCCAAAGCCGAGATCACCCACACAGGCCTTGACCCCGAGCCGTTCGCCGTGCTCGACCTTTCGCCGGTCTACAAGAGCTCGGCCACCGGCGTGTCGAGGACGGTTCGGCTGCCCGGCCCACGAACCGTGGTCATCGACGACGAACTGGCCGGGGTACCGGGTGATCAAAACGTCGCGTGGGCCTGGCTGACGGATGCCGTCGTCACCCGTGTTTCGCCTCGCACGCTGTGTCTGACCAAAGCAGGCAGATCGGTCTGGCTGCACAACGGATGCCCTCTGGCAACCCCATTCGATGTCCAACTACTCGACGGCCAACGTCAGCCACAGGAATCCCCGAATCCTGGAGTCTGGCTCATCCGTCTTTACTCGCCCGGGACCCAAACGGGCCGGCATCGTTTCCGTGTGGTCCTGAATTCAGAGCCAGCCCAAGTACATCCGCCAGAATCAGACGCCCTTCCGGTGTGCCTCTGAAATGCGTCCCGACGGCGACAGGTCGCGTAGGCATCCAAGTGCACCGCCTCATGAACTGGCGAGGTAGGTCAAGGTGTACCGATCTGTACCGGACTTGTTGCTGGACTACCGCGATCCCGTGCGTTAGAACGCGAAAGAGCGAGACGGTTTGCGAAAACGGTGAGCTGGGCTAAATTGCCAAGGAAGAGCATCTTCTGGTCAAAGTCGCTGGATGCCCGTAGCCGCTTCCAAGCTTAATGTTGAGAGTTCGAGTCTCTTCGCCCGCTTTGAAGTAAACTTCGATCCGAACGTGGCTTAGCGTACCTGCCGATGTCCGGCAGAGAGGCCAGAAACCCGAGCCCAACCCGGTAGCCTTTCGGATTCGGCTCCAAGTCCTGGAGCCTCTCATGCCCAATCCCCGTCCTCGCGTCCATTCTTACCGCCTCCACAAAGCATCTGGCCGGGCCGTCGTGACCCTCGGCGGCAAAGACCTCTACCTCGGCCTGCACGGCACCGATGACAGCCGTCGGCGCTACGAACAGGTGGTGGCCGAGTGGCCTTCCAACCACCGGCAAACACCGGCATCCAGTTCGAGCGGGGCAACGCCCGATCACGCCCTCATCGATGTGAACGAGTTATTCGTTGCCTTCTGGTGGCACTGCGAGGCGTATTACGTCGATGCCGCAGGCCGGCCGGCCCGTGAATGCAGCAAAATCAAAGACGCTGTGCGTCCATTCGTTGCGAAGTTCGGATCACCCCCGGCCGGACAACGGCAGCGCGTTCACGGCGAAGGCGGTGCGGTGTTGGCTCAAGCGGGTGGGGGCAAGACGCTGGATATCACGCAGGGCAGCCCGTGGGAAAACGGCTACATCGAGAGCCTCAACGGCAAGCTGGCGGACGAGCTGCTGGAACCAGAGGTGTTCGAGACGCTGTACAAAGCGGAGGTGTTGATCGAGCGTTGGCGGCTTCAATACAACACGGTCCGCCCACGCTCGGCGTTGGGCGATCGTCCGCCGGCCCAGGAGGCATGGTGGGCTGAAGAACCGTGGGGACAGGTCAGCGTGATGTGACCATAAATGGCGTGACTGTAGCCTACGGAGCAGGTGCACTTGACTTTACTTTCACATCCGCATTACCGACAGGGTTGGTGTCGGACGATATTTTAAGTGCGACGTTTTTTGTCGACATTACAGATGATGATGGTGGTGCATAGATCAGTTTCATCACTGATAGTGGCCAAGATCTCGGAAGTACTGTGTCGTTAGAAAGTACGGGTGCCGCTCCATTCGATTGGGCTTCGATTGGATACCCATTGAATTCAGATAATGCCTTTTCCATTTCTTTGAGTGCGTCAGAACGGATCGATCCACCAGATGGGAGCTTCAAGGTAAGTGGTACCTGGTCGGGCAGGGTGAGTTTCGTCACTATGAATCGCGCAACGCTAGTGATTGAGGCTGCCATCCCCGAACCTGCATCGCTTGGCCTGCTTGGGCTTGGTATGCCAGTGCTGCTCCGGCGCGGTCGGTCGGGCATTTCTAGGGATGGCTGAGTAAAACTCGTTTTTGGAGACCGGTAATTCTGTGTTGGGTCCGGTTTTATTAGGCCCTGCCGTAGAATGCATGGTACTCCTCGCCTTCATCCAGAGATATCTGCGGTCCGCGCAAAAGGCTTTCTTCGACAGCGCGTAGTTTCGTGGGCTATTTGGGTGCAACTAGGCTATCTTCCTGGGGTGCTAGCTCAGGTCCACAGTTTTGTTTTGCAAGGCATAGAGCCCCTCGCTTGTGAGGTGGAGGTGGATGTCAGCGAGAGCGGGCTGCCGAAGACGACGATCGTGGGGCTGCCGGACGCGGCGGTAAAGGAGTCGTTGGAGCGGGTGCGGTCGGCGATCGTGAACTCGGGGTATCCGTTCCCGATGGCAAGGTTGTTGGTGAGTCTGGCACCGGGGGATGTTCGGAAGGAGGGGCCGATCTATGACCTGCCGATCGCAGTGGGGTTGTTGCTGGCGGGGGGGATCGTAACGGGTAACGCGCACAAGCGGTTGCTGGTGGCGGGGGAGCTGGCGCTGGACGGCAGGGTGCGGCCGATCGCAGGGGTGATCAACCTGACGCTGCTGGCGAAGCGGATGGGGATGGACGGGGTGGTGGTGCCGAGCGAGAACGCGGGGGAGGCGTCGGCGGTGGAGGGGATCGATGTGTATGCGGCGGGCTCGCTGGCGACGGTGGTCGGGTTTTTGAATGGGGTGCTGGAGTTGGAGCCGATGCCGCCGTCGGAGTATGAAGCCGGTCGTGGAGACGGTACGGGTTTGGTGGGTGGGGCGATCGACTTCGCAGATATCCGGGGGCAGGAAGGGGTAAAGCGGGCGTTGATGGTGGCCGCGGCGGGAGGGCACAATGTCATCATGGTGGGGCCGGCGGGGACGGGGAAGTCGATGTGTGCCAAGGCGCTACCGGGGATTTTGCCGCCGTTGTCGCGGGATGAGGCGTTGGAGGTGACGCGGGTGTACTCGGCGGTGGGCAAGGCGCCGCGGGGGCAGCCGTTGATCACGGCGCGGCCGGTGCGGGCGCCGCACCACACGGCCAGCCCGGTGGCGGTGGTGGGTGGAGGCGGGGTGCCTCGGCCGGGCGAGGTGAGTCTGGCGCACCACGGGGTACTGTTTCTGGATGAGATGCCGGAGTTCCCGCGGGCGGTGTTGGAGACGTTGAGGCAGCCGTTGGAGGACGGGGAGGTGTCGATCGCACGGGCATCGGGGTCGGTGCGGTTCCCGGCGAGTTTTATGCTGGTGGGGGCGATGAACCCGACGCCGAAGGGGGACATGCCGGCGGACGAGGTGGGGCACAAGGCGATGGAGCGGTACTTGTCGAAGTTGAGCGGGCCGTTAATCGATCGGGTGGACATCCATGTGGAGGTGCCGCCGGTGCCTTACGAGCAGCTGCGGGGCAGGGCAAGCGGGACGGGGTCGGCGGAGCTGCGCGAGCGGGTCGTGAAGGCTCGGGCGGTGCAGGCGGCGCGGAACGGCGGATCGCTGAAAACCAATGCGGGGCTGAGTGGGCGTGAGCTGGACCGGTGGGCGGAGCTCGACGCGGCGGCGGCGTCGCTGCTGAAATCGGCGATGCAGGAACTGAGGCTCTCGGCCAGGGCGTACGACAAGGTGCGTCGGGTCGCGCGGACGCTTGCGGACCTGGAAGGGAGCGGCGCGATCACGGTGGAGCAGGTGGCGGAGGCGGTGGGGTATCGGTTACTGGATCGGCAGATGTGAGTTGGTGTGTGAGGTTGAGTGATGCCGCGTCGGCCGAAGTACAAGACGTTCTGGGATGGGGTGCTGGTGGTGGACAAGCCGGTGGGGGTGACATCGATGGATGTGGTGCGTCGGGTCCGGCACTCGGCGGGGTTCTGCAAGACGGGCCACGCGGGGACGCTGGACCCGCTGGCGTCGGGGGTGCTGGTGTGCTGCCTAGGGAAGGCGACGTCACAGATCGATCGGCTGATGGCGGGGAAGAAGCATTACGAAGCAAGTGTTGATTTGTCGGCGTTCACGACGACGGATGATGCGGAGGGGCAGCGCATGGAAGTGGCGGTCGAGATGCCGCCCACGCGTGAGCTGTTGGAGTCTGCGTGTGCGGATTTGACCGGAACGATCATGCAGCGGCCGCCGGCGTATTCGGCGGTGCATGTCGACGGGCAACGCGCCTATGCGATGGCTCGGAAGGGCGAGGCGGTGGAGTTGGAGCCTCGGCAGGTGGTGGTGAACTCGATCGAGGTGGTGCGTTACGCGTACCCGGCGTTAGAGCTTCGGGTGGTGTGCGGGAAGGGGGTGTACATCCGGAGCCTGGCACGTGATCTGGGGGAGGCGTTGGGCACGGGCGGGTCGCTGTCGGGGTTGCGTCGGACGACAGTGCTGCCGTTCACGCTGGAGCAGGCGGTGTCGTGGGAGCGCTGCGGGGAGCCGATCGGTCAGGCGGACCTGGTCGGGTTGAAGGCATTGAAGGCGCTGATGGGCAGCGAGTGCGACGCGCGTGATTAAGGTAGGCGGGGAAATGGGCGACACAGGACTGTTTTGGGTTGAGCTAACCTCTTTCAGGAAATGTGGCGACACCAAACGGATAAATTGGCTGCTGCGTCTCCAGTAACACTCATTCCGCAGGTCCAACGGATTGAACTGAACGCGCAGCGTCCAAAATGAAGTTCAGGTTGTGCGAGACGACAATTTGGCGGGCATTTGAAGTCTCGATCTGAATCACTGGGATAGCCCGTTGTCCGGTGTTAGCGAGGAGCTCCGTAAAGCGACGTTGGTTGACGACGAGGCATTTACTTCCTGGATCGTCTCCGGACCACGCATGGCCGTAGCTAGTCGTAACTTGCTTGGCCAATGCGGTGGTCTCTGCGAGCGTGGGACACTCCAGATCCTTCATCATATAGGCATCGAACTCATCGAACGCGGCTTGCTGAGGCTGCGCACGGTCAGTGCGACGCGTGTGCGTTCACAGCTCTCGGTGAAGCGGCGGCGATCGAGTTGGAGTGGACCGCCGCAGCCCCGGCCGATCAAGACGGGGGTGTTGATCAGGCGGATTCCGTGCCACGCGTTGGGCTCATCCACTTGAGATTGATAGAGGGCTCGGTGAAGCACTCGGCATTTGGGGCAGGCGTAGTCGTAGAAGACTTCTACTGTGACTGGCGGAGCGGCCGCTTGTGTGGTGGGGCTGGGGGTGCTTCGAGGGACGCCTTGGGTCGCGGCCGAATCTCGATGATGGATCATGGTTTGTAGTACGACGCCATCAGCTTCGGGTGTGGGAAGAGCACCGGCGGCATCGACGCGCGGAAGGCGTCGTAGTCCCGCGTCATCGCGTTGAAAATCTCGGGGTGCTGCTTTGCGAGATCGGTCGTCTCGCCGATGTCGTCTTTGAGATTGAACAGCTCACGCTGCTCGCCGTAGGACACCATCTTCCACGGGCCGCGTCGCATCGAGCCCTGGTCGTACCAGTACCAATAGAGCGTGCGGTCGGCGAGGCCGGTCTTCTCACCGCTGAGGTAGGGCAGGAGGTTGACGCCGTCGAGCCGGGTGGTGTCGGGCGGGACGACTCCAGCCGCGGCGGCGAACGTGGGGTAGAGGTCCATCGTGCTCACCGGGTCCTCAAAGACCTGCCCGGCATCGAGCTTGCCCGGCCAGCGCAGGATGTACGGCACACGGATGCCGCCCTCATAGAACGAGCCCTTGTGCGAACGGAATGGCCCGGCACTGCCCAGTAGCTCACGCGGCCAGTCTTCGGGCCAATCGACGCGGTAGGCGAACGACGGGCCGTTGTCGCTGGAGAACGCGACGATCGTGTTGTCGTCGATGCCCATGCGTTCGAGCGCATCGAGCACCCGGCCGATGTTCTCGTCCATCGAGATCATCATCGCGCCGTAGAGCTGGGTCGCCTCGGTCTGGAGGTGAGCGACACGCGACTTGTACGCCGCCTTGGCCTGCATCGGACTATGCGGGGCGTTGAAGGCGAGGTAGAGGAAGAACGGCTGGTGGGCGTTGCGTTCGATGAAGCTCACCGCCTGACGACCAAGCCGGTCGGTGAGGTACTCGTCACCGGGGCGTTCCGGGCCCCAGAGGATGCGCTTGAAGCCGCGTGAGTGGTTGTGATCGTTGACGCCGCCGTAATTGCCGTGCTCATCGGGAAAGTAGTCTCCACCGAAGGTCATGGGGGACCAGGTCTCGTCGAAGGTCGACTGCGGGTAGCAGGGCATGTTGGACTTGCCGACCATGGCCGTGGCGTAACCGCCCAGGCTCAGGGCCTGGTTCATCATGAGGTGTGTCGCGGGGATGCGGTTGTTGTCGAGTGTTTCGTTGGGGAACTTTGGGATGGTGTTCCAGGTGTCGCGGTTGTGCTGGACGCCGAAGCGTTGCTGATAGGCCCCGAGGAGCAGGCCGTACCGGCTGGGGCCGCAGCCCGGTGCGGTGACGTAGCCGTCGGTGAAGCGGACGCCCTCGGCCGCAAGCCGATTGACGTTGGGCATCGGGACGAGGTTGGTGTCGCCGTAGGACCCGGCACAGCCGTAGCCCATGTCGTCGGCAAAGATCAGGATGATGTTGGGGCGCTCGGCATACGCGGGACCCGTGCATACCAGCACAACGGCGCAGGCCAAAAGCAGACGGCGGATCAGCATATCGATGGCTCCTTGGTGTGTATCAGCGGTCGGTAACGCCCTTAATCCGGGGCAGCCACTCCGCAGGGACCTGCTCCGCGAGGCGATCGCGGAACGCTTGGATCGTCTGGGCGTGCTGCGGGTCGCCAGTCAGGTTGGTCCACTCGTAAGGATCAACACGGTGGTCGTAGAGCTCTTCGCCGCCGTCGCGGTAGCGGATGTACCGGAAGTCTCGGCTACGCAGCGACCAGTTGTGCTGGTCGTCCGACTTCACCCAGCTACCTGAGTAAAGGAACGTCAACGCCGCGTCGGGTCCGTCCCACGTGCCATTGACCGGGTCTTTGAGCAGCGGCTTGAAGCTGTGGCCATCCAGCGGCAGGCCCATGTCGGACTTGCGGGTATCGCCTTCGAGGCCACAGAGCTCGATCAGCGTCGGGAACAGGTCGATCAGCGAGACCGGAGCACTTGCTAAAGAGCCCGGCGAGGTGACGCCCGGTGCACGGATGATCAGCGGGACGCGGGCGCTCTCTTCCCAGAGCGTGAGCTTAAAGAGGTACTGCTTCTCGCCGAGGTGCATGCCATGGTCGCTGGTGAAAACGACGATCGTGTTGTCTCGGTACGGGCTGCGTTCGAGCGCATCAAGGACCTGGCCAACGTTCTCGTCCATCGCGGTAATGCAGGCGAGGTAGGCCTGCATGAAACGCTTGAGGCCTTCCTCGGCAGTCGGATAGGAACGGATCAGTCGGTTGTAGGCGATCTTGTAGCCGCGTTTCTCAAGCGGGAACACCGCGGGGAAGCCGGTGTCATCCATATCGTTGGGTTGTGTCTTGGGGAGCAGCACCTCGTCAAGCGGGAACAGGTCGAAGAAGCGGTCCGGCGCATGCGTGGGCGAGTGCGGGCGGATCAGCCCGACCGCCAGGAAGAACGGCTTGTCGATGCCTCGCTCCGGGTAGGCGTCGAGGAAGTCGGCGGCCCACTGGGCGTTGGCCTCGTCGGGTGTGGGGTCGCGGTCGTCTTCGCTGACGTAGCGCCAGAGGGGCGGGGTGTTGCCCGGCGACGCGACCCAGCCCTTGCCGTCTTGGCCATCGAAGGGGACTTGCGAGATCGGGCCGAAGCCGCCGTCGTTCTTGCCGCCCTGGCTGAAGGGCTCGGGGATGTGCGGGTTGCCGACGCGCTTCGTGCCGTCCCAGGCGTGCGGCCCGTAGTTGGGGTCGTTGGCCCACTCGTCCCACGACGGGCGGTGCGGGATGTGCGAGACCTTCCCGGTGCCGGCGGTGTGGTAGCCGTTGGCTTTGAAGAACGACTGGATGGTGTGTGAGTTAGCGAGGGCCTCGTTCTTGAACCAGGTGTCGAACCACAGGTTGCGGGAGTGGTGGCTGTGGATCCCGGTCATCAGGGTCGCGCGGGACGGGGCACAGATCGGGGTGGTGCAGTAGGCGCGGGTGAAGCTCGTGCCGGTCGCGGCGAGGCGGGCGAGGTGGGGCGTGATCGCTTGGGGGTGGCCGCCGTAGCCCTCGATCATGTCGTTGAGGTCGTCGGCGATGATGAAGATCACGTTGGGGCGGTCGGGTTCAGCGCTCGCGTCATCGACGACCAGACCCAAATGGATGACCGCGATCAAGAAGACGAGGGTGATATATTTCATGGTGCTGCTCAGTCGAAAGGCGTTTTGCCCTTGTAGAGCTTGGGCGGCTGCATATCGAGGAAGGCCCGAAACTTCTGCATCAGCTCTTTAGCCAACTCGGGGTGTTGATCGCGGAGGTCGGTCGTCTCGCCGATGTCTTCGCTGAGGTTGTAGAGCGTCGGCTTGCCGTCGACGAGGAGTTTCCAGTCGCCCTGGCGGACCGCGCCGCGGTTGCGAATGCTCCAGTACAACACGTCATGCGGGTCGCCCTCGGCCTCGCCACGCAGATACGGCAGCAGGTTCACGCCGTCGAGCTTCGTCGTCTCGGGGATCGACACGCCGGCCGCAGCAGCGAAAGTGGGGTAAAGGTCCATCGTGCTCACCGGGCGTTCGTAGACCTGTCCAGCCTTGAGCCCCGCAGGCCAACGGATGATGTAAGGCACGCGGATGCCGCCCTCGGTGAACATCCCCTTGTGCCCCCGCAGCGGCCCCGCACTGCCCAGCAACTCGCGCGGCCAATCGACGGGCCAGTCGACGCGATAGGCGAAGGACGGGCCGTTGTCGCTGGCAAAAACCACGATCGTGTTGTCGGCGATGCCGAGTCGGTCCAACGCGTCGAGGACTTTGCCGATGTTCTCGTCCATCGAGTACAGCATCGCCCCGTACATCTTGGTGGCCTCGGTCTTGAGATGCTTGACGACCGCGCGGTGCTCGTTCTTGGCCTGCATCGGGCTGTGCGGGGCATTGAACGCGAGATATAGAAAGAACGGCCGGCCCTTGGCGTGCTCGCGTTCGATGAATTCGACAGACTGCCGAGCAAGCCGATCGGTGAGGTATTCATCGCCTTCGCGGAGCGGGCCCCAGAAGATGCGTTTGTAAGTGCCGGGCGGTAGCATATAGCCGACGCCGCCGTAGTACCCCGACTCATCCGGGAAATAGTCTCCGGCAAACATCATGACCGAGTGGCCCTCGTCGAAGGTCGTCTTCGGGTAGCTCGAGAGGTTGTACTTGCCGACGACAGCGGTGCGGTAGCCGGCCGCAGAGAACGTCTGGTGCACCATGCGGTGGCTGGCGGGCACGCGGTTGTTCTCTGGGGTATCGCGCGGCTTGCCGTCCTGCAGGTTGACGAAGGCATCCCACGTCCCCTGCACGCCGATGCGTTGCTGATAGGCACCCATCAGCAGGCCGTATCGGCTGGGTGCACAGGCGGGGCCGGTCACATAGCCGTCGGTGAAGCGGACGCCCTCGGCCGCGAGGCGGTCGATGTTGGGTACGGGCACCAGGTTGGTGTCACCGTAGGACCCGGCGCAGCCGTAACCCATGTCGTCAGCGAAGATGAGAACGATGTTGGGACGCTCGGCGTAAGTCGGCCCAGGGAGGCCAACCGTCAGACCGGCGAGAATCAATGCGAGAACACGAAACATGAAGAGGCTCCGAACGGCGAGTGAGGCGGTAACGACTGTGTAGGCGGTGAAGGCGAGCGTTACGGCGTTGGCTTGCCGATGACGACCATTTCATTTGCCGTCGGGCTGGAGACCGTGGCCTCCGAGCCGTCACGCCAGGTCACGTGCACCGACTTGATCTGGCTGTTGGCACCGAGTCCGAAGTGGGCGGTATTGAGCAGGCTCTGCGAGAAGGCGGTGCCGCCAGAACCGACGATCGTGGTCTGCTTCCCGGTATCGGTGGTCACAACAATCCGGGCCCCAATCGGGTCGAACCCGGTCTCGGAATAGTCGACACGCACGAGCAGGAAGTTGTGGCTGCCGGGTTCGGGTGACTCTTCACGCAGGCGGTTGCTGAAGAGCTTCCAAGAGCCACCCTCGTCGCCGCTGACCACATCGACATCGCCGTCGAAGTCGTAGTCGAAGGCGACGCCCATGTCGCCGTGTGACATGGCCCCGAGGTCGTTGCCCCCGTGATTGGTCACGGCCTCAAATCCGGCCTCACCGCGATTCATCAGTACGACATCCGGCTCACGTTTGCTCAGCCCGCCGAACCGGAACACCATGAAATCAACCAGGCCGTCGTTGTTGAAATCCCCCGGCGTGACACCCCGACTGATGTCCGCGGTCTCGCCCGGCAGCATGGACGAGATGTCCGTGAACACGCCGCCGTCGTTACGCAAGAGCACATCCGGCAGACGGGGGTCCTGCATCTCCCAGCCGGGCTCGAACGAATGGATCCCGCGGATGGAACCCTCCATCGTCCACGCCAGGTTCTTGGCCTCCATGAAGTACGCCAGCTTCCACTGCCGATCGCCCAGGTAGCCGAGGTACCAGCCGTTCTGGTCCATCGTCTCAGGGAAGCCCTTGGACTCGTGGCCCCACACCCACTTCTTCATCCGCTGCGGCGCGCTGATCTTCTTCTTCTCGGCCCCGAGGAAGATGGGCATCCCGTCAGGCAGCCGGTGCCCGCGATCGACGATCGAGAAGTCGACCAGTTGGAGCTGGTTGCCCGCTTCGAAGGTCAGCTCGCGTGTGGCCTGCTCCCACAGCTTGAACTTGACGTCCAGCCGATCGCAGCCGTCTTCGCACATCGCGATGTCGCGGACCAGCCTGCCCCGCGCGAGGTAGTAGTCCATGTCGCCGTCGCCGTCGATGTCGGCCTGCGCGACCGCGTTGACACCGTTGACCTGACGCAGCGCTTCGGGCAGCACCGTGGCCGAAACATTCTCGAGGCCCATGTACGGCAGGCCACGGTAGAACGCGAACGCGTGGTGCGGGCCGAACGTCAGCAGGTCGGGCCGACGGCCGCCGTCGAAATCCGTGACCAGCGACTTCTCGGCCTTGATGTTCTCGAACGCCTCGTTCTTGGTGTACTCGAACGTCCCGTCGCCGAGGTTGCGGTACATGATGTTCCGTGGCCAGTCCGGACGGACCGACTGCGGCGCGTTGACGGTCACCAGATCGAGGTGGCCGTCGAGGTCGAGGTCGATCCACCGGACGCTGCGTCCGCGTGCCCCCATCTCCGAGATGCCTGCCGGCTTGGTCACGTCGGTGAACCCGGCTTCGCCATCATTACGCATCAGCCGAGGCGGCTGCGGACGGGTGCCGCTGCCCCCGCCCAGCGAGATCAGTGCATCGAGGTCGCCATCGCGGTCGAAATCGCCGGGTGCGACGCCGTGGATGTCGGCGACCCGGAAGATGTCATTCTCCTTGGTGAAGCTGCCGTCGGCGTGCCCACGGAAGTACATCACCGGGGTCTGGTTGTGGTCGAAGACCGCGACGTCGTAGCGCCCGTCGTTGTCAAAGTCGGCGATTGTCGGACCGCCGTACTTCGTGTTGGGCTGCGTGATGAAACCCACATGCGACGAGACCTCAAAGAACAAGACCGGGCGATCCGGCGAGATGCTGGGCTGGCCGTGTGCGGAAGCCGACAGGAGGGTGGCGGCTACTGACAGGATCAGGCCGGTTGTCGTATGACGTTTCATAGAGCGTCTCCAATGAGGGTTTACAAGAGCACGGAAGGTTGGGCTCACGGCTGACTGCCCGCGACGGACCCCTGGCTTTGGCGGTAAGCGTCGGATTCCGACGCGATGCGCTGCCGCTGGTTAGGCGTCAGCGGGTGTGCGAAATAGGCGTCGGGGTGGTGCAGGTACTTGGTCGACTTCAGGATCGGGTCGACCGGCGTTGCCCGCAGGTCACAGTCGAATCGGGCAAGGATCGAATACGGAGCCCCCGGCTTGCCCGCGTTGATGAAGTGGGAGATGCCCCAGCTCACGCCCGGGCCGTCGCCGGAGTCCGCGAACGCGTCGGGGTCGAAGAACTTCGCCGCGATCGGGGCGAGTTCCACAATGGAAGCGATCTCGAAGTTCACCCAGTCCTCGGCATATTGCACGGTGTAGTGCTCGTTGCCGTCCTGGATGACCAGCGCCGCAACCCCAGACTTGAACGGGAAGAACGCCGTCTCATGGCCCGAGTTGAGCACCGGGTTAAGCGGGTGCTTCTCGAAAGGCTTGAGCGGGTGGTCCGAGATCGCGAGGCCGAGCGCGACCCACAAACGGTCGGGGCGGTTGAACGCCGACTTGTAGTAGCAGTAGATCTTGCCGTCGTGCACCAGCATGCACGGGCCATGCACCGCAAACTGGTCCCACTCGCCCTCGGCACCGGTCGGGATCACCACGCCGGGCTCGTAGGTCCAGGGCCCGTCCGGCGAATCAGCGTGCGACACCCCGATCGGGCAGTAGTCACCCCGCAGGCCGCTCGGCTCGACGAACGCCTGGTAATACAGGTAGAACCGCCCTTCCCACTTCAGGATGTCCGGCGTACAAACCGACCGCCAGCCCACCTCCGGCTTCGGCGGCCGTGCGACCGCGACGCCCTGCTCTTCCCAGACAAAACCGTCCTCGCTGGTCGCGTACCACACCTCCGCCAGGTCCCAGTCCGCCGAAGCAACGGTGTCGGTTGCGTCTTTCGCACCGGCCATGCCGAGGCAGGGCGTCTGCGTCTCCCGCCGGGTGTACCAGACGTAGTACTTGCCGTTCTCGAAGAGGATCTTCGACGGGTCGCGGCGGGTGATCGTGCCGTCACCGCCGTGGTAATCAAAGCCCTCGAGGGGCGTGTATTTGAAGTTGGTGAACAGCGGGTTTTCTTCGGGCCGTTCGTTGGGGTAGTGGTCGAAGCTGCGCCGCATCGCGGCGCTCAGCTCGCGGTTGCGGGTGGTCTCGGTGACGGTGTAGGGGAAGGCTTTGGTGGGTTCATTGCTCATGGGTAAAAGCTCAGCCATCACGCACATTGGTGGTGAGACCGATCCTTGTTCGTGTCACTTCTTGGGGTAGTGATGGAGGTAGTCGATGTCTAGGCGGACGGGCGAGAGGTCGTACTCGGGCTTGTAGAACCAGATGTTGGAGAGCACGAAGTACTGGTCGGAGCGGTATGCGCGGTCGAGGATGTTGTGGTCGAGGTCGGTGGCGTCGCCGAAGCGGAGCTGTGCGCCCTTCTTCTGCCACTGGCCATCGACGTGTTCCCAGAGCTGGACGTAGTCGGGGGTGTATTCGTAGCCGTAGACGCGCCAGCCGTCGAAGTCGGTCTGGTTCTGGGTCATGTACAGGCTGCGCTTGATGTCGGAGCCGCCGCCATCTGCGGGGAGGATGCGGGCGTGGTAGCCGGGCACGGGGAGCCACTTGATGTACTCCATCCAGTCGATCTCGAGCGTCTTGCCGTTGGCGTTGGGCCGGTTCTGACGGGTGACGCCCATGTTGAAGGAGAAGCTCCAGATCGCGGGGTGGGCAGCGTGCTTCTTGCCGAGTTCGATGCCACGCAAGCGCCACCGGCAGACCGTGAACCCGTAGCGATGCGGATGGCGTGCGGACAGCCCCGCCTCGCCTTCCGAGCTCGATAGCAGGCTGAGGAATCGGGTCTCGCCTTCGGCGGCGAGCTGGTTATGGCTGGCCTTAATGTTCCCGGCCGCCCCGTCGGAGCGCGGCTTGCTCGCCCGCTTCTCCCACTTGTCAGGGTCGAGACGGTCGAAGTCGTCCGAGACATCCGGTTGCATCTGTGCTTGATAACGGTCCGCCACAGAGGCGGGTACAGCAGGGGCTAGGGCGTGAGCTTGCATGGACAGAGCGGACCACGCCAAACCCGATGCCCACAACAGGACAAACCGGCAGGGGTTGATGATGCCGAGGCGGGTTGCCGCGAGGCCGGGACGGTGTACGCCTGGTTCGGTAGAGCCTGGCATGTTGGGGGGCCTTAAAGTCGAAAGGAGACGAGAGGTGATTTCACGGACGGGTTAAACCAGCGGGTTACGCTTGGCATTGAAGGACACAATGGGTAGTGATGTTATATGACATCATCAGCCAGATCAACAATCTTGTCAACATTCTGCGATTTTGGCCGCCCCGAGTACCGCCGGCTATCGCGGAGCCGGGCCGCTCGATCCCCGGTCGATCCACTCCGCCGCAAACGCCTCCCGTATCCGCTGGTCACCACCGTTGCCGCTCATCCGCTCGAGCAACCGCTCCGCCCCCCGCCGACCAATCCGGAACGCGTCTTGGTCGAACGTCGAGAGCGGCGGTGACAGGGACGTCCCCACCACGTTGCCCGAAAACCCGAGCACGGACAGGTCGTTCGGGATACGCAGACCCACCCGATCGGCGGCCCGGTAGACCCGATCCCCGAACAGGTCGGTCGTCATAAAGATGCACGTCGGCCGATCGGACGCTCGCAACGCTTCGCCAACCCGATCGGTGATCTCACGCGACGAAATCCACGGCACAGAAATGACCTCACACCTGCCGCCCGATGCGGTGAACGCCTCCTCAAAACCATGGCGACGCAGCGACGGCGGCTGCTGCGCCGTGCCGCTGGTCACGATCAGCGCCCGCCGGTGGCCGTGCTCGGCGAAGTGCTCGGCAGCGCCTCGCCCGGCCCCGATGTCATCAGTCCCCACAAAATCGATGTGGTTCGATCGGCCCTGCACCTCAACGTCCAGCGACACCACCGGGATGTCCCGGCTGATCACTTCGTGCAGGTGCTGCTCCCACATGGCCTCGAAGAACGGCACGATCAGGATGCCGTCGACACGGCGATCGATCAGGGCGTGCAGCCGGCTAAGCTCGTTGAGCTTGCTCGTCGTTGACATGACGATCGGCGCGTAGTCGGCGTCTGCGAGCACATCGTGAGCCCCGGTGAACATCTGCCCGTTGAACAGCGAGTCCATGCGGGCCAGGACACCGACCGTCATCGACCGCCCGGTCTGGATGCCGTGCACCAAGCGGTTGGGGCGGTAGCCAAGCTCGTCGGCGATGGTGAGCACCCGCTGCCGGGTGGCGTCCGAGATCCGGCCCGTCCGGCCCAGCGCAATCCCCACGGTCGTGAGGCTCACGCCGGCCTGCTCCGCGATGTCCTTGAGGGTTGCTGCCAAATCGCTGGTCTTGCCGCCCCCGCTCTGATCCGAACACACAACGAATAGACCGGCCGATGGCGATCCCGTCGCTGAGCGATGCACAGGTCAGCCAAGCCGCCGGGGCATCGCGATCTCACTATGGCCCCGGACGCTGGGCTTTGCAACGGCCGTAACCACGGCAAGCCCCGCCAAGCCGACCACAGACCCAGGCAGAGGGCCTTGTCTTTAACAAGCCATTTCGGTTAGGATGTCGCTTATGCAAAATTGCTGACAATTAACAGTTAGCCATCCGCCGTATTACCCATCGTGCTCCCGACCCGCCTCGGCTCGCCTCAAGCACTCGATTCAGTTCACCAAATTTCAGCAGCACGGAGCTTTTCAGCATGAAGAAGTCTGCGCGTCCTCCTGCCGATGGCTCGGCCCGCCGATCCTCAAAGCCGCTACCCCGTTGGATACCCGAGGCACCACCTCTTCACGGGCAAACCGCGTCACCCACGTCCTGCTTCGAACGACTCGAACCCCGGATGCTCCTAAGCGGCTCGCCCTACAACGGAGTCGCCGGGGTCATCGGTGACGGCAGCCGGATCGAAGCCGAGCACTACGACCTCGGCGGCGAAGGGATCGGTTACAGCGACACGGACACGAGCAACAACGGCGGCGCGTTCCGCCCCAGCGACGGCGTCGACCTCCAATCGACTAGCGACACCGGCGGCGGATTCAACGTCGGCTGGACCACCGATGGCGAGTGGCTCGAGTATCTCGTCGGAGCCACCGCCGGGACATACAACATCTCGGCACGCGTCGCGTCTGGGGCCAACAACCCCGGACAGCTCCGGCTCCTCATCGGCGACGGCAACAACTTCTCAGAACTCGACACGTTCGACATGTTCTCCACCGGCGGCTGGCAGAACTGGCAGACGCTGACCCTGAACGACATCGCCATCGGCCAAGGGCCGCAAATCCTCCGGGCCGAGGTGGTCGGCGGGGGCTACAACCTCAACTGGCTGGGCTTCGAAAGCGCGGTCATGTCCGACACCACCACCGCCGTGCAGTCCGGCAGCTGGAACGACAGCAGCACTTGGAGCCACGGCGTCCCCGATACCGACAAGCGGGCCATCATCGCCCAGGGCACCACGGTCACCCTCGATACCGACGGCATCGCCGAGCAGATCGTCATACACGGCACCCTCGACGTCGCCGAGCTGCCCGGCCAAACCCTCGACCTCACCGCCGACTGGGTCCACGTCAACAGCGGCGGCGTCTTCCAGGTCGGCACCGCCACCAACCGCTACGACCAGGGCAGCTTCAACCTCACCCTCACCGGCACCGACGCCAACGCCGACTACACCGTCGAGACCGCCATGGGCTCGATGCAGATCATGAACAACGACGGCTTCCTCATGGCCGCCGGCGGCGGACGCCTCCAGTTCTTCGGCGAAGAAAAACTCAGCTTCACCAAGCTCAGCCAGACCGCGTCCGTCGGCTCAAACTCCATCGTTGTCGAGAACGTCATCGAGCGCAACTACGACGGCACCAACTCCGCCGCCTCCGATGGCCAGCTCAACTGGGAGGTCGGCGACCAGATCGTCATCGCCAGCTCTACCCGCAGCTACGACGACCAAGCCGTCCGCACCATTACCGGCGTCACCGACCTCGGCAACGGCACCACCCGCCTCACCCTCAATGCCGCACTGACTACCCGCCACTACGGCGAGATCGAGCTCTACGACAACGGCACCCGAAGCATCGACCTCCGCGCAGAGGTCGCCCTGCTCAGCCGGAACGTCAAGGTCCAGGGCATCGCCTCCCAAGACACCGACAGCGCCTGGGGCAACCGCGCCCTGTTCAACTCCGGCAACACCGGCGACCACCGCGGCATCAGCGGACACATCATGATCATGCCCACCGCCGGCCAGATCTCCGTCGAGGGCGTCCAGCTCGACCGCCTTGGCCAGACCGGCACCCTCGGCCGATACCCCATCCACTGGCACCTCGCCGGGGACCGCACTGGCGACGTCCTCAAGGGCGTCTCCGTCACCAATTCCAACAACCGCGGCGTCACCGTCCACGGCACGCACAACCTCCTCATCCAGGACGTCGTCCTCCACGACATCCATGGACACGGCTTCTTCATGGAAGACGCCGTCGAGACCGGCAACCAGTTCCTCTCTAACATCACCTTCGGCATCCACCAGGTCGGTGCCGTCGGCGATCAGGTCAACCTCTCCGACCCCTTCATCGTCGATACCCATGACCACGTCGGCCAGAACTTCGAGCGCTTCCTCAGCTCCGCCGGCTACTGGATGACCAACCCCGCCAACATCTGGATCGGCAACATCTCCGCCGGCTCAGAGGGCACCGGCTTCTGGTTCATCTTCCCCGACTCGGCCATCGGCGAGTCCGCCCAAGACCCTCAATACGCCAACGTCCGACCCGACCGCACCGACCTCTGGACCTTCGACCACAACTCCTCCCACTCGTCACCCATCGGGCTCAACTTCGATCGCGGCAGCGACATCGAAGTCCCCATCGGCGCTCAGCTCAAGTCTAATTTCGACGGCGACGAACACCGCCCCTCCGCCGAACCCCAGATCAACCACTACACCGCCTACAAGCACACCACCGGGATCTACCACCGCGGACGCACCGCCAACTTCCACGAGAACCGCTTCGCCGACAACTTCACCAGCACCTTCATCACCTTCACCCAGCGCATCACCAACGCCCTCTACGTTGGGCACAGCCAAGGCAACAGCGACCTCAGCGACATCGTCACCGGGCACACCTTCTACGACGGTGCCAACACACTCGACGACACCCACTTCGCTGGCTTCACCGCCAACAACGCGCACACCTTCCGGTCTCACGGCGCCGCCCAACGCCTGACCCACTTCGTCATGAGCGACACCTCGTTCGAGGCCGACGGCACCGCCAACAACATCAGCTTCTCCAACCCCCAAGGCTTCCTCAGCTACGACCCCGTCGGCAAGACCATGCCCTCGGTGATCTACGACGCTGATGGCACGTTCACTTCACACGTCGGCGGACAGGCCGGATCGACCATCGTCCCCAACAACCCCTTCTTCTACAACGACGACGACTTCCTGCCCGCCGGTTGGAACGCACGTGTGTCCGACGACCTCTACGCCATGTTCCGGATGCGCGAGCCGGTCAACAACGCCCTGTTCCGCGTCACCTCGCCCGACGGCTTCTCCGGCACCGCCCGCCCCGGCACCGGCCAATTCAACGGCACCAACACCCTCATGAAACGCGACGACGGCGACTACACCGTCGACTTCCCCGAGGGCCTCGGCGTGATCTCCAACGGCTTCGACATCAAATACAACACCCTCGTCGGCCCCCGCGACGGCTCCACCATGGTCCGCTTCGTCAACGTCGCCCAGACCGTCACGCCCTCCGGCCTGACCCGCGTGCAGAACCTCGCCACACTCCGCAACACCACCGGCACCGCCTTCGCCACCGATGGCAACGACCTCTGGGTCAAGTTCTCCGACAACATCGAGGTCGACTTCGTCCCCGGCACGAATCCGCCTATTGAACCGCCGAACGAAAACGAGCTCCTCCTCTCCGCCGTCGACGACGCCTACATCCAGAACACCGCCGCGCTCAATGACGCCCTGCTCCGCATCGAATCCAGCGGCCGCGTCCGCACGTCGTACCTCAAGTTCGATGTGCCCGACACGCCCGACAAAGACATCGCCAACGCGACCCTCCGCGTCACCGTCACTGGCGACGCCGGCACCAACCTCCGCCTCCGCGTCTTCGAGGGCGGAAGCAACAACTGGAACGAGACCAACCTTTCTCCCGCCAACGCCCCGACCAAAGCCACACTCCTCGATGAGATCACCGGCAACTGGGTCATCGGCCAGACCTACGAATTCGACGTCTCCGCTGCCGTCTCCGCCGGGCAGGAAGTCACCTTCGTCATCGACAGCGACGGATCGCTCAGCGCCGGCGACGCCGCCTTCGCCTCCAGCGAGAACGGCAACACCGCCAACCGCCCCGCGCTCGTGCTCGAACTCGAAGACGCGGCACCACCATCAGAGGTCCAGATCGAATCTCTCGGCACCACCGGCTCGGGCATCTCCGTCGACGACGACGCCACCGGCACCGGCTTCATCCTCTTCACCCGACAGAACGTCTACGCTCGCTTCGCCGCCTCACCCCCCTTCCAGGGCAGCAGCTCCAA
>JBCCOW010000006.1:0-86323 GCA_039025195.1 Planctomycetota bacterium
CCGGCGAGGTCAGCATGAAGGGCCAGGTCGTCACCCAGCCCGGCCCCTCCCGCGGGATCATGTTCCAGAACTACTCGCTGCTGCCCTGGCTGAGCGTGTACCAGAACATCGAGATCGCCGTCCGCAAGGTCTTCCCCGAGATGAGCCGGGGCGATCGCAAGAAGTACATCATGGGGTACATCGACATGGTGAACCTCACCGGGTCGGACTGGAAGAAGCCCACCGAGCTGTCGGGCGGGATGCGGCAACGCCTCAGCCTCGCCCGGACCCTGGCGATGAAGCCCGAGGTGCTGCTCCTGGACGAGCCGCTGTCGGCGCTCGACGCATTGACCCGGTCGGTGCTGCAGGACGAGATCATCCGCATCTGGGAAGAAGACCGGCGGACCGTCGTCATGATCACCAACGACGTTGACGAGGCCGCGATCATGGCCGACCGCATCGTCCCGCTCACGCCGGGCCCCGAAGCGACCCTCGACGACTCCTTCCCCGTGCTGCTCGACCGGCCCCGCGACCGGGCCAACCTCAGCTTCAACCCCGACTTCAAGAAGCTCCGCAACACCGTGAGCTCCTTCATGATGGACCTCAACGAGGAAGCGAAGCAGCTGCGTGTCGATACCCAATACCCGCTGCCCGACCTGACCCCCAAGGACTTCTCGCTGGTTGGCTAACCCCACCCGCTCGACACCCGCCCTGACTTGTCACCCCTGCCAGAACCACACCATGGTTGAAACCCCCGACACCCCGACCCGGCCGATCAACCCGCGTTATGTGGAGATCGTCAACCTCGTCAAGGCCTACCCCAACCCGACCGGCGACGCGATCAAGGTCGTCGATGGGTTCAACCTCACCGTCAAGGAAGGTGACGTCATCGGCGTCATCGGCCACTCCGGATGCGGCAAGTCCACCGTCCTGACCATGGTCGCCGGGCTCAACGAGATCACCTCCGGGGATGTCGTTGTGGACGGCAAGGTCGTCGAGGGCTCGGGCCCCGACCGGGCGGTCGTCTTTCAGGCCCCCTGCCTGCTGCCGTGGATGACCGCGTACCAGAACGTCATGCTCGGCGTGAAACGGGTCTACCCCCAGGCGACCCGGCTCGAACGCAAGCAGGTCGTCGAGTATTACCTCAACCTCGTGGGCCTCGCCGACTCGATGCACAAGTACCCCCGCGAGATGTCCGGCGGCATGCAGCAGCGCGTCGGCATCGCCCGGGCCATCGCGCTCAAGCCCAAGGTCCTGCTCCTCGACGAGCCGTTCGGCCGGCTCGACTCACTGACACGCATGGACCTGCAGGACGTGATCCTCGGCATCCTCGCCCAGGAAAAGATCACGACCATGCTGATCACCCATGACGTCGACGAGGCGGTCTTCATGTCGGACCGCATCTGCATGATGACCAACGGGCCGCACGCCCGGGTCGGACAGATCCTCGACATCCCGTTCGAGCGTCCCCGCAACCGCCGGGAGGTGCTCGCCCACGACGCGTACTACGACCTGCGGGGCTGCCTGATCGACTTCCTCGAGAAGTTTGACAAGCACAAGCAGCCCAAGACCCCCGACACCCCCGCGCCGCTGCCCGAACCGTCTGCAAACGCCCCGACCGACGCCGACCAGCTCGAGCCCGTCCCGGCGGCCGCCGCCGTGGGGCCGACACCGGCGGCGATGGGTCAGCACGGCCCGGCGCTGGTGCTGACCGAAGTCTGAATCGTTTTGGCCCCGACCGTTTTCACCCGGTGCACTGCCGCACCACCCCGACAAGGCGGAACGCCGCATGACCCTTTCCCCCGCAACACCGAGTGACACACCCTTGCACGCCGAAGACCACACCGCAGTAGACGACCGCCCCACGCCGGAGCCCGCACCCGTGACGACCGAAACCGCGTCCAATCAGGAACCGCTGCTGGTCAGCGCCGAGCTCTGGGAGCCGAAGCCGGGGGAGTTGGGGTTTGGGCCGGTAGATGCGATGGGCCCGACCGGGCCGGACGCGGTGGTGTCCGGGCTGGTCGCGGTGGCGGTGGAGCAGAAGCGGCCGGCGATGCAGTCCGACGTGGGCGAAGCGACGGTGGTCATGCCGACCATTGAAGAAGGGTCTGTCAAAGCGGTGCTGGCGCTGCGTTTTGTGGCCGAAGATGGCGCGAAGGCGGCGGTCGAGTTGTGGTCGGGCACAAGGGGCCGGTTCGAGCTGAGCCTCGCCGACGCGTTCCACCCGGGGATGTCGCGGTTTGCGACGATCAGTCAGTACGTGAACTTCCCGAAGGGTTCTGGGCTGCCCGGTAAGGTATGGGAAGAGGCCTCGCCGCGGGTGATGCACAACCTGGGCAAGGCGGTGTCGTTCCTGCGTTCCAGCGGGGCGGAGACCGATGGGCTGACCGAAGGGGCCGGGATCCCCATCATCGCGGGGATCGAGCTGCGGTCGGTGCTGCTGCTGCTGAGCAGTGAGCAAACGCCGGTGACGCGGGTGCTGGAGGTCTACGAACCGACGGATACGGAGAACCCGGAAGCGGGTCTAACGCGGACGGGCCTGGCGTCGGTCGGGCTCAAGGGCTGGGAGGCGTTGCCGCCGCAGCTCGGGCCGATGACGGAGTTTGGGCCGGTGCGTCGGGCGTGGGCGGACCGCAAGCCGGTGCTGCTGCACGACCTCGAAGGTCTGGCGGACCAGCGTCGCGGGATGGCGGTCGAGGGTGGCGTGAAGTACGGCGTAGCGATCCCGGTGTTAGCGGCAGACCGGCCGCGGGCGGTGACCCTGCTGCTTTGGTAGTCGCGGCCCCGATCCATCACGCCCCGCCCCGCAACGCTGCACCCAAAGGCGGGCCACACCCGCCAAGCGTTAGACACAGACGGTTGAACGATCCGATCCCGAACAACGCGAACCCCCACCCGTCAGGCCCGGCCACACCCCAAGACCGCGCGACACCGAGCCTGCCCGTCCTTAATCAGCCCACCAAGGTCGGCCGGGCGACATGCACCTACTGCGGCGTTGGCTGCGTCGTGAACGCGACCGTCGAGCAGGACCGGGTGACCGCGATCCACGCCGACCCCGAGGCCGAGCCGAACCACGGGATGCTCTGCCCGAAGGGTGCGCTGCTCCGATCGATCACCGGTGATGCACCGGGCCGGCTGCGTCAGCCCATGATTCGTGAGCAGCGGGGCGGTCCGCTGCGTGAAGTCACCTGGGACGTCGCAGCCGATTACGTCGCCCGTCGGCTCCTCGGCATCCATACCGACCACGGCCCCGACGCGCTAGCGCTCTACGGCTCCGGGCAGCTCGACACCGAGGCGTCCTACCTCTTCACCAAGCTGTTCAAGGGCTACCTCCGCTGCAACCACACCGATACCAACAGCCGGCTCTGCATGTCGTCCGCCGTGGCGGGCTACGTCAAAGCCTTCGGGTCCGACGGGCCGCCGACCTGTTACGACGACATCGACGATGCCGACGTCTTCCTGATCGTCGGGGCGAACATGGCCGCCAACCACCCGGTGCTGTTCAACCGCGTCCGCCGTCGTCGGGCGCTCAAGGCCACCTCCCGTGTGATCGTGATCGATCCGCGGAAGTGCAAGACCGCCGAGTACGCCGACCTGCACCTGCCGGTCGCACCCGGCGGCGATGTTGCCCTGCTGCGGCTGATCGCCAAGCGTCTGCTCGAGCGGGGCAAGGTCGATCGGCGGTACACCGAACGGTCCACCGAAGGGATGGCGGTGTACGAGGCTGGGCTCGAGCGGGAAGATGAGGCTGAGCTGTTGCGTGCTTCGGGGGTCAGCGATGCGGCGGTCGAAGAGGCGGTTGATCTGATCGCGGCCGGCTCGCCGCGCTTGCTGAGCTTCTACTGTATGGGCGCGAACCAGAGCTCACGCGGTACGGACAAGAACTCGGCCATCATCAACCTGCACCTCCAGCTCGGCGCGATCGGACGCCGCGGAGCCGGCCCGTTCTCGCTCACGGGGCAGCCCAACGCGATGGGCGGCCGTGAGGTCGGCTACCTCTCGCACCAGCTGCCGGGCTACCGTCTGATCGCGAACGAAGCCCACCGCACCGCGGTCGAGGCGGGCTGGGGGCTGGAGCCGGGCACGATCAACCCCGAGCCGGGCATGACCGCGGTCCCGATGTTCAACGCCGCCGCCGCGGGCGACGTCAAGGCGATGTGGATCGTGTGTACCAACCCGGTGGCGAGCATGCCGGACAAGCACCGCGTGGTCGCTGGGCTGGAGAAGGCGGAGTTCGTGATCGCCCAGGACTGCATGCTTGACACCGAGACGACGCGGTACGCCGACGTGCTGCTGCCCGCCGCGCAGTGGGGCGAGAAGAGCGGGACGATGACCAACAGTGAGCGTCTGGTGATGTTCAGCGAGAAGCTGATCGAGCCGCCGGGCGAGGCGAAGCCCGACTGGTGGGTCTTCGCGAAGATCGGCCGAGCGATGGGCTTCGACGGCTTCGACTTCGTCACCTCGGCCGAGGTCTGGGACGAATACCGGAAGCTCACCGCGGGTACGCTCTGCGACCAGGCCGGCATGACACGGCAGCGTCTCGAAGATGCCCCGCTGCGGTGGCCCTGCCCCACAGCGGACCACCCCGGCACCGCACGCCGATACACCACAGGACGGTTTCCGACGCCGACCAGCAAGGCCCGCTTCGTCGATCAGAAGTACGCCCCGCCCGCCGAGACGGTCAACCCCCGCTTCCCGCTGGTACTCACGACCGGCCGGGTCGCCCAGCAGTGGCACACTCGCACCAAGACCGGCCGGGTGCGTGAGCTCAATCTGCAGACGTCCGAGCCATTTGTCGAGGTCCACCCCGAAGACGCCGAGGCGTTTGAGCTTGAACACGACAGCTGGGCGTGGGTCATCGGGCGGCGTGGCCGGGCCACCGCCCGTGTGGAAGTCACCGACACGGTGCGCCGTGGGCTGGTGTTTGTGCCGTTCCACTGGGGCGAGACTTTTCACCCGCAGACCAACATCAACGCGTCGACCAGCCCGGCGTTCGACGCGGTCTCGAAGCAGCCGGAACTCAAGTACGCGGCCGTCCGCCTAGAACCCGCCGGGCTTCATCGTCCCGACGTTGACATGGCCGCCGACCGCCGAGACCGTACCCACGCCGCCGACCTCGACAGCGATCGCCTCGCCGACCCGCAGCCGATCTCCGCGGGAGCGACAAATCAGTATGTTGCCCGCGTGAAGCAGCCTTCAACCAAGACGACAGTGGCGAGCCCCGCCGGGGAGGCGCCATGAGCAGCAGCAACCCCCGCACGCCGAGCCCGGTCAGCCCGAACCACCCCGAGACCGGCAAGCCCCTCCGCATCATGCTGGTCGACGAAGACGAGCAGCGCGGCATGCTTCTTGCGCAGAGCCTCACCGCCGACGGTTACGCGGTCGTGGGCCGTGCAGGCCAGGGCGACTACCTGCCGACGCTGGTGCGTGACGCCAAGCCCGACCTCATCCTGGTCGATACCGCGTCGCCCGACCGCGACACACTCGAGCAGCTCTCGACCGTCCGGCGCGACACGCCCCGGCCCGTGGTGATGTTTGCCATGAACGACGACCCCGCCGTCATCGAAGCCGCGGTGCACGCCGGTGTCTCGTCCTACATCTGCAGCGGCGTGAGCCAGAGCCGGGTCCGCCCGATCCTGCACGCAGCTATCGCTCACTTCCGGCAGCACCAGGCGGTCGTGACCGAGCTGGCCAAGACCCGCAGCACGCTCGAAGAACGCAAGGTTGTCGACCGGGCCAAGGGGCTGAT
The DNA here is from genome assembly GCA_039025195.1 of Planctomycetota bacterium. Taxonomy (GTDB): domain Bacteria; phylum Planctomycetota; class Phycisphaerae; order Phycisphaerales; family Phycisphaeraceae; genus JBCCOW01. Next base: position 5,729 of record JBCCOW010000006.1, read on the forward strand.
TATGCAGCGGCGCGGGTGCAGCGAAGCGGACGCGTTCTCGCTTCTCCGCAACACCGCGATGAACCAGAAGAAACGGATCGGGCAGGTCGCTCAGGAGCTGCTCGACGCCGCGGGGCTGCTCGCCGCCCAGGACTCACACGCGTCTTCGCTGGGAAGCGGTGCCGCGTCCAGAAACGAAAGCCCCATCGCCTGATGCTCTATCCCCGGGACCGATTCATGACCGAACTGCCAACGCCTAGCACCGCCTCGCTCACGCCGGGCCCCTACGCGCCCGCCGCACCGCCACTCCGCCCCGAGAAGCGCGAGCTCACCCTCGGCATCATCCCCCTCACCGACTGCGCCCCCATCGTCGTCGCCCACGAGAAGGGCTTCTTCCAACGCCACGGCCTCGAGATCACCATCGCCCGTGAGGGCTCCTGGGCCAGCATCCGTGACAAGCTCGTATTCGGCCTCATCGACGCCGCCCACATGCTCGCCCCGATGCCCCTGGCCATCTCCCTCGGCGTCAGCGGCCCCGAGCACGCCGTCCAGGCCACGCTCAGCCTCGACCTCAACGGCAACGCGATCACCGTCTCGAACGACCTCTTCGATCAGATGGCTGAGGCCGACCCCGACGCGATGACGCAGCGACCCACGACCGCGCGGGCGTTGCGTGCAGTGATCGAACGCCGGAAGCAGCGCGGGCTGGGGCCGCTCACGCTCGGGGTGGTGTTCACCCACTCCACGCACAACTATCAGCTGCGGTACTGGCTCGCGGAAGCGGGCATCGACCCGGACCGTGACGTCGAGCTCGTCGTGGTGCCGCCGCCGCGGATGGTGGACCACCTGCGTGAGGGCCGGCTCGAAGGCTTCTGCGTGGGCGAGCCTTGGAACAGCGTCGCCGTGCGAGCCGGGGTCGGCAAGTCGCTGATCACCAGCTACGAGCTGTGGAACAACGGGCCCGAGAAAGTGCTCGGCGTCACCGAGCAGTGGGCGCAGGCTCACCCGCAATCGCACCGGGCATTGCTCCGTGCGTTGCTCGAAGCCGCCGCGTGGATCGATGAGCCCGGTAACCGTCAAGAAGTCACCCAGCTGTTGGCACGCCCCGAGTACGTTGGTGTGTCCCCCGAAACGATCGGGATGTCGATGACCGGCACCTTCCGTTACGCGCTCGATCAGCCCACTGTGCAGATGCCCGACTTCAACGTCTTCCACCGCTACACCGCTAACTACCCGTGGCGTTCGCACGCGGTCTGGCTGCTGACCCAGATGGCGCGGTGGGGGCAGATCGATGCCGACACCGATTTCCAAGCGGTCGCCGAGCGGGTGTACGACCCGTCGGTCTGCCGGACCGCCGCCACGGACCTCGGGCTGGTCATGCCGGTCCGTGAGATGAAGTCCGAAGGCACGCACCACGGGCGATGGACCAGCGAGGAGGGCTTCGTCATGGGGCCCGACGCGTTCTTCGACCGCAAGACCTTCGACCCGTCCGACCCCCAGGGATACCTCGACGGCTTCGCCATCCGGCACCAGCCCGTCGCTGCACCCTGACCGACCCGTCCGGGCACCAATCTCCGCCGCAACGACGCGGCACCCCCCACGACCAACCGTCGACCCGACCGTCGATCGGCCCTGACCGGCCTGTCGCTGCTTTCTGTTTTGAGGCCTTGCTGACCCCTTTTGCGTAGGAGAACGCTCACCATGTTCCGTCACTTCCTGTCCCGTACCCTGGTCTGTACCGTCGCCGCGGTGCTGCCCATGACCGCCATCGCCGGCGTCGCCGAACCCCCGCCGTTGGGCACCATCGGCGATGGCTCGCCCCCCGAAGACCTCCTCGATTCGTTCCTCAAGGGCAAGCTGTTCCTCAACGTGCGTGCCCGCGCCGAGCTCGCCGGCATCGACGGCGACGACGACGCCCAGGCCCTCACCCTCCGCACGCGGATCGGCTACGCCACCGCCAAGTGGGAAGGCCTCAACTTCTTCGTCGAGCTCGAGAACACCAGCTCTGTCGATGACGAGCTATACAACTCGCCCGGCAACCCCCAGCCCGGCGAGTCCACCATCGCCGACCCGACCGGCACCGAGCTCAACCAGCTCTACGTCGACTACCTCTTCGACCCCGCCAAGACGCAGATCCGGCTCGGCCGGCAGCGCATCATCCTTGACGATGCCCGTTTTGTCGGGAACGTCGGCTGGCGTCAGAACGAGCAGACCTTCGACGGCCTGTTCCTCCAGAACAAGAGCATCGAAGACCTGGTAGCCACCTATGCCCTGATCACCGAGGTCAACCGGATCTTCTTCGATCCCGCGGGCGGCGGTTCGGACTTCGACTCCGACGCCTCGCACCTCATCAACGTCGCCTACTCGGGCCTGCCCTTTGGCAAGCTCGTCGGCTTCATCTACCTCCTCGACTTCGAGAACTCGGCCGCCAACTCCAGCCAGACCTACGGGCTGCTGCTGACCGGCAAGACCGATCTCGACGAGACCCTGACCCTGTTCTACAAGGTCTCCGTCGCGCTCCAGTCCGACTTCGGTGACAATAACACCGACTACGACGCGCTCTACTACGTCATCGAGCCCGCCCTGGGCGTGAAGGACGTCGGCAAGTTCATCGTCGGCTACGAGGTGCTCGGCTCGGACAACGGCAACGCCCAGTTCCGCACGCCGCTCGCCACCGCCCATAAGTTCAACGGCTTCGCCGACGCGTTCCTTGACAACGGCGGTGCCGACGGCCTCCAGGACATCTACGTCAAGTTCGCGCCCGCCAACCTGCCCTACGGCATCAAGGGCGTCGTGGCGTTCCACCAGTTCTTCGATGACGAAGACGGCGATGAGCTCGGCTACGAGATCGATGTCGTGGCCAGCAAGAAGATCACCAACAACCTCACCGCTCTGGTGAAGTACGCGATTTTCGATGGTAAGGAAGACGCCGACCGGTACCGGTTGACGTTCGACCTGACCTTTGCCTTCTAAGGCGACGGTCACCGGATAAACTGAAGCATCCGCCCGACGGCCGGTTCACCCCGGCCGTCGGGCTTTATGAGTCACGCCCTGTACAGGCTGCGTATCGCCCAGACCCCCGAGACACGAGGGGCCGCACGATGACCGTCTCGCTCCCCGTGCTGCCCGCCGAGGCCTGGGGCCACGCATCGGCCGCACCCCGATCGTCGGCCACGCCATCGACCGGCCCGCTCGCCGACCCGCTGGGCCGGGGCGTCGGCTACCTACGGCTCTCGCTCACCGAGGCCTGCGCGATGCGCTGCGTCTACTGCCGGCCGTCCTTCCTCCGCAACCCCCGCAACGAGCAACGCCTCCGCCCGCAGCAACTCGAACGCCTGGTCCGACACCTCGCCAAACACCACGGCCTGGTCAAGGTGCGTCTCACCGGCGGCGACCCGACCAGCCGGCCCGAGCTCACCGAGATCATCGAACGCATCGCCGCGGTCCCCGGCATCGAAGACCTGGCGATGACCACCAACGGGCTCACGCTCGCACGGCAGGCGAAGGCGTACCGGCGGGCCGGGCTCATGCGGGTCAACGTCAGCCTGGACACGCTCGACCCGCAGCGGTTCCGCCGTATGACCGGGGTCGATGGGCTGCAACGCGTGCTCGACGGGATCGATGAGGCGGTCGCGGTCGGGCTCACCCCGGTCAAGCTCAACACCGTCGTGGTCCGGGGCGAGAACCTCGACGACCTGCCCGGGCTGCTCGGCTACGCGGCCGACCGCGGGGTGACACTGCGGATGATCGAGCTGATGCCGATGGGCCCGCTGGCTGATGGGTGGGACGAGCGGTACGCGCCGGAGCGGATGATGCGCCGGGCGTTGGCCGAGACGGTCACGCGGTACACCCCGCTACGGCAGGGCCACGACGCAGCACGCCGCTACCGCGTTGGGCTACGCGATGGCCGGTCCGCCACCCTCGGGTTCATCACGCCGATGTCCTGCAATTTCTGTGCGGACTGCAACCGCCTCCGTGTCGCCGCCGACGGGACGCTTTATCCCTGCCTCATGGACCGGCCCGCGGGTTCGATCGCCGACGCGCTGGGCCCCGGCACGACCGGCCGACAGATCGACGCCGCCCTCCGTGCGTCGCTGTCTCACAAAGCCCCCGAGCACCCGACGACCGGCTACGTCATGATGACCAAGATCGGAGGGTAACGAACCGGGGTATGTCACACCCGGCCGGGGCGACACGGCCCGGCTCGCTCCCTTTCAAGAAGTTCAAGCCCACGATGCAGATCACGATCCAGCTCTTTGGCATGCAGGCCCGCCTCGCGGATGCACGCGTCATACAACTCGATCTGCCCGAAGACGCCGACTGCCAGGCCGCACTCGATCGCTTGGCCGTGGACTACCCCGCGTTGACCGATTCACTCCCCGGCAGCCGGTTGGCGGTGAACCAGCACTACGCAGAGCCCGACCGCCGTCTCGCTCCCGGCGATGAGGTCGCGTTGATCGGGATGATCTCCGGAGGCTAAACCGCCATGACAAAGCCCACGCTCTACATCCTTGCGGGTGGCCAAAGCAAGCGGTTCGGCTCGGACAAGGCGCGTGCAGAGGTCGAGGGTCAGACGCTGCTGCAGCGTGTTGCTGATGCGCTCACGCCGGTGACCGGCGGCGGCGTCGTTGTGGCGGCGGAGGCCGACGCGTATGCCGATCTGGGTTTCACGACGCTCGGCGACAGCCGACCGGCACACGGGCCGCTCGGCGGTCTCGAAACCGCACTCGAGCACCGTGACACGGAGGCGGGGCCGGGGTGGATCGCGCTGGCGTCCTGCGACTTGCTGGACCCGAAGCCGCAGCACCTCGCCACGCTAATCGAGCACACCGAAGCGGTGCAGGAGCCAATACCTAACGCAGTAGTCTTCGAGACCGATCGGCCGCAGCCGTTCCCGGGGCTGTATCACACCTCGGCGTTGCCGGTGGTCAAGACCGGCTTGGCCGAGGCGAAGCCGTGGGGCATGATCCGGCTGCTGCGCAGCCTGAGCTCGGTGTGCATCCCCGCACCGGCCGACTGGCCCGCGATCCCGCAGGCGAACCGTCGCGATCGTCTGGATGCTTGGCAGCAAGACCGCAAGCCGTAGCCGGGCGTGGTGTCTAGCGCGTATTTCTTCCGCGTGTAGCGGGAGACGCGAAGCGTCCCGCTTCGAAACCGCGGGCACCTTCGGTGCACCCGCTACACGGGAACGAAACACGCGCTAGCCTTCCAACACGTCGTTGACCCGCCGGGCGTCGTCCGTCAGCGCTTGGTAGACCGCGTCGCGGTTTGGTGCCGTCGCGGTCACGGTGGTGACCCACGCGCCGGCGGGCAGGGGGGTGCCGGGCAGGGCGGTATCGACGCAGCGCTCGGCGAGCTCGGCGGGCAGGACCGGCATATTGAGCTCGCGGCGGGTGAAGACGAGGGCCTGCCCGTGGTAGGGCCGTTTGCGGCGGTCACGGTTGGACAGTCGCTGCTTCTTCCGATCGGGGTCGGCGTCGACCACGCGGGGGACGAGTACGCTCGAGTCGTTCGCGGCTTCCAGCACACCGGCCGAAAGCGGGTAACGCGGGTTGATCTCGACCGGCCAGACCCGGCCGATCCAGTCGACGATGAAATCGATCCCGAAGACACCGCGGAGGTCGTAGCGTTGGGTGACGACGACGCCCAGATGGACCACCGCCTGGTACGCCTTGTTGGACAGGCGGACGGGTCCGATGGAGCCGCAGTAAGCGAAGGGCTCGGCGGCGAGGGCGGGTTCCCCGACGAGCTGTTCGGTGACGCCGAGCAGGCTCGCGGACCAGCCGTCGGCGTAGAACACCGCGGAGTGGGGGGTGCCGCCCTTGACGAACTGTTGGAGGTAGTGGTCGTCGCCGACGCGGGAGAGGGCGGACCAGAACCCGATGTGGTGGCCGGCGAAGGAGGCGATGGGTTTGATGAGGACGCGTTTGCCGAGGACGCCGAAGGCGAGCTGGCGGAGGCGCATGCCGAGGCCGGCGACGGGTTGGGTTTTGGGCAGGCGTAGGCCGGGCGTGAGGGGCAGCGTGGTGAGGGCGGTGGGCGAGCGTGCGGCGGCGGCGGCCTTGGCGGACGAGCCGAGGAGGGTGTGGTCGTAGGCGAGGGCGGCGAGGGTGGTCGCGTGGTTCTCGAGCGGCCCGGTGCAGAGGACCTGCGCACGCCGGGGGCAGCGGGGCAGCAGCCGGAGGGCTTCGGGGTCTCGGCCGGTGGGGTAAAGATGCGTGGGCAGGCCGTGGGATTCGGCGGTGGGGCGGTCGGTGAGCAGGACGGGTTGATAGCCCGCACGGGCGGCGGACCGTGCGGCGGCGGCGGCGTGCGTGCCGAAGACGATCAGCGGACCCATGGCGTGCTCCCGTGGCCCGAGCAGGGGTAAGCGTGCCGGATGGGATCGTCTGCGTTGGTGCTGACCGCGTGGATCGTGAGAAGGTGAAGCGTCACAAGGTGTTAGATTACCGGGATTGGGAGACATCCCATCTTCGAGGAGTTGGCTAGCACATGCGGACTTCCTGAAACACCGGAGGCGTTTAGAACGTCTATGCCTGGAGAGGGGGCAACGATGCCAAGGAGCCGCGTTTGACGGACAGCATGAACCTCAGCAACACAACCGCGGGCACAAGGGTCTGCGCGGCGGTCGTGGCGGCGCTTTGGGTCGTCCAGTGCGCGATGATTCAGGCTGAGCCTAGCGAACCCGCACAGCCCACGGCCCCAGTAAAAACCACCGCTGCCGCATTCGAGGCACTGCCGGCGACCCTGTTTGGAAAAGACACCGCTTGGGCGTGCTACGCCGACCTGACACGGGTGCAGGAGGAAGACCTGGCCGGGGCGTTGTCGGGTTTGGATGAGGTGTTGGCACCGACGTACGGCGATGCACAAGCAGCCGACGACATCGCCGACCTTGTGCTGGCTTACAGCGAATTCCGCACCGAGTTGATGGCGGCGGGGGGGACCGCCTTGGTTTTGCTCGCCGACCTGACGCCAGACCAGACCGACGCGATCCGGCCGGTGCTGCTGGTCGGTGTAAGCGAGGACGCCGAGGCATCGGGTGTGCTCTCGGCACTGCAACCCCTGCTGGATGGCGTTGTCACGGCGTCCGATGACGCCACGCTGCAGCGGGTCGCGCCCGGCTGGATGAAGGTCGAGGGCGTGGGACGACTCGGGAGTGGCCAAACCGATGGCACTGCCGAGAATCGGGACACGCTCGCAGAGGCTCTATCCGCACACGCGGAACTGCCGCTACGGATGGCGATGCGGATCACACCGGCGATGCGTAGCGGGCTGCGGCGGGCTGCCGGTTTGCCCGCCGAGGGTGAAACACAAGAAATGGTTCTGACCAACGCGTTTGCGGTGGTCGTGCGTGATGTGGCAGAGCGGGTTGTCCCGATCGAACGTGTCAGCCTGGCGGCGCGGGTGGATGAGGGGCCGCGAGTGGAGGGGTGTCTGTGGTTTCCCGGCGAAGAGGAGGCCGAGGCGTTCGGCGTGGCGGCCGACGGGTTCCTGAATCTGGCGGGCCAGCTCATGGCTCCGGCAGAGGGCGACACGACCGATCGGACGACCGATATCAACCGTCTTCTGGCGGCGGCACGGATGACCCGCGAGGGGCGTCGGCTGCGGGCCGAGCTCAAGACCGAAGACCTCGCGGTGGCGTTGAAGCTGGGCCCTTCCCTCGCAATGATGCTATTAATGGGAAATACTGACCCATAACCGGCCGTCTCTGGCCGATTAAGCCTGTTCTTTACCCTGTTTTTCTCACCCACTTGGAGCACACGATGAATCGAATCAAACGCACATGGGCGACCTGTATGGTCATCGGGGCCGCGGCCCTGAGCCTGCCGACCGCCTCGGCGGTGGCGGCCGACCCCGCACTCGCCGGCCTGCCCGCCACGGTCTTCGGCGAAGACGTCGCGGTGGCGGGCTACGTCGATGTCGAGGCCATGACGCCCGACAACCTTGAAGCCGCCTCGGAAAAGCTGGGCGAACTGCTGCCCATCCCCGAAGACGAAAACGGCGACGGCCTCGCCAAGTACACCGAATTCCACAACGCCTTCACCGGTGCCGGCGGCAAGGGCGGCCTGTTCTTGGTTGAAGCCCCGGTCGGTGACGCGATGCCCGACGTGAAGCCCGTGGTGATGATCAAGGTGAACGAGGGTGCAAACAAAGCAGGCCTCCTCGAAGCAATGAAGCTGATGTCGGACGACCCCGCCGATATGGAAGGCGTCGATCTGCAGCCGGCCGGCCCCGGCTGGATGCTGGTGACCGGCCCCGAGGTCGGCACGCCCGCCACCAACGGCAACGCCCAGAACATGGCCATCCTCAGCAACGCCATGGGCACCTACGGCAATGCACCGTTCCGCATGGGCTTCCGCCTGACCAACGCGATGCAGGCCGAGCTCGCCAACGAGATCGCGGGCATGGAGGCCGGTGCGGACGCCAACCCGATGGCCGGGATGTTCGTCGGTCTCGCCAAGGGCTTCCAGAAGACCCAGTACATCAGCGCCGGTGTCCAGGTCCAGGGCGACCCGCAGATGATGGTGGCCATGAAGTTCCCGAACGCCGATGACGCCAACGGGTTCCTGACCGGCTACACCAACGCCCTGAACATGATGTGGGGCTTCGTGAGCATGCAGGCCGGCCCGGACACCGACCCCGCTGATATGCAGGCCCTCTTCAACGCGCTGCAGATGCAGGCGAAGGGCGACAGCCTGGAGATGGTGATCGGGGCCGACGCCCTCGGCGCGATGGGCAACATGGCTCAGGGCATGGGCGTGCCCGTCCCCTGATGCGATGACCCGCTTGACCTAGCGTTCTATGCGTTTAAACGATAAGCCGCGGCCAGCCGATGCTGACCGCGGCTTTTTTATAGCTGCGTTGAAAGTGCTCAGAAGCTCAGGACGAGCGCGCCAAAGTACTTGATGTCGTTCTGCTCGTCACCGGGTGCGGGGTCGGAGTCGTACTCGTTCTCAATGCCGAACTTCAGGCTCATGCCCTTGGCCGTGTCCAGGGCGATGCTGTAGGCAAGGCTCGTCAGGTTGCGGTATTCGCCGCCCTCGCTGAGCGACGGCAGGAGCGTGTTGGAAAAGGTGAACTCTTGGCTGTCGCTGATGCGGTAAACGCCTTCGATGCCGAGCACGCCTTCCCAGGTCAGCTCATTGACGTTGCCGAACTCGTAGATCGCACCGGCACCGGCCCGGCCCCGCAGCTCGAAGTCTTTCTCGTCATAAAAGGTGTAACCGACACCGCCGAAGCTCGAGACCCGGTGCTCCCAGGACTCGAACTGGTCGTACTCGTACTTGCCACGGGCAAAGTAGAAGAAGGCCGAGTCGGAGAGCAGCCAGTCCTTGGTCACCTGGAGGCTGAAGTTGTTCTCGGAGGTATCGCCGTCATCGGAAGACCGGAAGTACTTGGACACGATGTCCCAGCGGTCGGACTCGGTTTTTTTCTGGGCGTTGAAGTTCGCGTAGAGGTTGAGGGTTTCGGTATTTCCGTCCGAGCCGTTGATGCCGGCCTCGAGGTTCTTCTCGAACCCCGGGAGGATCCACTGGCTGGGGCCGAACGCGGGCTCGGGCAATGGTTCGGGGGCAGGCTCAGCCGCAGCGGGGGGCTCGGGGTTGCTGTCGACCAACGACTTGACCTGCTCGCGGGGAATAACCAATGGGCCCAGCACGGGGTGCTTGAAGTTGATGACCGTCTCACTCTGTGACGTGATCTCGCCCTGCAGGGTCTCGCCGCTCTCTAGGACGACCGAGTCGGCGGCGACGGCCGGGGGGCCTGCCGTGAGGCTGGTGAGCAGGATCGCGGTGGCGGGAGCCAACCATCGGCGGGACGGGCGTCCTAAGACTGAAGCGGAGACAACGGGCAGCGGCATAATCGGGTTCCTGAGCAGATTCGGTAACTCTCAAGACATCGGCAATCCCCTCCTACTGACCCCAAAACCGCCACCCCTCGATCAGGGCCCCTCACTCAGCGCAGCCCTCCCCACTTTTTTGTCCACGGCCGCCCGGACAGTCTTGCCCGACCCCAACCCGCGCGGTACAAACCACTATGCCCCCCAATCCAACGCTGCTCGAAGAAGTCGGCCACCAGACGCAGGAATCGGAGTTCTTCAACCCCGTCCCCGCGGGCTATGTCAAGGGCCGACACAAGTACGTCGTGGTCTTCGGGACCGTCATCTCCGGCCTCGGCAAGGGGATCTTTTCCTCGTCTCTGGCCATGCTCCTAAAGGACAAGGGCCTCCGCGTTGCCCCCATCAAGATGGAGGGCTACCTCAACCTCGACTCGGGCACCCTCAACCCCTACCGCCACGGCGAGGTCTTCGTGCTGGACGACGGCATGGAGACCGACATGGACCTGGGCACCTACGAACGCCTCCTCGACCAGGACCTCACCCGCGACAACTACACCACCTCCGGCCAGGTCTACCGCAAGGTCCTCGACAAGGAACGCAGCGGCGGCTACCTCGGCCGTGACGTGCAGATGATCCCGCACGTCACCGGCGAGGTGAAGCACCTGCTCCGCGACCTCGCGGTCAAGCAACGCGCCGACGTCGTCTTCGTCGAGGTGGGCGGGACCGTCGGCGACCACGAGAACGCGTTCTACATCGAGGCCCTCCGCCAGCTCGCCTTCGAGGAGGGCCCCGAGTCGGTCTGCGTCGTCGCCCTGACCTACATCATCGAACCCCCTGCCCTTGGCGAACAGAAGAGCAAGGCCGCTCAGCTCGGGCTCAAGAAACTCCTCGAAGCCGGCATCCAGCCACACATCGTCGCTTGCCGATCGGTCAACCCTGTCGAGACCAGCGCCAGGCAGAAGATCGCGATGTTCTCGAACGTGCCCGAAGACCGCGTCTTCTCCATGCACGACCGCGAGAGCATCTACACCATCCCGACCGCGATGCGCAACGAAGGCCTCGACCTGCAGGTCCTCACGATGCTCGGGATCCAGACCCGCATCAACCAGAAGTTCGAGGATCAGCAGCTCAGCCAGTGGCGGAAGTTCACCAAGCTCATCAAGTCCCCCAAACGCCACCGCTGCCGGATCGGGCTGACCGGCAAGTACGCCGCGCTCCGCGACGCCTACGCCTCCATCGACAAGGCCCTGGAGCACTGCGCGACCTACCTCAAGGCCGACGCCGAGATCGACTGGATCGACACGACCACCTTCGACCCCAAGGACGCCCCGTCCCGCCTCGCCGGGCTCGACGCGGTCATCGTCCCCGGCGGCTTCGGGCACCGCGGCACCGAGTCCAAGATCGCCTGCGTGCGCCACTGCCGAGAGACCGGGCTGCCCTACCTCGGCATCTGCCTCGGCTTCCAGATGGCGGTCATCGAGTACGCCCGCGCGGTCTGCGGCCTCAAGGACGCCGCGTCGACCGAGTTCGACCCCGACGCGGTGCAGCCCGTCATCGACATCTTGCCCGAACAGAAAGAGATCGAGGGACTCGGCGGGAACATGCGGCTCGGCGGCAAGGACGTCCTGATCCACGGCGGCACCCTGGCCGCCCACCTCTTCGGCCTGCCTGAAGACGGTGGCGTGGTCCGGCAACGCTTCCGGCACCGTTTCGAGGTCGACCCGTCCTACATCCCGACCCTCGAGTCCGGCGGCCTCGTGTTCTCCGGCCGACACCCCGAGCAGCCCATCATGCAGGTCCTCGAGCTGCCCACGCACGTTCACTCGTTCTTCCTCGGCGGCCAGTTCCACCCCGAACTGCTCAGCCGACCGCTCCGGCCGCACCCCATGTTCATGGGCCTCGTCGCCGCCGCGATCCGCCACGCCGACCCCGATGTCGAGGGCCTCGACCCCCGCTGGCTCCCGCCCACCCCACCCTCGCTGCCCACCCCGCCCTCGCCGGAGCCCGTCGCCGTCTGAATCCGTGATCCGCCCGCAGACCAGCGACATCCCACCGCACGGTAATTACACTGCAGGATCGACGTCTTCTTCTCTGGAGCACGCTATGCCACGAACCCTTCTCACCCTCTTCGCCTGCCTGGCCCTACCGATCGCCCTCGTCGGTTGCGGCGACCCGTATATCGATGCCGCAGATGAATACCTGCTCAAGCTCGACGAGTTCAACGAGGTTCTCAAAGACCTCGACCCCGATGACAAAGACTCGGTCAAGGCGTTCGAGGACAAGCTCGGGGAGCTAGAAGATTGGGCCAAAGAGCTAAGCCGAAGTCTGCGTGACGAGAAGATCTCGGATAATGCCAAGGACTACATCGCCGATGAGATCGAGGACGAGGCCGTAGACAAACTTGTTGACCAAGGCGAGCGGCTGATCGCGATCATGGTCAAGGATTTCGCCAAGGCACAAGAGATGCTGAAAGACCTCAAGAGCGAGATGGAAGACGCGGAGGAGGAGATCAAAGAGCTCGAAGATGAGCTGCGACTCGACGACGCACGCGAAGACTCGGAAAAGAAGTTGAAACCGAAGATGCAGGAAGCCATCCAGAAGATCCAGCAACAACAGGCGGCTCAAAACCGTCCGCAATTTCCCGGTGGTGGGGGTGGATTCCCCGGCGGGGGCGGGGGCTTCCCAGGTGGTGGTGGTGGGTTTCCCGGTGGCGGCGGCTTCGGAGAGTAATGCTCAGCCGTCCTCCGCAGCCCACTGCGTGGCCGGGCTCTTGCCGTCCTTGAGCTCGGCCCAACACGCTTCAAGCAGGGGGGCTAAGCCTTCCTGCGACGCCGCCGAGATCGGTAGCACCGGCTTGCCCAACGCCTCGCTCAGCATCTGACGCCCGACCTCCGCGTCGTCCGGCCCGCCCAGCAGGTCCGTCTTGTTCAGCGCAATCAGCTCCGGCTTCCCCGCCAGCTCATCCGAATAATCCGACAGCTCCTTACGGATCATCCGGTAGTTCTCCGCCGGGTCCGAGCCATCCGGCGGGTCGGCGTCCAGCACATGCACCAGCAGCCGAGTCCGCTCGACATGCCGCAGGAACCGGTGCCCCAGCCCGGCCCCGCTCGACGCCTGCTCGATCAGCCCCGGCAGGTCCGCGATCACCAGCCGACGTATCCCCGACAGCTCCGCGATCCCGAGCTGCGGCTCCAGTGTCGTGAACGGGTAGTTCGCGATCTTCGGCGTCGCCCGGCTGACCACCGATAACAGCGTCGACTTCCCCGCATTGGGCAGCCCCACCAGCCCGATATCCGCGATCAGCTTCAGCTCCAGCCGAAGGTTGAACACCTCCGCCGGGCCGCCCGGCTCGTGCTCCCGCGGGGCCTGGTGAGTCGGCGTCGCAAACCGTGCATTGCCCTTCCCGCCCTTACCTCCCGCAGCCAAGAGGTGCCGCTTCCCGGGTGCATCCATGTCCACCAGCAACTCGCCAGGCTCCGGCTTATCTTCTGACGCCGCCACCGGTTCGGGTTCCGCCACGTTCGCCTCTGCCGCCGGGTCGAACGGCGTCAGCATCTCATCCAGGATCTCCTCATCGCTCATCGACTCGAACGCCGCCTGTTCCGCCGCCTCTGACGCGTACGGCAGCGCCCCCGCGTCCTCCGGCAACGCGTACACCAGCGTCCCCGGCGGCACCCGGATCACCAGGTCTTGACCACCGCGCCCGGTCATGTCCTTGCCTTGCCCCGGCTTCCCGTTCTCCGCCGACCAGTGGTGCCGCCCCGCGAAGTCCAGCAGCGTATTGACGTTCGGGTCCGCCTCCAGAATCACATCACCGCCATCACCACCGTCGCCGCCGTCCGGGCCACCCTTGGGGACGTACTTCATCCGCCGGAACGAGACGCACCCGTCTCCGCCGCGCCCCGAGCGGACCGTGATGATGGCGGAGTCGATCAGCATGGCGGGCAGGAGTAAGGAGCGAGGAGTAGGCAGTAAGCAGGACGGGAATTAAAGCGGCCCGGCTGATTGAGGCAGCCGGGCCGATCGGGGATGTCGTCAATGGCGAGGCTCAGGCCTCGGCGGCTTCGAGTTCGCGGATGTGGACCTTCCGGCCCTGGAACTCGACGGTGCCGGGGGTCAGGGCGAAGAGGGTGTCGTCCTTGCCGTGGCCGACGTTGAAGCCGGGCTTGAACTTGGTGCCGCACTGGCGGACGATGATGGAGCCGGCCTTGGCGGTCTGGCCGCCGTAGAGCTTGATGCCGCGGTACTGGGGGTTGGAGTCGCGGCCGTTCTTGGTCGAGCCCTGTCCTTTTTTGTGGGCCATGGTGCACCTCGTGGGGGTGTGAGTGCCGGCACGGGGCCGGCGGATCCGGGGTCGGGGGATGCCAGACGCCTTGACTGACAAGCCCGGAAGTGTATCCCAACGCGGGGACGCATGCAACGGTTCTCCGTGTGGCCTCCGCATTGGCGTGGCGGGCCCGCGACGGCCGATAACCATCCCATGGCCAAGCCACACGCGATGCTGCTGACGGGAGGGGGGCTGCGGTCCCTGGTTGCTCTGGCGATGCTGCGGGACGAGGCGGGCAAAGAGCCGGTGCGGATCACGATGCTGCATTTGGTTGACGGTCGAGAGGCGTCGCCGCGTCGGCGTGAGCATGTCCGTAAGCAGGCTGAGGCCTACGGCGTCACCCGGCTCACCGAGCCCACTGTCCGCCACCACTACGGGCACAGCTACGGCAAGACCGCGGACGGACGGCCGCGAGCCACTCTGGTCTGGCCCCGCCTGCTCATGGAAGCGGTCGCCGAGGCCAAGTTCCAGAGTGCTCAACGCGTCGTCTGGCCCGTCTCGGTGCAGGGTGATGTCCAGATGGCCGCCCGGGCGACGGAGCAGGCGGTGCTGGTCGAGCAGATGCTGGCCGCGGACGAGCCGTTCGAGGACCGGGTCGCGCCGCGGATCGAGATGCCACTCCTGGAGATGAACGACCAGGAGGTGCTTGAGGTCGGGGCGCAACTCGGCGTGGACTGGACGCTGGCGTGGTCGTGTGTTGGGGTCGGGGTGCCGCCGGACGGCCGGGCGTGTGGTGGGTGTGAGGGTTGCCGACGACGACGGGCCGCGTTCGAGAAGGCGGGGCTGGTTGACGATGCGGAACACCCGGAACCGCAGCCGGCGTGAAGCGACCGGTCAGGGGGTGGCGTCAGGTTCGGGTGAAGAAGGTGTTGCGGCTGGGGTGGATGGGGAAGGGCGGTTGATCGGGGCCTGCAGCAGGCGTTCAAAGCGCTGCATGATGATCGCTTCGCGCTGGGCGACCGCCTCGTCTTGTTCTGCCCGGAGGGCTGCCAGCCGGTCGGCCAGCTCTTCGAGTTCACGCTGCCGCATCGCCTGCCGGGCGTCGAAAGCCTCGCCGAGCTTGGCCTTGATCGCCCCGGCCAGCTCCGTCTTGGCCGCTTCGTCGGTCGCCTTGCTGTACCGCCAACGCAGCCGCATCGCCTCCCGCAGCAGCCGGGCCTCGGTCACCCGCAGTCGGAACATCTCGGGGTTCCGCTCCTGCTGCTTCATGAGCTGGATCACCAACGGGAACCGCTCGTCGAGCAGACGGGCCGCGGCCGCGGGGTCGCGTTCACGCAGCCGGGCGAAGCGGTTGGCGATCCGGGGATAGAACGCCCGCATCACGCCTTCGGCACGCTCCAGGTCCTTGGCCGACCATCTAGAACTGGGCTCGCCGCGCCGCCGATCGGGTGGGCCGTGACCCCGCTCATGCAGCGGCCGATCGCCGTGCGGCCCCGGCGGTCCCGGGCGCTCGTGGCGCGGTCCGGGCGGGGGAGGACGGTCATTAGGTGGCGCAGGACGATCGGGCTCAGGCGCTGCGGTTGATTCCGCCTCCGCTGGCTGCGTGGCGGGAGCTTTGGCGGAGGCTTGAAACCCAAACCCCAACGCCCAAACCGCGACGGCCCCCATACTCAACAACCCAAACCCAGCATGCCCGGCCGCGCGTCTCAAAACACCCACTCCTCGTTATACGCTTCGAGCAGGTCAAGATCGTCCTGCAATTCCACATCACCAGCCGCAGCCTCAGCGACCTCATCCGGCGAGAGCGGGCCGGACGACGAGACCGGGTCCACCGACGCCAACCGCACAGCCAAGACACTGAGCTGACGGTCCAGCGCCCCCTCGCTCGACGACGCGTCCGAGCTCAACCAGCCGTTGAGGGCCGCCAACTCTTCGCTCAGTGCCAGCTCAGCCTCGGGCTCGACCGCCAAGCCTTCCACACCGTCGATCGGGTCTGCCTCAGACTCAGCCCCGGCCGGCGTGTTGACGACGACCTCCGGGCCCGTCCCGCCGTCCCGCGTCGACCAGCCGAACACCAACAGCCCGACCAGGCCGCCCACGATCCCGATCATCGCCGCCGCCCGCCACCAGGCCCCGCCCGCCGGCGTGATCCGACCGACCACACCCACCACGTCCGCGGCGGCTTGCTCCTCAGCCGTGCCGTCAAGCAGTCCCACCAACCGGTCTTCGAGCCCCGCGGGCAACGGCTCGGCCGACAGCGCTGCGTCCAGCCGAGCGGTCATCCCCGGATCGGTCAGCTCCATGAGACGCTCCGACGCCGACACCGACAGCCCATCATGCTCTGCACTCAGAGCATCATCCAGAGCCGCCAGCAGCGGGTCGTTTGACTCGAGATGTCCTGTTTGATCGCTCATGACAAGGGTTCAACGCGTCAGAACCGGATTTCTTTCAATTCGATTCACGCAACCTTTCTGTCCCTTCAGCCTAGGTCCGCTCCCCCGTGGACGCCTCCGAAACCCCCACCTCCATCATCTTCTTCAGCTTACCGACCGCCCGGTGCGCCCGCGCCAGCACCGTCCCCAACGGCTGCCCCAGCGTCTCAGCGATCTCCGCAAAACTCAGCCCCGCGGTGTGCCGCATCGCCAGCACCTCCTGGTCCGCCTCGGGCAGCTCCGCGATCGCCGCCCGCAGCTGCTCAACATCCTCCTGGGATTCTGCGATAGCCGACGGGTCCGCCGACGCCTGCGGACCATAACCCTCCACACGCCCACCGCTCTGCGCCGCCGCCCAGCCCGATGCCGACTCGTCGCGTGCCGCTCCGGGGCTCATGTCCATCGCCGACGCCTGCCGGCCCCGACGCCGCATCTCGTCCCGCAGCTTGTTCATCGCGATCCGGAACAGCCACGGCTCGAACCGGCCCCGCTCCTCGTAACCCCCGTCCGACCGCAGCTGCATGACCAGCTTCACAAACGTGTCTTGCGTCAGCTCCTCCGCCAGCTCCCGGTCCTTGCACCGCTGCAGCAGCAGCCCGAACACCCGGCCGCTGTACGCGTTCACCACCTCCCGCCACGCCGCTGCATCGCCGCCCGCCGCCGCCCGCAGGGTCTCGGTCAACTGCGCTGCGTCGTCGGTCAAACCATCCCTTTCGCTGGCCGCTCGGGACCGAACGCCTCATCCGTGAAACGCGTCAAACACCCGCCTATTGCACCTGCTTAGTCTACCTCACCGAAGCCACCCGCCAGCAGCCCGCCAGGCCTTCCGGGATACTGCCGTGTATGCCGCTTACACCCCCGCCCGACCTCACCGACCCCGCACGGGCGATCGACACCCTCCTCGCCGCCACCGCCGCCCACCTCGACGACTCCCGCCGACGCGGGGCCACCGTCCACCTCCCCGACACCGGCCGACTCTTCATCACCGGCGACCTCCACGACCACAGCCTAAACCTCCAACGCATCCTCCAACGGGCCAAGCTCGATCAATCTCCCGACCGCCACCTCATCCTCCACGAAGTTATCCACGGCCCGAACCGCGTCAACGGCATGGACCTCTCCGTCCGCACCCTCCTCCACACCGCGCACCTCAAAACCCAATACCCCCAACAGATCATCACCCTCCAGAGCAACCACGAGCTCGCCCAACGCCTCGGCGAGGCGATCAGCAAGGACGGCGAGTCGGTGGTCGAGGCCTTCGATGACGGGCTCGACTTCCTGTTCCCCAGCGATGCCGACGCCGTCCGCGACGCCCTGAACGGGTACATCGCGTCGCTCCCGCTGGCGGTCAAGACGGCGAACCGCCTGCTCATCGCCCACTCGCTGCCTGCCCCCAAACGCATCGAGACCTTCGACCCCACCGTCCTCGACCGCGTCCCGACCGAAGAAGACCTGCACCACGGCTCGGCCTACGACCTGGTCTGGGGCCGGTACCAGAACGCCAAGATCCTGGGCGAGCTGGCCGAAGCCTGGGATGTCGACCAGTTCGTGCTCGGGCATCAGCCCGCAGAGATGGGCTATCTCGAGATCGCCGACCGGGCCCTGGTCCTTGCCTCCGACCACA
This sequence comes from Planctomycetota bacterium, assembly GCA_039025195.1. Taxonomy (GTDB): domain Bacteria; phylum Planctomycetota; class Phycisphaerae; order Phycisphaerales; family Phycisphaeraceae; genus JBCCOW01. Next base: position 23,869 of record JBCCOW010000006.1, read on the forward strand.
ACCACGGCGTCCTCCTACCCATCGACCTCGCGCAACCGCTGCCCGACCGCGACGGCCTGATCGAGTTATTGATCCCGCTGGCCGCAATCCGCGTACCGGTTTAGGGGGGATAGCCGATATGATGGATCGACCGAGAACCGCTTTCTCCAAGGGAGGCTTCGCGATGCTCCAGATCACCCATACCCCACTCAAGACCCTGGGCTGTGCTGTCACCGCGGCCGGGCTGCTGCTGCTCACTGGATGCGGCGATCCGGCCGACCCGGCCCAGACCAACACCACCAGCCCCGTGACGAACCTGCCCGACGAGACCGGCACCGTCCCGCTGCTGCTCAACCAGACCCGCAGCGTCGTCCGCATTACCACCACCCCGCAGACCAGCTTCCCCCGGCCCGACGGCGTGCTCGAAGTCTCGGACAACGCCGGCACCCTCGCCATCAGCGGCTCGGTCAACGGCCTGGTCCCCGGCGACGAATACGGCCTGTTCATCACCACCTACGGCGACCTCCGCAACCAGTCCGGCCAAGGCCTCGGCGGCATCTTCGACCCCATGCCCGATGCCGACACCGCGCCCCTCGGGCTCATCGGCACCCGCACCGCCTCCGCCGGTGGACGGGTCCCGATCTATCACACCATCCCCAACCTCAGCGTCGCCCGCGGCGGTGCCCCCGTCCTTGGCCGAGCCATTGTCATCACCACCGGCCCGGTCAACCTCGACAACCCCTTGGGCGACCGCAACCAGATCATCGGCGTCGGGCTCATCGTCCTGCCCCAGCCCGACGAAACCCCGGCCGACTGATCACCCGATCACCCGCTGCCTCCGAACCGCGAGCCGTCATGGACCCCCAGTCCGATCAGGAACCCGACGCCTCGCCCGAGGCCATGATCTTTGGCGAGAACCTCGACGAGTTCGCCGCCCGCGTCGCCAACATCTGTGCCCTCGAACAGGGCGGCCAGATCGCCCAGCTCGAAGCCTACCGCCGCATCAAAGCCCTCTACAAACAGCTCCGCACCAGCAAGCGCAACCTGCTCACGCCCGAGCCGCCGCCCGAATGAGCCGACCACGACCCCGCTGCTGCCCGCACGCCGTTTCCACACCCACCCCCCCGACCGACGACCCACTGCCCACGGCTTGATAAACTGGGAGCTCGCAAGCAATGCATGCAGTGCTTCTTTTTTTCCACGACCCACCTAACCCGGCAGTGACATGAACCCCCGACGCTCCAACTCGAACCGGCCCTTCCGTTCCAACAGCTCTGGTGGAGGCTACGGCGGCCGTGGTGGTGGAGGCGGGGGGGGTGGCTACGGCGGACGCCGAGGTAGCGGCCCGGGCGGCCGGGGCAAGAAGCCCCCGATGCTGCTGGGTGAACCCTCCCCGTCGCTGGCCAAGATCCAGACGATGAACACCGAGAAGCTGCGTGCCAAGATCGCGTCGCTCAACGAAGAGCGCGGCCGGCTCGTCACCCGCAAGGACAACCTCACTGCGCTCGACGATGTGCCCACCGAAAAGGTCGAGAACATCGACCAGCTCCTCGCCCGCATCGACGCCCTGCTCGACGCCGCCAAGGAACGCCTCGCCGGCAAGCTCGAACGCGCCGCCGCCCGCCGCAACGGCACGTACTGAGCGTTCAACCCAGCCCAAACCCGCTACGCCGCCGGCCAGCGCACCACCACATCCGCATGAACGCTCCGCTGCTCGATCAGCTGCGCATTCCGGCGATCGTTTGCGATCTTCTGTTCCACCACTACCGGCGGGTGCCCCGACGCCGCGTGCCTGGGTCGTAGCCACGCCTCGGCGCGTGCCCAAGGCGTATCGACCCACCAGCTCTGCACCGCGATCCCTCGCAGCGCCGCCCACGGCTGCATCTCCAGCAACAGGTAGTTCCCCTCCGCCAGGATCACACGGCAGCCCTTGCCCACCCGGTGTTCCGGCTTCCCGCTGTACACCGGCTCACGCGCTGCGTGCTCGTACGTCGGCAGCTGTCCCGTCCAGTTCGGTGAAGCCACCCGACGCACCAGCTCCACATACCCATGCCTGTCGAACGTCTCGACCGCACCCTTCCGCTCCAGCAAGCCTTCCCGCACCAGCTCCGCCTCCGGGCGATGGAACCCGTCCATCCCCGCGATTGCCGCGTACCCCGGCGACGCTGCGACGAGCTGACGGTACACCGCCGACGTCAGCGTGCTCTTGCCGCTGCCGGGGATCCCCGCGATGAGCACCACGACCCGAGCCCCCGCCGGCAACGCCTTCACCCGCCGCTGCAGCGAGACCGCCAGCCCCGCGATCCCCGCCTGATCCAGCACGATGCCGCCTTCCGAAACCACCACCCCATGCTAATGGCTTCCGCTAAACTGCTCGGTCCCCCGCTTAGCCCGGTCGCTTGCGACCGGCCCCCCACCGCACCCACCCACCGCACACGCACACATCACCCGTACACCGCAACCCGGCCATGAATGCCCCGCTGACCCCCACCATCAAAGAGACCTCCAACGGCCAACCCGACGGCCCCGTCCTCAACCGGATCTCCCAGCGCGTCACCCAGCCCCGCTCGCAGGGCGCTTCCCAGGCCATGCTCTACGCCACCGGCCTCACCCGCGACGACATGGACAAGGCCCAGGTCGGCATCGCCGCCTGCTGGTACGACGGCAACCCCTGCAACATGCACCTCGGCGAACTCGCCGACCACGTCAAAACGGGCGTCCAACAGGCCGACCTGATCCCCATGCGGTTCAACACCATCGGCGTCTCCGACGCCATCTCCATGGGCACCCCCGGCATGGGGTTTTCGCTGCAGTCCCGCGACCTGATCGCCGACTCCGTCGAGACCGTCATGGGGGCTCAGTGGTACGACGGGCTCGTCGCGCTGCCCGGCTGCGACAAGAACATGCCCGGCGTCGTCATCGCCATGGGCCGCCTCAACCGTCCGTCCATCATGGTCTACGGCGGCACCATCCGCGCCGGCTGCACCAAGCTCAACGGCAAGGACGAGTCCCTCGACATCGTCTCCGCCTTCCAGTCCTATGGCCAGGCCATCGCCGGCACCATCACCGAGCCCGAACGCCAAGCCATCGTCGCCAACTCATGCCCCGGCGCCGGCGCCTGCGGCGGCATGTACACCGCCAACACGATGGCCACGCTCATCGAGACCATGGGCCTGTCGCTGCCATACTCGTCCTGCACCCCCGCGGAAGACCGCGACAAGATCGACGAGTGCGTCCGGGCCGGCGTCGCGATGCGGACCCTGCTCGAGCTTGATCTCAAGCCCCGTGACATCGTCACCCGTCAGTCCTTCGAGAACGCGATGATCGCCATCACCGTCCTCGGCGGCTCGACCAACGCCGTGCTCCACAGCATCGCGATGGGTTACGCCTTCGACATCGAGATCACGATCGACGACTTCCTCAGCGTCGCCAAACGCATCCCGCTGCTCGCCGACCTCAAACCCTCCGGCAAGTACGTCATGGAAGACCTCCACGCGGTCGGCGGCATCCCCGCGGTTCAGAAGCTGCTCATCGAAGAAGGCCTCATCGACGGGAACCAGATGACGATCACGGGCCAGACACTGGCCGAGAACGTCGCCGACGTCCCCAGCCTCGGCGAGGGCCAGGACATCATCCGCCCCCTATCCAACCCGCTCAAAGCGACCGGCCACATCTCCATCCTCCGCGGCAACCTCGCCCCCGGCGGCGCGGTCGGCAAGATCACCGGCAAGCAGGGCCTCCGCTTCACCGGACCCGCCCGTGTCTTCGACTGCGAAGAAGACATGCTCCAGGGCCTCGAAGACGGCAAGATCAAAAGCGGCGACGTCATCATCATCCGCTACGAAGGCCCCAAGGGCGGCCCCGGCATGCCCGAGATGCTCACCCCCACCTCAGCGTTGGCAGGTGCTGGCTTCCTCGACGACGTCGCCCTCATCACCGACGGCCGCTTCTCCGGCGGCTCGCACGGCTTCATCATCGGGCACGCCGTCCCCGAAGCCATCGAGGGCGGCCCCATCGCGCTCGTCCAGGACGGCGACGTGGTGACCATCGACGACGAAACCCACGAGATCAAGATGGACGTCAGCGACGAAGAACTCACACAGCGCCGCGAAGCTTGGACCAAGCCGGACTACCCCGCCGACAAGGGTACGCTCTGGAAGTTCATCAAGACCGTCCAGGACGCCTCGCACGGCTGCATTACCGACGGCTGACCCATCACACACTCAATAGCCGGGTCGCTACGCGACGCGGCTCATGGCTTACCCAAAACTCTGTGACAACACCGACCCGCCCCGCGTAGCGGGCCGGCCATCAATCCGTCGTTACGCTGTTGCACATGAAGACCGCCGTGTTCAGCACCAAGCCGTACGACCGCCGATACCTCGAACCCGCGAACGCGACGTTGGATCAGCCGCACGAGTTGGAGTTTTTTGAGTCGGGGCTGCATCCCAACACCGTCGGGCTGGCGGAGGGCTTTGAAGCGGTCTGCGTGTTTGTGAACGACCACGTGGATCGGCCCATCGTTGAGCAGTTTGCAGCCCTCGGTGTCAAAGCGATCGCCACGCGGAGTGCCGGGTTTAATCACATCGATATCCAGGCGGCCGACAAGTGCGGGCTGCCGGTGGTCCGGGTCCCGGCGTATGCGCCGGAGGGCGTGGCCGAGCACGCGATCGCGCTGATGCTCACGCTCAACCGCAAGACCCACCGGGCCTACAACCGGGTCCGCGAGTCCAACTTCTCGCTCACCGGACTCATCGGCTTCGACATGCACGGCAAGACTGCCGGCGTCGTCGGCACCGGCAAGATCGGGGCCGCCGCCGCCCGCATCCTCTTGGGCTTCGGCTGCCATGTCCTCGCCCACGACCGCTCGCCACGGGAAGACCTCGCCGCCGCGGGCGTCGAGTTCGTGTGCTTCGATGAGCTCGCCGCCGAGTCCGACATCATCACGCTGCACTGCCCGCTGGTCGAAGCTACACACCACCTGATCAATGCCGAGTCACTGGCCAAGATGAAAGAGGGCGTCATGCTCATCAACACCAGCCGCGGGGCGCTAATCGACACCGACGCAGTGATCGACGCGGTGAAGGCCGGTAAGGTCGGCCACCTGGGCCTTGACGTTTACGAGGAAGAAGACGGCCTGTTCTTCGAGGACCGTTCAGACGAGCTGCTGCAAGACGACGACTTCGCGCGACTGCTGACGTTCCCTAATGTGCTGATTACCGGGCACCAGGCGTTCTTCACTGCCGAGGCGTTGACGCAGATCGCGGAGGTCACGCTTGACAACCTCACCGATCTGGAGTCCAGCGGGACATGCGACAATCGGGTTTCGGTCAGCTGAGGAAAGCAGGAGCAGAGGCAAGAAAGAAGGAATCAGTCAGTGGTTGGTATCGGCTCGTGTGAAATGATCGAGACTTCCACCACGGGGTTGATGAACAGGAGCTTCTGGCTCAAGATCACATCCTCGACCTGATTTTCAACCGTTTCGGGCCGAAGGCCTCCACACCTGAAGACGCCCAGGTGTGGGAAAGAGCAGACACCATCGTTTTTGACGATGGCCCGAGTCGTGTAGTCGGAATCGATCACGACTGGTTCAAAGATACGGATTTCGATCTTGTCGCCATTCGCAATAAATACAGGCGACTGGTGAAGGCCCGGAGAGCTAGGCTCTTCAAGCGCGTCCTCAAGCTCTTCGATGATCGTTCTCTCAGGCTTTGAATACCGGTCCGCCGCACAACCAGAGATGGAAAGCCCCAGAAGTATTAAGTATGCCATCATGAATATACGGATCATGCATGAAATCCGGTTGAGCAGTTGTTCTTTGCTGGTGTGTCCGTCAGCCCGGCCGCGACCAACGGTCGCGACTTTGTAGACCCCTACATTCCTAACTTCATGCATTCCTTAGTAATCATGCGGAAGCGCAGGGCGTCTCCATCTGGAGCACCTGGTCGTCGGCGTGATAGGAGGAGCGGACCAGGGGGCCGGACTCGCAGTGACGGAAGCCGGCTTCTTCGGCGGCCTGCTTGTAGGCCACGAACTGAGCCGGGGTCACCCAGTGCGAGATCGGTAAGTGACGGGCGGTCGGCTGGAGGTACTGGCCGATCGTAAGGATGTCACAGGAGGGGTGCACGCTGGGGTAAGTCGCCTGCGGGTAGGAGACCTCGGCGATGCGGTCGGACTGATCACCGGCGGCGGCGGGGCGGTCGTGGTCCCAGTACGGGTTGGCGGACTGCTCGACGAGGTGGCCGCCGCGGCGGAGTTTCTCGCCGAGGGCGGGCTTGGTCTTGCCGGTGACCGAGCGTTCGAGCGTCGCACCCACGGGCAGATGCCGGTTGGGGTCGGGGGGCATGAAGGCATCGCGGTTGGTCGCGGGCTGATCAGCGTTGATGCCGGTGACCAGCGTGCCATTCTGCACGTCTTCGATCAGTTGGTGGACCTCGTCTTCGCGTTCACCGATGCCGACCATGATGCCGGTCTTGACGGTGAGGCCCTGTTCTTTGGCACGACGGAGCAGCTCGATGGAGCGTTCGTAGATCGCCTGGGGGCGGACGGCTTTGTATAGCCGGGGGACGGACTCGAGGTTGTGGTTGAGGATCTCGGGGCGCTCGTCGAGGACAAGCTGGAGCGCGTCCCAGTCACCGCAGAAGTCGGGGATCAGGACCTCGACATTGGTCATCGGCGAGTGGCGGCGGATCTCGCGGATCGTCTCGGCCCAGACCTCGGCCCCGCCGTCGGGCAGCTCGTCGCGGTTGACCGAGGTGATGACCAAGTGCTTGAGGTTCATCAGGGCCGCCGCCTCGCCGACGCGCCTGGGCTCATCCAAGTCGTATTCCGGGGGCTTGCCGGTCTTGATGTGACAGAAGCCGCAGCTGCGGGTGCACACGTCGCCGAGGATCATCATGGTCGCGGTGCCGCGTTCCCAGCACTCGCCCATGTTGGGGCATTTGGCGGATTCGCAAACGGTGTGCAGTTGATACTTGTCAACGAGCTGACGCGTATCGCGGAAGCCAGGACCGGCCGGCAGCTTCGCTCGGAGCCAGTTCGGCTTCTTGCGTTTGATGAAGGCGTTGGGTTCCACGGCGTTGCCAAGGACCATATCTGAAAGCGAAACACCCATGTCGAAGAGTATAGCGCAGAACCAGTAGACAGCACGGTTCAAGCGATCGGTTTGTCGGCGGCTTATGGAATCCTGCGACGGGCTCGCAGGGGAAGCGGTGGGGCGGTGGGGCGGTCAGGCGGGGGTCACTTCGACGAACCGGTCGACGCTGGCAAGGTCGCGGAGGACATCGACGGTGGCCTTGAGGGTGCCGGTGGTGCCGAGGGTCGGGGACGCCGAGGCGATCTTGACCTGGCGATGTTCCCAGACGCGGAGTCGGCCACCGCGGACCGTGAGTTTCTCGTTCTTGCGGCGAGACTTCTGGAGCCGCTTCTGCTCGGCGGCGACCGCAGCGTCTTTGTGAAGCAGCCGGACGAGGGTCTTCTCGGCGGCGGCGTTGGTCGGGGTCTTGGTGATGGTGACCTTGACGTCGGAGCCGGGGGCGATGTCGGTGAGGGTGGCGGGCATAGGACTTGGGGGGTTTGAGGGTGGGGTGGTAGCAGTAGCGGGGCGATCCGTCGAGCCGAGTAGTATGCTCCGACCCATGGCCGATGTCAATACAGAACCCGGAACAGAACCCCGCGTCGAGCCCCGCTGGGAGGTGTTTTTGAACGGGGCGTTCGTGCCGCCGGAGCGGGCGACGGTGTCGGTCTTCGATGCGGGGTTCCAGCACGCGATCGGGGTGTTCGCCACGGTCTCGGTCTACGGGGGTGTGGCATTCCGGCTGCGGCAGCATCTGGAATTGATGGCCGCCTCGGCGGTGCAGCTGGGGCTGGCCCGGGAGATGTCGGTCGAGCCGTTGGCGGAGGCGGTGCGGGCAACGATCACGCACAACGGGCTGGCGGCGTTGGAGCGGGCACGCATCCGGGTGACGGTCACGCCGGGTGCGGTGTCGATACTGCGGGGGGGAGAAGCAGCGGCCCCGCAGCAGACAGTGTGCATCGTGCCCGAGCCGGCGGTCGCGTACGACCCCGCGTATTTCGAGGACGGCATCACAGCCTTGTTCTATAAGCAGTCCGCCAACCCGTTCGACGACCTGGCGGGCCACAAGACGCTGGCATACTGGGCACGGCTGCGGTCGCTGCGGCAGGCGGCGGCGATGGACGCCGGGGAGGCACTGTGGTTGTCGGTGACCAATCACGTGACCTGCGGGGCGATCAGCAATGTGATCCTGGTGAAGGACGGTGGGTTGGTCACGCCGTTGGCGCGGGGGGAGACGGAGGCCGACGCACTGCCGTCGCCGGTGCGGCCGGGCGTGACGCGGGCAGCGGTGTTGGAGATCGCCGAGGCCGAGGGTTTGGCGGTCACAAAGAAGCTGGTCAGTGTCGAAGAAGTGCTCGAAGCGGACGAGGTGATGCTGACCAATGCGGGGTGGGGCGTGCTGCCGGTAAGCCGGATGGAGCAGAAGGTGATTGGTGCGGGCAAGGCGGGGCCGATCACGCAGCGGCTGCGGACGGGGCTGCTGGCGTTGATCGATCGGGAGTGCGGGACGGCCGGCTAGAGCAAATCCTATTCATGTGTAGCGGGCGGCACAAAGTGCCCCGCTTCGAGATCCCGTCAAGACGCGGGCCCCTTCGGGGCACCCGCTACACATGAACCGTGCCGGCTCTAGGACCGGCTCTGCATCCGTTCACGGCGGGCACGGAAGTACTCACCGATCATCGCTTGCTCCTGCGGGTTGCCGTTGCTGAAGCGGTCTTCGATGCCCTCACGCATCCGGGTGCGTCGCTCGGCACGCTGGGCTTCACGCTGCTCCTCGGTACGCGTGTCTTCGCTACGCGGGGGACGCTGCCCGCCCGAAGCCCCGTCGCCGCCCGGACGGCCACCACGCCGCTGGCCCCACTCATCCAGGTGCCGGTCCATGATCGCGTCGCGCTGCTCCGGCGGGGCCACCCACCACTCCCGGGCACGCATGACCATCGCCGCCCACCGGGCTTCCCCCGCCGCGTCACGGAAGACCGGGTCGTCCCGCATCTGCTCACGCACCGCCTGGCGTTGCTCCTGCGGTAGCTCCCGATACAGCTGGTTGAACCGCTCCTGATAAGCCCGCTTGCGCTCCTCGGGCAGCCGGGCGTAGCGATCCGAGACCATGACCGCTCGGGCTTCTTCAATGGTCTCGGGCATCGCTGGCGGGGTGATCGACCAGAAGTAGTAACCCGCCCCGGTCAGGCTGGCGATGGCGAGGGTGATCAAGACGCCGGCAACGATGCGTTTGCGGATCAGCGGGGACATGCGTGGGCTCCAGAAGGGGGTGGACTACTCGGAGTCGCCCTGGTCTTGGCGGTCGCCGACATCGCCAGACCGGACCGAGCCGTCGGCGTAGAGGATGTGGCGTGAGAGGTGGAAGAACGGCACGTCGAGCGTGGTGAAATCATTGAGATCGAACGGCGTGGTCGAGCCGTCGAAGTCACGCATCACGGGTAGCTCCGACTCGCTGAACTGCAGCCGGCGGACGAAGAACGTCTGGGCGAGGTTTCGGCCGCCCAGCCCGCTGGTGTACGTGTAGCTCAGCGGGACGGGCGTGGTGATCGGGGCGACCCACTGGTCGGCGGGGCAGGCATAGACGCGGGCCTCGTCGTCGTTGCGATAGGCGATGTAGCCGTCGAGCGTCTCGGGGATGACCGGGTCGGTGGCGAAGCTGCTCACGAACGGGTCGGGCATGTACCGGGCGCGGGGGTACTGATTGTCGAAGTCTTCCCGGTAGCTGCCTAGCGCGATGCCGATCTGCCGGAGGTTGGAGAGGCAGCCGGCGGCCTGGGCTCGGGTCCGGGTGGCCGAGAGGACCGGCAGGAGGATCCCGATGAGCAGGGCGATGATCGAGATGACCACCAGGAGTTCGATCAGGGTAAAGGCGGGTCGTTTCATACTCAGGCCTGTAGAACGCTTCACGCCCGGTCCTATTGCGACACGCTGGCTTGGATTCATCACCGACACTAGGCCGGCTCGAAGCGGCAAACCAGATCGAACAGTTCCGCCCCGCCCAACGCGTCGGCCACGCCCAGGTCCTTGATCATCGCCAGCTTCAGGCAGTCGCACGACAGCCGGGCGTCCAAGTTCGACTCCACCGCCCGCCCCATGCCCTCCAGCACCACCAGATCGACGCCCCGCTCGACCACCGCATCCGCCAATGCCGGGCTGACCCGCGACAGATCAATCAGCGGCGCCCAATTCCCCGATGCGACGAGCTGCAGCCGACCATTGTCCCGTGCCTCAGCGATCACGCGATCTAACCCCGCGGCCGCATCCACCAACTCGACCAGCTCGTCGTGCGTCACATCGTTCAGCGACGGCTCCGTATTCGCCGTAAGGATCACATCCGTCCCCAACTGCAGCAGAAAACGAGCCAACGGCAGCATCCCTAGCGTGATGTCCGGGCCCGCGTTATCGACAAACAGACACGCACACCGGTAGGGCGGGTACACCGGATCACCGACCCGCTCCAACCACCCATCGGCGTCATCGATGAACCACGGCCGAGGCTTTAGCTTTGCCCGCACCGCCTCGAAGTCCACCCGCTCGTCGGCAAACATGTCGATCGTCTTGGTCGCCCCCAGGTCGTAGATGTTTCCCGCAAACACGCCCTGCAACACCGCCAACGCGCGCTCCGCAGCCGGCAGCACATCCAACGCCGCCAACACCCCTGGCAACCGGCCGATCGCCCGATCGTTCTCGGTCTGCTTCGCCACCCGGTACGGGTCCGCGATCCCCGCCGCCCGCAGCGCGTGCTCCCGTGCATGACAGATGTCGAGGATCGTCAACGCCCCACCCACTTCAACGGCCGACTCCAACCCGTCCAAGTACCCAAAGAAACCTCGCCGTGCGTGCTCGATCGACGTCCCTACATCCACCCCGCGGCCCCCCGCCTCCCGCGCCGCCTCACGCAGCAGCTTCGGGAAGTGGTCACGGAACAGGTCCAGCCAGTAGCGATGACGCTGCGCGTCCTGCGACAGGTCCAGCGGGCAGGGCCGATACTCATCCGGCTCGGCAAGCAGCGGGAACACTGCGGAGTCATCGTGGGCGGTCGGTGGCGGGGCGGTCATGTCAGGATGATGGCTGGATCATGCGTGGAGGTATAGCGGGTGCACCGAAGGTGCCCGTTACGGCTTGTAAGTCGCATCAGGCGTCCAACGCCACGAAGTTCTTAAGCATCCGCAAGCCCACGCGCTGCGACTTCTCGGGGTGGAACTGCGTCGCAAACAGGTGATCCTTGCGGACCGCCGCGGCGAACGGCTTGCCGTGCGTCGCTGTCGCTGCCGTATGAATCGGATCGTCCGGCACCGCGTAGTAGCTATGCACGAAGTACGCCGACGGCCCATCGGGCAGCCCAGCAAACATGGGATCAACCCCACCGCTTCCGGGAAACGCCAGCGTGTTCCAGCCCATATGCGGCACCGTCAGCCGCGGCTGACCTTCACCCTGCTCCTCTCGGAAACGCACCACGCGTCCGGGGATCAACCCGAGCCCCGGCACGACGCCATCGCCGCCCGCCGGCACCTCCTCCGAGCTCTCAAACAAGAACTGCAGCCCCATACAGATCCCCATCAACGGCCGACCCGTCTCCGCATACCGCCGAAGCGCATCCCCAAACCCCGTCGCCTCCAGCCGCTGCATCCCGTCGGCAAAGTTGCCTACCCCCGGAAGCAGGACCTTGCCGTAGGACAAGACCGCGCCGGGGTCATCTAACAGCACCGCCTCGGCACCGACGTGTTCAAACGCCTTCTGCACCGAACGCAGATTGCCTAACCCGTAGTTCAGGACCGCGATCGGCGTCATAGCCCAGAGCCTACACCCGCAGCATCAGCCCGTGATCGGCCGCTGGCATCTCTTGGTGATTTGCAAAACCGCAGCACTCAGCCGCCCGACTGCACAACCACGATCTCGACCCGCCGTGACTTCGCTTTCGTCGCCTGCGGCTTGGCCGGCCCGAAGCCCGCCGAATACAGGTCGTCCTCCGGCACGCCCTGCTCCACCAGGAACCGGTGCACCGCCGCCGCCCGTTCCATCGACAGCTGCAGGTTGTCCTTCCACTTGCTCTTGCGGATCGGGTCGCTGTCGGTGTAGCCCTCCACGCGGATCGTGCTGCCCGCGTAGTCCGACTTCAGCACGCTGGCGATCTGACCCAGCGTCCGCTTCGAGCTGTTTTTCAGGTCGACCTTGCCGGCTGCGAACAGCACATCGCCAGGCACCCGGACCGTCACCTCACCGCCGCTGCCGGGCACGATCTCGATCCCGGGGATGCCTGCAAACTGGTTCGCGCCTGCATCCGGGGCCACCTGCACCGGAGCGGCCTGGCTCCCCGACGACGACCGCAGGTTCGCGTTCTCCGCCTGCAGCGTCCGCACCTCGACCGCCATCGCGTCACGGGCTGCATACGCCCGCTGCAGCTCGGCCTGCAGCTCCGTGTTCTCCGCGTGATACGCCGCACGCTCAGCCATCAGCCGGCTATCCGTACAACCCACCCCCGCAAGGGTCAGGCAGGCAACGCCCAAAAGCGAACCAACAAAGCGGGATGAGAAAGCGGTCGAGACCCTGATCATGGTGCGTGTTCCTTTCGCGTGTGTCAGCCCGCTATCGACCAACGCCGACCGGGCAGTGGACTCCATTCACGTCACGGCAGAATACCAAATACATCCACCCGCGCCCGCCCCACAAACACCACCAGCACCGCCGCCGCCGCCAGATACGGCCCATACGGGATCGCTCTCACCCGCCCCGACACCAACGCCCCCAGACCCGCCATCACCAACGCCGCCACAATCCCGAAAAACGGCGCCACAAAGAACACCACCACCACGTCGTACACCCCCACCACCGCCCCAATCGCCCCCAGCAGGTGCACATCGCCCAGCCCCATCGCCTCCTTCCCGAACCCCAGCGTCCCCAGAATCCGCGTGACCCAGATCAGCCCGCACCCCACCAGGTACCCGCACACCACCCCACCCAACACCCGCAGCCCGTCCGGCAACGGCTCCGCACCCTCCTCATACACCGCCCCGGCGATCGCCAGCCCCAGCACCGTCCCCACCAGCGGAAACCCCAAAAACAAAAATTCCTTCACCATCTCCCGCCGCGGGTGCGGGTACGCCAAGAACTCCTCCGGGTTCGACGGGTCCGCCAGCTCCGCCTCATCCGCAAAACTCACCGGCAGCTTCCCGATCCACAACAACCCCACCGCAATCAGAAGCCCGATCGTGCCGCCAGCCGCCGCGCCCAAAGCCCCCAGCTCACCCACCGGCACGAACGGCATCCAACCCCCAGGCATCACCCCGTCCGCCAGCAACTCCCCCAACGGCACCCCCAACCACGCCGCCGTCGGCAACACCACCACCGCCACCGCGGTCGCTGTCCACGGAATACCCAGCGGGATAATGAAGTGCCGTGCATCAATCACCGTCGCCGCGATCAAACACGCCAACAGGATCAGCGTCACCCCTATCACCGGCCAGCTCCCACCCAACCCCGCCACCGCGAAGGGCTCCCTCCACTCAACGAGATAACACAACGCGTAAAACCCGCCGAACACCATCGCCGTGAACAACTCGATCAGCGGGTACTGCACGCTGATCCGCTCCCCGCTGTAACGCGACTTCCCTCGCAGCAACACCCAGCTCAGTATAGGGATGTTCTCCCACCACTTCAGCCTCGCCCCCGTCGCGTCCCGTGACGGCGGATGGATCACGCTGATCCCCTCCGGCATCCGCAGGATCACCACATTCAGAAAGCTCCCCACACACGCCCCGAAACACACCACGAACACGAAACCCCACCACACGATCGCGCTAGCCGTCATCGTCAGCCCCGTCCACTTCGCCCAACGCCCGCAGCCCGTCCGGCCCCTCAGCCGTCAGCTCCTCGATCCGACGCTCCGCCCGATCAAGAATCGCCCGGCAGCGCTTCACCAGCACACACCCCGACTCGTACTGCTCGATCGCCTGCTCCAACCCGACCTCCCCCGACTCGATCCGCTCGATGATCGTCTCCAGTTCCTCCACCGCTTCCTCGAAACTCGGCTGATCGGGTCTACTCATTCGTTCAGTCTACAGACGACTTCATAGCCGCGATGCGACGCATCGCCGGCCGTCAACCAAACAACCCCGGACCATCATCCGCTTTCCGAGAACCCCGCCGCTTACGCGGACGCCGCACCACCCGCTCAGTTTCTGGCGGCAAAGCAGGCAAACCCGCATCACCCCCGCCCGTCCGGCTGCTCACCGTCCCGTCCGCAAACCGGCTCACCAACGTCCCTTCTTTCTCCGCGTCCGCCGCACTCCGCAGCAGCTTCCCGTCCGCCGTCGTCGTCAGCGTGTACCCGCGTTCCAGTACCTGCCTCGGGCCCACCAGGTCCAGCTGATGGTGCAGCCCGTCAAGCCGATCCCCCGCCTGCTCGACCAAGCGACGCGGGGCCAATCCCAGCCGCGAAACCAAACGCTGCAGCCGATCGCGCTCCGGCAGCAGCCGCCTCGGCAGCGCGTGCTCCAACTGCCCGGCCAAGCGATCCAGCTCACGCCTCGGCACTTCAACCCGTCGCGGCAGCGCCCGCCTGAGCCGTTCCGCCAAGCCCTCCAATCGAGTCGCCGCCCGATCGACCTGCTGCTCCGGCCGGCTGAACAACGCGTGCCGTGCCACCGCCTCCAGCCGCTGCCGCGCCAACGCCGCCTGCCGACGCAGTGCCAGCGACAGCCGGGTCTCCAACTGCTCCGCCTGCTGCGCCAACGCCTCGCGATCCGGCACCACCGTCATCGCCGCCTGTGTCGGCGTCGCACACCGCACGTCCGCCGCCAGCTCCGCCAAGGTTGTGTCCGTCTCGTGCCCGATCGCCGCGACCGTCGGCAGTGAGCACGCCGCCACCGCCTCCACCACCTCCCGCTCGTTGAACGCCCACAGGTCTTCCAAGCTCCCGCCGCCACGCGTGAGGATCACCGCCTCAATGCCTAATCGTGCCCCGTCCGCCGACAGCCGACGCAGCGCCTCAGCAATCCCCGGGGCCGCCGCTTCGCCCTGCACCCGCACATCGATCAGGTGCAGCCGACACCCCGGCCAACGCCGCCGGGCCGTGTCGATCACGTCCTGCAACGCCGCCCCCGACCGCGACGTCACCACTGCGATTGCCTCAGGCATCGCTGGCAACGCCTTCTTCCGTTCGACATCGAAATACCCCAGCCCTCGCAGCTCCTCCGCCAGCTTCTGGAACCGCAGCTCGAGCGCCCCCTGACCGACCGGCTCCAGCCGTTCGACGTACATCTGCAGCTTGCCGTGCGGTGGGTAAAAGTCCAGCCGACCGGTCGCGACGACCTCCATGCCGTGATCGACGTCGAACCCGACCTTGCGGGCTGCGGAGGCAAACATGACGCAGTCGATCGCCGCGTCGTCGTCCTTGAGCCGGAAGAACCAGTGCTGGCGGGCGGAGAGATTCGAGACCTCGCCCACCACCCGCAGGTCCCCCGGAAGTTCTCCTACGACGCGCTTGACCAAACGCGCCAACGCCCCGACAGGCATCGGCTTGTCACGCTCGGCCCCCTTGGCACGCTTGGCACGCTTGTCCCGGTCAGGAACCCCCGCCGGCTCGGAAGAAAAAGGTAGCTGTGCCATCCGATCAGGGTATACTTCGGGGCTCGTGACTTCACCTCAACCCCAGCCTGAAATGGCCCCCGCGGCTGAGCCTGTCGCCGACCCGACCCCCGACATCAACTCGGTCGCGTTCGTGTCGCTCGGCTGCCCCAAGAACCTCGTCGACAGCGAGAAGATGCTCGGGCTCCTGGCCGAGGACGGCATCCTCCCCGTCCCTGCTGAGGCGATGGACGACGGCGAAGCCGACGCCGTGGTCATCAACACCTGCGGGTTCCTCGAGGCCAGCAAGCTCGAATCTGTTGAAGAAATCAACCGTGCCGCCGAGCTCAAGAAGCAGGGCCTGGTCAAACGCGTGGTCGTCGCGGGCTGTCTCGTCCAGCGCCACCGCGCCAAGCTCCTCGAGTGGTGCCCCGACATCGACGCCATGATCGGCGTCTTCGACCGCGACCGCATCACCCCCGCCGTCCGCGGGAATTCAACCCTTACCAAGCGTGCCGCCGACCGCGACGTCGCTGTCGAACTCCCGGTCTTCTCCTCCATCGCCGCCTCCGCCACCATCGCCCGTGAGCACCGCCAGCTCAACGGCCCCGAAAACATCGGCTACCACGAAGACGACTCCGCCCGGCTCCGCCTCACCCCCCGGCACTACGCCTACCTCCGCATCTCCGAGGGCTGCAACCAGAACTGCGCGTTCTGCACCATCCCCTCCATCCGCGGACGCATGCGGTCCAAGCCCGTCGACCGCATCCTCACCGAGGCCCGCGAGCTCTTTGACGACGGCGCCTACGAGCTCTCGCTCATCGGCCAAGACACCACGAGCTACGGCGAAGACATCGCCCCCGGAAGCTACCCCGGCCAAAGCCCACACCCCGACCTGTCGGGCATGCTCACCGCCCTCGACGACCTGGCCACTGAATACGGCGGCGCCTGGCTCCGGCTCATGTATGCCTACCCGTCCTGCTTCACCGACCGGATGATCGACACCATCGCGTCGCTCCGCCACGTGCTGCCCTACATCGACATGCCCCTGCAGCACATCAACGACCGCGTGCTCGACCGTATGCGTCGAAAGACCTCCCGCCAGCTTATCGAGACGCTGCTCGGCAAGCTCCGCGACCGCATCCCAGGCATGACCATCCGCACCACCTTCATCTCCGGGTTCCCTGGCGAGACTGATGCCGAGCACCAGGAGCTCGTCGACTTCGTCCGCGACTTCGGCTTCGAGAACATGGGCGTGTTCCCGTACTCCCCCGAGCCCGGCACCCGCGCCGCCAAGCTCCACCGCGACGACGCGATCCCCGAAGACGTCATCACGCAGCGCATCGACGAGCTCATGCTCACCCAGCAGGACGTCGCGTTCACCCGCGCCGCCCGCCTCGCCCAAGACCGTGCCGTCTTCGATGTCCTGATCGACGGCCCTGCCGAGGTCGATGAGCAAGGCAACCCAACCCGTTACGCCGGCCGCACCGTCCAGCAGGCCCCCGACATCGACGCCCTGACCTACGTCGAATCCAACCAGGCGCTCGTCGCCGGCGAGCTCGTCCGCTGCGTCATCACCGATGCCGATGGCTACGACCTGATCGCGCAGCCCGAAGAAGAGCTGCAGCGACGCGTCGCCCTGCCCGTGATGCGTTGACCGTCTTCATCCGACTCCGCCGAAGTCGATCGGCTCAGGCCCGACGCCGGCGGCAGACCACCACACCAAGCCCGACGAGCCCCGCGAGCACCGCAGTCGGTGTCGGGATCGGCGTCGCTTCGACCAGCCCACCGGTATCGGTATCCGTCTCGCCGGGCAGTTCGCCGCTGGAGGCGTTTTCATCGCCGGCGGGGGCTTCGAGGTCTGGATTGATCTCCAGGGTGGCCGAGAAGCTGCCGTCCACAAAGTCGGTCGAGAACACGCCCGCGTCGGCGGCACCGGTGAGGGAGAACAGCCCGATGTACGTGCCTTCCGTCAGCACGCCCGAGGCCGGGCCCTCGTCGGGGCCAAAGAGGTCGACCAGCTCGCCGCTGTCGTCGTTGAACAGCTCCAACTCGAGCTCCGCCCCGCCCACGATCCGGCCCAGCGACGCGGTGAAGACGTAGTCCACCGGCTCGGTGATCGTGAACTCGGTCTCGATGGAGGCGGAGAAGGAAGCGGTCGCGCCGAAGTCGTCACCCGTCTCGGTGAGGGAGCCGAAGGCGAACCCTTCGAGGGCGTAGAGGAAGGTTGCGGTGTCGTCGTCGGTGGTGAAGGTCATCGCTGCCGAGCCGTCGGCCTCGGCCGTCACCTCACTCAGGGCCACCACACTGGAGACCGAAACCTCGCTCGCCCCGGGGTCATCCAAGAAGGTGGTGTCCCGCTGGAAGTCCGACTCGATCGCCGGCGTGAACGGCAACTGGATGCCTTCGGTCTCGGCGGTCACGACCAGGTCGGAGACGAGGTTGCTGACCGGGCTGGCGGTGACGCTGTGGTGCGGGCCGACCGCGGCGAGCAGGGCGGCGGCGGGCAGGGCGGTCGTTGAGGTAAGCAGGTGTTTCATGGCAGTGATTTTCGCGGCGGGTGATTGGCGTTCAGCAGACTGCGCAACACAGGAAACGTTTATCGGACAGCTCGGCGGGTGTTGGAAGCAGCGCTGGGACGTCAGAAACAGGGACGGTTACGGCCTACATGGGGTTAGGGGTGGGGTCTGGGAACAGGGCGAATGCGTGGGCGTATTACACAGAGCCCGCGTTTGGATCCGGGGATTGCGGTGGTATTCTTGATCTGCAGTAATGTCGTCAGGCTGAGCCCATGAGCGTTCAAAAAAAACCTGCATCCCCGTTAAGCCAAACACCACGCCGATCGGTGGGGCGGTCGCTGTCAGGTCCAGCGCAGGGACTGAATCGCCAGGCCGGACGCGTCCTGCCGCAGCCCACCGACACCCCAGGCCTCCGGCTGGTCGGGGACAGCCCCACTTCCAACCCCGCCCCGACAAGACCAGCGAGCAACCCCACGGGGCTCACCGCCACCGACCCCCGCTGGGTCCTGGCCATGCGGGCCGGCGAAGCCCTGCAGGGCAGCGTGCTCACCCCCGACCGTAGGCAGGGCTTGATGCGGCTCGCTTCGGTGATGGGCCTGACCGCCTTCGACGCCTCGCTCATCCTCGCCATCGTCCAGGACCAGGCCCGACGCGGTCACCGCCCCGAGCACTGCGCCGCCGCCGGTGCCGATCAGCTCATGATGATCCCCGCCCCGACCGGCTCATCGATCGGCAAGGCCCGTCGGCTCTGGACCATCGCCGGGCTCACCGTCTGCCTCATCGGGCTGCAGCTGCTCACGGTGTGGTGGCTGATCGCGGGGCGGTAGCGGAGCCGACCGGCTGCGTCGCGGGACGAACACGCGGCAGGCCCGGCCGAAGCGGTGCCGTCAGCATCCCCGGGTGTTGCCGAGCCAAAATCTGAGCCAGCACCAGCGACGCCGTCGGCTCCGAGCCGAAGTACCCGACGTTCAGCCGGATCGCGGTGAGCATGTCCGTCTGACGCGACAGCTCCACGATGATCCAGTCGTTCTGCAAGTCGCGAGCCTCGATGAAATACCGATCGGGCTCGATCTCCTCTTCGTAAACCTCAAAGCCCAGCGCATCGATCGTCTGCTGTGTCGCACGCGTCAGTTCATCAATCGGGCTCGCGTCCACCGCCTCGAGCTTGCCCCGTTGAAAGATCCCGACCGCGGTCTGCGCCCCGCTCGCCGCCGCCCCCAGCATCGCCGGCTCGAGCCCTGTACACCCGGCCCCACCCAAAACACCCGCACCGCCCATCACCACCAGCAACACACGAGCGATCCACTTCATCGTTGGCTCCCTACATCCGCCTCAGAGGGTTCTGCAACAAATTATCGTGCCCCGGGATGATCAGGTCCGCGATCTCAACCGCCTCGGTGAAACTATCCCGTGCCTGTTCGATGTCGAACGCGCTGTCCAAGACCTGCCCCCGCTGCAGGTGCTCGTCCGTCGCCACCGCGTCCCCCGCCACCAGCACCGTCTGGTTAGGCAACACCAGCAGCAGCCCAGCCCCCCCCGGGCTTGACCCCGGCAGCGGGAACAGGTCCACGTGCGGGGCTAACGAATCCGGCGCCGCCTCGAACCGCTGGAGCAGCGCGATCTCCTGACGCAGCCACTCCCGCTGCTCCTCTTCCTTGGCCTCGTTGAACATCGCCACCAGCGACTGGCCGACGCCCTCGCGTTCCGCCTCGGCGATCCACCACTTCGTGTCCGCAAACGCTTCGAGTCCCATCCGGTGGGCCGGCCGAAAGCACGTCAAGAACACGTGCGTGATGTCGTCTGGCGTCAGCCCGCTCCGCTCCTCTAAGCGAGCCGCGATCGCCTGCGGTGGCAAAGCGGGGTCCACCAGGATCGTCGCCTGCGGCGTGCGGATCAGCGTCGTCGTCGCGTGAGCAGTGCGAGCCGCGCCCTTCTTGTCCCACAGAGGGTTGACGCTGAGGGTCCCGATACTGATCACGCGGTAGTCCATAGGCCGGAGAGTTTAGGTCCACAGATGAACAGGATGGGGCAGGACGAGAAGACCAACCACAAACCGCCAGCGTTTCGACTACCCATCCTGTTTCATCCTGTCCATCTGTGGACCAAAAAGAAACTACTCGGTGTGATGATCGACATGTGCCCACGGCAGCCGACCACCCGCCGCGTCCTTCTTCGCCTTTAGCCGATCCAGCACCAACGCCGGCATCAACGCCCCCAGCCGATCGATCTCGCCGCCTGACGCGATCTGCTTGATCAGCGTCGAACTCGTAAACGCGTGCACCTCGCCGGTCATGATGAACACGGTCTCGACCTCCGCGATCGCCCGGTTCGTCAGCGCAAGCTGGAACTCGAAGTTCAGGTCGGTCACGTTCCGGATCCCCCGCAGGATCGCGTGGGCCCCGATCTGCTTCGCGTAGTCGACGGTCAGCCCCTCGTACGCATCCACCGTCACGTTCGGCCCGCAATGCTCCTTGACTAACTCGCCAATCATGTCCACCCGCTCGTCCACACTGAAAATCTCCCGCTTCGCCGGGTTCTGACCCACCGCCACAATCAGCCGGTCAAACAGGTGCTGCCCCCGGCGGATCACGTCGAGGTGGCCGTTGGAGATCGGGTCGAACGTGCCGGGGAAGAGGGCGGTCTTGCCCACAGCTGGGGCGTCTGGAGCGGGGTCTGAACCGGGCATGCCGCGAGTATAAGCCGGGGCGATGACCTAACCGCTACAGCCCGAACCGTTGGCGGCTCGCCGCACGATTTCCCAGGCCAAGCGTTGGCATCACCGCCGAGTGAATTCGACTCTTCCTGTGCAAGTCAAGCGGGCCGCAACCAGGCAGCGGCTCGGACAGGACATCGGGCACCGCCGTGGCGATCAGGACACGGCTCCGCCCCACCAAGCCCTGGATCGGGTCTCGTCGCGGTTGCCTCCCCGCGTCGAGGCCTTTTTTTTATGCGCCCCACCAAGCCCACAGAAGCCCACGGACTGAGTCCGTGGGCCGCGCCGCCGTAAACTCCTTTCCGTGACGGGCACCCAAACATCCGACAACCCCCTCCGTGCCGGCACCCCGCTCGACACCCTGCCGCAGGTCAACGCCCACCGCGCCCGCGCCCTCGACCGGCTCGGGCTCCGCTACGTCGGCGACCTGCTCCGACACCTCCCCACCCGTTACGAGGCCCAGGCCGCCGAGGGTTCCCTCGCCGACCTGCCCACCGATCAGACCGGCAGTGCTCGCGGCGAGATTACGTCCTGCCGATTCGTCCAGGGCTTCGGCTTCGGCAAGAAGTCCCGCTTCGAGGCCACCCTCACCGACGACTCCGCCACCGTCCAGCTCGTCTGGTTCGGCGGCGGCTACCTCCGCGACAAGCTCCACCCCGGCCTCCGCCTCCGTGTCACTGGCAAGGTACGCCTCTACAACGACAAACCCCAACTCGTTAACCCCAAATTCGAAATCCTCCCCCCGGAAGAAGACCCCGAAGCCGAACAACCCACCGCCGCAACCGAACGCCTTCGCCCCGTCTACCCCGCCACCTCCAGCCTCACCTCGCAGCAACTCGAAGCCCTCGTCAACCACGCCCTCCCCCGCGTCCTGCCGACCCTCGAAGAACCGCTCCCCGCCGACCTCCTCAAACACCACAACATGCCCGGCATCGTCGACGCCTACCGCATGGCCCATACGCCCGCCCACGCCGACGAAGCCAAAGCAGCCCGCCGCCGCCTCGCCTTCAACGAGCTACTCCTGCTCCAGCTCGGCATCGCCCTCAAAAAATCCCAGGTCGACCGCATGCTCGTCGCCCCCGAGCTGCACTGGTCCGACCCGATCGACCAACACCTCCGCGACCGCTTCCCCTTCAAGCTCACCGACGCCCAGAACAAAGTCATCAGCGAGATCGCCGCCGACCTTCAGAAGCCCCGCCCCATGAACCGCCTGCTCCAGGGCGACGTCGGTGCGGGCAAGACCATCATCGCCGCCTACGCCATGCTCCTCGCCGTCGCCGACCGCCGGCAGGCCGCGCTGCTCGCCCCCACCGAACTCCTCGCTGAGCAGCACTACGCCTCGCTCTCCAAGCTGCTCGAAGGCTCCTCAGTCCAGCTTGAACTGCTCACCGCCCACACCGAAGACAAGTCCGCCGCCCGCGCCCGCCTCGCCAACGGCTCCACCGAGATGGTCGTCGGCACCCACGCCCTGCTGTCCGACTCGGTCCGCTTCAAAGACCTCGCCGTCGCCGTCGTCGATGAGCAGCACCGCTTCGGTGTCCGCCAACGCGCGAACTTCCGGTCCGGCGACACCGAGTCCCTCGACGGCCGGCTCCGCTCGCCGCACACCCTGGTCATGACCGCCACCCCGATCCCCCGCACCCTGGCCCTGACCGTCTTCGGCGACCTCGACGTCTCCACCATCCACGGCCTCCCGCCCGGCCGATCCCCCATCATCAACCGCCGCGTCACCCCCGACCAGTCCGACGAGGTCTACACCTACCTCGCCAAACGCGTCGCCAACGGCGAGCAGGCCTACGTCGTCGTCCCCACCGTCGAGGAAGGCCTCGAAGCCGCCAGCGGCCAGAAGCTCGCGAGCGTCGCCGCCCACGCCAAGCAGCTCGCCCAGCACTACTTCCAAGGCCACGAAGTCGCCACCGTCCACGGCCGACTCAAGCCCGAAACCCGGCACCGCGTCATGCAACGCTTCCGCGAGGGCAAGGTCGATGTGCTTGTTGCCACCACCGTCATCGAGGTCGGCGTCGATGTCCCCAACGCCACGCTCATGGCCATCGAACACGCCGAACGCTTCGGGCTTGCCCAACTCCACCAGCTCCGCGGCCGCATCGGGCGCGGCACCCACGGCCGAAAGAGTCTTTGTGTTTTTATCGCCGACCCGCAGACCGAAGACGGCGAGAAACGCATTGATGCCATCACCTCCACCAACGACGGCTTCCGCATCGCCGAACTCGACGCCGAGATCCGCGGCTTCGGCGACCTCGCCGGCACCCGCCAGTCCGGTGCCTTGCCGCTCCGTGTCGCCGACCTCCCCAAAGACTTCGACCTGCTGCGCCTCGCTAAGACCGACGCCGAAGCGATCACCGCCGAAGACCCCGAACTGACCAGCGAGAGCAACGCCCTGCTCCGCCGCGTCCTCATGCAGCAGATGGGCCACGCCCTCGGCCTCGTCGATGTGGGTTGACCCGACCGATCAACACCGACTTGTCAAGACCTGATCCATCACGCTGTCCGCCTCTGCGTCCACACTCAACCGACCCGCGTCCCGCCGGGCCTTGTAGTACTCCGCGGCCGCCGCCTGCCCCTCCTCCAGCGTGAACGTGCACGGCACCTCGCCCGCCACCGCCTGCACCTTCGTGTTATCGAACAACACCGACCACGCCTTATCCCCCCACAGCGGCCCCTCCCACTCGGGCCGACGCTTGATCAGCTCGTCCGTCGGCACACACACGATCTTCGGCTCCACGCCCAGCGCCGCCCCGACCGCCAGCAGGATCCGCCGCCATGGGTAGCCCCTCATGTGCGTCGTGATGTGGAAGTCTTCCCGCATCGCCTTGTCATTCCCCAGCAAGTTCACGAACGGCACCGCGAAGTCCTCCGCCCGCGTCACCGTCCACAGGCTCGTCCCGTCGCCGTGCACCACCACCGGCTTACCGTCCTCCATCCGCTTCGCCACCGTATCCCCGCCGAACGGCAGGATGAAGCTGGTGCGATAGGTGTGAGACGGCCGAACGATCGTCCACGGCAGGTCCGAACCACGCAGCAATGCTTCCCCCTCTGCCTTGTTCCGCGAATATTCCCAGTACGGATTCACCAGCGGCACGTCCTCCGTGATCACCGGGTCCAGCACCGGCTTCTGGTACGCCGACGCCGACGAGATAAACACATACTGCCCGCACTTGCCGGCAAAGGTCTGGATGTCACGCTCGACCTGCTCCGGCGTGAACAGCCGGAACTGACACACCACATCGAAGTTCCGCTCCGCCAGCGCGTGGTAAGCCGAATCATCATTGAGATCACCGATGATGAACTCAACCTCGGAGGGCAGCCCATCGTTCGAGTTCCCCCGATTGAACACGGACACGTCGTGCCCCTCCGCCACGCTGCGATGCACACAATCAAACGAGATCTGACCCGTGCCGCCGATATATAGAACCTTCATGGCTTATCTCCGTTCAACCGGAAAATCGAAAACTCAAGACATCCCGCCGCCCGTCGCGGCCGCCTCGTCCAACAGGTGATTCGCGTAACGGATCGTCGCCGCCGAGATCGCCCGCATCAGGTCCGACGGCCAGTCCAGGTTGGGGTTCTGCTGGAGCTCCGGCGGCACCAGCTGCATCGTCATCGTGGAGACCTCTCGCTCCACCTGCATCCGCCGATTCATCGCTGCGTCCTCGTCCGCGTTCTCCGGCAACGGCTCGACCAGATCACGCGCCAGCATCACCGTCGTGACCTGCCACTCGTAATACGACTGCAGCGGGTTGTCTTCTTGTTTCTGCTCTTCAGCCATTCGTTACCGCCCAACTCAACCGACCGCCGTGCCTTCGTACGCAGCGAGCGCCTCGCCAATCGTGAACACCCCGTCGTACAACGCCTTCCCCACGATCGCCCCCGCCACCGGCAGCTTCCGGACCTCCGCCAGGTGCCCCAGCGTCCCCACCCCCCCCGACGCAATCACCGGCACATCCGTCGCCGCCGCCATCGCCTCCGTCTCGCCGTAGTTCGGCCCCGTTAGCATCCCGTCCACCGCAATGTCCGTATACACAATCCCCGCCAACGGCCAGCCCTTCGTCCGCTCCGCCACTTCCGTCGCCCGCAGCCCCGTCGACTCCTCCCACCCCGACACCGCCAGCTCCCCGCCCTTCGCATCCAGCCCCAGCACCAGCCGGTGGTGATAGACATCGTCCCGCAGCAACCCCTCAAACCATCCCCAGTCCCGCAGCGCCGCCGTCCCCAGCACCACCCGCTGCACCCCAGCGTCTAGCAGCGTCGCCACCGTCTTCTCGCTCCGCACCCCGCCGCCGACCTCGACGTTCAATCCCGTCGCGCCGCACACCCGCCGGATCGTCTCCAGGTTCGTCGGCTCCCCCGACCGCGCCCCGTCCAGGTCCACCACATGCAGCCACGACGCCCCCGCCGACTCAAACAACTTCGCCTGCTCCACCGGGTCCGCCGCATACGTCGTCTGCCGGTCGTAATCACCCTGCGTCAGCCGCACCACTTGCCCCCCGCGCAGATCAATCGCCGGCAACAAGGCAGGGCGGTCGGGCTTCAATCGAACAACAGCTTTCATGCGAAACTCATCCTCATCCCCGCGATGCGACGCGTCGCGGGCCGATCCACCGGGCACTCAGCCTCACGCATTCCCCGCCCACGCCTTAAACCGCAGCCCCTCCGGCTCCTCCACATACGCCATCGCCAGCTCCCGGTAATGCGCCGGCAACCACGACAAATACTCCTTCTCCTTCGCGTTCGTCTCCCGCACCACCCGACCCGGCACGCCCATCACCACATGCCCGTCCGGCACCTCTAACCCCGGCGGCACCACCGCCCCCGCCGCGATCAGACACCCCTTGCCGATCTTCACTCCGCCCAGCACCGTCGCGTGCATCCCGATCAACGACCCGTCCCCCACCTCGACCCCGTGCACCAACGCGTTGTGCCCGATCGTCACATCCTTCCCGATCACGTTCGGCTGTCCCGAGTCGCAGTGCACCGTCGCGTTGTCCTGCACGTTCGTCCCCGCCCCGATCGTGATCTTTGCCACATCCCCCCGGATCGCCGCCCCGTACCACACGCTCACGCCCGGCTGCAGCTCCACCTCGCCGGTCACCCGGGCCGTGTCCGCCAGACACACCTCATCGATACACCGAAAGCTCATGCCTAGAGCATAACGATGCGCCCCAACTCAATCACCCGATCCCGCAATCAGGAAATCACGCAGTCTTCAATCCACCCGTGGCACAAACACAATCACCCGCCCGTCATACACCCCCGCAAACTCCTCCGCGGTGTAGTACGTCCGGCCAAACTCCGGGTCATCCAGCAACACCCCGCGTTCGGTCACCCGCAGCAGCGTCACCATGTGCTGCTGCGTCGCCTCCAACCGCAGCGGTGTCAACGCCGGCATCGGTGCCCGCCGGAGCTCCTCGACATCGAGATACAATAGCTCCACCCCGTACCGCGTCCCCGCCAGCTCCGCCCGCAGCCCGTCCACCGCCCGCAGCACCGTCGACCCCACGCCCGGCCGAGCCGCCGTCCGCTCCGCCATCACCGCCTCCGATACCGGGTGCCCCAGCATCGTGAGCGCATGAGCAGACGCCGCCGGCACGCACGACCAGTCCGTGCTCTGCCGCGTGTCCTGGCCCTGCACCGTCTCCGCCAACGCCCAACTCGACGCCGGCTGCAGCATCCACAGCCCGCCGTGCAGCAAATACACCGCCGCGAACACCGCCGCACATCCCACCAGCCGACGCTCCCGCAGCCCCTTGCACCGCGTCCACGCCACCCCGCACATCACCGCAAACATCGGCACCCCGCCCACCCCCTCCACCCGACTCAGCACCCACACCGGCAAGACCTGCAACCCCCACTCCGGCCGACGCTGCAGCACCGCCCAACCCACCAGCAACCCCAGCGTCACCCCCACGATCACCCAGTCCCAAGGCCGACCCCACCGCCCACAACGCGCTCCAAGCCACCAACCCCCTACCGACAACAACGCCGTAAACACAAAAACCCAAAACGGATCAGACAAACCATGAGCCCTCCTGACGCCACAGACAGCGTCATAAAATAGTTATCGGCAGACCCACCCCACCCCTTAAAACCCACCCCACCCATAAATCACACAATCCCACCTACTCCCGCCCCAGCCGCACCACCTCCCGGTAGTTGTCCTGGAAGAACTCTCGCCACACCCGGCGTGTCTTGCTGACCTCATCCAGACGCTCCTCCCACGCCTTGAGCGCCGCCACCACCGCCGCGTGCTCCGGATGGCCTTCATCCCCCAACGCCTCCTGCCAACCCTCTGGCATCTCCAATGTCAATTCCGGGGGCATCGCATCGAACAACCGACGCATCTCCGCCAGGTTCGGATGCCCCGACGCCTCCGCCGCCACCAACGCCTTCCACGCCGCGCGCAGGTCATCATGAATGTCCGTCGCCATCGACTGCGTCAGCACCGACGTCCAACCGAAATAGTCCGGCACCGCCGGGTGTAGCTTCGACGCCGTCGCATACGGGTCCACCTCCGGGTCCGCCCACCCCGTTCGGTCCGCATACAGGTCCGGCCGGATCGGCTGACGCCGAAGCTCGAACCGCTCCGGCCCCCCCTCCGCCTCTGTCTTCAACTGCCACAACAGCTGCGCCTCCCGCGTCAACAACCACCCAATAAATTCGCTCGCCAGCTCCTGCGACGGAGCCCCCCGCAGCAGTGTCACCGGGTCAGGCGTCGTCGCCGTCAGACTCACTTCCTTTCCGTCCACCACCATCACCGGGTCCACATACCCCACCCGGTCCGGGTCCATCGGGATCGCCCCCGCCTGAAAACGCCCGTAAAAATCGATCGCCATCCCCGCCGCCGCATCCCGCTTCGCCACGTCCACCGGCACTTTCGACGCCGAGTTCGTGAAATACCGGCTGTTCGCAAACGCCCGACGCAAAATCCCCCAGCCCTCCGTCCACCCTCGCCGTTTTAAGACCGTGTTAAACGCCGCCTTCGCCGACCCCGAATGCGACGGGTCCGCCAACGCCACCCAGTCCTGATAACGCGGGTCCGTTAAATCCACCCAACGCCTCGGCTCCGGCAGCCCCAGCCGCTCCAGCGCATCCCGATTAAATACAATCCCAAAACTCGACAACGCCGTCCCGATCCACTTCACCTCGCCCAAATCATCCGTCCGCACCAACACCTCCGTCGACGCCCCCCCGAACGCCTTCCGGTCCGGGATCGCCGCCTCCAATAACCCCGCCGGCAGCTTCGGCGCAACCGACACACTCACCGCAGGCATCGGGCCCTTATCGTCCGGATCTACGCCAATCGCCACTTGGTTGTGGTCAAAGCCCCCACCGCCGAAGAACAGGTCCGCCCCGATCCCCTCGTCCAGCTTCCCCTTACGCAGCTGCGCCGCAAACTGCGCCAGAATCCCCTTACGCAAATCCGACGTCCCCCCCGACGCCCGCCAGTCGAACGTGATCGGCGCCTTCCCGTTCGCGACCCGCCACGCATTAAAACCACGAGCCATCTCATACCGGATCTGCTCGTTGTGCGGCGTGATGATGATCAGCTTCTCATCACCCACCCCACCGCCACCCGCCGCCCCCGGCTCCGACGCCAACAACCGGAACCCCACCGGCACCGCGATCACCGCCACCAACAGCACCCCAATCACCACCTGCACCAATCGCTGACCGTTCATCGCATTGCTCCGTTAACCGAACCTCTCGCAGCAGACCCTCTCGGCCGCCGCCGCCATCAACTCCCCCGCCCGCCGCACCGACTCCGCCTCCGGCAGTCCTTCCCCGATCACACAATACCCGCCCAATCCCTCCTCCAACAGCTTCGCCGCCCCGTCTTTCGCCGCGCCCACCAACGCCACCGTCTCCACCCCAACCTCCCGCGCCGCCGTTGCCACCCCCATCACCGCCTTACCCGACGCCGACTGCCCGTCTAAACACCCCTCACCCGTCAGCACCAGGTCTGCACTCTGTACCCGGTCCGCAAAACCCACCGCATCCAGCACCAGATCGATTCCCCGCCGAAGCCGACCCCCCAGCATGGCCACCACCCCACCCCCACAACCCCCCGCAGCACCCGCCCCCGGCATCCCCATCACATCAACCCCCAACCGCTCCCGCCACACCCGCCCCACGTTCACCAACCCCGCGTCCAGCTCCACCACCTGTTCCGCCGTCGTACCCTTCTGCGGCCCATACACCGCCGCCGCCCCCTGACACCCCGTCAACGGGTTCGTCACATCGCACGCCACCACGAGCCGTCCCGCCAACCGCACATCCAGTCCCGACAAATCCACATCCCCCACTTCACTCAATCGCTCACCCGTCACCGGCCCCTCCATCACCGCACCCGCCCCACCCAGCCGATCTCGAAACACTCCACCCAGCGCCTGCGCCATCCCGCAGCCCCCATCATTCGTACCGCTCCCCCCAAGCCCCACCACCACACACTCCGCCCCCGCATCCAACGCGGCTGCGATCTGCTGCCCCACCCCAAACGTCGTCGTCACCCCCGGGTCCCGCCGCTGCTCCGGCACCAACGCCAACCCCGCCGTCGCCGCCAACTCCACCACCGCCGTGTTTCTTACGCCACCCCTCAAGCCCACAGATGGCGAAGCCTTCTGTGCGGTTTCTTCCGTTCCGCCCAACCACCCCCACGCCGCCCACACCGTTGTCCCCGGCAACGGCCCACACACCTCCCCCCAAACCAGCTCACCCCCCGTCGCCCGCACCAACGCCTCCACCGTCCCTTCCCCCCCATCCGCGATCGGTATCTCCACCACCTCCACCCCCGCCCCCGGAAGCGCCGCCCGCACCCCTCGCCCCATCGCCGCCGCAGCGTCCACGGCCGACAATGACCCCTTCAGACTGTCCGGTGCACAGACCACTTTCATCCCCGCATCCTAAACTCCGGGCTGTGCCCGAAACGCCTACGCACCACATCCAGCTCATGCACCGTGCCCTCGACCTCGCCCGCCACGCCGCCACCCTCGGCGAGGTCCCCGTCGGCGCCGTCGTCTACCGCCTCGACACCCACACCATCATCGCCGAGGCCCACAACCGCCGCGAGCTCGATCAGGACCCCACCGCCCACGCCGAGGTCCTCGCCCTCCGACAAGCCGCCGCGAAACTCAACTCCTGGCGACTCATCGACCACGGCCTCGCCGTCACCCTTGAGCCCTGCCCCATGTGTGCCGGTGCGCTCGTCAACGCCCGCATCGACGAACTCCTCTACGGCGCGACCGACCCCATGATGGGCTGCGTCGACACGCTCCATCAGCTCTGCACCGAGCCCCGCTTCAACCACCGCATGCCCGTCCACGCCGGCATCCTCGCTGACGAGTCCGCGCAGCTACTCCGCAGCTTCTTCGCCGAGCGTCGCGGCAAACATAAACCCCCCAAACCCAACCCTCACACAACCCTTTAGCCCGGTCGCTTGCGACCGGTCACGCCGCCCAGCCGCGACCACACTCAGCACTCTACGTCTGTGCCCTCGCTCCCGAACACCGCCAACCGCTGCTCAACCGTCCAGTCAGGCGCATCCACCGGCGCGTAGTGAAACTGCAGCGCCCGCCGACGCTCCGTCGACGTGTTCATCGGCGTCCCGTGCGGCAGCAACGAATCAAAAAACAACGCCCCGCCCGGCTCCAACTCCGCCGCCACCGAACGCTGCCCCAGCACCTCGCTATCACACATCTGCCAGTCCCGACGCTTGAAGTGCACCACCGGCCCATCGTGATGCTGACCCGGCAGCAACTGCATGCACCCGTTCGCCACCGTCGCCGCATCCAACGCGATCCACACCCCCACAATCCGCTGGCCCACTGGCACATTGAAGTACGCATGGTCCTGATGCCACGGCTTCTCCCCGCCCCCCCGCGGCGGCTTCAGCAACGCCATCGCCTGATACAGCCGCGGCACCCGGCCACCCATCAACTTCTGCACCACCCCCATCAGCCCCGGGTGATCCACCGGCATCCCCACCTCCCGCGACTCCGCCGGGCTCACGCACAGCTTCCGCACCCGGTCACTCGCCGCCGTGTCCGGTCCCGTCGGATTCACCCCCTCATCCAGCTGCGCCAAGTCCCCCGCCGCCAAGGCCTCCACCCGCTCCACCTCCGCCACGACCTCGTCCGTATCAAACACGTCCGCCACCGCCAGGTACCCGTCCGCAAGGTACCGCTCGACCGCCGCATCATCCACCGCCGACGGGTTCGGCAAGACCTCAGCCAAGCGTTCAGGGGCATACAGCGACGGTTCGTAAGGGATTGTGCTCATACCGGAAAGTTTCTTCACCCATGAGACAGACCGCAATGGAACATGACGACAAAATTTTGTACTTTTTGTAAATCACTCGAGCCACAAAGCCCCAACCCGAACTCGGCCTCTGCCTCCGCATCCGCTGCGAACCTGGCTGGTCCCTGCCCCCCGAATGGTCGCAGCGCCTGCAAGACGATGACCTCTGGTTCGTCTGGCAAGGCAAGGGCAAAATGGTCATCGACGGCGAGCTCACCCTCGACCTCCGCCCCGGCATCGCCGTCTGGATGCGGCCCGGCCACCAGTACCTCGCCGAGCAGGACGAACGCAACCGCCTCGGCGTCACCGCAATACACTTCTCGAACGCCCGCCCCGACGATCAGCCTAGTCCCCCCGACCACCAGGCCGTCCCCGACCTCGCCTACGCCGACCACACCCTCGCCCGCATCGCAAGCCTCGGCGCCTGCGATCCCGACCACCCTCAACGCGACACCTTCCGCACGCTCGCCACCCAACTCCTCGCCGCCTTCCTCGACGACTACCGCGCCGGCTTCCCCCAGCCCTACGCCACAACCTCCGCCGAACCCGACGCCGCACCCCGCCTGGCCCACGTCCTCGCCGACATCTCCGCCAACCCCGGCAGCGACTGGCCCCTCGCCACCATCGCCGACCACCTCGGAGTCCCCGAGCACACCGCCCGCCGTGTCTTCCGCCAATACACTGGCCTCTCCCCCCGACAGTTCGTCATCCAGCAACGCATCCGACGCACCCGCCACCTGCTCACCCACTCCGCCATGACCCTCGAACAGATCGCCGACGGCCTCGGCTACCGCGACGCCTACTACTTCAACCGCCAGTTCTTCAACCAAACCGGCACCCGCCCCGGCCGCTACCGACGCGACACCCGTCCCACTCCCACCGTTTAGCCCGGTCGCTTGCGACCGGTCGCGTCACCGCAACGCCCGCCACAAACCCCAAGATTTTGCAGGTTTCTGCCAAATCACTACTATTTCCGACCCGACGTATTTCCTCCCACCCACAGACCCCCGCCCCCCCGAAGGATCGACCCCCGCCATGGCCACCAAGACCACCACGAAGAAGTCCCCCCGGAAGTCCACCGCCAAAAAAACCACCCGCATGCCCAAGATGGTCTACTACTTCGGCAAGACCAAGACCGACGGCAACGCCAAGCAGAAAGAACTCCTCGGCGGCAAGGGCGCCAACCTCGCCGACATGACTTCTATCGGCCTGCCCGTCCCCGCCGGCTTCACCTGCACCACCGAGTGCTGCGACCAGTACTACAAGCAGGGCCGAAAGCTCCCCGCCGGCCTCATGGATCAGGTCCACAAAGCCGTCAAGACCCTCGAAAAAGAGAACGGCAAGAAGTTCGGCGACAACAAAGACCCGCTGCTCGTCTCCGTCCGCTCCGGCGCCGCCCAGTCCATGCCCGGCATGATGGACACCGTCCTCAACCTCGGCCTCACCGACACCTCCGTCGCCGGCCTCGCCATCGCCACCAACAACGAACGCTTCGCCTACGACGCCTACCGCCGGCTCCTCAACATGTACGGCGACGTCGTCATGGGCGTCGACCACCACGCCTTCGAGGCCGAGTTCGACAAGATCAAAAAGCAGCAACGCGTCACCCTCGACACCGACGTCGACACCGCCGGCCTCATCAAGCTCTGCGAGGCCTACAAGGCCGTCATCAAAAAGCACACCGGCAAGGCCTTCCCCCAGGACCCGATGAAGCAGCTCGAGATGGGCATCACCGCCGTCTTCAGCTCCTGGATGGTCCCCCGTGCCATCCGCTACCGCCAGATCAACGAGATGACCGGGCTCCTCGGCACCGCCGTCAACGTCCAGACCATGGTCTACGGCAACATGGGTGACGACTGCGGCACCGGCGTCGCCTTCACCCGCGACCCCTCCACCGGCGCCAACAAGTTCTATGGCGAGTACCTCGTCAACGCCCAGGGCGAAGACGTCGTCGCCGGCATCCGCACCCCCGAGCCCGTCGAGAACATGCCCCGCCTCTGGAAGGCCGAGTCCGACAAGACCATCGGCAAGAAAATCCACGCCGAACTGATGAACATCAAGAAGGTCCTCGAGAAGCACTACAAGGACGTGCAGGACATCGAGTTCACCATCGAGAAGGGCACCTTCTTCATGCTCCAGACCCGCACCGGCAAACGCACCGGTGCCGCCGCGGTCAAGATCGCCTGCGACATGGTCAAGGAGAAGCTGATCGACGAGAAGACCGCCGTGAAGCGCATCCCCGCCGGCGACCTCACCCAGCTGCTCCTGCCCTCCTTTGACCCCGCCGCCAAGAAGAAGGCCACGCCGCTCGCCGTCGGCCTGCCCGCCTCACCCGGCGCGGCCTTCGGCAAGCTCGCCTTCACCGCAGAGGAAGCCGTCGAACGCTCCCACAACGGCGAAGCTGTCCTCCTGGTCCGCAAGGAAACCTCCCCCGAAGACGTCGACGGCATGCACTCCGCCGCCGGCATCCTCACCTCCACCGGCGGCATGACCTCCCACGCCGCCGTCGTCGCCCGCGGCTGGGGCAAGTGCTGCGTCGCCGGTGCCGGCGAGATCCACATCGACGAGAAGGCCGGCAAGATCAAGGTCGACGGCAAGACCTACTCCCGCAAGGACACCCTCTCCATCGACGGGTCCACCGGCGAGGTCATCGCCGGCGAGATGCCGACCGTCGCCCCCAAGCTCTCCGGCGACTTCGCCCAGGTCATGAAGTGGGCCGACAAGTACCGCACCCTCGGCATCCGCACCAACGCCGACTCCCCCGCCGACTCCAAGCGCGCCCGCGACTTCGGCGCCGAGGGCATCGGCCTCTGCCGCACCGAGCACATGTTCTTCGAGGGCGACCGCATCCTCGCCATGCGTGAGATGATCCTCGCCTCCGACAAGCCCGCCCGCGAAGCCGCCCTCAAGAAGCTCCTGCCCTACCAGCGCAAGGACTTCGAGGGCATCTTCAAGGCCATGAAGGGCCTGCCCGTCACCGTCCGCCTCCTCGACCCGCCGCTCCACGAGTTCGTCCCCCACGACGACAAGTCCCAGAAGGAACTCGCCAAAGCCACCGGCATCCCCGTCAAGGAGATCAAGCAGCGGGTCTCGTCGCTCCACGAAGCCAACCCCATGCTCGGCCACCGCGGCTGCCGCCTCTCGATCACCTACCCCGAGATCCTCGTCATGCAGGTCACCGCCATCACCGAGGCGGCCATCAACTGCAAGAAAAAGAAGATCGACGCCAAGCCCGAGATCATGATCCCGCTCGTCGGCACGGTAAAAGAGCTCGCCGTCCTCCGCGAGCTCGCTGTCCAGACCATCGCCGACGTCAAGGCCAAGAAAAAGTACGCCGGCAAGCTCGACGTGTTGATCGGCACCATGATCGAGATCCCCCGTGCCGCCCTGACCGCCGACGAGGTCGCCACCGAGGCCGACTTCTTCTCCTTCGGCACTAACGACCTGACGCAGATGACCTTCGGCTACTCCCGCGACGACGTCAACACCTTCCTCCCCGACTACATCGCCCAGGAGATCCTTGAGAAGGACCCCTTCCAGTCCCTCGACACCACCGGCGTCGGCCAACTCGTCGCCGCCGGCGTCGAAGGCGGCAAGAAGACCAACAAGTCCATCAAGCTCGGCATCTGCGGCGAACACGGCGGCGACCCCGCCTCCATCGCCTTCTGCCACACCGTCGGCCTCCACTACGTCAGCTGCTCCCCCTTCCGCGTCCCCATCGCCCGCCTCGCCGCCGCCCAGGCGGCCCTGGCGTAATTCGCGGAGCAATCACAAAAACACAAACGTCCAAGGCTTGCCTTGGACGTTTTTTTATTGACTAGACCCAAATACCATGTCGCCATGATGAAGCAGATCACCAAACTCCGTTCCGCGAAACAAAACCGATCACTTGTTGCACTACGACGTTCAAGGATCGACAGTCACGGGATACAGGGATATGTCATTGACACTACGAGTGCATTAACGCTAGTTCAGTACGTTCGTGACTTCACACTCGATGGCTTGATGGTTTTGAGAACAACAGACATTACATCCGTCAAACTCAAATCAAAAACGGACGCGCTTCAGCACCAGGTATTACTCGATGACGGTATCGATCTTGAGGCGATTTTCGCTCAGAAGTATCCGCTCGAATCATGGCCCAAACTTTTTGCTTTCTTGGAAAAAGACTCGCCCATGCTCATCATCGAGTCGGAGTATGGCGACGACCCCGATTTTCTAATCGGATTCATGTCAGAGGTTTTGGATACAAAGCTGAAACTATGGCACTTTACAGGCTCAGCACGATGGGAAGACGAGCCGGCTGAAATGCGATACGACCGCTTAACGTGCTGTCAGCTCAATACAACTTACATAGACGGCTACAAGCGTCACTTTGACCGTCACCCAGAACAAATGCGTCAGCAGGTAGGGCCGAATTGATCCGGCCACACGCATCGGCGGCTCGATCGGCCGGATGAATCCGGTCCTAGGCGTCTTTCCTGACCGGTCATCGAGAGTTCTCGACCGGTCGGCAAGGGTTGTCCACCGGGCGGCAACGTTTAAGGACCGGTCAACCATGCTTCGCGACCGGCGGGTGCATAGCGACCCGACACGCGTTCTCCGGATTGATCTCCGCGTCCTCCGCGCCTGCGTGGTTCAACCCCCGGAAGCGTCCCGACCCGCAGAAGCCCCCCGCGTCTGAATGATCAGCATCAGTGACCAGAAGCACAGCACCAGATTCTGAATCGGCAACTGCAACGCCAGCGGCAGCAGGTAGATCACCACCACCGCCGGCACCCACACCATCCAGTTCGCGATCAGCACCGGCACCACCTCCCGCCCAAACCACCCCACCCACCCCCGGAAGATTCCCTCGCCATCAGGGAAGAGCCGCTGGCGTAAACGACGCCACGAATACCCCGCGTCCCGCCAGGCGAACGCCGCCACCGTCGTCGGGATCGCCCACAGCGGCACGTACACCCCCTGATCAAACAACACCTTCACCGCCACCACCCCCGGCGACGCCCGGTCCCCGAACACCACCGCCTGCGCCCAATACAGCAGGTCCACCTCCAACCCCTTGACCGCCCAGAACCCCAGCAGGAACCACAGCACGGGCAGCGTCGCGTCCCGTGTGCCCGGCCGGACGAAGCGCTGAACCAGCCACGGCAGCAGCCCCCCGAACACGGCCGTGCTCATGATCCCGAACGCCAAACCCACCCGCTGCTTCCATCCTGCCACGACGTCCAACGCGTCCCGCACCACCGGCACATGCCAGTACGACAACAACAGCCCCACCGCGAAACACACCAAGGCAAGCCCGGGCCAGCGGTTGGCCCACGCCGCCTGAACCCCCGCCCGCCACGGCGGGTCGTCGGTCTTCACAACTGCAGCACGCTCACTCACGGGCCGCGGATGCTACCTCACTCGACCGGGCGTGGTCTTCGCATCGTGTAGCGGGGTGCGCATCTCGGGTCACTGAAAGATCGCGTCGCCGTTCTCGAACTCGAAGCTCGGGCGTGCCAGCGGTCGCCGGGGTTGGCTGGCGATGTTCAGGACCAGCCCGACCATGACCAGCGTGAACAGCAGCGACGAGCCGCCGTAGGACACCAGCGGCAGGGTGATCCCCGTGATCGGGAGCAGGCCCACGGTCATGCCCATGTTGATCACCGCCTGGGTCAGGATGATCCCGGCAAAGCCGACGCAGACCAGCCGGCCGAACGGGTCTTGGGATCGGGCGGCGACGAGCAGCATCGATCCGATCAGCAGCAGGTACAGGCCGAAGACGGCGACCGCGCCGAGCAGGCCCCAGCGGTTAACGATGACGGCGAAGATCATGTCGTTGTAGTCGTAGGGCAGCTTGTTGTATTTGACGACCGTGGCGGAGCGTTCGCCGAGCCCGGTGAAGCCGCCGGCCGCGACGAGGGTCATCGCCTTGTCTTGCTGGTAGCCGATGTTCTGGAGGTACTGCGTGTCGCCGGTGGCCTGGGCGGCCATGGCCTTGATGCGGACCTGCTGGTGCGGGGCGAGGACCTGCATGTCGGCGGGGGCGTAGAGGATGATCACGACGTTGATCACGATGGCCGTGACCCCGACGCTGAGCAGGGCGGTGAGGTGACGCAGCTTCGCCCCCGCGGCGACGAGCATGACCAGGAGCGCCGGGGCGAACACGAGCGCGGTGCCGAGGTCCGGCTGTTTCAGGATCAGCCCCACGGGCACGAGCATGAGCACGAACGGGAGCAGCAGGCCGAGCCGACGGCGGTGGGACTCGCGGTGACGCAGGTACCAGGCGACCGCCAGGATGAACGCGACCTTGGCGAACTCCGCGGGCTGGAAGTTGAAGAAGCCCAGGTCGATCCAGGCCGTGGCCCCGTTGATCACCGGCACGACCGATCGTGGCACGAAGGGCAGCACCACAAAAACCAGCAACGCCACCGCGACCCCGAACAGCACGTAAGACAGCTGGCCGAGTAAGCGGGGCGGGGGCAGCAGCGTGATTGCGACCGCGATCAACCCCAGCGGCAGCCAGCGTGTGGTCTGTAGGGACGCGAAGTGTTCGGAAACGGTGCCGATCGCCGCGGTCCCCATGAGTGCGAGCCCGACCGCCGCCAGCAGCGCGTACCACCCCGGGTGCGGCCGGAGTAGCAGCTTCAGCTTCGCCAGCACGGCCCCGGTCGGCTTTGCGGTAGATGCATTCAACGCGGGCCCCCCACCACACCACGCACGCCGCCCAGGTACCCCTCCGCCTGCATCGCGTGGACCACCTGGTTCACGATCGGCCCCGCGACCTGACCCCCGCTGCCCGAGTATTCCACCACCACCGCGATCGCGTGCGTCGGGCGGGCCGAGTCTTCTGGCTGCACCAAGGCGACGACCCACGCGTGATTGCCCCGCTTCACGATCGGGTCGTCACGCGTGACCCGGCCGTCGCCGTCGCTGTCGATCCGCAGCGGCGTGGCCTGGGCGGTGCCTGACTTCGCCCGGACGATCACGCCCTCGGCGTTCCAGATCGGTGCACGCCCGAGGTACGACAGGTGACGCGTGGTGCCCTGCGACTCGTTGGCCGACGACCACATCCCGTCGAGGGCGACGTCCAACGCCGACGCGCTCAGCGGCACCCGCTCGATCACGTCGGGCGGCGTCAGCGTGTCGGCCTGCACGAACCGCGGCGGGATCACCACACCCCCGCGGGCCAGGGTGGCATAGGCGTGTACCGCCTGCAGCGGCGTCCAGTCGATAGGCCCCTGACCGATCGCGATGAACGCGTTGTCCCGTTCGACCGCGGCCCGATTCGCGGCACGGTAGGGGGGCTGCGGGATCGTCCCGCTGATCTCGTCCGGCAGGCCCGACCCGGTCCGGCGACCCAGGCCGACCCTTGCGTACCAGTCCGACAAACGCTCGGGCCCCAGCCGGTACGCCAGCATTCCCATGAACGTGTTCGAGCTGACCGCCAGGGCTTCGACCGCATCGATCGGTCCGAACGGTGCACCGCCCGCCTTCACTCGCCAGTCCCGATACACGTTCGGGCTGCCCTCCCATAGGTACCCCCGCGAGCAGTCCAGGATCTCATCCGGCCCGAGTTCCCCGCTGCTCACCGCGAATGCCACGATCAAAGGCTTCACCGTCGACCCCGGCATGTAAGGCCGAGCGACGACACGGTTGAGGTACGGCAGATCGATCGGGTCCTCCCGCAGCGTGGCCGGCTCGCGTTCCAACAAGTCGCGCGGCATCGTCGGCACACTCACCGCCGCCAGCACCTCACCCGTCTCGATCTCCAAGACCACCGCCGCCCCGTTCAGCCGCTCACCGACATTCTCGACCTCGCCCGGCTTCGCGTGCCAGCCCTGGCTTTCCATCAACCCGATCTCTTCCGACATCGCCGCGGCGATGCGGGCCTGCAGCGAGATGTCCACCGTCAGGTGCAGGTCTTCGCCCGCCTGCGTCGGCGTGTTGGACGACACCGACGCGTCGTCCACCCGACGCACGATCCTTCCCCGCACGCCACGTAGCTGATCCTCGAACGTCCGCTCCAGCCCGAACTCGCCCACACGGTCGCCCGGCAGATAGCCCGCCAGATCGATCGTCCCGTCCTCCTTCACATAAGGGCGACGCTGCGCGTCCTCGGCATAGACCGGCCGCATCCGCCCCAGCAGGTGCACCCCAACACCCTTCACATCCACCGCGACCGGCTCGTTATTGAACTGCGTCGCCAACGGCTCCGGCAGCGTCGCGGTCTCCAGCAGCACGGTCGTCTCCGACCACGGGTAGACCCGCTGACGCGTCGGCCGAACCACCACCTCTCGCCACACCCGCAGCGCCTCCGCCGCCTCGCCGTCCCCCGACGCCTCGGCAATGAAACCCCGCAGCCTCGACACCACCACCGGCCCGATCTGATCCAACACCGCGTGGGCCTGCTTCTGCTCCGCGATCGGCTCGGTCACCTCGTCCCACGACACGGGCCGACCCAGCTCCGCCGACCGCCGCTCCCGCCAACGCTGCCAAAGAAACCCCTGCAGCACCGCGACCCGCTCCTGGATGTCCCGCCGACGTTCCGCCAGCATCTCCGGCGACACCTCCGCCGCCTCCGCCAGCGTCACCCACAACCGTCTGACCTGCTCGTCGAACGGCCCCTGATAGCTCTGGATCAGCCGCTCCCGAGCCGCGTCGCTCATGCCCGTCCACGCCGATCGATGATCAACATACGCCGCCCGCCGGGCCTGCAGGTACGCCCACTCCCCCGAGATCACTTCGAAGCTCACCGCCACCTCGGTGCCCGGCCGATCCTCCGCCAAGATGCGGCCCTTGCGGTCGAAGATGCGACCCCGCACCGTGGGCACCAGCTGCGGTGTAAACAGGGCGTCCTGCGCCGACGCCCGCCGATCGTCGTAGCCCGACGCGAGCGTCAGCCGGGCCGTCTGCACCGTCAATACCCCAAGCACACCGATCGCCACCAGGACCAGCAGCAGCAGCCGGCGGTGGAACATGCTCGGGATCATCTGGCGGAGGCGGCGTCGCATCGTCTACAGACAGTTTATCGGCGTATCGCACGATCCCTCATAAAGCCCCCGCCGGTGTTGCCGGACGCCTCACCAATGCGTCCGATCAAACGCACTACACTCCCGCCCATGCCTGACCCCACCCCAGCCAACGCCTACACCGACCGCCCCGACGACGCCCTCCGACCCGTCACCATTGAGCCCTTCCCCACCGCCGCCCCGGGCTCTGTCGTCATCGCCGCCGGCCACACCCGCGTCCTCTGCACCGCCTCCATCGCCGCCAACCCGCCCAAGTGGATCAAACGCGACGACGACGGCAACCCCACCCACGGCTGGGTCACCGCCGAATACGCCATGCTCCCCGGCTCCACCCCCGACCGCAAACGCCGCGGCACCGACGGCCGATCCACCGAGATCCAACGCCTCATCGGACGGGCCCTCCGCGCCGCCGTCGACCTCGACAAAATGCCCGGCCTCGCCATCACCTGCGACTGCGACGTCCTCAACGCCGACGGCGGCACCCGCACCGCCGCGATCACCGGCGCGATGGTCGCCCTCACTCAAGCCCTCAACGCCGCCCAATCCGACGGCCTCATCTCGACCAGCCCGATCCTCAGCCCCATCGCCGCCGTCAGCGTGGGCATCGTCGAGGGCCGGCCCATGCTCGACCTCGACTACCCCCGCGACGTCAGCGCCGACGTCGACATGAACGTGGTCATGAACGCCAACGGCGAGTTCATCGAGGTCCAGGGCACCGGCGAGTCCGCCACCTTCTCCCGCGACCAGCTCAACACCCTCCTCGACCTCGCCGCCAAGGGCATCACCGAGCTGCAAGCCATCCAGCAAGCCACGCTGTCCGTTTAGCGGGGGGCGAAGCCCCCGCTCCCCACCCGCCGTAAACTCCAACTATCCATGCCCTGGACGCTCTACGCCTACATCCTCCGCGAGCTGCTCAAGGTCCTCCTGCTGACCACCGCGATCCTCGTCACCGTGATGAGCTTCGCCACCGCCATCAAGCCCCTCTCCGACGGGCTGCTCGGGCCCATCGCCCTCTTCCGCTTCATCCTCTTCTCCCTGCCGACCATGATCGGCTTCGCCCTGCCCTTCGCCGGCACTCTCGCCGCGACCCTCGTGTTCATCCGGCTCGCCAACGACAACGAGGTCACCGCCGCCGCCGCCTCGGGCATCTCCTACTCCCGCATCCTCCTGCCCGTCGCCGCCCTCGGGCTCACCTGCACCCTCTCGCTCGCCTACCTCTCCAACGCCGTGGTCCCCTGGTTCTACAAGCAGGTCGCCGAGACGCTTGAGGGCGACGTCATGTCCATCCTCGTCGCCCAGCTCAACGAGAACCGCGCCTTCAAATTCCCTGGGCAGGACTACGTGCTCTACGCCGAGAACGCCCGGGAAATCCCGCTCGACCCCCAACCCTTCCGCGGTCAGCTCCGTCTCGACAAAGAGCTCCAACTCACCGGCGTCGCCCTCGGGCGCATGTCCGCCGACAACCCCGTCCGCTCCGACGCGACCGCCCAGGAAGCCCGCGTCCAGCTCTACCGCGACAAACAAGGCGTCGGCTACGTCTCCGTCCGCCTGATCAACCCGCTGGTCTTCGATCAGTCCGTGGGCGAGCTCCAGCAGCAGCAGGGGGGTTCCAGCCAGGCCAACCTCGACTTCATCGAGCTGCCCAACCCCATCCGCGACAAACCCAAGTTCCTCTCCTGGTCCGACCTCCGTCAACTTGAAAACACCCCCAGCCGGTACGACGCGGTTAACACCATCATGCAGAGCCTCGCCGCCCGGCTCGCCGAGGAAGAACTCCGCCAGGCCATCACCCGCGGCCTCACCGTCTCCGACTCCGGCCAGCCCGCCGTCTGGCTCAACGGCCCGCTCACCGGTGAACGCTACCGCCTCACCGCACCCACCGTCGCGACCGCCGACGGGCTGCTCCTCCTCGCCGCCGACCCCTTCCGATCCGTCGTGATCGAGAAGTTCGACAACGACCGCCCCAGCCTCGCCAACGTCCCCGTCCGCACCTTCGCCGCCAACGCCGCCACCCTCCGCATCACCACCAGCGACCTCAACCAGCAGCCCGTCGTCCAGGCCACCCTCAACAACGTCGTCATCAGCGATCCCACCTCCGACGGCCCCGCCAACGAAGATACCCAACGCGAACTCACCGGCC
This sequence comes from Planctomycetota bacterium, assembly GCA_039025195.1. Taxonomy (GTDB): domain Bacteria; phylum Planctomycetota; class Phycisphaerae; order Phycisphaerales; family Phycisphaeraceae; genus JBCCOW01. The sequence continues at coordinate 66,188 of JBCCOW010000006.1, forward strand.
TCACCTGGCCGCAGCCCCTCCTGACCTCCAACCCCGAAAACCCCGCTGCGCCCACCACCAACGACGCCCGCCTGCTGCTCCAGACCGCCGAGCTCCCCGCCTTCGCCCAGTCCGAAACCATTCAACGCGAAGCCGCCGTCTTCCGCGCCCAAATCGCCTCCCTCGGCCGGCTCATCGTCGGGCTCCGCCACCAACGCCTCGCCTCCGCCGTCTCCTGCACCCTCCTGCTGCTCCTCGGCGCGACCCTGGCCATGACCCTCCGACACCAGCTGCCCCTGCTCGTGTTCTTCTGGTGCTTCGTCCTCGCCATCACCACCACCATCATCATCCACAGCGGCGAAAACCTCACCGGCTCCCTCGCCTCCGGCCACATCTGGCCCGGCCTCACCGTCATGTGGTCCGGCAACCTCCTCCTCGCCGTCGTCATCGGCATCGCCTACTGCAAACTCGCCAAGCATTAACCCAAGCCCCCAGCCTCCCACTGCACCCCATGTCCATACTCGACCGCTACATCATCAAGACCTTCTTGATCAACTTCGCGGTCCTGCTCACCGTCATCATGTCGCTGTTCGTCCTCGTCGATGTGATCACCGACATCGACGAGTTCCTCAAGGCCGGGCCCCGACGCGCCCAGGCGCCAGTGATCCGCGAGGTCTCGCAGCAGTTCAGCCTCGACCGCGACCGACTCCAGGCCGCCGTCCGCCGCGACATCACCGAGCAGCAGCTCATCGACAGCTTCGGGCTCACCCCCCAGCAGGCCGCCGAGACCTGGCCGCGCTTCCAGGTCTCTACCCTCGCCCACATCGGCTGGACCGTCTTCGTCCTCGCCGACTACTACATCCCCACCATCCTGCTCATCTACGTCTACTTCTCCGGCCTCCTCGTCGCCGGAGCGATGGGCTTCACCCTCGCCAGCCTCAGCCGAACCCGCGAGCTCACCGCCATGGTCGCCGGCGGCCTCTCCCTCTACCGCGTCGCCGCCCCCATCATCGTCGCCGGCATGGCCCTGACCCTCCTGCCCCTACCCCTCCAGGAATACGTCCTCCCGCCGCTCGCCGACAAGCTGCTCCGCTCCAAGTCCGAGGTCGCCGAGCCCCGCATCCGCTCCCAAGCCGTCCTCTTCACCCCCGACGGCAAGGGCAACCTCATCACCGCCGCCCGCTTCGAGTTCAGCACCGACGATCAGCCCTCCACCCTCCGCGGCGTCCGCATCCTCGAACGCGACCCCGAAACCCTCACCCTCAAACGCCGCATCGCCGGCGACCACGCCGACTGGGACCCCGCCGCACAGGCCTGGACCTTCATCGGCTCCGCCTACGCCGCCGAGCCCGAAGACGCCCGCGCCCTCCGCGACCGCATGCAAGGCCCCGAGCCCGTCGATGCCTTCCCCACCCAGCTCTCCCCCGACGTCCTCCTCGCCCGGCAAGCCTCCCAATACATCCGGCTCCTCGACCTCCGCCGGCTCCGTGAGCTCCAGCAAAACCCCGCCGTCCAGTCCGAGCCCCGCCTCGTCGCCGACATCATCCGCACCATCTGGTCCCGCTTCTCCCTGCTCATCCTCAACCTCCTCGTCCTCGTCATCGGGCTGCCCTTCTTCCTCGCCGTCGCCCCCGCCAACCCCCTCACCCAGGCCCTCAAAGCCGCCGGCCTCTGCCTCTCCACCTGGGGCCTCGGCCTCATCGCCCTCCAGGCCGGCGCCGACACCATGCCCCCCGTCCTCACCGCCTGGCTCCCCGTCATCCTCGCCATCCCCCTCGCCGCCTACCTCCTCACCCTCGTCAAAACCTGACCGCAACACCCGATCCAAACCGCCCGTCCTGACGATAGCCGCAACGCGACGCGTCGCGCGTATCAAAGGCCCTCGTCAAAGCCTGAAGTTTCTCCCTACCGCCCCCACAAGCATCACCCCCATCCCGGTAAACATCACATACAGGCTCGGCAGCCGACTGCCCGAACCATTCGGCGGCAGCGCCTGCAGGACAAAAAACGCCAAGGCGCCGTATACCGTCGCAAGCGCACCAGTAACCAAGACCGCAGTGAACACAAACTTGATCATCAGCCCAAAGCCGCTCATCTTCTGACCATCTCGACGCGTCACTCCTCCCCCGCTTGCTCCTTCGCCGCGTCCCGCATCGACCGCGCCAGCGCCCGCACCCGCTCATCCGGATCACGCACCAGCCGCGACACCGCCGCCTCCTTCCCGTCCCCGCTCTGCCGCGCCAGGTACACCAAACGGACCATAGGCTCCTCCGCCGACTCCAACCCCGCCCACAACTCACCCGTCGCCACCCCATCCGTTGGCAACACCGCCGCGACCCAAGCCTTGCCCACCTCCCCGGACCTCTCGTAGTAAGCCCGGATCGCGTCCGCCGCCCGACTCCCCACCGCACCCGACCGCGCCAGCCGAGCCACCGCCACCATCGCCGCACGTGCGTCCTCGCCCTGCGAGGCCTCCACCCACGCCGCCACCGACGCCTCACCCGCACGCTGCCCCGTCGCCGTCAGCCCCTGCACAAAATCCGTCTGCCCCAGCAGCCCCGGCACCGACCGCCCCCGCCCGTCCACCCTCGGCTCCGTCACCGCCTCCAACGACACCAAGAACGACTGCTCCGGACGCACCGCCAACATCTGCCCCAGCCCATACCGATCCAACCGAACCTGAGCGGTATACCGACCGTTCGCCGGCAGCGTGACCCGCTCCGCCAGGTTTGCGATCACCAGCCGACGCCCCAGCTCCGCCCCCGGCCCTTCATACACCTGTCCCCCAAAACTCACCCGAGGCGTAACCGCCACCAGCCCGCTCAGCGTCCCCCCAGCACCCATCTCCATCGGCACCGGCGAGATATTCCACACCGTCACGTTCAACACCACCGGGTCCAGGTACCCCAATCGACGCTGAACCGCCTCCGCCCGCACATCCACCCACGACACCCCCGTCATATCCAGCCGCAGCACCGTGGGCGGCACCCGCATCAACGCCGTGCTCAGCCCACGCCCCACCGGCGTCGGCGATACCGTCCGCCCCATCCGCAGCAGTTCCCGCGCCGCCAGCAGCCCCGCCGTCGTCGCCGACCCCGACTCCACCACCCCCTGCAACGCCCGCCCTCGCCCCGCCTCATCCAGCCCCGACACCAACGCCAACCCGTACGCCGACAGCCCGTCTTCACCCGCGATCGGCTCCAACAGCTCCCTGGCCCGCTCCACCTCCCCACGCTTCACCGCCAGCAGCCCCCGCGCCCGATCCGCCCCCACCCCCTCACCCTCAAGCGCCTCCACACGCGCCGCACCCGCCTCTGCACCCCCAAACACCACCGCGATCCACGCCGCCTCCTCCGCCGCACCCTCCGCATCCAACGCCGACAACGCCGCTCCCAGCGCCGCCTCCCGCGCCTCCGACTCTTCTTCCCCATCCAGTGCCGCCAGCCGAATGACCTGCAGCTCCGCCGGCAGCTTTAACACATCCGGCTCATCAGCCCCGTCCCCCGCCGCCAACGCCGCCAACTCCCCCAGCCCCTGCTCCAACACCGCGTCCTGCCCCGACGCCGCCAAACTCAGCATCCACCGCCAGTACACCTCACCCGGCAACGGCCCACCCGCCAGCCGCTGCCCCACGCCGTACTGCTCTGTCGCAAGCCCGTACAACCCCTCACCCGCCAACACCCCCGCCAGCTCCACACGCGCCGATACATCCAGCGGCGCCGCCCGAACCAGCCCCACCAGGCCCGCACCCACCAGCCGCGACCCGCCCCCCCGGCTCCGCGCAAACGCCACCAGCGACCGCGCCGCCCCCGCGTTCGCCTCATCCAGATCCAACGCCTCCTTCAGATAGCGCGACCGCTTCACCGGCTGCAGCAACTCCCCCGCCAGCTCCGACGCGTACAACGCCAGCCGCGAACGGATCGGCGCCGACAGCCGCTTCCCTGCGTCCGACACCAGCAGCCGCTCCACCCCCATCAGCCGCTCATCCAGCGTGCCCCGCCGATCGATCAACGCTCGCAGCAACGCCAGCTTCTTCACCTTATCGCCCGGACGCAGCCGAACGTACGCCCGCAGCGCCTCCAGCCGGCCCGCGGTATCGCCCAGCCGCTGCGCCGCCTCCGCCCGCAGGGCCAACAGGTCCGCTGCCCCCGGGTCCAACGCCACCGCCGCATCCAACAACACCGCCGACCCCCGGATCGCCCCCTCCACCGGACCCGCCGTCGCCCCACCCCCACCACCACCCGCACCACCCTCCGCCGTCACGTCCAACTGATCGATCGCCAACCGCGCGAGCGCATCGGCCAACAGCTGCTCTCCCTCACCCGCACCCTGCCCCCGCGCTTCACCCCACCCAACAACACACAAGCCCACACACAGCACCACCCACCGCCCAACCCGCCTCAAGTCAACCGACGTTCTATCGTATTGCATCACGTTCAAGACTCCTCTGACCGTCATCCCAATCAAGCCATCTAGCAATCAGCCCTTCGTCAATCCCCCAGCCCCACCGCCAGCCCCCGCACAAACTCACCCGCGACACCCGCAGTCACCGACGCCGCCTCACCCCGCGTCGCCGCGATCCGGTCCACCAACGCCGACCCCACAATCACCGCGTCCGCTCCCGCGCCCCGACCCGCCTTCGGCGTCCCGACTTCAGTCGGGATGCCCGCACCCACCACAGCACACACCTGCTCCGCCGTCGACACCCCGAACCCCACCGCCAACGGCGTCTGAGTCACCCCACGCAGCCGCTCCAAACGCTCACCCAGACCCGCCGGCAACTCCGTCCGCGCCCCCGTGATCCCCGCCCGGCTCACCACGTACACAAACCCGCTGCTCGCCGCCGCGATCCGCTCCGCCCGCTCGATCGGCGTCGTCGGCGCCACCAGCATCGCCAGGCTCAGCCCCGCTCCCGCCGCCACTTCGCACGCCCCGCCCGCCGCCTCGGCTTCCTCAAGGGACAAGTCCGGGAAGATCAGCCCATCAAACCCCGACTCCGCCGCCCGCCCCACAAACGCCTCCAGCCCCAGCCTGTGCACAATCGAATAGCTCACCATCGCCACCAGCCCCAGGCTCAGCCGATCCCGCACCGACGCCACCATCTCGAACACCCCCTCCACCGTCGCCCCCTCATCCAGCGCGTGCTGCATCGACGCCTGGATCACCGGCCCATCCGCGATCGGATCACTGAACGGGATCCCCAACTCCACCACCGACGCCCCCGAGCCTTCCAACGCCAACAACACCTCCGCCGTCGCCGCTATCGATGGATCACCCGCCGTCACGAACGGCATCAACGCCTTTCGGCCCTTCCCCCGCAACCGCTCAAAGATCGCATCAATCCGACTCATGGGTCGCCGAGTGTACCCGCGCTAACCACCCCGCGTGACTCACCATCAACCGCTTCTCCACCATCAACCCCACCACCAAAGCCCGCAGATGGCGCAGCCTTCTGCGCGGCTTCCTCATCCGATCCAGTCTCGCGCTCCGCCACCACCCCCGCCTCCAACGCCCGGCTCTCCAACCACCCACCCTGCAACCCCAACCCGATCGACATCACCGACGCGATGATCGCCCCCGTGATCCGCACCGGCACATACCGCGCTTCCGTCGTCCCGTAGTCCTTCCCGAAGAAACACACCGACCCGATCCGCAGGTAATACGCCGCCGAGATCGCCGAATTCAGCACTAACGCGATCACCACCAGCCCATGCCCCGACACAAACCCCGCTGCCGACAGGTTGATCTTCCCAATGAACCCCACCGTGAACGGGAAGCCCAGCAGCGACAAACACGCCACCAGCAGTGTGCCCGCCAGGAACGGGTGCCGGTGCCGAAGCCCCGACAGGTCGTCGTACGTCGCCGCCTCGTCGCCCTCGGGCCCGTGCAGACACCCCAGCACCGCGAACGACGCGATCGTCCCCAATCCATAGGCCACCAGATAAAACGCGATCGCCGACACCCCGTTCCCCAGACCACCGCCGCCCACCGACGACCCCGCCAGCAGCCCGACCAGCATGTACCCGCTGTGCGCCACCGACGAATACGCCAGTACCCGCTTCACCCGGCTCTGCATCAGCCCCAACACATTCCCCACCGTCATCGTCGCCACCGCCATCACCGCGATCAGCACCTCCAACACCAACGGCAACCGATCCCCGTCCGGCCCATACCGCCAACCCACCAGTGACAACAGCCCGATCAGCGCCGCGAACCCTGCCGCCTTCGGCACAAACGCCAGCATCGCCGTCACCGGCACCGCCGCCCCCTCGTAAACGTCCGCCGTGTAGAAGTGCATCGGCACCGCCGCGATCTTGAACCCCACCCCCACCACCGCCAGCACCATCCCCACCAGCATCAACGGCGGCAGCCCGCCGTCCGCCCCCGCCCGGTCCACCACATACGCATGAATACCGGCGTACGTCGTGAACCCGCTCGCCGCGTAGATCAACGCAAAGCCAAACAAGAACACCGCCGCCGCCATCGCCCCCAGGAAGAAATACTTCACCGCCGACTCCTGCGCCCAGGCCTTGTCCCGACCCGTCGCGACCAGGATGTACGTCGGCAGCGACGTCAGCTCCAACGCCAGGAACAGCCACACCAGGTCCGTCGCCCCCGCCGTCAGCAGCACCCCCGTCAGCGAGAACAGGAAGAACGCAAAGAACTCCCCACGGAAGTCATCGCCCGGCTCGAACGCCGCCTTCGACTCGGCCGTCACCACCTGCTTCAAGTGCTCCGGCGTCCGCGCCGCCACCAGCAGAAGCACCAACCCCACCGCCAACGCCGCCACCTTCAGATACACCACCGCCGCGTCCAGCCCCAGCGGATGGCCATCCCCCTCGCTCGCCACCTCCAAGCCCGGCCCGATCACGCCTGTCGCAAACAGCTGCGCCACCCCGATCGCTACCCCCGCCACGACGGCCGTCGACTTCCGCACCCACCACACCCCCGACAGTCCGGTCGCCAGACACGCCACCGCCCCGATCAACAGCGTCATCTCCGGCCAGAGCGTCTGCAGCTTCACCATCATCTCATTCATCGCCATCCACCCCCTCCCCACCGACACCATCCGCCACCACCACACGCAGCGGGATCGCTTGCGATCTTTCTCCCGGCCCTGCAACACCCACGCCGTTTAGCCCGGTCGCTTGCGACCGGTCGTCCTGCATCACCACCCCCGCATCCGCCGCCGTCCCCGCGTCACCCCCTGCCAACCCCGCCGCCTGCTCCTCCGCCTCCACCAACCCCATCACCGGTTTGTTCAATCCCTGCACCGGTGCCTCCAGCGTCCGCAAAACCGGCATCGGCAGCAGCCCGAGCAATAAGCACAACCCTGCCACCGGCACCAGCGTCGTCACCTCACGCCACGACAGGTCGTGCCGGTGGTTCGGGTCCACCCCGTGCTCCGCACCCTCCAGATACCCCGCGTGGTCCGGCGGAATGATCGGCGTCCCCCACACCATCCGACCCGCCATGTACAGCAAGTACACCGCTGCCAGGATCACCCCGAGCGCCCCCGCGACCGCCATCGGCTTGCTCCACCACAGCCCCGAGTCAAACGCGCCGATCAGCGTCAGGAACTCGCCCGGGAACCCATTGAGCCCCGGCAGCCCCACCGACGCCAGGACGAATAGCATGAAGAAAAACGACCACACCGGCATGAACTTCGCCGTCCCGCCGACACGCCCGAACTCCCGCGTGTGGAACCGGTCGTACAGCATCCCGATGCACAGGAACAGCCCGCCCGTCGCCAGGCCGTGGGCCAGCATGTAGAACACCGCACCCGTCGCCGCGATCCCGTCCGGGTCAAACACGAACAGGCCCAGCGCCACAAACCCCATGTGCGACACCGACGAATACGCCACGAGCCGCTTCGCGTCCTTCTGCGCCCGGCAGATCAGAGCCGCGTACACAATCCCGATCACCGCCACCACACACACCCACGGCGCAAACGCCAACGCCGCGTCGGGCAGCATCGGGATCGCCAGACGGATCAGCCCGTAAGGCCCCAGCTTCAAGACCAGCCCCGCGAGGTCCACCGACCCCGCCGTCGGCGCTTCCGTATGCGCTAGCGGCAGCCAGGTATGGAACGGCACCAACGGCGTCTTCACCCCGAACCCCGCCAGCATCGCGGCGAATACCAGGCACTGCTCGGTCATCGACATCCGTCGCCCGATGTCATACAGGTCCGCGATCGCGAACGTCCACATCCCGGTCTGCTGCCAACCCACATACCCCACGTACAACACCCCCGCGAACGTCAGCATCGACCCAGTAAACGCGTACAGGAAGTACACCCGCGCCGCCTTGAGCTTCTCCTTGTGCCCGAACACCCCGATGAGGAAGTACAGCGGGATCAGCGTGAACTCGAAGCACACATAGAACAGCACGATGTCCTGCGCGACAAACGTCCCGATCAGCGCCGCCTCCAGGATGTGCAGCCAGAAGTGGAACTGACGCATGTCGTGGTTCACCTCGATCAGGCTCGAGAGCACCACCACCGGCATGATCACCGCCGTCAGCAGGATCAGCCACAGACTGATCGCGTCCACCCCGTACCGGAACGACAGCCCCATGCTCGGGATCCAGTCGATCGACCCGCTCAGCTGCATGTCCCCTGGCCGCGACCAGTCGAAGTTCATCGCCACGATCACCGCCAGCGTCAGCGAGATCGCCGAGGTCACCGCCGAGTACGCCCAGGCGTACCGCTTCCGCTGCAGCCCGGGGATCGGCAGCAGCAGGCCCGCCGCCCACACCACCGGCAGCGTCAACAGCACCAGAATCAGAAAACTCGTGTCCATAATCGATCCGTTTAGCGGGCGGCTTCAGCCGCCGTGCCGCCTCTGCCTAACCCCCCCGGTTCATCGCATAAAAGGTCACCGCCACCACCGCCGCCACCCCCAGCGCCATCCCCAGACCATACCCGTGCAGACGACCCGACTGTGCCGGCCGAGCCCCCTCGCCCAGCAGCCTCGGCACCACCCCGATCCCCCGCACGACCGTATCCACGATCACCGCATCGACCACATAAAACACCGAACCCATCACCCGCACCGGGTACACGATCAACGCAGCGTACACCTCATCGATCCACAGCTTGCTGTTGAGCGCCCCAAAGACCCGCGGAGCCTTGAGCCGAACCGGGTCGTCGCCCTCGACCTTCCGCCACGGGCCGTGCAGCACGAACGCCAACGCCAGCGACGCGAACGCCACCACCGCCGACACCGCGTACATCAGGTTGTGCACCCACTTCTCGTACTTCGTCGCGTCGTCGCCGACCCGCAAAGCGTTCGCCTCTGCCGAGGTCTTATCGATCAGGTGCTCCACCACGTGCGTCGGCCCCAACAACAGCCCTGCAAACACCGACCCGATCGCCAACACGACCAACGGCCCGTTCATCCCCCAGTCCATCTCGTGCGGTTCGTGGGCATGCCCATGTTCGCCGTGATCGTCTCCGTGCCCGTCATCACCCCCGTGATGGTGATCGCCCATCTCATAGCGCTCTTCGCCGAAGAACACCCGGAACCACACACGGAAGCAGTAGTACCCCGTCACGAACGCCGTGACGACACCGACGATGCCGACCATCAGGTAGATGAAGGCCGTGCCGCCCTCGGTCGCGATCGCGCGGTCGAACGTCGTGGCCAGCACCAAGTCCTTAGACCAGAAGCCGGCCGTCAACACCGGCAGCCCCGCCAATGCCGCACACCCGATCCCCATCAGCACGAACGTCACCGGCATCTTGTGCCGAAGCCCGCTGATCTTCCGGATGTCCAGCTGCCCCGCCAACGCGTGCATCACGCTCCCCGCGGTCAGGAACAGCAGCGCTTTGAAAAACGCGTGGCTCACCAGGTGGAACACGCCCGCGGTGCTGGACAGGGCGGCGACGCCCATGAACATGTACCCCAGCTGGGACACCGTCGAGTAGGCAAACACCCGCTTGAGGTCGTATTGCGCCAGGGCGATGCACGCCCCCAAGATGGCCGTCGCCCCGGCAATCACCGCCACGGTCGGCAGCGCGTAAGGCGAAAGCTCGAACAACGGCATCGTCCGGGCGATCACATACACCCCCGACGTCACCATCGTCGCCGCGTGGATCAACGCCGACACCGGCGTCGGCCCCTCCATCGCGTCCGGCAGCCACACAAACAGCGGCAGCTGCGCCGACTTCCCGAACGCCCCCACCATCAACCCGAACGGCGCCGCCATCAGCAGCCAACCCCCGCCTTGTTTAAGCACTTCCGTAGCCTGCGCAAATGCCACTGCGGCCTCGCCGGTCAATCCTGATCCATTACCTCCCGTCAGCAACTCCGACGCCGCCGGCAGGAACCCCTCAAACCGCACCGTCCCGAACACATCGAAGATGCAGAACATCCCCAGCAGCACCCCGAAGTCCCCGATCCGGTTGACGATAAACGCCTTCTTCGCCGCGTTCACCGCCGCCTGCCGGTGGTATTCATGGCCGATCAGCAGGTAGCTCGCTAACCCCACGCCCTCCCAGCCCAGGAACAGCAGCACCAGGTTGTCCGCCATCACCACCGTCGTCATCGCGAAGATGAAGATGCTCACCGCCGCGAAGAACCGCGCATACCCCGGGTCGCCCCGCATGTAGCCGGCCGCGTAAATCACCACCAGCATCCCGATCCCCGTGACCACGCTGAGCATGATCATGGTCAGCCCGTCGAGATAGACTCCGTAGTTCGCCTCGAGCCGGCCCACCTCGATCCACCGCATCAACGGCTCGGGGTTGACAAAGCCCTCGGCCGGCACGCTAAACCACACCCCCATCGCGATCACAAACCCGACCCCCACCGCCGACGCACACACCCCCGCCGCGAACTTCGCGTACTGCGGGTACAGACAGAACAGCCCGCAGATCACCGCCGACAAGCCCGACACCCACGGGATGTACGCCGCAACCTCTGGGCTCATCCGCTCAGCTCCGACCAGGCCCCGGCATCAAGCGTCTGCCGCCGCCTGAACAACAGGATCACCAGCCCGAGCGCCAACGCCGCCTCCGCCGCCGCGATCGTCAGCACGAAGATGATGAACGTCTGCCCCGTGATGTTGCCGTGCAGCGCCGCCGCCGCCGCGAGCGTCACCACCACCCCTTGGAACATCATCTCGGTGCACAGGAACATCACGATCATGTTCCGCCGCGTGATGAACCCGATCATCCCCAGCACGAACAGCACCGCTCCAGTGAAGAAGTAGTGGCTGAACGTCAGGCTGTTGATCATCGTGTCTTGCATGGTGGTCTTAGCCGCGGGTGCTCCCCAAGACCTCTGGGCTGTCGGGCCCCGCCTCTTCGGTCGGCCGCACGGTAGCGCCCCCCGCCCCCGGCGTCGCCCCCCGGAAAGCCGCATTCCGCGCAATCTCCTCGGGCACCTTCGTCTTCGCGATCACTACCGCGCCAATCAATGCCACCAGCAGGATCACCCCCGCCAGTTCGATCGCCAGCGGATGCCCCTCAAACAGGTCCATCCCCAGCCGCTCGGAGTTGGACAGGGCGGTCGCGTCCACCTCCGGCGTGCTGCTCAAGGCCTGTCGGGCCGCATCCTCTTCGGTGACCACCAGCCGACCCGCCAAACGCGTCTCGATAAGCACCGCGTCCGACATCTCTTGCTCTTCAGCACTCGCCTTCACATTTGCCGTCGGCGCATCGAACCCCACCGACAGCAGCGCCGCGAGCAGCACGAACCCCGCCACCACCGCCCAGACCGGCTCCGTCGACGCCCGGTCGTACTCCGGTTGCTCCTCGATCACATCCTCCGGCGACGACTGACTCGCCAGCATGATCACGAACATGTACGTCACCAGGATCGCCCCGCCATAAATAATCAGCATCGCGAAGGCCATGAACTCCGCCGCCAGCGACACCAGCAGCCCCGACGACGCGACCACGACCATCACAAACCACAACGCCGAGTACACCGGCTTGGTGTGCGTGATCACCCGCACCGCCGAGAGGATCGCCACCCCCGAGAACACGTAGTAGTACCCCGCCCCCAGCAGCCCGATATCGCTCGCCACCCTATCCACCTCGCCCCACCAACGCACCCCCACCGCAACCCACGCCGCACCCAACGCCCCCACGCCGATCATCGCCGCCAACCCGCTCCGCCACCACGGCAGCGCCCGCCCCCGCGGCATCAGCAGCCACAGCGCAATCGCGCCGCTCACGCTGGCCAGGTAAAGCACGAGTTGAGCGTTCATCAAGCCTGCCTCTCGACATCCACCCCAACACCAAACCCGCCCCGGCAAGGCCCAGACAAAGCCTCGCCCCGTGACGCCTTCACCCTCGACGCACACCCACCCGAAACGGCCCGAGACGCACCGTCTCGACGGCCCGGAAGATACGCGGCATCACCCCACACCGCAAACCTCATCCCACGGGACAAACCGCGGGCCTCAAGCACTTTGGCGTTGTCAACAGGCCATCGCATAGCGACGCATCTATACCACCGCGCACCCGACCCAGACGCCGCGAACCACTCTCAATTGCTTACTGATAGGGCCACCGTGTCCCTCCGCTCGCGTCGATCAACCACGATCACCGGGGAGGGTCCGGTCCCGGTGATGTTTATCTTTAGTTCCGCAGGCTGCCACTATGCCCGACTTCACTGTCCCGATGAAGAGCCATGCAAAACGTCCCCATCTTGATCGTCTATCTGGCCGGCTGGCTGCTTTACATGCTCGGCATCTACCTCTACACACACTTACGACGCGTATCGCTGATAATCACGACGCTGTCCCACGCCGTACCCACCGCGACCGCCCTCAGCATGACGTACATCTTTCTGATCGGTGGCGGCTCCAACGTCGCACAGTTTGCGGCGGGGTCTGACCGCCGCATGGACCTGTGGTCGCTGTGGTTTGACCTTGTCACCCCGCTCCTCTTAGCGGGCCTGGCATCCGGGCTTCTTCACTTCGTGTGGACGGTTGCCGCTGCAGCGCGAGCCGAGCTACGACGCCACCTGCCCATTGCCATCGCAGGGCTTGTTATGTCGGTCTTTAGCCTGTTTGTCGTGGCATCGCACCTGCCCGATGCTTAACCGCCGGTTGCCAGATATCTACCCCAGAATTCGGTGGCTCGACACGTCATTCCAGCTCGGGCAGCGGGTCCAGCACCGCCTCACGCTCACGCGGCCGACGCGTTGTCGCACCGCGTGGATTCCGGCCCTGGCCGTTCGACGACGACCGTCTCGGCTTCAGCTCGTCAAGACGGTTCAGGTAAGACGTCACCGTCGCCACCACCGTGGCGTGGCTCCAGGTCAGCGGGCTCACCGACAGCGGGTCGTTCGTCTCGGGGTGCACCTGCTCCGCCAGCACGTCCGACGGCAGTGACCGCTCCGCAACCCATTCCAGATAAGCCGCCGCCGGCTCGAGGTCGCCGGTCTTCTCCGCCTTGGCGATGTGCCAGTCCGCCATCCACAGCGTGCAGATAAACCACGGGTTGCCGGGCACGCGGTCGATGTCGTTCACGATCTTGTGGTAGTGGTCGTCGGTGTACCGGGCCACGCCACCCACATCGGTCTTGACGGTCAGCTTCTCCTCGATCGCCGACATCGTCGCCTCGACTCGAGGGTCATCGACGGGCAGCAGCCCCAGCGCGTGGATGGCGAACATCGACGCGTCGATCACCTCGTCCTCGTAGAGCTCGACACTCGCGCCGCGCTCCCCCCGGTCCGACGCCTCTTTCTCCGTCGCGTTGCCCGCGAGTGCCTCGAACACGTCCATCCCGCCGCTGCTCGGCGTTCGCCCCTCCATGACGTCCGACAAAAACGCCGCGGTCCGGTCCGAGTCCACCGGCTCGACGCGTCGCAGGAACCGGCCGTGCTGCGGCGACCACATATGCCGACAGAACGCCGCCCGCACATCCGCCGCCGCCTTGCCGTACTGCCGAGCCCGGGTCTTGTCCCCGAAGCACACCGCGAACTGCTCCGCTGCGCTCAGCGCACCCACCACGGACGCCACCGTGAACGCGTGCACGCCGTACCGCTCCTCCCACAGGTCGTAGCTCGGCAGCGGCAGCCCCGTGTCTGGGTCCCGGTATCGACACATGAAGTCCGCCGCCGGCCGAACCAACCGCATCCACATCGGGCGGACAAACTCGATGTCCCGGTTCCGCGTGTAGTGCCGCCACAGCGCCCACACGACCAACGCCGTCTCGTCTTCCTGGATCGGCAGGCTCGGCCGACCCGCCCCGTCCACCCACGGGTGCCAGCTCGACGCCGGCGTCCCGTCCGGATTGTACTTGTGCAGGAACATGCCCCGCTTGGTAATCACGCGGGCACAGAACTGATAGAACTTCCGTGAGATATCCGAGAACCCCGCGCCGTCCATCGCATCGGCGACAAACGCCCCGTCCCTCGGCCACAAATAGCTGTAGGTGTCCCGTGAATACTGCAGGTAGTCCGAGTCGTTCGCCGCGATGATCGCCCCGTCGTTGTCGATCTGTGTCCGCACCACCAGCAGCGACCGCTTGAACAGCCGCATGACCCGCTCGCTCAGCCCGGTGTCCCTCGATTCGGTGAAGTCGTCCCGCGTCGCCTGCAGCCAGAGCTTCCAGTACGCGTCGGTCCGGTCGATCACGCCCTGCGGCCCCTCCTTGTGCAGGAACGCATGAATCTCTTCGCAGTCGTCGTAGCTCTTGCCGCAGCCGATGACCATGTACACCGTCTGCGTCCCGCCCGGCGGCACCAGCACCGTGGTGAGCATTGTCGAATCGACCGCACCCTGAGCGATCGGGTTGTTGCCCAGCTTCCCGTCCTCAGCGTCCCGCCAGGTGCCCTCCGCCCCGCCAAAGCCCGCAGTCCCGGTCGCGTATTCGTCGGTGCTCTGCTCGCCATCCTTATAGAAGCAGCACATGACGTAGCGGTCACGCCGGTAGTGGATCAGGCTCCGCAGCTGCGGGTCGAAGTAGGCGGTGTCGCCGACCTTGGTCCCGAACAGGTGCAGGTCGTGGTGGTGGACCAGCCTTGCTTCGCGGGCCGTGTCCGTCAGGTTGACCACATCGATCCGCCGCACCAGCAGTGGCCGATGGAAGTCGACCGCGTCGGTGCACCGCAGCTCAAAGCCGATCGCGTCGTTGCGCAGCGTCACATCCGTCGACAGCGTGTCCTCGCGGTACCGCCGTTCGATGTCCCACCCCTCGTCCGTCCAGTAGACCCTTCGCTTCCGCCGTTCTCCCGCCTTCACCTTTTCGTTGAGCACCTCCGCCCACACCCCAAACCGAAACGGCCCGCCCCCCGCATGGTTCTCCTGCCCGACGTGCGGGTAATACAGATCACGGAGCCGGTAGTGCTGATCGAAGCACACCAGCATCTGACCATTACCAACGGGGATGTCACGAGGCATAGATAAACGCTAAGGAGGAGCAACAGGCCAATGCTTTGGAGTATAGCTCGGGTCAGCCCAGCCCCCCGCAGCCCGAAACCCGTCTCTGGGCACTCACGCCGTGATCCGTGCCCGCCGTAATAGCAACCCGTTAACGCCCAGGGATGAATGACATCTTCAACCCGGTACGACCTAGTGCGGGTTTACTAGAGCCGCTCACCACCCATCCACACCCGCTCAATGCGGTACTTTGTGCGGCACGCTCGGCCCGATATTCCCCGCAAAACAGTGGGACTGACCAACCCGGCTAGCAGCTCCTCTCCAATCCGCCATGCAAAGGATCACCACGATGTCTTACGTCAAAGCCGCCTGGACGCTCCTTCTCGCCGTATGCACGATCGCCGGGCAGGCGTCCGCCCACGACGCGATCCGGGTCCTCATCGCCGACGGCCCCCAGAAATTCCACAAGAACGAGGACACCACGCCGGTCCTGAAAGAAATCCTCGAGAAGGACGGCCGATTCCACGTCGACCTCTCCCGCAGCACCGCGGAGAGCTGCAAGGACGGCAGCTACCACCCCGACTTCTCGCAGTACGACGTGGTCGTCATGAACGAGGGCTTTGGCGCCAACCCCTGGCCCGAAGCCACCATGCGGGCGTTCGAGGCCTACATGGCCAACGGCGGCGGCATGGTCACCTACCACGCGGCCAACAACAGCTGGCCGGACTGGGTGGAGTACAACAAGATGACCGGACTCGGCGGCTGGGGCGGCCGCAACGAGAAGAGCGGCCCGTACCTTTACATCAACGACGCCGGCGAAACCGTCCGCGACACCAGCCCGGGCCGCGGCGGTGCCCACGGCCCGCAGCATGAGTACGAACTCACCGTCCGCACCCCAGAGCACCCGATCATGCAAGGCCTGCCCACCACCTTCAAGCACGGGCCGGACGAGCTCTACGACCGACTACGCGGACCCGCAGAGAACGTCACCATCCTCGCGACCGCCTATTCCGCCAAAGACAAGGGCGGCACCGGACGCCACGAGCCCATGCTCATGACCATCACCTACGGCCAGGGACGCGTCTTCCACACCACCCTGGGCCACCACGTCAAGCAGATCAAAGAAGGCAGCTTCGTCACCACCTTCCTCCGCGGCACCGAATGGGCCGCCACCGGCCAGGTCACCATCCCCGTGCCCGAAGACTTCCCCAACCAGAAGTTCGAGTAGCCCACACCACGCCTCGAGCCCGCAGTCGCCCCTCCCGCGTACCGATTACACATCGACCTGGTTACCGCTCTCGCCCTCTCATCGCCTTACCGCGCACTTTTACCGCATCTTCAGCGTGACGACTTCGCCGTTCCGCGGGTGCCCCGTTGCCCTGAGCTGCAATTCAAGCCTTGCCGCGTGCACCGCCGCCTCCAGCCAGCCCAACGGATCGCCCTCCCGGAACAGATAAGCCGTCGGCGGCTGCCCCACCACGTGCAGCCCATCCATCGTCTCATGCCGCCATTGATGTGCGTGCCCGTGGAACACCGCCTTGACCCGCTTCCTCGGCCGAACCAACCCCATCAACGCGTCACTGTCCATCAGCCACCACGCCCGGCC
The DNA here is from genome assembly GCA_039025195.1 of Planctomycetota bacterium. Taxonomy (GTDB): domain Bacteria; phylum Planctomycetota; class Phycisphaerae; order Phycisphaerales; family Phycisphaeraceae; genus JBCCOW01. Next base: position 83,112 of record JBCCOW010000006.1, read on the forward strand.
CTTCGCCTCCTCCGAATCCGCCGGCGGTGCTAGCGTGTGGTGCAGCATCACCAACACCGGACGATCCCCCGCCGCCGGTTCATCCAGATACCGCTCCAGCCACGCCAACTGGTCTTCACCCAACAGCCCTGGCGTCACGTTCACCTGGTCCAACGAATCCAGCAACACCCAGTCCGCATACCGCCCCGGCAGCACCGCCACCCGCTTCGACTCGACGCCCGCCGAAACCCCCAAAGGGGCCTCACCCCCGCCCCCCATCGGCCACGCCACCGCCTCCGCCCGGTCGTCGTGATTCCCCAGCGTCAGCCACACCGGCATCGCCGCACGTATCGGCCGAAGCACTCCGCCCAACACCGCATAGTCCGCCGCCTGCCCGTCGATGTGCGACACATCCCCGTTGATCAGTGCCGCCTGGAACCCGCCCGGCGTAGCCAACACCTCATCGACCACACGCCGCAGATTGGCGGTCATGTCATCGCCCCGCCGACCCCTGACCGCCGGATCGCCGTTGATATGCGTGTCGGCCAGAAGCGCCCAGCGGTCTGCCTCCAAACGCTGACCGTCCGCAGGCCGCGTGGCGGGTCCAGCCAGTGACCGGCCAGCGATCAATCCACCCAAGCCCGTACCAACCACCCCCGTGACAAACCCGCGACGGCTCAGACCGATCGGCATCGCACACGCCTCTCCGCATTGAGACACACTTCACCAAACGATCGCAACCGCTGCGATCTTTACCCACGACCACGGTATCAGCAAAGCCGCTCGCCCCGAAAACCCTCATCGGATTGTTACACAGGCCAAGCCGACCGCTCAGTCGCTGATCCGCTCGGTCCGCCCGCGGTCCTGCGCGTAAAACGCTTCCGCCACCGTGTCCACCTCGTCGAACTGGATCAGCGCCTGTCTGCCGTGCAGGTAGCACGTCCGACCGTCCCGGAACGCCCACTCGCCGCGAGCCCCCTTGTCCGCCGAGATGAAACCATTGATATACAGCCGGCGGTCCATGAACTCCGTCGTGTTGTAGCCGCCGCCATGCACGGTGTACGCACTCCAAAGGGCCACATCACCCGGGTCCATCACGACGTCCTTGATCCGCGGGTCGTCGTTGTAGTGCGGCACGTTATAGAGCTTGCGGTTGCGCGGGTCGGCCTCGAAATCTTTGTGCGATCCGGGCACCACCTTCATCGCGCCGTTCTCCGCCCGGTGCGGGTCGATCGCGATGCCCGTTTGCACCCACGATCGCGAGAGGTCTTGAAAGTCCTCCACCGGCTGCCGTGACCGCACATCGCGGTGCAGCGGCCAGGTCACCTTGCTCTGCGGCTTCTTCCAGTGCAGTTGGTTGATCACCTGCTTCACGCTATTCCCGATCAACGGCTCCAGGATCATCAGCATCCGCGGGTCCACCCGGTAATGGTCCAGCACCGCGTCGTGATACGAAGGCCACTGCATCCCCCGCACCGTCGCTTCCGGGTTCTCCGAGGCCTCCTGGTGCGACTTATCTACCCAAATGATCGTGTTCTGCTTCCGCCAGGTCCGACCCAGCAGCGTCCCAAAGAACTTCCAGCGGTCGACCGCCGTCGCCAGCTGGTCCACCTCGTGCCGGTTGAACACGCCCTTCACAATGGTGTAGCCCTCTTCCCAGTACTGCTCGATGTGCTCGGCGGTCATCGGGTTGTGCGGGTTCGCCGTCGAGACCGGCAACGCCGCGGCTCCGCACGACGGCCAAGGCAGCTCGGTTTCGGGCGTCGTGGTATTCAGGCTGTCAGGGGCGACTGCGCTGGGGGTGGACATGGCTCGGTCTCCATCAGTTGTTGTTTAAGGTCCTCGGCCGCGTCCCGACAGGCGGCCACAAGCGATTCAATCCGTTGCTCACCCAACTCCCTATGGGCTGATCCTGAAGCCACCCCGATCAACGCCACCACACCCGAACCTTCTTGCGCCACCGGCACAGCCAACCCATAAGGGTCTCGATCCCCGCTCGACGGTTTCACCGCATAACCCAGCTCCCGAACCCGTTCCAGCTCTTCCCTGAACACCCCCGCATCCGACCACGACTGCCCCTCACCAAACGCCAGCCCCGACATCACCCGCTCCCGCTCCGCCTCGTCCTGCATCGCCAACCACACCTTCCCCGACGCGGACCGCGTCACGCTCAGCACCGACCCCAGCGTCTCCGACGTCGGCCGGATCTTCCCGCCATACGCCATGTGCGCCAGCGTCACCGCCGAGTCGTTAAACGGCACCGACAACACCGCCGACCACCGCGTCCGCTGCATCAGCTTGTACAGCACCGGCAACCCCAGCCGTCGCATCGGAATATCACGCAGCAGCGCCTGCCCCAGCCGGAGAGCGCCCACCCCGATCGCGTACCGCCGACGGGCGTCCTGCTGCACGTAGCCCTTCGCCACCAGCGTCTGCAGCAGCCGGTGCACATGGCTCGGTGGCAGTTCCAACGCTTCCGACAGCTCACTCACGCCGTGGGGCTTCGGGGCCTCAGCGAGAAACATCAGCAATTCCAGACCATTGTCCAGCGTACGGTTCACGCCCAGATTCTAAATAATGGAAATTAGGCGTCAAGTTAATATTCTAAATATTGGAATAATGACTCGTCGCGAACTCCCGCCGAACACCGATTAGGCCCGCCTGAACCCCGAATCCGCCGATATACTCCATCTATGCCGACATGCACCATCAACGGCCTGACCTGCACCTTCGAGGGCCGACCCAACATCCTCCAGGTCGCCCTCGACAACGGCATCGAAATCCCGCACTACTGCTACCACGAGGGGCTCTCCGTCGTCGCGTCTTGCCGGATCTGCCTCGCCGAGGTCGCCGCCCCCAACCCCCGCAACGAAGGCAAGCTCGAGCTGATCCCGAAGCTCGTCCCGACCTGCCAAACCCCCGCCGCCGACGGGCAGGTCATCCGCATCGACACGCCCAAGGCCGTCGCCAACCAACGCGCGGTCATGGAATACCTGCTCATCAACCACCCGCTCGACTGCCCCGTCTGCGACCAGGCCGGCGAATGCCAGCTCCAGGACTACTCCTACAAATACGGCAACGCCGCCTCCCGCTTCGAAGAAACCAAGATCAAGCAGCCCAAGAAAGACCTCGGGCCCCACGTCCTGCTCTACTCCGACCGCTGCATCATGTGCTCCCGCTGCGTCCGCTTCACCCGCGAAGTCTCCGGCACCAACGAGATCGGGATCTTCGGC
>JBCCOW010000007.1:0-84178 GCA_039025195.1 Planctomycetota bacterium
CACGGCCGCCCCGGCGTCCTCCACGGCTCCCTCTCCTACGTCCTCCAGAACGACGACGGCCAGACCGCCCCCGTCCACTCCGTCTCCGCCGGCCTCGACTACCCCGGCATCGGCCCCGAACACGCCTACTGGCACGACGCTGGCCGCGTCACCTTCGCCACCGCCGACGACCAACAAGCCCTCGACGCCTTCCAACTCATCTCCCAACTCGAAGGCATCCTCCCCGCCCTCGAACCCTCCCACGCCCTCGCCCACGTCCTAACAATCGCCCCCCAACTCCCAAACGATCACATCCTCGTTCTGAACCTCTGCGGCCGCGGCGACAAAGACCTCGACGAAGTCGTGCGGCTACTCGGCGACGACACAATCGGCACATGACGCCGTGAAGGACAACCCCTCATGAAAACCATCGATACCTACCACCGCTGGATCGAATGGAGCGAAGAAGACAGCGTTTACCTCGGCCGCTGCCCCGACCTCATCTCCGGCATTCACGGCAACGCCCCCGTCACCCTCTACGCCGACCTCACCCAGATCGTGCAAGAAGTGATCGACCACCATCACTCCACCGGCAAACCCCTACCCCCGCCCCGCAGCCGCCCCATTATGAACGTTGGCTAACCCCACCCCACCACAACTTCTGAAGCAGGATCTATGCATGGTTGGCGTCGTTACTGCCAACGACCGACAAACCCTCGACGTCTTCCAGCTTGTCTGCCAGGTCGAAGGCACCATCACCGCCCCCAAACCCTCACGCGCATTAAACGAGCTAATCCTCCGACTTCCGGGAGATCGCATAATCGTGCTCAACCTCTGGGCACGCGGCGACTAAGAACTCGACGGAGTGGGTCGGCTGTTGAAAATACTAAACCCACTTCTGTACATACAGACAGATGGTAAAATTCAACCGATGAATCAAGCTTACGCACTTCCGAGACGCACTCTATTTGAAATACAAGCACAGACGAATTCATGACTATTCATAGAAATGAAAAAAGCTATATAAATAGTGCCGAGAATGACAAAAAAAAGTTTTTGGCACTAAAAATTGTATTTGCAAAATCGAGATAAGGCTTGAAAACCGATTCCCATTCTTTCAACTGAAGATGGTCCTTTATATCATCTCGGATGTAATCTGAATCCGCCAAAATCCAGTACGCAGACAGAGGGGACATATCGAATTCGGCAAGTTCTCTATCAAAATTTGTAATCAGACCACAATTAAGAAGTGTATTTCGGTGATGGCTATTAAAAATCGAATTCACATCTAAGTTCTTCTTTACTTTCCAAGGGATGCGATTTTTTGAATTTTTTGAGATATAAAGTATTGCATACTGAACAAAAACCTTTTTTTCTCCTATCGACAAATCATTCCATATTGATCTCCAATAAGAGATACACTCGCATATCAAAATCTCTGCGAATTCGGATCTTTTCATAGTGAATTCGTTTGATTCCTTGATTATTTTATTTATAGCGTGCAATACGTGAAGATGTCCTTTCGACAAGCGGGAGAATATTTCAAGCCATTTAGAGTCTTCTAGACTCAACCTCGCGCAAATATCGGCGGCCACTTCAATGGTCTCGGAATCACTTAGAGGTCCTAAAAAACATCGTTTGAAGAAATCGCGAACCAAGAATCTTCCATAAGTTCACGGTCGCGTTTGGCCCAGTCCGTGCGTTCAATCATGATCAACATGCCCTGGAATGGCTCAAAGCTACCAATCAGGTATCGCCGAAACAACAAAAAATCTGACTCACCCAGGACATTCTTTGCCGTTTCGATTTCATCAACCACTACTACAAACGTTGCATCTAAGCGTGCTTCCACCGCGCGTTGTATGAGTGCTCTTAAGCTAACTCGGTCTTCCTGAAAATTATAAACTTCTGGAAAACACTCTAATATATGATTTCCAATACCTTGAACCATTGATGCAGATGACTTTTTCGGTGATGAAATTGATAGATCTTGCAGATTTATATATATATTGTTTTTGACATTTTCGGTAAATTTTTTGCATATTGATGTTTTCCCAATACGATGCGGCCCAATGAGCCTTACTTCATTGCTTTGGCAATAATGGTAAGGGCTGCCGTCATAATCCTTTTTCAATATACACTGATGCTGCGCTTCCAGGTCTTTCAGTATTTTGGTACGTCCGCAAAATTGCATAGAATTAATTTTCCTTATACACTAATTCAAGGCCACGAATCAGGCTGGAAATAGCAAGTGATGCGTGATCTGATGTCGGTAATAACACGCGCAGGGCAGTTCAGGCTTACAGGTTAAGTGCATCTTAGCGGGTTTGGCTTTGGTCTTCGAGCAGGTGGGGTTGGGCGGTGACGTGTTCCTGCCAGCGGTCGCGGAGTTCGCGGGAGAACGCCAACAGCTCGGGGTCGGTCTTCCGCCGGGCTTGCTTCGCTTCCCGACGCTCTTCCTTGATCCGCTCCTTTTTCGCTAACGCCTCCTCCGCCTCCCGCTCCGCGGCGTGCGGATCGATCCTTGGGTGCGACGGGTGATGGCGTTGCCGAGTCTGTGGTGGTCTCACAGTGTGGGGCAATAGGCGGTCTCTTGGCGCGTTGTGCGGGCATGAGCAACAGTTGTCACGAGACGAGTAGGTATGAAGTGTTGTTGATACTGGTGGCGGTAACGATTGTGGTGCTTGGTGTGGGAGGGGCCTGGGCGGAGCGGGTGGTTGGAGGGGATGGGGTGGGTGAGGCGGGTGGTGCGGGTGGGCGGCCGAATGTGGTGGTGATTGTGGCGGATGATCTGGGGTGGCGGGACCCGGGGTTTATGGGGAGTGACTATCACCGGACGCCGAGGCTGGACGGGTTGGCGGCGGAGGGGGTGGTGTTTCGGCAAGCGTATGCGAACGCGGCGGTGTGTGCGCCGACGCGGGCGGCGATCCTGACGGGGATGTATGCGTCGCGGACGGGGGTGTACACCGTCGGCGGCGGGAGGCGTGGCGGTGGGGATCAGGATTCCGGGGAGCGGGCGTTGGTGACGCCGACGAACCGGTCGACGTTGGCGTCGGAGGTTGTGACGCTGCCGGAGGCGCTTCGGGCGGCGGGGTATGTGACGGGACATGTGGGGAAGTGGCACCTGGGTCGGCCGACGGGGCCGAGCGGGCCGACGGGGCACGGGTTTGATTCGAGTGTAGGGGCGTCGCGGGGTGGGGGGACGCGGAGCTACTTTGCGCCGTATGGGATTGCGTCGTTGGATGGGGCGGATACGCCGAAGGGGGAGTATCTGACGGATCGGCTGACGGACGAGGCGATCGCGTTTGTGGAGGAGCACCGAGAGCGGCCGTTCTTTTTGTGGCTCGCGCACTACGCGGTGCACACGCCGATCGAGGCGGACCCGGGGGTGTTGGCCAACGTGAAGGATTGGCCGAAGGGGCAGTTGCACGACAACGCGGCTTACGCGGCGATGATCGCGTCGCTGGACCGCGGGGTCGGTCGGCTGCTGGACACGCTGGAGCGGTTGGGGTTGGCGGAGGACACCATCGTGGTGTTTGTGTCGGACAACGGGGGTGGTCGGCGGGTGACGAGCATGGCACCGCTGAGCGGGTTTAAGGGGTCGTTGGAGGAGGGCGGGCTGCGGGTGCCGTGCGTGGTGCGTTGGCCGGGGAAGATCACGGCCGGTTTGATAAGTGAAGAGCCGGTGCTGTTGTTTGACCTGTATCCGACGCTGTTGGATTTGGCGGGGGTGGATGCACCTGTGGGGCAGGCGGTGGACGGAGTGTCTTGGGGGCCGTTGTTGAGGGGCGGTGAGGGTTTGGAGCGGCGGGACCTAGTGTGGTATGTGCCGGTGTACACAGTGGGTCCGAGCGGTAGGGTGCGGGCAGCCCCGCGGGCGGCGTTGCGGTACGGGGACTGGAAGCTGGTGTACGACTTTGAGAGCGAGCGGTCGCGGCTGTTCGACCTGTCGAAGGATGTGGGAGAGCGTGACGATCGGGCGGATGCGGAGCGTGCGGTGGTGGCGATGCTGGAGAAGCGTTTACAGGCTTGGTTGATCGAGACTGGGGACGAGGTGCCACGACGGCGATATTGCTTGGGGTAGTGTGGCTCTGTGCGCGGCGCCGGTGACGCGATTACATTGGTTTTGATCCGGGGTGTCGGTAGTGCATCCCTCTTCACGTTGAGGTGGCTTATGAAGCTTTTGATTGCCGTTGTTTTGCTCGCCGTGACGTTCGCTGGATCCGGTTGCGCAGTACGCCAGCCGGATAAGTCGGAGATGCTGAAGCAGAGCCGCGTGACGCCGTTTCTGATGTTCCAAGATGGGAACGCGGAGGCGGCGATGCGTTTCTATATCTCCATCTTCCCCGATGGCCGATTTCTACAGTTCGAGACGCACGAGGCTGGCGGCGTAGCTCTTGAAGGAAAGGTCTTACTCGCCACAATCGAGATCGCGGGGCAGGAGGTCCGGTTCTCCGACAGCCCGCCGGTGCATGACTTTGATTTCACGCCGTCGATGTCGCTGTACGTTCATTGCGCGCATCAAGAAGAGCTGGACCGGCTTGCGGCGGCGTTGGTTGATGGCGGGGAGTTTTTGATGCCGCCGGCGGACTACGGGTTCTCGCAGAAGTTCGCGTTTGTGAAAGACCGGTTCGGCGTATCCTGGCAGCTCAACGTTCCGCACGACCCGACGCGCTAATGTGAGGAGCGATACGGAGCCTGTGGGGATGCCGGACAAATTGTCTACAATCGATGCCCGCCCTTCTCGATTGGACCTTAGCCATGCCTCACGTGTCTCGTTGCATCAAACGATTGTCTTGCGAGCTTCCGATCGTCGCGGCGTGCCTGGCGGTGGGCCTCGTTGCCGCGCCCGCGGAGACGGCACTAAGCGACAGCGTATCGTCTGCACCAGTCACGCTCGACGCAAACGCCAGCGCCGCCACCAAGCCGGCAGTGATCACGATGACGGCACGCGACGACTTCCCGGAGCAGGCCATCGAAGGCTTTGCCCCGGCGTACTTCGACAAGGGACGCAACGCGTTGGCGATCAACTCGGTCCGGCACCCCGACACGTTCGCGGCGGCGCGGGGGGTGTTCGATGGGCCGACCGGCACGTACAACGTCACGCTGGTCTCGCTGACGGAGATCGATGGCGAGAGCACGTACCGGTTTGTCGTCGATGGTAAGCGTGTCGCTGAGGTGCAGAACCCAGACGACGGCGAAGACTTCGCGCCGCACGAGCATGTGTTGAAAGGCGTGACGATCGCTAAGGGCAGCGTGCTGCAGATGGAGTTCAACGCGGTGACGAACGGGAAGATCCCGGAAGGCAACGGCACGGCGTATGCCCGGGGGCGTTGGCGGGCGCTGCGGTTCACGCCGTCACAGCCGTGAGTCGCGGTGGCGGTCAGTCTTCGGATGGCCCGGTGGCCACCTCGCCGTCGAGCGTGGTGAAGGCCGGCTCGCCGAGGTCGCTGGAGCGCAGGTGGAGGTCGCGTTGCGGGAAGGGGATCTCGATGCCGGCTTCACGGAGCGCGGCGTCGATGGCGAGGTGCAGGGCGTGCCGGGTCGGCAGGCGGTGTGGGTTCTGCCCCACGAACGCACGGACCTCGAAGTCGAGCGAGCTCTCGCCGAAGCCCACGAAGAAGACGGTGGGGTTGGGGGTCTCGAGCACGGTGGGCACGGAGCGAACGGCCTCGGTGATGACGGTGTGGGCTTTGGCGACGTCGGAGCCGTAGGCGATGCCTACACCCATGAGCAGGCGGGTGACGGAGTTGCTGAGGGTCCAGTTGACCACACGGTCGGTGATGAAGGCTTTGTTGGGGACCAGGGTCTCCTTGTTGTCGAAGTCGGTGATGGTGGTGGCGCGGATCTGGAGCTTGCTGACAGTGCCGCTGACGTCGCCGACGGTCACGACGTCGCCGACGCGGACGGGGCGTTCGAAGAGGATGATGAGGCCACTGACGAAGTTGGCGACGATTTCTTGAAGGCCGAAGCCGAGGCCGACGCCGAGGGCGGCGACGATCCACTGGGCTTTGCCCCAGTCGATGCCGACCAGCTGGGTGACCCAGATCACGCCGACGGCGATGACGCCGTAGCGGAGGAGCATCACGATGGCGTAGCGGGTGCCGGCGTCGATGGGGAAGCGTTGGAGGACGGCGAGTTCGAGGACGGCCGGGAGGTTGCGGGCGGCGATCACGGTGAGGGCGACCAGTAGCCCGGCGAGGAAGACCGACCAGAGGGTGACCGCGGGCACGATGACCGAGCCGTCCTCGGCGAGCGTGGGGTCGCTGAGCTGGACACGCTCAAGGATGGACAACGCGGGGAGCAGCTCGGCCCAGACCGCCCAGAGCACGCCCAACACCGAGAGTGTCATGGCGATCCGCAGGAGGGTGCGGGTCTGCTGGGATGCCGCTTCAACGTCGAGCGGCTCGTCGTCGATCTCGGGTGCCGCCTCGCCACTCGCGGCGTCTTCATTGGCACGGGTGTGTTGACGGCTCTCGCGTCGTTCGATCAGGCGTTGACGGGCCTGCCGGACCAGGGCTCGGCGTTGAGCGACGAGCAGCGCGCGAACCAGGATGCTGTGGAGGATCACGCCGACCAGCACGACGACCCCGCTGATCACAAACCGGTCCTGTGCCGCGACCGCGGTGTCGTAGTAGCCCGCCGCGGAGGCGAGGATGAGCGCGATAGGCAGCCCGACGAGCAGGGCGTACCAGAACCGGCGGAGCCGCCAGGCCCAGCCGCTTCGGTCGAGGACGCCCGCCAGCACCCCGGCACCGGGCCAGAACACGCGGGCCACAAACACCACCACCGCGATGCCGCCGAGCATGAAAGCCAACCGGCCGAGACCGGTTGCGTAGGCCTCACCCCCGGCGACGCGGGTGGTGGCTCCGACAAATGCCAGGGGGACCTCGATGCTGACCAGCCAGCCCAGATTGGCGGCCAGGGTTCGGCGGGCGTCCTGATTCCAGCCGAAGTGGACCGCCGCGAGGCCCCCTTCCAGGCACACGCGTCGGAAGAAGCCGAGCAGGAACCACACCACACCCGCGGCGAGCAGGCCTTGTGCGATCGCTTGGGGGAACGGCTCACGGCTACCGGCCAGCAACCCGAACGCAGCGAAGAACACCGCGGGCAGTGAAGCGGATCGCAGAAGGGTTAGGGCCAACGCAGAGAGTGTGACGCCAAAGGTGTCGGTCGCCATCCGCTTGGTCAGGCCCGCGAGCACCAGCTCACGGCGTCGCATCCATCGGTGCCCCCCCATAAGCCCGATCAGCAGCACGGCACCCAGGGCCACCGGCACAGGCGCTTCCCTCACACGACGCCAAGCCACCGCTGCGACTTCACGCCAACCCTCGGGCGCAACGAGCCACTGCACCCCGTTGATGACCTCGCCAACCCAAAGGGCATCCAGCGGCGCGGCGCTACCGATGAAAAGCAGTTGCTCGTCGAGCCGAGACTCCAGCGCAGCGGTCTGGGTCGCCAGCTGCTGTTCCAGGGCCAGCAAGCCCTCGAGGTTCTCCACCGCCGTTTCCTGATGGGCGACTGCATCCTGGAGCAAGACCCATTCCTGGACGTCCGCCAAGCGACGCCTCTCCAGCAAACCCACCAGATTCAGCTTTGCCTCAGCAAGCTCCCGCTCACGGGCGGTCACCGCGACGTTTAGCTCCCGCGTGTCGGGCAGGCGGTGCCGCGCTTCCCGCAGCAGCCTGCCCGCCTCGTCGTTGGCCAAGCCGATCGCCAGGACCTGATCAACCGCCTCCGCGCTGGCTTGCACCTGATACAGCTGCTGCTGGACACGCTCGGCCTCGGTCTGAGCCATCCCGATGGGCCGGGTCTCTTGCCCATGAATAGGTACGGTGACAAAGCACCCGATGAGCATGAGCCACGCATAGACAGACCATCGGATCATCGCCGCATTGTAGAAATCACGCCCCCGCAGACTCGATGTCACGGTGCCTGCCCGAGTTCGACCAGCCGGTTGAGCACGGCCGGCCCATTGAGCTCACGCAACCCGACGCGGGTCGGAGATCCGGTCGCGGCGTCGGCGGCACCTCGGAACCGAAAACGGCGGACGACGGACTGCCCCGGCTCCAGACGAGAAACGATCTGTTCCTGGCGGGTGTAGCCGGGCAGTGAGGCGAACACAAACAGGGCGCGCTCTTCCGCCCCGGTGTTGGTGATCAGACAGGAGACCACGGCGTCGATCTGGGCTGGGTTGTTGCGGTTGGGTTCGAGGGTGACCGAGGGCTGGAAGTCGATATCAACCAGTCCGACTTCCATAAGTGCGGCGGCGGTAATGCGGTAGCGACGGTTGGCCTGGAGCTCGAAGTCGGCGGTGAGCTTGTGGGGTCCACCGATCTCGGAGAAGGGGAAGCGGAGCGAGAGGGGGACGGCCATCGTGCCGCCGGCAGCGAGCGAGAACTGCTTGCGTTGGGGGGCGATGGTCCAGCTCTCGGGGCCGGTGATTGTGAACTGGCCGGAGATGGTGCGCGGCCAGGGGTTGGTGATGAAGAGGGTGCGCTCGTGGGTTTCCTGGGTGGATTCGATGAAGGGCTCATCGAGCTGGAAGCCGGCACGGAAGAGGGCGAGCTCGGGATCGATGCCTTCGATGAAGACGGGGGTCGACGTGAGGGTGATGCGGTGCTTGCCGTTGAAGACGGGCAGCGGCGTGCGGTTGCCCCAGGGGTCGATGGCGACGGGGTCTTCGCCGAGGTAGAGGTCGAGGGTGGCATCCTCAGGGTCGGCCGAGATGTTCCAGGCCACGAGCAGGCCGCCGCGGTCTCGGCCGGGAGCGTTGAAGATGATGGACTGCTTGCCCGGGCCGAGCGGCATCCGGCCGATCGCCCGTCGCCCGGCGAGCTGGTGCATCAGGTTGGCGTAGACACCGAGCAGCGGGTCGGGGAGCAGGGCACGGGACCGGCTGTGGGCCTCGGTCCAGGGCTTGGTCAAAACAAGCCCGCCGGCGTCGGCTTCCCAGGCGTGGAGTACGCGGAGCATCAGGTCATCGATGCGGGAGCCGTGGTCGACCCGGTCGGCGGGCGGTGGCTGGAGGTGCAGACGCAAGCCGACCGGCGGGTCGAGATAAGGTTCGAGCTGTTGGGCCACGACCTCGGGCTTGAGGCCTTCGGGCCAGAGGAGTGCGACCGCGGCGGTTGAGGGGAGCCCGCGTGGGGGCTGACGGTCGAGCCGCCACGGCACAATCAGGATGGGCTCAGGAGACATGGCCCGGAACTGCTGGTCGAGCTCGGCCAGCGTCTCGGGCAGGTCTTCGCGTGGGGCGGTGGCGGCGTCGGTGAGCGGGCCGAGCTGCCAGAGCCTGACGCGTTGGCCGTGCCGCATGAGCAGGGGCTGGGTGAAGGGCAGCCAGGACGGCGGGGGCTGAGCGAAGACGTCGAGGGCTTCGGGCCGCTCGAAGCCGTAGCGATCGGCCAGGGCTTGCGGGATCGGATGGGTCAGCAGGGTGACCCGGCCGTCACGATCGGAGACCGGGCGGACCACCTGGTCGTCCAGCGTGGTCAACCAGTCGTCGAGGCTGGAAGGTGTCAGGTCGGGCTTCCACGCCTCGACCGCGAGGTCGGTCATCCCGACGTCAAGCAGGTAGTCCACCGTCAGGGACAGGTCACGGGGGTCGGTGCCGCTGGCCGAGAGGTTGAACCGCCCGCGGTCGCTGTGGGTGACCACCGGGAGCTCGGGCAGGTAGAGCACCGCCCCGAGGCTGCGGGCCACGGTGGTGAGCTGGCCGTTGATCGGCTCGGTGATGCGCAGGTCGAGCAGGTACCAGCCGAAGCGGGGCAGGTTCGGCGACCAGTCCCAGCGTGACGGCTCGCCGCCGCCGACAGGACGGGCCATCTCCGCGACCGGGCGGAGCGTGTGGTCGTAGACGGTGAGCGTGGAGTTGAGGCGGTGGCCGGTCAGGTCGCGGACCTGGACGGAAAGCGTGGGCCGGGTCGGCTCCCGGATGAGGTTGATCGGGCTCTGCGACGTGACCGAGACATGGGGGATCTTCCAGACCGAGATGTCATCGAACCACGCGGCGGCCTCGACGTCGGCGAGGACGATCTGCTGATTCCCGAGCGGGTGGCGGTCGTCGGCGGTGGGCTGCAGCACACGCAGCTCGATCCCGATCCACGCGGCGCTCGGGTGGTGGCCCATGAGCTTGACCGTGACGGTCTGCCACGGGCCGGGCCCGCTGGCGAGGGTTTGCTTCGGGACGGTCGTGCGTGCGATCGACTCGTAGATCCGCTGACCTTTCTCATCGATGAAGTAGGCGACGAGCTGGGCGGAAGCTCGCTCGAGGCCGGCGAGGCGGACGCGGGTGGAGATGGCGTAGTCGGAGCCGGGCAGCGCGGAGAGGATGCCCGACTCGAGGAACGCCCCGGTGGAGCCGCCGATGACGCCGAGCTTGAACGCGAAGTCGCCGGAGGTACGGTGGGCCTGGTCGAACCCGAGCGGCGACCAGCGGGGGAAGCCGGGGAGGTTGGCGAGCTGTTGGTGCAGCGGCTGAGCGAGGAACGTGGGGTCCGACTCCTGCGGGGAGCGCCCGATGGGGTACCAGTGCGGCGGCAGCGGCGAGCCGAGCCCGATCTTTCGGCCCAGGTCATCCCGGTCCTCGAAATCAAAGACACGGACCAGCCGACGGGTCGTGTCGTCCACCTCCTGCCCGGCGGCGTGGAACGAACACAGGCCCGCCCATGCGAGGGCAAGCCCGGCCCAGGTCAGCCATGCCAGAAGCGGTCGCGTCACAATGCTGTTATCGGGCATCGCAGGCAATGCACTGCACCAAACACGGAGCAAAGCGGCGGCTTACAGGGCTGCGAGACGCTGGGCCCGGTCCTGCGCGAGCAGGGCCTGGACCAGGTCATCGAGCTGCCCGGCCATGACCGACTGTAGGTTGAAGCTGGCGGACAGGCGGTGGTCGACCGCGATGTTGTCCTTGAAGCGGTAGGTGCGGACGCGTTCGCTCCGGCCCCCGGTGCCGATCATGGCAGAGCGGGCCTCGGCACGCTCGGCGTCGGCGGCGGCGCGTTGCTGCTCGTACAGCCGGGCACGCAGCAGCTGCCACGCCTTCTGCCGGTTCTGCTGCTGGCTCTTGGTCTCCTGCATCCGCACCTCGAGGCCGGTCGGCTTGTGGATCAGGTGGACCGCGGTGGCGACCTTGTTGACGTTCTGCCCGCCTGGGCCCTGGGCTGTGGTGATGTGCTCCTCGACGTCGTTCGGATCGAGATAGACCTCGACCTCCTCCGGCTCGGGCAGCACAGCCACTGTCGCGGTGCTCGTATGCACCCGGCCCTGGGCCTCGGTCGCGGGCACACGCTTCACGCAGTGGACGCCGCCCTCATACCCCAGCCCCTGCCAGACGTTCGGCCCGGCGATCGTCGCGGTCGCCGCACGCAGACCGCCCTGCTCACCCGGACTCGCCTCGATCAACTCGACCGCCCAGCCGCGTCGCTTCGCATACGCCTGATACGCCTCCAGCAACTCGCCGGCAAACAGTGCCGCTTCCGCCCCACCCGTACCCGCCCGGACCTCAAGGATGACGCTGCCGATCGCCGCGTCGTCAGCCGTGACCAGCTGCTCAGCGATCTGCTCCAGCAGCGGATCGGTCTTGCCAGAAAGCTCCGCCCGCTGCTGGTGGGCCAGCTCGCGCAGCTCCTCGTCGGACTCCTCAGCCAGGATCTGATCCGCCTCGTCGAGCTCGGCCTGAATCTTCAGGTAGCCGCGGTACTGCAGCACAATCGGCTCGAGCGCGGCACGCTTGGCCCCTAGCCGTCGGACTTGTTCGTGATCCGCGAGGACCGCCGGATCGGCGAGCTGGCTCTCGAGCTCAGCAAACTGGGCTTCGAGCGCGGCGAGCTTGTCGATCAGGCCTTCACGGACCGGAGCGTCCATGACGCCGTCTCGGGGTGGTGGGAGAAACGTGCAGCCGCCAGTAAGCAAAGGCCGCGGCGTGGTGGGTTTACTTCTTGCCGAAGTAGTTGCCGGCGAACTTCTTCTGGAACTTCTCGACGCGGCCGGCGGTGTCGACGAACTTCTGCTTGCCGGTGAAGAACGGGTGCGACGCCGAGGAGATGTCAACGCGGACCTCGGGGTACTCGTTGCCGTCCTCCCAGGTGGTGGTCTTGTTGGTCTTGACCGTGGACCGGGTGATGAACGCGGCGTTGGCCGAGACGTCACGGAAGACGACGGGCCGGTATTCGGGGTGGATGTCTTGCTTCATGGCAGGATCGGGGTTGGTGCTTTAGGTTTGGCAGTCGGGGTTGTGTCCCGGTTGACGGGCGATTTATCGAGCCGCGGAGTGTAACAGAGACGCCGGATGCGAGCAATGGTCGGGCGTCTGCTATATTGCATGGAAGCCCCCCGAGAGACCCGCTTTGACACTTCAAGAGAAGCTCTGGGCCCTGCATCTGGTGGACGCGAACATCCGCGGCCTCCGCTCACGCCTGGATGCCGCGGCCCGCCGAAAGACCGCCCTGACCCGCAAGCTGGACCACCTCCGCCAGCAGCACTCCGAGCTCCAAGAGCAGCACAAGACCCACGCAGCCCACGCCGCGACCCTCGAGAGCGAGGCCAACGGCGTTGAGGGTCGCATTGAGTCCCTGCGGCAGCGTATGAACTCGGTGACCAGCAATAAGGAGTACTCCGCCCTGCTGGTCGAGGTCAACACGCTCAAGGCCGACAAGTCCAAGAAAGAAGACCTCTCGCTAGCCGGCCTCACGAAAGTCGAAGAGCTTTCGGACCAGCTCGCCGAGGTCGCCGCCGAGGTCGAGAAGCAGCAGAAGCTGGTCGACGCTGCGGGTGCCGAGGTGGTCGAGGCCGAGGCGGAAATCTCCGGACGGCTAACCGAGCTCGAAGCCGAGCGTGCCGAGGCCGCGGCCCAGGTGCCCGACGAGCCGCTGCGGGCCTACGACAAGCTCAATGAAGACTACGACGGCGAAGCCCTCGCCGAGATCGAGGAGTACGACCGCAAACGCATGGAATACCACTGCGGGGCGTGCAACACCCGGCTGCCCATCGAGAAGGTCAACGCCACCCTCACCAGCACCGACGAGATCTACCCCTGCCCGTTCTGCGACAAACTGCTCATCGCCAAGGACCGGCTCCGCGAAGGCATCGCCGGCGGCAAGTAACCACCGCCACTCGCCACCGCCACCCATAGGCTGACGTCCTCCCCTTATGCACATTGTCCTTCATGTCGACGGCGGGGCCCGAGGCAACCCCGGACCCGCCGCCGCCGGCGTCTGCATCACCGATCGCGACACGGCCGCCCCCCTCTTGGAGGCCGGGTTCTGGCTGGGCCAGACCACCAATAACGAAGCCGAGTATCAGGGATTGATCCGCGGGCTCGATGCCGCGATCAAGCTCTCGCCAACCACCCTGGTCATCCACGCCGACTCCGAGCTAATGGTCCGGCAGGTCCAGGGCAAGTACCGGGTCAAGGCTGCCAACCTCAAGCCGCTGTTCCGTCAGGTCGCCGACCGGCTCGCCGAGCTGCCGGAGTGGTCGATCGAGCATGTCCGCCGCAACAAGAACGAACGCGCCGACGAGCTGGCCAACCTCGCGATGGACGCCGAGCGCGATGTGATCGTCAGCGCACACCCCAAGGGCTGATCCGCCGCGGGGAAAACCTGAAGTCGTCGGTGCGGTTGCCCTCGCTGGAATCGCCACCCCGCAGTACGATGAAGCCGGTGTTCGATTCATCCTTCGTGAAAGGCCCGCCATGCCCGACCCCGACTCCAACGCCGGCTCCGACAAACCCCGGTCGATCATGACCCGCCCGATCGTGCTGCTCGCCACCGGGCTGGCCCTCGCCGTCGTCGGCTGTGCCCTGGCCGGTGGGATCAACGTCTTCCTCGAAGCCAACCGCGAAACCCTTAGCGAGCGAACCACCGACTACCTGATCGCCCTCTACGCGCTCTACAGCATCCCGACCGTCCTGATCCTGCTGGGGATCACGATCTTGATCATCGGAGCGGTACGCTGGGGGATGTACGGCAAGGAGGGCGAGCTCGCCGAGCTCCAAGCCCAGAACCAGGCTCTTTACGAGTCCATCAACGAGCGCCTGCTCCTGTCCGACACCGCCAAACGCATCGCCTACCGCCACGAAGACCTGGCACTGCTCCGCCGAACCATCCAGCACGACATCGACAAGCACGACTTCGACGCCGCTATGGTCCTCGTCCACGAGATCGGCGCGACCTACGGCTACCTCGAAGAAGCCGAGGCCTTCCGCGAACAGATCAACGCCGCCCGCACCGCCGAGACCGAGGAGAAGGTGGCCCAAGCGCTAACTAAGCTCGACGGGATGCTCAAGCGTCACGCCTTTGACACCGCGACCGTCGAGGCCCTGAAGATCCAGCGGCTGTTCCCCGACACGCCGAAAGTCGCCGACGTCCAGCAACGCGTGGCCCGCGCCCGCGCCGACTACAAAGCCGAGCTTAAGAGCCGGCTGAGCGAAGCCGACCAACGCGACGACGTGGACGGCGCGATGGAGATCATCAAGGAGCTAGACAGCCACCTGACCGTGGCCGAGGCCGGCGAGTTCCGTGAGATCGCCCGTCGGGTCATCGCGAAGAAGCGGGAGAACGTGGGCACGCAGTTCGAGCTGGCGATCCACGACCACGAATACGCCCGGGCTGTCCGCGTCGGCGAGCAGTTCATCAAGGAGTTCCCCAACACCCGGCGTGCCGACGAGATCCGCGGCATGCTGGACCTGCTCCGCAAGCGTGCCGAGGAACAGGTCCCGTCAGCGAGCAGCGGCGGCGTCGATAGCCGGGACCCCGCGGCCCGCACCCGTGCGAGCGACACACCGCAGCAGACCGGCTAACCCCGCTCGCCCTACTCGGGTCGTTGGATGCTCCCGAGGTCAACAATCGTCGGCATCGTCTCCGCGGTCACGCCGGGCAAAATCACATCGACATTCAGCGTGTCGCGGTCGAGGAACGTCAGCACCACGCAGGTGACGCCCAGCTGAGCCGCTACGCGTAGATCACCGAGCCCCGGGCCGGCAAACGCACGGCGGTCGTAGCTCTGCGCGTGGAAGTGGTAGTAAGCGATGCCACGTGCGGTGAGCAGGCGGTCAAACAGTCGGGGCGACGGGATGTAACGCTGGTCATCACGGCGGACCAGCGGGGCGATCGGCACCGCCGCCGACCCACCGTCTTCATCAGGCATCTCCAACAGCCCGCCATACTCGCTGCTCAAATCCAACACATCGCGGTCGGCCTGCTCGAACAACACCGCCCGCGTGGCCGGGGCACTGAGCACACCCGCGATCAGCCGAAGCAACCGGTCGTCTGACGGCGTGACCAATTGCCGGCCGTAGGCCTGATCGAGCCCGGCGATCTGCTCTTCACCGGCCCGCATCACATGAACCGGCACGAGCCCCGCCGTCGGGAACGGTCGCTCCGCCCACGCACCCGCAAACATCGGCAGGTGCCGCACCGCCAGGTCTTCGTGTTGCACAAGCGACGAGGTCTCGACCAACACACGCGGCCAGACCGACGCCAACCAACGCAGCTCCTCACGCGACTGCGGCAGCCGGCTCAGGTGTGCGGCACTCCAGACGAGCTTGGCGATCAGGCGGACCTCAGCGTGCGCCCCGAGCGGCAGGCTCTCCAACCAGGCCCGCTGCCGCTCGACACCGTCCCATCGGCACAGCACCACCCACGCCGACTCCGAAGCCTTACCCCCTGACCCTCCTTCCCGCGTGACCCAGCCCCGCAGGCCCGCTCGCCGCTGCTCCGTGGTGTCCCAGCCCAGCCCGATCCACTCGGGGCGTTCGTCGTCCGCCACCGCCAACCCACCCCGTGACCGCCGGGCCAGACTCCGCAGCAGGACGGGCGTCATCCGCGCCCGCTCCGCCTCCGGCAGCGACCCGCACACCGCATCCATCACCGCCACCGATCGCACCACCGCCAACCGACGCTCCGCCACCGGCCAAACCTCTGCGTCTACCGCCAGCAGCCGGTCCCACGCCGCGATCCGCAGCCGGTCCGGCTCACGCTCCGACCACACCAGTCGCCGAAGCTCCCAGACCTGCTCCACCCCTAGACGCTCAACCGCTGCCACACGCTCCGACACAGACCGATCCGGATCAACCGCGACTTCCGTGGCCCTCTGTACGGGCCTCGACCCGCACGCGGACACACTCGCCACGCCGCCCAAGACACACATCACAAGCACCAGCTCGGCGGCAGACCATCGCTTCCATCGGGCCGACCGCCGCAACACGGATCAACGGGGCGGCAGGCAGAGCGACGGGCGTTCGCCGCCGGGGCACAGCTCGCTGAGCAGACGGCTGATCTTCGTGCCCCACATCTGCTCTGGATCGAGATTCGGGTCCATGTCGGTGCCGGACTGCCAGTCTTGGAGGACGCCGTCTTTGAGCTCGGCGACCTGCATCTGGCTCAGTAATCCCTCGGCGGCCATGGCCAAACGACCGTCGGGGTCTTCGGCGCCCTGCATGGCCTCGTACTCGGCCAAGGCGTCGGGCGGCATCCGTTCGACATACAGCAGCGTCGCGCCAAGGCCGGCGATATCGGCCGGGGTCATGCCCGCGTCGATGTCCGAAGCGATGTCTTCGCAGTCGCCGCAGGCGTAGATGTGGGCACGCACGCCGTTACCCGCCCCGGACGGCGCCTCGATCGGCGCGAACTGGGCGGCCGACTCGATAAAGACTTGTCCCGACGCGGTGTCGTAGAAGAACATGTCGCGGGCCTGACCTCCCCCGCCACCGAGCAGCTGGCGGACGATCAACGCGAGGCAGACAATCAAGAGGACCACGGCCGCAATGGTGACCACCGCGGGGTTGTTGTTCAGATATTCACGCACGGCCATGTCAGAGCTCCGGCAAAGAAATGAGGGTTCACTAAGGGAGAGACGATAGATTGGACTGTAACCGATTCCTCACGAGACGTTCGGGCAGATGACGGTCGGCAACCGGGCTTCGCGGGGTCTGCCCCGATCATTTCAGCACCATCCGGTACGACAGCCGGACCTCGCCGAGCTCCTCAGCCATGTCACGCAGGCCGCCCGCCGAAAGGTCGGGCAACGCCGCACTCGGGGTCTCGCTGGACAGCAGCAGGCTGAGCGGGCTGATCGAACCGGGCCGACTGATCACAGTGACACGTGGCTCGCCGGCGGGCATCTGGGCCAGCGACGCAGCCTTGGTGATCGCCGCGCTGAGGTAGCCGACCTCGTCGACCAGCCCGTTGGCCACCGCCTCCTCGGCGGTGAAGACCCGGCCGCTGGCGAGCTGCTCGGCCTGGGCCTCGGTCAGGTTGGTCCGTCCTTCCTTGACTACCTGCAGGAACCGGTCATACGCCGAGTTGAGCAAGCGGGTCACGGTCTCGTAGTTGGCGTCGCCCTCTTCCCAGGTCGTGAAGATGTTGTTGGCGGTGTCCTTCGAGGGTGAGCCGTCCGCGACGATGACGTTCATCTCGACGCCGACCTTCTGGAGCAGGCCCTCGACGGTGGGCACCTGGGCCATCACGCCGATGCTGCCGGTGATGCCGGTCTCTTCGCAGTAGATGTGGTCGGCGACGGTGGCGATGTAGTAGCCCCCGCTCGCGGCGACCCCGCCGCAGGAGGCGACGATGGGCACGCCGGTCTCGGCCTTGAACTCTTTGAGATGGTGCAGGATCTGATCGGACGCGGTCACGCCGCCGCCGCCCGAGTTGATGCGGAGCACCAGCGCGGCCGGGGGGTCAGCCTCGATGCTGCGCAGTGCCGCCCGGACGTAGCCCGCCATGTCATCGTTGATCGTGCCATTAATCGGGAGGATCACAACGCGGTTGTCCGTCGTGCCGTCGGCGTACGGGCGCTCGGTCGGCCCGGCGATCAGCGACTTGATGATGAACGCCTGATAGACATTGGCAACGATCGACACCAAGAGGATGCTGAGGAAGACGCTACCGAAGACCTTGGTCCAGATGGAGGTCTTCTTGGGGGGTGGGTACGGCGGGTACATGGGAAAGGCCGGGGGCGTCGGGGGTGGGCCGGACGGGCCTGCGGCGGGGGGCGGGCTGAGCGGGGTCTGGCCGGCGGACGGCGAGGCGGTGGGTTGATCCGTTGAGGGGGTATCAGTCATGGGGAGGGCTCGCGGGGCGATGAGGGGATTCGGGACGGTGAAGGTACCGGCAGCCGGCGTCCCGTGGAGACTATGATCGGCTCCTATGGCTACGCACCTGCATATCGACCCGTTCAGCGGCATCGCCGGCGACATGTTCCTCGGGGCCCTGCTCCACCTCGGGCTCGACGCCGACACGTTGAAAGACCGCCTTAGTGGGCTGCCCGTCGCTGGTCAGTTCGAGCTGACGATCGAGCCGACCGTGCGACGCGGGATCACGGCGACCGATCTCAAGGTCAAGAACCTGACGCACCACCACCATCATCATCATCACGATCATGATCATCACCACGATCACGGTGACGACCACCATCACCACCACGTCGGCTTTCGAGAGATCACCGCCATGATCCCGTCGCTGGAGCTGTCCGAGCGTAGGCAGCGGCGAGCCGAGGCGGTGGTGCGGGTGCTGGGCGAGGCCGAGGCGAAGGTGCACGGCATCGCGTTGGAGAAGGTTCACTTCCACGAGGTCGGGGCGGTGGACTCGATCGTGGACATGCTCGGCTCGGTGGTGGGGCTGGAACTGCTGGGTGTGGAGACGGTGTCGTGCGGGGTGCTGCCGATCAGCCGGGGGATGGTCAAGTGCGACCACGGGCTGATGCCGGTGCCGGCCCCGGCGACGGCCGAACTGCTGAAAGGACTGCCGGCGCAGGGCGTGGACCGGGTCGGGGAGCTGATCACGCCGACGGGCGCGGCGCTGGTGCGGGCGTTAGCGGACCGGTTCGGGCCGCCGCCGGCGATGACGATCGAGGCGATCGGTTACGGGGCGGGGGACCGTGATGATCCGGAGGTACCGAACGTGCTGCGGTTGATGCTGGGGGACACCTCGCCGACGGCGGGCCGGACGCTCACCCCCGAGGCGGCGGGCGCTTCGGCATGACTCAGTTTCGGAGACGGCGATGCACCTCCTAGTCATCGGGCTGGCGCTGGCGGTGGTGGTGCACGACTTCCACGCGGCGTCGGCGGAAGGCTTAACGGCATCGCTGCGGGGCTGGGAGCTCGGAACAGCCGCAGTTCTGCCCGAAGCGATAGGCCTGCTCCTGATGTGGGGCCTGACATCAGGCACGACGCGGCGGCTGGGCCGACCCGGTGGTCGTCGGTGGTTGATGTGGCACACGCGGTTGCGTGGGGTCTGGCCCGCGTTGCTGCTGGGACTATTCGGGGTGAAGCTGTGGTTCGGCGCGTTGGTGGCGGTGCGTCACACGGTGGGCAACTGGGTGCTGCTGGACGAGCTGATCGTGATGGCCCCGACGCTGCTCGCGGTCGGGCTGGGCTGGGCGGCGGTGTATCCGGTAGAGCGTCGGCTGCGCGACGCGGCGATCCTGCGTCGGCTGGACAGCGGGCTGCCGGTCTACCCGATCTGGACCCGGTGGCAATACGTCTCGGCCCAGTTCCGGTTCCAGGTCGCCGTGATCCTGCTGCCGCTACTGCTGCTCATGGCCTGGAGCGAGTCGGTCGTGTTCATGGTCACTTACCAGTGGGTCAGTGAGACCGCCGCCGCGTGGATGGGGCCGATCGGTGCGGGCGTGATCCTGCTGCTCTCGCCGCCACTGCTGGCGCTGGTCTGGGACACCGCCGAGCTGCCGCCGGGCGAGGTGCGCGACCGCCTTGAAGCGATGTGCCAACGGCACCGCGTACGCATCCGCCGGCTGCTGCTCTGGCGGACGCACGGCGGGATGATCAACGCCGCCGTGGTTGGGTTTATCCCGCCGCTCCGTTATGTGCTGCTGAGCGATGCGCTGCTGGAACAGGTCGAGCCGAGGGAGGTCGAAGCAGTGATGGCCCACGAGCTGGCCCACGTGAAGCACCGGCATCCGGTGTGGCTGCTGGCGTCGGCGGTGGTGTTGCTGGCCGGGGCACAGGTAGTGCTGGGTACGGGGTTGATGTGGGCGG
This sequence comes from Planctomycetota bacterium, assembly GCA_039025195.1. Lineage (GTDB taxonomy): Bacteria > Planctomycetota > Phycisphaerae > Phycisphaerales > Phycisphaeraceae > JBCCOW01. The sequence continues at coordinate 19,979 of JBCCOW010000007.1, forward strand.
GCTACGACGCGAACAGCGGAGATACATTCACGCTGGTGCTGATCGTGTCGATCGCGTTGTGGCTGGCGGGCTTCGGGTGGGTGAGCCGGCGGTTCGAGAGGCAGGCGGACACGTTCGCGGCAAGGCACATGAGCGAGGTGCTGGACGAGCCGTCGGCGCTGCCCGGCCCCGCTACGGGAGACCGGTTCACGACCCGCGGCGTATCGGCGATGGTCGGGGCTTTACAGCGGGTGGCCGACCTCAACCACATCCGTCCGACGCGTTGGGAGTGGCGGCACGGCTCGATCGCGCAGCGACAACGCAGCCTGCGGTCGCTCGAAGGAAAACCCGTCGAGGGACCACCCGTCGATCGGCTGGTGGGCTGGATCAAGGCGGCGACGGCTTTGGGGTTTGCGGCCGTGATCGTGTGGGCGGCAACGGGGTGAGTGACGTCAACATGTTTAGCTTTAGCGGGTGCACCAGCAGTGCCCGCGCAACCCAGAGCGGGACGCTTCGCGTCTCCCGCTACACGGGTCGATGACGGTTTCAGATCGTTTGTTGGGCACGCGGGAACGAGCCGAGCACCTTGATGGACTGGCAGTGGGCGCGGGCAGCGTCGAGGGCTGACTGAAGCGCGGGGTCGTCGCGATGGCCGATCAAGTCAACGAAGAACGTGTATTCCCAGTTGGTCGATTGGCTGGGGCGTTTGTCGATGTGGGTGAGGTTGATCTTTGCATCACGGAAGACGTCGAGCACCGCAGTGAGGGCACCGGGCTGGTGCTTGGTGGTGAAGAACAGCGTGGTCTTGTCGTCGCCGGAGGGCGCGGGCTTCTGACGGCCGAGGATGAAGAAGCGGGTGGTGTTGTTGGGGTTGTCTTCGATGGCCTCGAACTGGGTGTTCACCGAAAAGAGGCGGCCGGCGAGGGTGGAACCGATGGCGGCGGCGTTCGGCGTCTCGGCGGCGAGCTGGACAGCCCGGCTGGTCGACGAACAGGCGACGCGTTCGACCTTGGGGAACTGGGCGTTGAGCCAGTTCCGGCACTGGGCGAGGGCTTGCGGGTGGGAGTGGATGGCGTTGATCTGCGGGGCGTCGCAGTTGGCCATGAGGTTGTGGTGGATGGCGATGAGGACCTCGGCGCAGACCGAGACGTCGGACTTGAGCAGCCCGTCGAGCGTCGCGTTGACCGAGCCTTCGGTGGAGTTCTCGATGGGGACGAGGCCGTAGTCGATGTGCTTGCGGGACACGGCGTCGAAGATCATGCCGATATCGGCGAGGTTGTCGTACTCGACCGACGCGCCGAACTTGGCGGTGGCTGCGGCGTGTGAGAACGAGCCGGCGGGCCCGAGGTAGCCGATGCGGAGCGGGCGTTCGAGGGCGAAGCTGCCGGACATGAGCTCGCGGTAGATCGCGTCGAGACAAGCGTCTGGGAGGCGCTTCGATTCGGGGTGTTGGTGGTTGTGAGAGCGGACGCGTTCGAGGACACGCTTCTCGCGTTCGGGGGCGTAGATCGGGCCGTCGGTGTCGCGTTTGACGTGGCCGACCTCGATGACGACGCCGGCCCGCTCGTTAAGGAGGTTCACGATCTGTTGATCGAGCTCGTCGATGCGTTGGCGGAGCGGGGCGAGACGCTCTTCGAGCGACGCGTCGGGCGTCGGGGCGGGTGTGGGTGTGGGTTCGGAGTCGGCCATGGCGAAAGACGGCAAAATCGGGGCGGTGCGGTAATCTATCGGGTGCTCGGCCGTCTTGTCTGTCAACGGCATGACGACGCACACCGGAAAGGACAACGCCTTGGGCGAGATGGTTCAATGGGTCGTGGATCAGGCACCGGGGGCGGCGGTCTTCGGGCTCGCGCTGCTGGTGGCGGTCGGGCTGGTGCTGTGGCTGCTCGGGAGCAGGCTGGCGAAGCCCGCGGCGGTGGTGAGCGGGGTGGTGATGGGGGCGGTGGTCTCGGCGGGTTTGGCGGGGCTGCTGTCGGGGATGGGCACGCTGACGATCGCATTTATCACGCTGGGCGGAGCGATACTGGGTGGCGTGTTATCGGGGGTGCTGTTCCGGCTGTGGATGGGGCTGAGCGGGGCGTTGGTGTTGGCGGCGGTGGTGCCGGCGGCGGTGTTGGTCTGGCAGGGCACACCGGGGCTGGAGATGCCGACGGCGGCCCCGCAGGCATCGAGCGGGGCGGGTTCGTCGACACCAGCGACACCCGCGACGCCAAGCGCGAGCGGCGGTGTATCCAGTTTGACAGGACTCGGTGACGCAACCGCCGCGTTAGAGGACGGGTCTAACGCGAGTGCCTGGAGTGAGTTTTTGAGCCGGACGCTTGAGCCGACAACGCAGCCTGGAGCAGGTAAGGAAGGTGCATTGAACCCCGAGCAACTCAGGACCGATCTGACCGGCGAGCAGACGCGTGAGGCGATCCGGCAGGTCAGTGATCAGGTCAAAGTGGCGGCCAAAACGGTGTGGCTGAAGAACGCCGAGGCGGTGCAGCGTTGGTGGAACGGGGTGACGCCGCAGACACAGCAGGTGGTGTACATCGGGGCGTTGGCAGGCGGTGTGCTCGGGCTGCTCGTGGGGCTGCTGCTGCCGACGGGGTCGGCGATGCTGCAGAGCTCGGTGGTGGGGTCCTTGTTGATGCTGCTGCCGGGGCGGGAGCTGGTGGCGTTGAAGCTGCCGGAGTACGCGGGGTTCCTGCCGGGGACGCCGCGTCAGCTGGTGATCGCGCTCGGTCTGATAACGGCGATCGGCATCGGGCTGCAGTGGATGCTTCGGCGACGGCGGGCCGAAAAGTAGTGGTGTGGTCGGCTCGATCCGGCGGCGGTCTTGTGGCCGTTGCACGATGGGTTCGATCAAGGTGGTCCCAGGCCGCGGCCGTGTCGCGTGGTTCCTGTGGCCCAGCCTCAACGGAGCGCCGCCATGCCCCTGTCTACCGCCCTTGCCGTGCAACCCGCCCACCCGCTCGCTTATCCCCACCTGCCGATGCTGGCTCAGGCCGGGCCGGCCGTCGACGGTGGTGCCGGTGCTGCGGGCAACGCCGACCTGGCCGTGCAGAGCACCGGCTGGATCGATCGCCTCGATAACCTCCTCAATACGGGCCTGTCGATCTTCTCCCGCCCCGACACCCTGGCCCAGCCCGAACAGCTCACCGCTCAACTCGCCAACCTCAGCACCATGTGGGCTCTGCTGCTCATCGTGCTCGGGGTGGTCTGCCTCATCAACGGCTACAAGTACTACAAAGTCGCCACCCTCATGGCGATGGTTGCGATCGGCAGCACCGTCGGCTTCTGGCTGGGCGGTCAGATCGACGCCCCGAAGATCGTGATGGCGGCGTGCCTCGGCGTGCTGCTGGCCGTGGTCGCGTTCCCGCTGATCAAGTACGCGGTGGCGGTGCTCGGCGGGCTGTCGGGGGCGTTCATCGGGGCCAACCTCTGGGCGGGTATGGCCGCCGCGGTGAACCAGGCCGCGGCGAAACAGGCCGCCCAAGAAGCAGCCGCCGCTGGGACCACCGCCCTGGCCAACACCGATGTCATGCCGGGCAACCAGTACTGGATCGGTGCGCTCATCGGGCTGGTCCTGTTCGGGCTGCTCGCGTTCATCCTGTTCAAGCTCTCGATCGTGCTGTTCACCTCGGTTGCCGGGGCGACGCTCGCGGTCTTCGGCGTGATCGCCCTGCTCATGGACATCGACGGGGCGGCGCCACAGGTCGTGTCCGGGCTCAAGGCACACCAGCTGGTCGTGCCGCTGCTGGTCTTCGTGCCCGCGGTGATCGGGTTCGTGCTGCAAGAGATGTGGGGCCCCGCCCAACCGAAGAGCGAATAGCCACCGGCCGACCGTCAGCCCAGCCCGTACTCCGACCAGCGGTCATCGACCTGCTGCTTGATCAGCTCGTCCATCTTCAAGATCGGCGGCCAGTCCCGCACGGGCAGCCCGTTCACCTCTTCACCGGCGATCTTCCGGGTGGCGTCGATCCCGATCTTCGTGCCCGCACCCAGACGAGGGGCCGCGTGGTCCAGGATGTCCAACGGCCCGTTGACGATCTCAAGATCGCGCCCCGGGTCGCAGTTCGCACACACATGAAACATCACCGCCTCGTGATCGTGCACATCGACGTCTTCGTCGACCACCACGATCACCTTGGTCCATGCCATCTGCCCTGCACCCCAGATTGCGTGCATCACTCGCCGGGCCTGCAGCGGGTACTCCTTGCGGATCTGGATAAACGCACAGTTGTGGAACGCCCCGAACATCGGCAGGTCGTAGTCGATGATGTCGTGGACGATCGTCTTGAGCAGCGGCAGAAAGATGCGCTCGGTCGCTTTGCCGAGGTAGTAGTCTTCCTGCGGCGGCAGCCCGACGACCGTGGTCGGGTAGATCGGGTTGTCGCAGTGCGTGACCGCCGAGGCGGTGAAGATCGGGTAGCGGTCGGGCAGCGAGTAGAAGCCGGTGTGGTCGCCGAACGGGCCCTCGAATACCGCGTCGGGGCCCAGGTTCGGCGTGGGCTCGCCGTGCTTGGCACGCGGGTCGAAGCCGATCGTCCCGGCCTCGGTGCTGACGGTCCCCTCGATAACTAACTCAGCGTTGGCCGGGACGTGCATGTCGATCGTCTTGCACTTGACCAGCTTGATCGAACCGCCGTTGAGAAACCCGGCGAAGATCAGTTCGCTAATGCCTGGGGGTAGCGGTGCTGTTGCGGCGTAGGGCAAGACCGACTCGCCGCCCAGCACAATCGCCACCGGCATCGGCTTGCCCACCTTCTGCCACGCCCGCCAGTGCCGGGCCCCGTCGTGGTGCATGTGCCAGTGCATCGCCGTCCGCTTCTCGTCGATCAGCTGGGCCCGGTACATCCCGATGTTGCGCGACGGCCTCGGCTCTCCGTCCGGCTTGCCTGCGTCATCCGGATGGATCGTGTAGATACCGGCCAGCGTGATGTAACGCCCCCGACCCGCGGCCGTCCCCGACTGCTCCGGCGACCAGCCGTACCCCACCGCCGACGGGTCCCCGTCCTTCGGCCAGCACTTGATCACCGGCAAACTCAACAGATCGATCTCACCCCCCTGCTTCACCACGTCCTGGCACCGTCCCCGCTTCACCACCTTCGGCGGCAGCGACGCAATCTTCGCCAGCTCCAGCCCCTTCTTCATCTTTTCCATCAGCCCCGTCGGCGGCTCGGGCTTCACCAACTCCGCGACCCGCTGGGCAAGCGCTTCAAACCCACCGTCCTCACACCCCAGTGCCATCTCCATCCGCCGGTAGCTGCCGAACGCGTTGATCACCAAAGGCATCGACGCTGTGCCCTCCGGCGTCTGCACCGCCTCGAACATAAGCCCGTGACCACCGAGCCCTGCGTGGTGCGGATCGAACGCTTTGGCGTGCTCTGACACGGCCGCCGCCGGCGACTTGCTCACCCGATTCGCGATCTCCGTGATCTCCAGCTGCGACGACACCGAAGCCGACACCCGCTTCAGCTCGCCCGCCGATTCCAGCGCCTCCACAAAGCTCCGCAGCGTCTGGTACGCCACCGGTCAGCCCCGCTTCCCGAACACGAACCGGTCCAGCGACCAACGCCCCGGCCCCGCCCAGACCAGTAGGAACGCCGCCGCCACCTGGATGTAGTTCGTCGAGAACGGCCCGGGCGGCCCGTCGGGCTGCGCATCAATCCCGTGGATCATCGCCAGCGCGATCGTGAAGCTCAGCAGCATCAGGAACGTCCCCGCCGCCATCACCCGCCCAAACAACCCCAGCACCAGCAACGCCCCCACCACCACCTCGGCCCACGGCAAGACATACCCGTACGGCGCCGAAAACCAGGACGGCAACCACCCCGGCTGCATCGCGGTGAATTGCCCGTTCAGGAACGTCCCGATCCCCTGCCCCAGCTCAACCTTCACCTTCGCCACCCCCGCTAGGCACAGATAAAGCCCCACCGGCACCCGCAGCAACATCAACGACAAGTCAGCCAGCCAACCCTGTTTCATCGTTCACCCTTTCAGTTAATTCATCTTAGACCACCGGTGGCAGATTTACGCCCCGCCCAATTCCCGCCCGCGTGCCTCCGCCCTGCCGATCGCCTCGACGACCGACTCCACAAAGCTCGATTCGGTGAGCGCGTTGATCGCCGCCTCCGTTGTCCCGCCCGGGCTCGTGACCCAACGACGCAGCTCGGTCGGCGACGCGTCACTGCTGCTCAACAGCTCCGCCGCCCCCAGGATCGTCTGCCGCACCAACACATCGGCGTGCTCGCCAAGCCCCAGCTTCTCCGCCGCCGCCGTCATCGCCTCCGCCAGATAGAACACATACGCCGGCCCCGACCCCGACACCGCCGTCACCGCGTCCATCAGCGACTCACCGACCCGCACCGCCTTCCCGCCCGCCTCAAACAACCTGTACGCCGTCGCGTCGTCCCCCGGCTCGGCGTGCTCGCCCAGTGCGATCCCTGCCATCCCATGCCCCACCATCACTGGGGTGTTCGGCATCACCCGCACGACCTTCACGCCTCCCCCCAAAGCCTCAGCGATCTTCGCCGTGCTCAGCCCCGCCATGATCGACACCACTACCTGCCCCTCACGCAGCACACCGGCCAACGACATAGCGACCGCCCCAAACACCTGCGGCTTCACCGACAGCACCACCTGCCCCGCCCCACCCACCGAGTCCTCAGTCGCCTCGCTCACCGCGCAGCCCATCCCGGCAAACACCGCCCGCCGCTGCTCTGACAAATCCACCGCCAACACCCGTCCCGCTTCCACTACCCCCCCGCGAACCGCCGACCGCACGATCGCCTCCGCCATGTTCCCCGCCCCGATAAACGCCAGGTCGTAATCCATCACAGCTCCTTCGCTCCGTCCAGCCATTTGTCACGCGTGGCCTTGATCTTCTCCAGCCCCGCCAGCAGCGACGCGTGATCGCCCTGCTCGAGGTCGCCGATCAGCTCGTCCAAGTGCCCGCGGTATTCGCGCAGCGCCTCCAGCAACGGCCCACGGTTACTGATCATGATGTCCGCCCGCATCGGGGGATTACTCGACGCCACCCGTGTCGTGTCCCGAAGCCCCGTCGACGCGACCGGCCAGCCCCCCAGCTCCCGAACCACCGAGATCAACAAACACGCCGCCGCGTGCGGCAGGTGCGACACCGCCGCCACCGCCCGGTCGTGCTCCTCCGCCGTCATCTCCACCACCCGACAACCCACCGCCTCCCACAGGGCTCGCGCTCCAGCCACCGCCTCGGCCGCATTCCCCGCGTGCGGCGTCACTACACACGGCCGACCCACAAACAATTCGGCCCTGCCCGCCAAAGGCCCCTTCTGTTCGCCGCCCGCCATCGGGTGTGCCCCGACAAACCACGACGCATCGCCGAGTGCTTCCGGGGCCGCCGCCACAATCTCAGCCTTGCTCGACCCCGCATCGGTGACCAATCCTCCCCACCCCCGCAGCTCCTCCAACACCCCCACCACGCTCCCCACCGGCACCGCCACCACCACCGCGGTCCGCGACGCGTCCAGCCCGTTCAACGCGTCGGCCAACACCGCGTCACACCGCTCCACCGCCCCGCTCGACACCGCGTCTTGCCGGGTTTGCTCCGACCGCCCCACCCCAATCACCGTCACTCCAGTGCACCGCTCCCGCAACGCGAGCCCCACGCTCGCCCCGATCAGGCCCACACCCACCACCACCACCGTGTCGAACGGAAGCGTCGGCATCACCGGGTTTTCTGCGGACAGTTGATCCATCGGACCGTTAACATTACCGGATTCCCCGCGACCCCACGGAGCCCCCCGCATGGCCCTCTCCAGCGCCTACACCGGCACCTACGAGCTCGAGTTCGAACGCCCGCTGATCGCCCTTGAAAAACAGATCACCGAACTCGAAGCCCAGGCCGACCCGAACCGCTCCGCCATCGGGCTCGATCCCAACATCGATTTCGGGGCTGACCTCCGCAAGCTCCGGCAATCGCACACCGCGATGCTCAAGAAGATCTACCGGAGCCTCAACGCCTGGAACACTGTCCGCGTCGCAAGGCATCCTGGCCGACCGCAGTCGATCGACCACATCAAGCACTTCGTTAAAGACTTCACCGAGATCCACGGCGACCGACGCTTCGGCGATGACGCCGCCATGCTCACCGGCTTCGGGCGTATCGGCCCGCACAAGTGCCTTGTCGTCGGGCACCACAAGGGCAAAGACACCGCCGACAAGATCAAAGCCAACTTCGGCTGCGCCCACCCCGAGGGCTACCGCAAGGCCCTGCGTGCCATGAAGCTCGCCGAGAAGTTCGGGCTCCCCATCGTCACCCTCGTCGACACCCCAGGCGCTTACCCTGGCGTCGGTGCTGAAGAACGCGGCCAGTCCGAAGCCATCGCGCTCAACCTGCGCGAGATGGCCCGGCTCAAGACCCCCATCGTCTCCGTCGTCATCGGCGAGGGCGGCTCCGGCGGGGCGCTTGGCATCGGTGTCGCCGACCGGCTGTCGATGATGCAGTACGCCTGGTACTCGGTGATCAGCCCCGAGGGCTGCGCCGCGATCCTCTGGAAGGCAGCGACCCCCGAGACCAACGCCGAGGCCGCGGAGGCTTTGAAGCTCACCGCCAAGGACAACCAGAAGCTCGGCATCATCGACGACATCATCGAAGAGCCGCTCGGCGGGGCCCACCGCCGACCCAACGCCGCCTCCGACCGCCTCGAGGACTACCTCATCAAGGCGCTCCGCGACCTCAAGCGTTTCAAGCCCGAAAACCTTGTGGACCGTCGATACGACCGCCTCCGCCAGATCGGCGAGGTCATCGAAGGCTCACCCGCCTGAGGCCGATCACATGGGTGTCGATTAGTCGTTCAGCGGATCTGCACGATCGCGTAGAGCATGAACGCGTTGAGCACGAGCAGCTGCACCACCGCCCAGACCCAGACCACCGTCTTCTGCCAGGCCGGCGGCTCTTCGCGCAGCTTGCGGAACACCCGGTCGCGGAACCGCATCGCCACCAGTACCGGTAGCGCACAGCCCGCCATCGCCACAATCACCGGCATAAATGCCAGCCCCGTCACGATGAACCACGTCAGCACACTGCTCGTGTCCACCGTCTGGGCGTAGGCCCAGAGCTTGCCGGCCCCCCAAAGCCCGACCACCACCATCACCACCGAGAGCACCGCCCAGAACGGGTAGCGATACCGCGGGCGTTCGTGCCACTTCATCCGCCTCGCTGAAGATGTTTTAGTCCGCGTCGTTGGAGCGTTATCCACGACCGGACCGGCAAACACGCTCATCCTGAATTCTCCCGTTTCACACGCTGGGGTTCCCGGCAGGCAGCTCCGGCAGGCTTTCGGAACGCCATCTCTCTGTTAGGAGAAGATAATCGCTGAAAACGCTCAGGCAAGCCGATACACACAATTTTATCAGGCGCTTTACCCAGCCTGCCCCGTTTGCCACCCTAACCCAGGCAGCGTGACCGGATGATTCATCGGGCAGGCTGACGTTCAACGGACGGGCAGCAGCCGGTCGCCCATGCTCAGGCCGCCCTGCTGCTGAAACACCGCGAACGGCACCACCCGCTTCCCGGCGACCTGCACCTCCAGCAGTTCCAGCGTGCCGTCCGACGTCGCCACCCGCAGGCTCGGCAGCACCGTGCCGAGCTCCGCGGACCCCGCATCATCCGCCGGGTGATCCTTCACCCGCCGCAGCAGGAGCTCTCCGTCTTGCCACCGCACCCGGCAGCCCGGCCAGGGGTTCAGCCCGTTGACATGAGCCCGCACCGCCGAGGCGGGCCGATCAAAATCGACCGTGCCCTCAGCCTTGGTCAGCTTATGGGCCCGTGTGGCCAGCGACTCGTCCTGCTCTTCTGCCGTGAGCCGCCCCGCCGCGAAGTCGTCCAGCACCCGACCGATCGCACCGGGCCCCAGTTCCGCCATCCGGTCGTGCAGCTCGCCGGCTGTCTCCAGCGGGTCGATCTCCAGTGACGCCTTGCCGTACACCACACCCGCATCCATCCGCTCCGCCAACGCGATCACGCTGACCCCCGTCTCGGTGCACCCGTCCATCACCGCCCGCTGGATCGGGGCCGCACCACGGTACGCGGGCAGCAGCGACCCGTGCAGGTTCACCATGAGCCCGCCCCCCGCCGCCACGACCGGCGGACTCAGCTTCTGACCAAACGCGATCACCACCGACGCCTCCGCGCCGACCGACACCAGCCGCTGCACCTGCTCGGGCTTGTTCACATCTTCGATCGGCCAGACGGTCAGCCCCTCCGACTCGGCCCACGCCGCGATCGGCGTCGGCGTTAGCCGCCGCTTCCGCCCCGCCGGCCGAGCGGGCTGCGTCACCACCGCCGCCACCTCGTGTTCACGGTGAAGGGACTCGAGCGTGGGCAGGCCAAACGCACCGGAACCAAAGAACATCAGCCGCATCCGGGGATGCTAACCCGTCGATCCCGGCCTTGTGTCACACCACCCGCGTGTCGTGCAACTCAGGCGGCCTGATCCTGCGTCGCCTCACCGGTGTCACCGGTCTCGCCGTCGATCGGGGTTGGGTCCGCGTCTTCGAGGCGGTCGCGGATAGCGACGAACTCGTCGAAGCAGGCCTCGAAGGCTGCCACCACCGCCGGGTCGAAGTGGCTCCCGGTGTCGCTGCGGATGATGTCCCGTGCCCGCTCAACACTGAACGCGTCTTTGTAGACCCGTTTGGTGGTTAGCGCGTCGAAGACGTCCGCCACCGCGGTGATCCGTGCCGCGAGCGGGATCGATCGTCCCGTCAGATGCTGCGGGTATCCCGTGCCGTCGTACTTCTCGTGATGGGACTGCGCGATCTCGATCGCCATATCGAGGAAGCTGCAACCTTCGTGCTGCGCCGCGACCTCACGCAGGGCTTCCGCCCCGATGTCGCAGTGCGTCTTCATGACGTCGAACTCGTCCTCGGTCAGCCGGCCGGGCTTGAGGAGGATCGCGTCGGGCACCCCGACCTTGCCGATGTCGTGGAGCGGGCTGGCGCGGAAGATCTCTTCGGTGAACCGGGCGTCGATCTGGTCGGCGTAGGGGCCCTGCTTCTGGAGCTGCTCGGCCAAGGCCTTGCAGTAGTTCCGGATCCGCGAGAGGTGATGCCCGGTCTCGGGGTCGCGGGATTCCGCCAAGCGAGCCAACGCGAATACGACCAGGTCGCGGGTGTCGGTCAGTTCCTTCTCCTGCTCCGCGACATGAGCCTCCAGCGAGTTGTTCTCGACCGCGACCTGCGTCTTGGTCCGAGCGAGCTGGAACAGCGAATCCCGCAGCCGCAGCTGCACCCGCACCTTCGCCAGCAGCTCGTCCTGCTCGAACGGCTTGGTGAGGTAGTCGTCCGCCCCCGCGTCGTAACCCTGCAGCCGCTCCTCGGTCGAGGCCCGGGCAGAGACCAGGATCACCTGCGTCGTCTCGCCAAACGGCGACTCCTTTATCGCGCGACAGGCCGTGTACCCGTCCATCTCCGGCATCATGATGTCCAGCAGGACCAAGCTCGGGACGTGCTCTTTCACCGCCTCGATCGCTTCGAGCCCGTTCTCGGCCGTCACCACCGGGTACTCGCCGTCGAGGCTTTCCTCGGCGATCGCCCGGTTCATCGGGTCGTCGTCCACTACCAGGATGAGGTTGTCGTTCATGCCGCGACCCCCGCCTCTTCAACAATGCTTGGCAACTCGAAGACAAACAGTGCGCCGCCTTCAGGATGATTCTCCGCCCACACCCGGCCGTGGTGGGCCTTCACGATCTCATGGCTGATCGACAGGCCCAGGCCCGTCCCGCCCGCACCCGAATCCGTCTTGCTGGACTGCACAAACTTGTCGAAGATCGATTCCAGCTCGTCCTCGGGCACACCCACACCGCGGTCTCGCACGGACACACGGACCTTGCCGGGCGACTCGGCTACCGACACCGTGATCGGCTGGCCCTGCGGCGAGAACTTCACCGCGTTCCCCACGAGGTTGCGCACCACCTGCATCATCTTCAACGAATCGACCTGTGCATTCACCGGCGACTCCGGCAGGTCCAGGTCGATCTCCACACCCCGCGTCGCCAGTAGCGAACCGAACTCGTCGATCACGCCCTCCACCACACAGCGGATATCGCAGGTCGCAAACTCGAACCGCTGCTGCCCCGACTCGTGCTTCGCCAGGTCGAGGAGGTTGTTCACCAGGGCGAGCAGACGCTTGCCACTGATGTCGATCTTGTCGAAGTAGTCCAGGATCTTTTCGGGCTGTGCGGTAGTCGCCTTCTTCTTCCCGAAGTCGGCAAAGCTCAGGATGCCGTGCAACGGCGTGCGGATCTCATGGCTCATGTTGGCGAGGAACAGGCTCTTGGCCTCGTTCGCCGACTCCGCCTCGGTGATGGCTTGGCGGAGCATCTCTTCGGTGCGCTGCAGCTCGGTGACGTCGGTCGTCGTCTGCTGCAGCACTTCCATCAGTTGGTTGTAGACCGCCGCAATCTGGCCGACCTCGGTGAACGGCTCGACCGGAGCCCGCACCGACAGGTCCTGCGTCTTGACCTGCTCTTCGATTGTCGAGGCCAAGCCCGACAGCTCGGTGGACGCGCGGTGCTCGGCGAAGTTCAGGCCCTGCCGCTCGGCCTGCTCGCTCACCCGGAGCCCGATCCCACGGTGGATGACGTAGAGCACTGGCCCCACGGTGGCGACGGTCCAGACCCCCGCAGCCGCCACGCCGAGAGCCTGCACACCCAACTGCGACCACATGCCCAGACCCGTGCCGAGCGCCGCGGGATCACCGAAGAGTGCGACCGCCAGCGTGCCCCAAACGCCCGCGGCGAGGTGGACCGGGACCGCCGAGATCACGTCATCGATCTTCAGCCGGAGCAGTAGCTCGTAAACCAGGTAGCACACCACACCGCCGCCGATCCCGATGAGGATCGCCGCCCAACTCGGCACCGCGTGGCAGCCCGCCGTGATCGCGACAAGGCCCGCGAGTGCGCCGTTGATGACGTAGCTCGGCTGCAGGTAGCCGTGAAGCCCCCAGCCGAGGATCGACGAGATCAGCAGGCCACCCACCGCCGCGAGCACGGTGGCGGCGATGATGCCCGCGACCTGATCGTTGAGTGCCAGCGTGCTGCCGCCGTTGAACCCGATCCAGCCGAACCAGATGAGCAGGACGCCGAGTATGGCGATCGGCTGGTTCGACCCGAGCGTGTTGCGCGGTCGGCCGTCGGGCCCGAACCGGTCCAGCCTGGGGCCGATGACGATGCACGCCATCAAGGCGGCCCAGCCGCCGACGCTGTGCACCACGGTCGAGCCAGCGAAGTCGACAAAGCCCATCTCCGCCAGCCAGCCGTTCGATCCGGTCAGTGCTCCGCCCCACACCCAGTGGCCAAAGACCGGGTACACCAGCGCGACCAGGGCTGCGATGGCGAGGTATCCACCGAACTTGACCCGTTCCGCCACCGCCCCGGAGACGATCGTCACCGCGGTCCCGCAAAACATCAGCTGGAACACGAAGAACGCGGCGTACCAAGACCCGCCCTGTCCGACCTCTGGCAAGAACGACGAGCCACCCAGCCAGCCGCCCCAGCTGAGCCCGAACATCAACCCGAACCCGACCAGCCAGAACACCATGACCGACACGCCCAGGTCTGCGAGGTTCTTGAGCGCGACGTTGATCGAGTTCTTACTGCGGGTCATCCCCGCTTCGAGGCAAAGAAACCCGGCCTGCATGGTGAACACGAGCGCGGCCGCGATGAGGACCCACAGCGTGTCGAGCCGGTTTGCAAAGTCTGCTGGATCTAAGCCGTGCAATGGAGTGTCCTCTACGAGCAGCGTTTAGCCGTCCGAACTCATTGGTATTAACCCCTTTTCAAGGTCGGACCGATGGTGTGGTCGCTGAAGAGCACTTATCAAGATTTTGATAATGATTTAGGCCAAACCGCCCAGCCGGGACGCTTGCGGCCCACGACGCCCGGCGCCGGACGCTTTGTCAGGCCGACGCCCGGACCGCTTCCCGAGCCCGGATCGCCAGCAACGGCCGGTCCGAGTTCATGCGGGTATTGAGCTTCCGCAGCGCTTCAATCTCGATCTGACGCACCCGTTCACGCGTCAGGCCTACGACCTTCCCGATCTCCTTGAGCGTCAACGGCTCCTCACCCTCAAGCCCGTAACGCAGCCGCAAGATCGTGGCCTCACGGTCATCGATCGCGTCCAGCAGCTCACGCACCGTTTCCAGGTCGTCGGTCAGGCTCGCCTTCTCGTCGGGCAGCGGGTGCCGGTGGTCTTCCAGCATCGCCCCCAGCGTCGGCGCGTCGTCATCAGCCCCCGCGTTCTGCGCCGGCCGGCGTGACGCCTTCACCGCCTTCTTGATGATCTTGATCTTCTTCTCCGGCAGCTCCATCCGCTCGGCCAATTCCTTCGTGTTCGGCTGCCGCCCCAGCTCTTCTTCGAGCTCCCGGCAGGTCTTCTTCCACCGCGTGATTAGCTCCACCATGTACGCCGGGATGTGGATCGGCTGCACCGCATTAATCAACGCCCGCTTGATCGCCTGCTTGATCCACCACGTGCCGTAGGTGCTGAAGCGGGCGCCGTACTCGGGGTCGAAGTTCTCGACCGCCTTGAGCAGCCCGAGGTTCCCCTCCTCGATCAGGTCCTGCAGCAGCAGCCCGCGGTTGTTGTAGCGCTTGGCAATCGAGACCACCAGCCGAAGGTTCGACCGGATCATGATCTCTCGGCTGTGCATGCAGTCTTCGTCACGGATCTTCCGGCACAGGTCGACTTCCTGCTCCCGCGTCAGCAGCGGCAGCTCGTCGATCTGTTTCAGGTAGATCTCCAAATCGGATTTCACGCGGCCTCGCGCCATGGATCATCTCGGTTGGGAGCGGCACAACGGCACGCCCGGGCTTCTCTCTCCCCCTTGCACCAACGGCGAGGGCTCAAGGTCAACGATCGGCCGTTTGTCCAGCCCGCTTCACCGCACGCCAGCCGTATGAAGCCATGCTTTATCGGCCACCCCGCGTAACCCGCACACCCCCACCCGACCCACCCTCCAGCTGCGGATATCCCTAGAACCCAGCCCACCCACTCCGTTCAATCCCACCCCCGTCACTCACGACCCCATCACCGCCATCCCGCCCGCCGCCCTGCTACGCTGGCCCGCCCGTATGGAACCTCCCGCCAAGCCTTCGCCGATACGCCAATACGCCGCCGGGCTGATGGACCCCATACGCATCCCCAGCAACCGCCTGGTCAAGACCGTCCAGAACTACAGCAAGGCCGACTTCCGGGGCGACGCGATCGCCGGCATCACCGTCGCCGTCGTGGCCGTCCCGCAATCTATGGCCTACGCGATCATCGCCGGCGTCCCGCCTGTCTACGGCATCTACACCGTCATCCTCCAGTCGCTCGTCGGGGCCTTCTTCAACTCCCAGAAGCTCCTCTCAGTCGGGCCCATCAACACCCAGTCGCTGCTGGTCGCCTCTATCGTCACCCGGCTCACCCCCGCCGACGCGTCGACCTACCTCGCGCTCGTGGTCACCCTGACCATGATGAAGGGGGTCATGCAGATGCTCATGGCCGCGCTGCGCCTGGGCAATCTCGTGCGGTACGTCAGCCAGTCCGTCATCGTCGGGTTCACCGCCGGGGCGGGCGTGCTCATCGCCGCCGGGCAGGTCCCCGCGTTCCTCGGCTACGGGACCACGCGCGAGGCGTGGCAGATGCCAGGCCTCATCGGGATCGGGCAACGCACCCTCCCCCAGCTCGATCAGACCGACTGGCGCTCCGTCGCCATGGGCGTTGCCGCCCTCGTCGTCGTCATCGGCTCCAAATCCCTCTCCAAGTTCGTCCCCGGCCCCCTCATCGCCGTCGCCCTCACCGGCGTCATCGTCGCCCTCGCCGGCTGGGCCCCCAGCCTCAACGTCCTCGGCGAAATCCCCATCGCCTGGCCCGGCACCCCCACCTTCGTCTTCGACGAACGCTTCATCGACGGCCTCATCGTCGGCTCGCTCGCCCTCGCCCTCCTCGGGCTCATGGAGGCCTACTCCATCGGCAAAAACATCGCCACGAAAACTGGCGACCGCATCTCCGCCAACATGGAGCTCTTCGCCCAGGGTGTCACCAACGCCGCCACCTCACTCGCCAACTGCATCCCCGGCTCCGCCTCCTTCTCCCGCTCCGCCCTCAACCACTACACCGGCGCACGCACCATCTTCTCGTCCGTGTTCAGCGCCGCCTTCGTCACGCTCATCTTCCTGCTGCTCGCGCCCGTGGCCGAGCCCGTCCCGATGGCCGCGATCGCCGCGATCCTGTTCGTCATCGCCTACGGCCTCATCGATTGGGGCTTCCTCCGTCGGGCCATCCGCGCCGACCGCACCGACGCGGTGGTCTGCATCACCACCTTCGCCGCCACCCTCACCGTCCCCCTCAAATACGCCGTCTTCGTCGGCATTATCCTCAACCTCGCCCTCTACCTCCGCAAAGCCGCCCAGCTCCGCATCTCCGAAATGGTCCCCACCGGCTATGGCCCGTTCACCGAGCAAGAGGTCAACGACAAGGCCGGCCAACGCCAGGTCAAGATGATCCAGCTCGAGGGCGACCTCTTCTTCGCCCTCGCCGACGAACTCCAGGACCGGCTCACCGATATCGTCTGCTCCGGCGTCCGCGTCGTCATCTTCCGGCTTAAGCGCACCCACCACATCGACGCCACCTGCTTCGGCGTCCTCGATCAGTTTGTCGCCGACATGCACGCCCAAGGCCGGCACGTCCTGCTCTGCGGCGTCCGCGACGACATGGCCCACACCCTCAAAGGTTTCGGCCTCTACCAACACATCGGGGCTGAAAACATCTTCACCACTGGCGAGGGCGCCAACGTCTTCAACTCCGCCAAACAAGCCCTCGCCCGCGCGCAGGAACTGCTCGACGCCTCGATCGACATCGAAAACTTTGAGGCAGCTAAAGACGACAAGACCTGGTCCTACACGATTTGATGGCCCCGGAACAGACGGCCATCTTGCCACCGCGGGATAGCCCGGTGTCGTGTTACTGCTAGGCCCCAAGCAGTAGGGATTACGGGCCACGCACGCCCACTTGTGCCGACCACTGCTAGACTCGCCGTTGGACAATGCACCTGCAGGGAGTCGATAGCGATGAGCCCGCGCACCGCCTTTAGACCGAGCCAGACAACGCTTTGGGTCATCGTGTTGGTCGTCACGCTGGCTCCGCTCTCCGGCTGCATAGGGGGCAATCACACCGTGTCACCCCGCGGCCCTTGGGCCGCCAGCCCCGACAAACGCTTCGCGTACACCCTCGAGAATTGGTACGTCTTCGGCACCGAACACTCCACCGTCCGGCAACACTCCAGGCTGACCGGGTCCGTCCTGGCCGGCACCGCCGTCACACACCGCTCGACCGTGCAGTACAACGCTGCGTACTTCGGCTTTGTCTACGACACCAAGGACGTCGAACTCTACGACGGGTGGAAATGGTGGTGGCCCGTTTACAGGGGAGTGGGCTGGGTCAGGAAACCGTACAGCTATTCCGCAGCGAAACCACACCCCGTACTGCCCCCGATCGGAGACGTCCGGGTTTACTACTCCCATCGCTGGCCTTTCCTGCGTCATGGCAGACCGGTCGAACCGATCCCGAACGTCATTCTCGAACTCCCCGACGCCACCACCGCCCAGGCCCGCAGGGACTTCGAGGATTCATCGTTTGTCGTACGCGTGATCAATCACGAGACCCGAAAATGCACCACGACCCGATTCGGGTGGATGGATCGAGGAGAAGGCCGGTTCGCCCTACGCAGTAACGAGACGAAGCCCGGCGTTATGTTCCTCTGGTCGTTCTTCACCAAAGGGCAGCAAGGCAAACCACGCGGCGTCACCCTCGAGTTTTACGCCGTCTCGAGCGAAGACGGCAAGGCCGGTTCTTATAAGAGCGGCAAACGGTTCTACACCGCCCGCGTTCCGTCGCTCCCCGAGTGGACCATCCAGCGGGTCGAGTCATTCTTCGAGCAGCAGCCGTAGCCATCACCACGGCAACCGCATCACAACGCCAGCGCGTATAAACACGGACGCGTGACCGACCCGCGTCGCCGCTGCTTCCGCGTCCGCAAGCCCATACGCCACCTCGCCCACCGCTCAAAGCCACCGCCGGCCACGCCTATGAACCTCTTCTTCCACCAGGCGACCCTCAGCGAATTCGCCCTCTGCTTCCCGATCCTCCGCTGCCTCGAACCGCCGATCACGGTCGTCGCGCCGTGGAGCCGGGCCGAGCTCGCCGTCCGACTGCTGCCCGGTTGCCAACCCCTCGACATCGAGCTCTTCGAGTTCACCCGGCTTCACACCCCCAAAGGCCCCTCCGCACTCAGCCCCGCGATCGCCGAGCTCTTCGAGCAGGCCACCCGGATCATCAGCTTCATCGGCACCGGCGACTCGCCCTGGCCCGACCATATGCGTCGGGTCGCCCCGCAAGCCGAACTGTTCATAGTCGATCCCCGCCCCGAGCCCGAAGCCAACACGCACCTCACCAACCACTACCGGGCTCAACTCGAACGACAGGGCCTGGGGTTGCCCGCACCCGAAGCCCAGAGCCCCGCCCGGCACGATGGCCCCGTCGTCATCCACCCTGGCTCCGGTGCCCCGGCTAAGTGCTGGCCGCGTCCTCATTACGAAGCACTCATCCAACACCTCGTCGAAGCCGGCCACTCGGTCCGCCCCGTCATCGGTGAAGTCGAGGCAAAGCGTTGGGACCCCGACACACTCGACCACTGGGCCACCCGCCTCAATGCGGTGCTCTGCCGATCGCCCGTCGAACTCCTGGACACCTCGGCCGACGCACGCCTGTTCATCGGGAACGACGCCGGCCCTGCACACACCGCCGCGCTCGCTGCCATCCCCACGCTCACCCTCTTCGGCCCGACCCGCCCAAGCCGGACCGGACCCCTCGGCCCCGCCGCCCACCACCTCGCCCCGCCCGACCCGCAGCCCATGGACTGGCTCACCGTCGAACACACCCTCCAAATCGCCCTCGAACTCCTCGCCTAAGCCCGACCCGATCCATCAGCCCCGCCATCAATCCGTCTACAATCAAGCTATGCGGATCATCCTCGCCAACCCCCGTGGCTTCTGTGCCGGCGTACACATGGCCATCGACACCGTCCAGGAGCTCGTCGAGCTCATCGGCACGCCCCTCTATGTCTTCCACGAGATCGTTCACAACAAGCACGTCGTCGACCGCTTCGTCCGCCAGGGCGTCACCTTCGTCGACCACATCGACGAAGTCCCCCGCGACCAGACCGTCGTCTTCAGCGCGCACGGCGTCTCTCCCGCGGTCCGTGAACAAGCCAAGGCCCGCAACCTCCGCATGATCGACGCGACCTGCCCCCTGGTCACCAAGGTCCACGTCGAGGCCCGCCGCTACGCGAAGCAGGGCTACCACATCCTCCTGGTTGGCCATGCCGGGCACGATGAGGTCGAGGGCACGTACGGCGAGGCCCCCGACGTGATCACCATTGTCGAGTCCCCTGAGGATGTCGCCGAGCTGCCGTTCACGACCGAGGACAAGCTGGTCTATCTAACGCAGACCACGCTGTCGATCGACGATGCCGAGAAGATCATCGGCGCGATTAAGCGACGCTACCCCAACTGCATCGCACCGCCCAAAGAAGACATCTGCTACGCCACCACCAACCGCCAGCACGCCGTCCGCCACATCGCCCCCGAGGCCGACCTCACGATCGTCATCGGCTCGACCAACTCGTCCAACTCCGTCCGACTCACCGAGATCTCCGCCCTCGCCGGCACCCCTGGCCGCCTCATCGACGACGTCTCCGAGATCGACCCCGAATGGTTCGACGGTATCGACTCGGTCCTGATCACCGCCGGCGCTTCCGCCCCCGACGACCTCGTCCACGCCGTCATCCAATACCTCATCGACCACCACCACGGCACCATCGAAGAGTCCACCCTCGCCGAAGAGAACGTCACGTTTGCCATGCCCGTCCAGCTCCGCGTCCTTCGCAGCAAGCTCGCGACCACCCCATAAAGCCGCAACCGCTGGTCGCGGTACGCGTTGCCAAAAACCCCCGCTACTGCAACCGCTCCACATTCCGCCGCTTCACCCCCAGCGCCCGCACCAGCCCATCGAAATCAAACCACACCGCCCGCAACTCCCCGCGGTCGCTGATCGCCTCCGTCGCCTTCAACTCCAATACCGCCCGCTCCTCCACCGCCCACACACTCGCGTACGTCCACATCTCCGGCCACGTCCGCCGAAGCACCCCCGGCCGCTCCACCGGCGTCGTCACATCCCACGTCATCTCGCCTACCGCCACCCGGCGACCCGCCGTGTCCAACACCTCCACCAGCAGCGGCCGGCCGGTGTCTTCATCAAGCTCCATCCGCATCCCCAAACCCGCCGGCCGGATCGCGTACCCCCGGCGTGTCCGCTCGACCGTCCCGCCCTGCTGCATGTCCAGACGAGCCAACCCCAGCAGGTACGGCAGCCCCGCCGGGTCCAGACCCATCGGCAGCCGTCGCCCCGCCACCGGTCCGGCCCCCACCTGCACGACCCGCTCCCCTACCATCGCTCGCCCCTCGTCCGACAGATCAAACAGCCAGAACCGCTTCTCGTTACTGCCCGCCCACGCGAAGATCTTCCCGACCTTCTCGACTGTCAGCAGCGTCCGCTTTGGTCCGTCCACCACTAACTTCCCCTCGCCGTTCTCCCGCCGAACGCTCTCGTTCCCCTCGTCGTCCTGCTGGACCCACGCCACCTTCACGATCGTCTGCGCGTACACCGGCTCCATCCGATCCAGCGTCGCGTTGTACCGCTCCGCCAGCTCCGCATAACCCGGCAATCGATCCGCCGGCGTCGGAATCGGCCGAATCACCGGCGCGGCAAACGGGTCCGCCGCCTTCCGGCAACCTACACCACCCACTACAAACAACAACACCAACCCCACGAGCAAACCACAGCGCCCGCTCACCACCGACCCTCCAGCACCTGCCCCAACTGTTCCGACACCGCCCGGCTCTGCGCCTCATCCAGCTTCGGGTCCCACACCTCGATCACCTTATCCTCATCCCACTTCCCGAAGTGCCCCTTGCTCACATCGCGCTTGGGCGTGAATAGCCACCAGCTACTTCCGGGGGCCGGATCGTCCCGCGACTCGATCCCGTCGTGCCTCAATAACTTCTTCCGCATCAGGATCAACGCCAGCACATACCGGAACCCCGCACGCCCCCCAGTCCTGCCCTCGTCCTCCTCACCCAACCGTTCGAGTAACTGCATTAACACCGCGTCATCCACAAACCGCCGTTTGCTCTCCTCCGGCTCCGGAATTGTCGTCTTCCAAAAACTAAACACCCCGTCCGGCCGAAACCCCTCGTCCCACGCGGCGATACTGACATCCAACCGCGCCAGCCCCAGCTGATCCCCCGCCTCCCGCTGCTCCACCGGCACATCCACCAACACCGCAAAATACACCTCCCCCGGCTCCATCTCCCGCCCCGTCTTCACGCACTTCCCGGAAGTCTTCTGGATGTCATACGCCGAACTCTGCAAGGTCTACCTCGATCAAATTTTGACAGGATAAACAGGATGATCTTGATTTAAGACCGGATCAAAAACAATTTTGATTTCAATCCTGTCCATCCTGTTAATCCTGTCCAAAAAGCCGCTCCGCCGCTGTCACCGTCTGCTCGATCAGCACCGCGATCGTCATCGGACCCACCCCCCCCGGCACCGGCGTGATCATCGACGCCTTCGCCGACGCTCCCTCAAACTCGACATCCCCCACGTTTCCCGGGTTGTACCCCGCGTCCATCACCACCGCCCCTTCCTTAATCCATTCCCCTTTCACAAACTCCGGCTTGCCCACCGCCGCCACTACGACGTCCGCCCGCCGCACCTCCGCCGCCACATCCTTCGTCCGGCTGTGACAGATCGTCACCGTCGCGTTCGCGTCCAGCAGCATCCCCGCCATCGGCTTGCCCAGGATCGCGCTTCGCCCGATCACCACCGCGTACTTGCCTTGCAGCTCCACCCCGTATGCCGCCATGAGCCGCATGATCCCGCCCGGCGTGCACGACGCAAAACCTGCTTTGCCAAACCACATGTGCGCGAAGCTCCCATAGGTCACCCCGTCCACATCCTTCGTCACCGGAATAGTCTCAAACGCCGCCCGCTCATCGATGTGCGCCGGCGTCGGATGCTGCAACAGAATTCCGTGCACCGCGGGGTCATCCCGCAACCGACTGACTTCCGTCAACAACTCCTCCGTCGTCGTCTCCGCCGGCAGCTCGACCTTCACGCTCTTCATCCCGATCGACTCGCACCGCCGACGCTTCATCTGCGTGTACGTCACCGACGCCGGGTCTGCCCCCACCAACACCGTCGCCAAACAAGGCGTGACGCCGCGCTCCTTCAACGCACTGACCCGCCCCTCCGCCTCCCCCAGAATCTCCCCCGCCACCCGCTTGCCGTCCATGAGCGTCGCCGTTGCTTCCATGCCCCCATTCTAACCCACCCCCGAAGCCCACGGTCTGTGACCGTGGGTCCGCCCCCACCACCCGCCCTACCATCTCCATCTATGCAAGCCATCCTCCTCTCCATCGGCGACGAGCTCGCCCTCGGCCAGACCGTCGACACCAACACCGCCTGGGTCGCCGACCGACTCACCCGCCTCGGCATCGACACCCTCGCCCACCAGACCGTCGCCGACGACCTCGACGCCATCGCCGCCGCCTTCGTCTGGGCCAGCGAACGTTCCGACCTCATCATCGCCTCCGGCGGCCTCGGCCCCACCGAAGACGACATGACGCGCCAGGCCCTCGCCCAGGCCATGGGCGTCGAGCTGGTTCTGGACCAGCCCAGCCTCGATTTCATCACCGATTTCTTCGCCCGCCGTGACAAACGCATGGCTCCTCAGAACCGCGTCCAGGCCATGCACCCCGCCGGCTCCGCCATGATCCCCAACGCCCACGGCACCGCTCCCGGGATCCACGCTCAACTCAATAACACCGACGTCTACCTCACCCCCGGCGTCCCCCGCGAAATGAAGCACATGGTCGGCGACACCATCCTCCCCCAACTCGCCGCCCAGCCCGGCCGAAAGGCCATCCTCATCACCAAGATCAACACCTTCGGCCTCGGCGAGTCCGACACCGCCGAGCTCCTCGGCGCCCTCATGGACCGCGACCGCAACCCCACCGTCGGCACCACCGTCTCCGGCGGCGTTTGTTCTGCCCGCATCCGCGCCGTCGCCCCCTCGCCCGACGAAGCCGCCGCGATGCTCGAAGACACCGCCGCCCTCGTCACCGAACGCCTCGGCCCCCTCGTCTACAGCCGAGACGACGGCACCCTCGCCGAAGCCACCGTCGAATGCCTCAAGCAGCGTGGCCAGACCGTCGCCACCGCCGAGTCCTGCACCGGCGGCCTCGTCGGCGGCATGATCACCGACGTCGCCGGCTCCTCCTCCGTCTACCACGGCGGCTGGATCACCTACAGCAACACCATGAAAGCCCAGCAGCTCGAAGTCCCCGAAGAACTGCTCGAACAGCACGGCGCGGTCAGCGCCCCCGTCGCCGCCGCGATGGCCGACAACGCCCGCCGACTCGCCAACGCCGACATCGCCGTGAGCCTCACCGGCATCGCCGGCCCCGGCGGCGGCACCGACGACAAGCCCGTCGGCACCGTCTACCTCGGGCTCTCCCAGCACGACGCCCCCACCGACGTCCGCCTCGCCACCCTCGGCTACGGCGGCCGCGCCGGCATCCGCCGACGCGCCGCCCTCTGCGCTCTGCAGGCCATCCGCCTCGGCTGCCTCGACGCCGACCTCGATTCCCTCACCTGGCTCAAGCAAGTGCCCGTGACCACGCCGCAAAACGTTTGAACCCATATCCACGCCCTACGCCCTGCGAATGATCGACCTCCACGCCCACCTCATCCCCGCCCTCGACGACGGCTGCAAAACCCTCGGCGAAACCATCGAGTCGATCCAAACCCTCCAAGCCCACGGCTTCACCGCCTCCGTCTGCACCCCACATACCATGTGGATGGACCAGTTCCCCCACATCCTCCCCGACCACACCCGCGCCTGGACCAACGAGCTCCAACGCGAACTCGCCGGCATGGGCATCGACTACACCCTCTTGCCCGGCGGCGAACTCCGAGCCAGCAAACAGGCCATCGACCTCATGAAAGAGAACGGCGTCCCCACCCTCGCCCACTCCAAGCTCGTCCTCATGGACTTCTGGGAACCCAAGTGGCCCGCCTACCTCGACGCCACCGCCGACTGGCTCCTCGACCAGGGCTACACCCCCGTCCTCGCCCACCCCGAACGCTCCGTCACCAAGGGCGACTTCGACGGCCAGCTCCAGGCCCTCACCGACCGCGGCGTCCTGCTCCAGTGCAACGCCGCCGCCGTCGCCGGTGCCTGCGGCCCCCTCGCCGAGACCTACGCCCGCAACCTCCTCACCGCCGGCCGATACACCTTCCTCGCCCTGGATGCCCACCGCCCCGACACCCTCGACGACCGCCTCACCGGCATCGACATGGCCCGCGAACTCGTCGGCGACGCCGCCGTCCAAGAACTTCTCCACGACAACCCCAAACGCCTCGTCCTCGACGCGTCCGGCTAACCCGATACACGTCGGGATCACTCGGCCGGCCTAACCCACACGCGAGGCTCCGTGTGGTATGCCGCCGCATGCCCCCGCAACCGCTCCAACTCCCCCGCGTACGCCGGGTCATCCATCAGGTTGCGCGTCTCCAGCGGGTCGGTGTCGTAGTCGTACAACTCTTCGCCGACCACTGGCCCATCAAACACGCCGTCCTGAAACGCTGTGTGCCGCCACTGCACATACCGGTACCGTTCATCGCGGAACGCGTAGCCCATGTAACGTCGCTTGGCGTCCGGGTCCCAGCGTTGGTACTGACTGACCGCCACCGGCTTCACCCGTGCCGTTGGGTCATCGAGGATCGGGCGGAGCGACACCCCGTGCAATACGTGCGGCCGATCCATAGCCGCCAAGTCCAGCAGTGTCGGATAGAGGTTTAACAGGTCAACCGGTGCCGACGACACGCCCGTCGCCGACTGGCCCGGGGCCGCGATCAGTAGCGGCGACCGCGTGGCCTGCTCGTAGTTCGTATGCTTGCACCAGATCGCGTGATCGCCCAGATGGAAGCCGTGATCGCCCCAAAGCACCACGACCGTGTTCTCCGCCAGGCCTTCCGCCTCCAGCGTGTCCAGCAGCCGACCAACCTGCGCATCGATGTACGAAACACACGCGTAGTAACCGTGCACCAGTTCACGCTGCGCATCCATCGGCAGCGGGCTTCCCTCCGGCGCACCGTAGCCCCGCCGAAGCTCGCCTCCCGTGTGGCTCGCCCAACGCGGCCCACCGATCGGCGGGACCTGCAGCGATGCCACCGGCAGCGCCTCCCGGTCATACATCGCCCAGTACCGCTCCGGTGCGTTGAACGGCAGGTGCGGCTTATAGAAACCCACCGCCAGAAAGAACGGCTGCTCCGGCTCCGCCGCGAACCGCTCCAAACGCTCGGCCGCCCACGCCGCGATCATGCCGTCCTGGTAATCCGTGTCCGGCACCTCCGCCCGGTCCGTCATCGGCTGACCAAGCCCCCCAAACGCCGTGTTCGGACGGTCCGGCCAAGCCGCCGGCAATTTGTCCCTACCACCAAGCCGCTCCAGATTCGCCCGCAAACGCTCGAGCGATGCCGGGTTCAGATAGCCAAACGTCTCCCCAGCCCGCGCCCGCGGGTTGTGATAAGGCTCCGACCACGACGCCGCGTCACCGCCTGTCCGCGTCTCCGTGCTCCGCGAATCAAACACCTTGCCCACCGCTGCCGTGTGATACCCCGCACGCTTGAACGCCTCCGGCAGCGTCACCACCCCAGGCAGGTTCGGCCGAAACTTCGTCTTC
The DNA here is from genome assembly GCA_039025195.1 of Planctomycetota bacterium. Taxonomy (GTDB): domain Bacteria; phylum Planctomycetota; class Phycisphaerae; order Phycisphaerales; family Phycisphaeraceae; genus JBCCOW01. Next base: position 45,835 of record JBCCOW010000007.1, read on the forward strand.
AAATCCCACACCCGTGTCGTGTCCGGCCGAAGCCCCGTGAGCACACTCACCCGCGACGGCGCACACACCGCCTTCTGGCAGTGCGCATTGACAAACACCGTCCCCCGTGCCGCCAGCCGGTCCATGTTCGGCGTCACGGCGTGCGGATCACCAAACGCCCCGATCGCCGGCTTCAGGTCGTCCACCGTAATCATCAACACATTCGGTGGCCGCTCCCCAGCCATGGCTGACATGACCAGCCCGCATGCAACACACCAAACCACCAACCGCAACCAACCCCGATTAACGCCCGTCCTCTCGACGCCATACTTCATCGCTGACTCCTGTCGTTAACGCGTCCTGAAATACCCCGAGCAGGACTCGAACCTGCAACCGTCGGCTTAGAAGGCCGATGCTCTATCCAGTTGAGCTATCGGGGCACGCACGGGCGTCGACGCCTAGTGCCCGCGGCAGGATTCGAACCTACGACCTGAGCTTTAGGAAAGCCCTGCTCTATCCAGCTGAGCTACGCGGGCGGCCTATTTTTATAGGCATAAGTTGTAATCGGTGGCCGGGACGCTGACGTATCGGACACCTCATCTGACACGAGACCGACACGAATACACCGATAGCCCAGAAGGCTACCACAACCCGGAAGGGGCGGGAAAGGCCCACCCACGTCCTGAAACTGCTGCCCTACCCCGAGTTCCCGCTCTCCCCCCATGTGCAGAGCAACCACTGGTACAAGGTCATCAAGGGTAAACGGCACGACTTCGGCCTGCTCGACAAGCCCGCCGAGGCCGAGGAGTTGTATTAGGCCCCGAAAGACGACCTCCACGACGGACGACGCCCGATGGTATCTACATCGGCATCTACCCCCGCACCGGCCGAACCTCCGGCGATACCAACATCGCCACGATCCGCAACGTTTGGGCCGACTTCCATGAAATCCCGAAGTGTCTGCCGCCCGAGGAAAGCGTTACCACGGTAACGCCTGCCAACGACGCGGAACCAATTGTTTCTGAGAAGCCCCACAATGTCGACGCCGCGATCGCCATGCTCGGCATCACGCCGAAGCCTACAGAAAACGACGGGTCTAACCGCTTACTGGCGTGCTGATGCCGTGGGGTCGAGCACGGGCTCGATGACGAAGAAATCGTCTGGATGGTCAAGACCCGCAGCGCCTCGGCAATCCCCGGTTGGTCGTCCACATCGACCACGGCGACGCCGGGTATTGACCCCGGGCGGTGGATCAGCAGCAGCGGCACACCCGAGCGCAAGATTTCAGCCAACTAGGCATCCGGGAGCGGGTCTTCGGTGACCTGTCCGACAATGGCGATACCCGCGACCGCGCCGGAACCGGCCATCTACGCGATACTGCCCACAGACAGGTCCCGGTGTTGCAGGCTTGTCATGACCGTAACGTAGCTGCGAGCTCGCGCAACCGACTCAAACCCCTCAGACACCAGCGTGGCAAACTCTGCGCTGAGCCGATTCACGCAGCACATCAGCAAGTTGGTGGTCCCGTTGCGGAGTTGTGTGGCGAAGTAGTTGGGACGGGAGCCGAGCTGTTGCGCGGCTTCGAGGATGCGCCGCCGCGTCGGCTCGCTGTACCGGCTGGCGTGCTTGTGGTTGCCCAAGATGAGGCTGGTTGTTGAGACCGGCGCGTTGGCGAGCTGGGCCACCTCACGCAGCGTCACCCGCTTGGGGACGACTGGCCTGGAGGGTTTGGACTTCCGGGGCTGGTTTGTGGAGGGCTCAGGCATCACCCGCCCCTTTGAAAGAAGCCTTCGGCGTAAAGGTCAACGACCACGCATCGCGGACCTCACGGACCTCATAGGGATTGAGTTCGAGCTGGCCAACACAACCCGAAGGCAGCCTGCCCCGTAGATCACAGCACTCCCCCGAGTCGGACCACGCAATCTCGACTTGGCCTTGCTGGGTCATCACGCTTGCTTCGAGGCTAGAGACAAGGTCCACCTTTGACCGGAGGCGCAGTATACCCTCGGCCTGGTCCACCAACGGCAAGCCCGCCAGCCCGTGGAGTAGAAAACCCAGCGGTGCCGCTGACCACGGGTGAAAGTAAGAGTCGAGGTGGTCACGGGCAAACGTCTCCCAGAGCGTCTTCGCAAAAGCATCGAGCATCGAACCCCAACGATGGCGTGCCGCGTCCAGCCCGGCTTCGATCAACCCTGCTTCGATGAGCTCATCGAAGAGATATGCCCATGCGTAAGGGCCCGGCACTGCGCCGTGGTCGAAGCCCTGATCAACTAGACGACGCAACACCGCGTGGGCCGCATCGCCCCCGAGCCAACTGGCACGGACGGCCCACGTGTTGGTCTGCATCGAAGTCATCGGGCTTAGATGTCCATCGATCTCGGCATCCGCTAACAGTCCTCGTGCTTCGTCCAAGAAGCGTGCCGACGCGGTGCGGTCCAGCGAATCCGCCCGCTCGGCCCATCGCGAGCCGACCTGCCCTGCGGCTTCGCTCAGCTCGGTAACCGCACGTAGCGTGTTGCTCAGGATCGCTTGGGCCGCGGCCTTCACACCCCCGCGATCGATGACTGCTTCGTCGGCGTTGTGCCAGCCCAGGCCCGGATGGTCGATGAACAACAGACGTGACGTCTCCTGCTGCGGAAAGCCCGGATCGTAAGGACACTCGTAGGACAACGGCTTCGGGCAACCAGAGGTATCCACAGAGAAACAACCTTGCCCATCGCCATGCCCCAGAAACCAGGCGAGCACGCCTTCGACCTGCGGCAGTACGGCCGCGGCGACGCTCATGTCCCCGGTGACCTTCACATCATCTCCGGCACCGATAACGGCCAGCAGGCAGTAATCGATCAGGCACCGATTGGCCGCGGAATAGATGCTCGTGCCCATCAGGCCGTCGGGCATCGGCCTTGCGAACTGCTCGAACACCAACCGTCGCCATTGTCGGCCGTCACCAGTCAGCGTGTACAACCAACGGCCGATCAGGTGGCCGTCACCGATATAGACCGCCCGCTCACGCGTCGGACAATCCATCATGGCTTCTTGAGTACCGACACGCAGGGTGTGTTCGCACAGGGCAAACAGCCGACCGAGCGTCTCGTCACTGCTCACGAAGTCTCCCAAAGCCGCGAGATCCGGCTCGGAAGAACGCACCCCGGCTTCGTGGATCGTCACGTCACCGACAAAGCCGCGCAGGATCACAGCCAACTCGTCGAAGCCGCTAAACTCGCGACCCGCAAAGCTCCACTCGCCGGCAGGCACGTCGATGCGGTCGGCATACGTTCCGCCCTTGCGGAGCAGCGCCGGCCGACTGTGCTCACGCGTCTGCACGGAGCCCAGATCGATCGTACTTCCCGAATCGCTGCAGCCCACAAAACGACGATGCTCCACGCGGTAACCGTCAAAGGACACAGCACGGCACGGCCCTCATCAGGACGCATGCAGGAGAGGGCCACTTCACCTCCGTCGACCAGGAACGTATCCGTGCCTCTCTGCACAATCTCCCATTCGTCGATAGCCAGCGACTCGGCGTACACGTCGCTGGTATCGTCGGCTCGTAAGGGCTATAGCGGCGCACCGACGCGGAACACCTCCCCGGTCGGCGTGGCCGATTCGATTGCCCATCGCAACTCCGAAAGATCTACCGCTTCGGCGTTCGCGAGGTCCAACGAATCAGACACCTGTGCGGCGGGCCAATCGTGTCATCGTAATCCGGCAAGGCCCAATCGCGGAGCTCGGCCGAAAGATCGACATGCTCGATGGGTCCCAGTGTTCATGTCCGCCGCGGTGCATCAAGCTGCTCCGCCGGATCGCGTCGAGCACGCCATGAGGTGTCAGTCAGGAGCAGCAAATCGTCGCCGTTACCCGTCAACCACAACGCAAGGCCCCGCCGGCCAGAGTGCACGTGGTGATGCAAGGGCCAGCACCAACTGGGTTCACCTACGCATACCGCAACCAGATTCATGCCGGGCCTCAGGTACGCCGTGACGTCATGCCGATCAAATGCGGGTCGGTGCGGATGGCTGGGCGTCGGGCCGCGCGACACGAACCGGCCGTTGACCCACAGTCGATAACGCCCTTCCGAAAAGATATGGATAGGTGCCTGTGATTGCTCTGCCGCATCAGGAAGCACGAAGCGGCCAAGGAACAGTACCGTTTGCAAGTCGTAGCAGTCGGGCTAGTCACTCGCCCAGATCGAAGAGATCTCCGAAAACGTGGCCGTGTCGGTCGAGGTTTCAGGAAACGTCGCCGTCAGGTTGATTCCTCCGCAGGAGTCAACCAGCCGAGGCCGCCGAGAAACGACCAGGCTCGGGCGATGGTGGCCTCGAACATAGCTTGGCTGCGTGACGGGTTGAAGAAGCCGTGCCCCTGACCCGGGTAGACCGCCAACTCGACACGGTTGCTGGCACCGCGTAGCCGACCGACGAAGCGATCAATCACCGGCAGCGGGACGACCTGGTCGTGGTCGCCGGTTGGGCGGGCTGCAGCCCAAAACAGTGGACCGCCAGCGACACGCCGTCGATGCGGTAAACACCTCGGTCTGCTCCGCACGCAGCTCTGTCTTCTGGTCCTGGACTTCGCCGTCCGTCGGTACACCATGATCGATGGCGTCCGGCCGGTAGAGCAGTAGCGCATGCCCGATGATCTCCATCGGTTTGTTCTTCCGCTGACGGTTCGCCGTGACCGCGGCTTCGACATGCTGGTTCTAGGGATAGCGAAGCGCGGCGATCTCGAACAGCTCGGGTGAGTCGCTGGCCAGCCCAATCCGCCAGCTCTCGCCGGCGTAGAAGCCGTCGCCGATCGCGCTATCGCGTGTGCGGTAGAAGTCGCTGTAGAACGTGAAGGGCAGTTCCAGCGTCTCGCCGCCTTGAGCGACGTAGCGGTAGAAGTCCAGTCCGTTGCAGTACAGGATCTCCGAGCCCACCGTCAGCAGCGACAGTGTGAGGTGGGAATAATGAAGCCCCTTGGAGTGATCGGGCGTGGTGAAGTGTCGGTAACGGTCGTCGATTTCGCCGACATGAACCGTCCGGCCGGCGGGTTCGCAGACATGCGGGATATCACCGGGCATGAGGATTGAACCAGCGATCAGTTCGACGTAGTCACGATGATTGTCGGGGTGGTCGAGCGCATATTGCACGAGTTCTCGGTCACCGATCGCATACCCCAAAGCCAGCATCCCGACCGTATGGGCCACAACGTGGTTCTGGTAGTCCTGCCGGCCGAAGTAATCGTTGGCATGCCAATGATCAGCCGAGGCACGGATCAATTGCGCCATGCGTCCGAAACCCGCGACAATAGTCTCCCGGTCGGCCTGGGGCATAACGCCTTCTTCACACAGAAGGTCATACGCCCACGCCAGTATGATCCCACCGCGCGCCAGCATCATCCCCCCGTGAATCGGTGGACAGCCGGCCAGCCATCGCCGCGTCCAGGTCGGGCTCGGTCCAAGTCTCGAGGATAAGAATCGCCCTGCGCGCCAGCGCCGCATCGCCGGTGAGGTGGTAGCCGAGCGCGAGGTCGCGGGCACAGTCCGCATCGGCGCGGAGGCGTTTGTAGAACACGGACAAGCTCGGCTGGTCGTCGAAACGTTTCGCCATCCGCCTGTGGGCTGAGGCGAAGTCGACACCCGCCTGCAGCGCCGCTGCGTACGCTTGCCAAGTCGGGTCGGTGGACGCGGAGCGCTGCCGCAGCCGATCCAATTCGTGCTGGTTCGCCAACAGCCGCGGATGAGACTGCGTGATCTAGCCTGCGATCTGCTGCTGCATCAACCGTGCGGCTTTGGGTACGACCGGTGTGTCGAGCGGATCCGCCAACGCGGAGCCCGTGACCAGTGCCAGGACACTGCAGACTACCAATCCACCGGGTTGATGCATCCAGCGTGTTAACGATCGTAACCGGGCAAAACGAGGACTCAAGCTATGACTCCTTTGCGGCGCACTCATCGCGCTGTGATCTGAAAACGGGGCGTATCGGAGAGATAACGGAACGCCGGCAGGTGTTGGTTAGCGTTGCTGATCGTCGCGGCGATCGTTACGCCCGTATTTGATTGGAGCACGTCTACATGTCCATCGACGAGAAGCATGTTGGCGACGTCGCCATGGCGGTACATGAAGAGGTCGGGGTCTTTCGGGGGGCGGGGCTGGTCCGGATTGAACTCGCTGAGGAACGCGGCGTGCGGCGGCCCGTGACCATCGACGAGGTTGAAGGTTTCGGACGCCGAGCTCACCTGTTCCGATTGATAGGCCCAGTGATTCAGGCTGATGTCGTAAGGAACGCCGTTGGAGACGCCGTGGCCCGTCTTCCAGGGGCCGCTGTAGTACCCGTTACGGCCGTACGAGTGGATGAAGGTGATGTTGCTGAGACTCGCGGTGCTGACCGTTGGCGCTTCCGGGCAGTGCATGACACCGGTGTTGATCAAGGCTTCCAGTTTCTCGGCCGAGGTGGCGGCGGGGTCTTCAAGCACCGCGGAGTTGTTGTCGGACAGGCCGTCGCGAAGGTATCACGACCACGAGAAGAGGTGGTGGTTGACCGCGGCGGCATCCCAGGCCTGCCGAAGCCCAACCCCGTCGCTGTTGACGACCCCGTTAGGCATGTAGCTGGGCGGCGTCGTGCCGAAGTCGTTGGCGTAGACCTCGTAGCAATCCCAAGCTGACGTAAGTTGGATTTGCACACCGCCGATCGCGCCGCCTGTCGGACCGATGCTCCGTCCTTGACCGCGAAGAAACGCGGCGAGTCTTCCAACGATGCCAGGACAATGATCGGGTAGATCGTCACCGCCGTGGCCCACGCGAACGTGTACTTGCCATCGGGATAGGTATCCGACGACTTGATGACCCGGAAATCCTCGAAAACACCCGTCTCCCGCAACATCGAAAAGAACCCGCCCACCCCGCCGACCTCAATCAGGCACAGCGCCGCCAGCATGATCGCCATGCTCAGCATCACCATGCTCTGGAGGAAGTCGGTCGCCATGACCGCCCAGATCCCACCGGTGTTGAGTACAGCGGGACCACCAGGCCGACCCTGATCACGATGGCCGTCTGCGAAGTTCCAGACACCGTCGACACGAAGATCGACATCCCCACAGCCAGACGCCCGCCAGCAGCGAGCCGAGTACAAGGGTCACGCCGACATACAGAAGCTGCGTCCTGACCCCGAAGCGCTCGCGCAGAATCTCGGGGAACGTGATCGCTCGTGTCTGCCGGAACCGGTGCGCCAGGAACGCCGCCTGGACCAGCGCCGCGACCATCCCCGCTGCATAGATCTGCAGCACGCTCCAGCCGGCCTCGAACGCCGCCCCCGCGTTGCCTGTGAACGTCCGCGCGGTGATCCCGGCCATGAAAATGCTGGTACCCACCAACCACCAACTGGCTTTGCAACCGCTACGGAAATACTCACTGGCGTCGCTTGCCCCATGGAACAACCAGCCGATGCCGACCAGCACGCCAAGGTAGGTCACGATGACGCCGACGGTGATCGCCATAATGCAAGTCCTGCGCCCAGCCCGAGCGTTTGCAAACAAACATCTTGAAAAAAGGCCAAGCCACAGCTGCACCGAGGACGGGCGTCAGTCCTTGGCGATGCCTGCCGCAAGGACGAGTGACGGCGTGGCATCAGCGCCGGCGCACCGCCAACAGCGCCGCTCCGAGAAGGTTCAGGCCCAGCGTGCCCGGCTCGGGGATAGCGGACTGCCGAACGTCTTCGAGTTGCTCGAGCGTCAGTGCTCCGCGGGACCCGGTGATTGCGCCGTAAAGACGCAGATCATCCATCTGACCATCAAACGGGTTGATAAACGCGCCACCATTGTTGGCGGCATGACGGTTGCCCCAGCTGATGTCCGCGCTGCTGCCGAAGCCGTCCCAGGCATTACCGATCGTACCGGTAGACACCAGAGATACGGCCGAGCTATCGGTGCCGATGTAGAAATCCACGTTGTCGGTCGCCTCGGTGCTGTCGTAAGTGACCGCGAAGAACACCCAGTCGCCTTAATAACCGAGTCCGTAAAGGCCCCGCCACTGCTGTCAACCTGTGAGCTACCGATCGTGAATCGCAGCTCGCCGGTCGAGTTCTCGAACAGCGTCATGTTCTCCGTACCGACACCCTGGAAGAGGCGGGCGTTGTTGGCGAGCACCACATCGGATTTGAACCAACCCGAGATCGTCAGCGACTCATGCGCGCCTATCCCGCTGTTGCCTGCGAAATGCAATTCCAGGCCTCGATCGCACCGGAAGCCGGCGCACCCATCTGTGCTGCCCCGCTGCCGTCATAGGCGAAGTCACCCGCCGCCCCCAAGACGCCGGTAGCGGTCTGTAAGGCTGGTGTCACGATGCCCGTACCCGGCACGAAGCCTGAGAAGGCCCCGTCCAGCCCGTTGCCCAAAGAATCTGCGGCTACGGATGTCGTCGTGTCTGGATTATTGAACGCGTAATGCAGCAGCAGCTCAGCCTGAGCTTCGTGAGCCACGGACACGGACCCAGCGAAACAAAATCCGAGTCCAGTAGCAATGGATTTGAACGTCATCATGCGAGTCATATGAAATGACTTCAATAGGGTGCCTCGAACGGCAAGACGACCTTAAAAACCACACGAATCGAGAGCCTACACCGGTGCAAGACAACACCACGAAAAAGCGTTAATTGTCATGTAAAACGTTTTCCGCTCCATTCAAGGTTTGTCAAGGCAGATTGCATCCTCCCCGTGGTCCGTGCTGTCATAACCAGACGAATACATTGTCGTGGGAGGGCTGAGTAGCCCCGACCGGTGGGGGCAACCGGCTTGTACTGCTTCGTGACAAGCGCGATCGACGGGGGGACAACACCCTGACCGCGAAGGGCGTGACGCTGTATGTTCGACGACTTCTCCCTGGCGTCTCAGGTCGCGGCTCTACGGCAGACGGGATGCCCACCTGCAGAGATACCGAGCGGATCGCCGCTGAGGGCATCCCGACGATGAAGCCGCTGGATGACGAGCTGGTCGAAGCATTGAACAGCTGAGGATTGCAGGCCCGGCGTTCGGGGTGACCCTGCGGCGGTTGTGTAGGGCTGTCGTCGGCGTGGGTCCTCCGTGGGCATTTGCCAGGCCCGGAGCGGTGGTCCAGAAGGACCCCATGGCCGAGCGACCGGACATAGAAAGTGTCTCTGACATCTACGGACGCGCCCAAATGGCACACGCCAAAACGCGAATATCACTATGAAACAGGGGTTTATGGATTATGGGCTGGAATAAGAAAGACCCTACTCTATCCAGCTGAGCTACGTGGGCGGCCCCACAATGTACCCACCCCTCCGCCCAGGCCAACCCACCATCCGCCAAACACGCATTATGCCCGACGATACCATGCCGCGATGAAGCAATTCGTCTGTATGAAGTGGGGCGACCGGTACCCCGCCGACTACGTCAACCGGCTCTACAGCATGATCGCCCGGCACACCACGGCCCCGTTCCGCGTCGTCTGCCTCACCGACGATCCCGCCGGCGTCCGCGACGAGGTCGAGTGCTTCGACTGCCCCACCATCAACGTCAAGTCCAAACAGCAGAACGGCGGCTGGCGCAAGCTCTCCCTCTGGGCCCCCGAAGTCCCCGGCCTCACCGGCACCGCCCTCTTCCTCGACCTCGACGTCGTCATCGTCGACTCCCTCGACCCCTTCTTCGAGGTCGACGGCGACTACTGCGTCATGCGCAACTGGACCCAGTCCGACAAGCGCATCGGCAACACCTCCGTCTTCCGCTTCACCGTCGGCTCCCACCCTTACCTCCTTGAACAGCTCGAAGCCGACCCCCCCGCGATCTTTGCCCAGTACAACAACTCGCAGAGCTTCATCTCCGACCGCGTCAGCAACATGACTTTTTTCCCCGACCCCTGGTGCCTGCTGTTCAAGGTCCACTGCCTGCCGTCCATGCCCGCCCGGCTCTTCAAGGCCCCGCACCTCCCCGGCGGCGCCCGCGTCGTCGCCTTCCCCGGCCACCCCGACCCCCACGAAGCCGCCGCCGGCCAATGGCCCGGCCCCTGGCACAAACGCCTCTACAAAACCGTCCGCCCCACCCCCTGGATCAAAGAGCACTGGCGCTAACCCCACCCGCACCCACACCCCATACGATCTTGGCCCGCCGTCGACGCGACTCGACGCGTCTCCGGTCTCCCGCCCGCAACCGACCTCGATCCGCTTCACCGCTGTCATGAAACGCCTCGAAAAAAAGCTCAAATCCACCCTCTACAACGGGCTCGCCCTCGCCCGCTGGGGCACGCTCTACCCCACCGCCGTCCGGCCACACCGATCCGTCAGCCCCATCACCTTCAACCCCCGCGACCCCCGCGCCCGCAAAAAACTCATCCACGACACCGTCCGCCGGAACATCCCCCGCAACCGCGCGTTCTGGAACCGGGCCATCGCCCAACTCCAACCCCAGACCGCCCTCGACGTCGGCGTCAACTACGGCGAATGCCTCTTCACCGCGAAGTACCCCGACGCTTCTAAAGCCTTCGGCTTCGAGGCCAACCCCAGCCTCAAGACCTACCTCGACCAGACCCACGCCGCCCACCCCGACGCCGACCGCATCGCCCTCCGCTTCGGGCTCGCCGGCTCCGCCCACGGCGGCCACGCCGAGTTCCATGTCGACACCCAGTGGAGCGGCTCGTCGTCCGCCGTCCAATACATCGACGACCCTAGCCGCTACCAGACTATCCAGGCCCCGCTTATCAGTATCGACGGCAGCCTCGCCGATGCCGAGCACCACACCGACACCCTCGTCTTCAAGATCGACGTCGAGGGCTACGAGTCCTTCGTCCTCGACGGCATGACCGACACGCTCAGCAAAGCCCGCTGGGTCGTCGGGCTGATCGAGATCAACGAAGTCAGCGCAAAGGCCGCCGGCATCGAGCTCGCCGAGTACTTCGATCGCCTGCAACAACGCTTCGGCGTCTGGGCCTTCAACCGCCAGGCCAAGCTCACCGACCTCCGCGGCCAGGGCCTCGACGCCCTCACCGCCGCCTGTCAAAAGCCCGGCCGACCCGCCAAAAAGATCGGCACCGACCTGGTCCTCACCGCCGGCGAGCACACCCCCGAGATCGACCACTTTATCGGGTCCTGGTCGTGACCCCACCCACCCCCACCCGCCCCGGCCTCTCACCCCCCGTCATCATCGTCGGTATGCACCGCTCAGGCACGACGCTCGTGACCCAACTCCTCCAGCACGCCGGCCTCCACCCCGGCGCCGATCTCGAAAAAAACGCCGAGTCCCGGTTCTTCCTCAACTGCAACCGCTGGCTCCTCCAGCAAGCCGGCGGCCGGTGGGACCACCCCGAACCCATCCAGGCCGTTCTTGACCACTCGCCGCTGACCGACGCCTTCGCCGCCAGCCTGCAGACCCTCCTCAACAGCCCACGCGCCCGCCGGTTCCGGTTCCCCGACGCGTCGCAGCCCTGGGGCTGGAAAGACCCCCGCAACACCTGGACGCTGCCGCTTTGGCTCCGCCTCTTCCCTGATGCCCGCGTCGTCCACGTCACCCGACACGGCGTCGATGTCGCCCGCAGCCTCGTCACCCGCAACCAACGCATCCTCGACGACAAGCTCCCGCTCCAATCCTCCGACGTCATCCGCTTCACGGGCGGAAAGAAACGCATCGCCAAAATCCGAGACGGGCTCTCCCCCGCATGCGCGACTCTCGGCGGCGCGTTCGATCTCTGGCACCGCTACTTGCAAGCCGCCGAAACACACCTCGCCGAGGCACCACTCCAGCACAGCCTCCGCTACGAAGACCTCCTTACCGAACCGACCACGGTACTCACCCAACTGCTCGAGTTCTGCCAGCTCACCGCCGACCCCGACGCGGTCCTCCAGCGTGAACAGCTCAACGCAACCCGCTGCTACGCTTACCGCCACGACCCCGACGCCGCCCGCTTCGCGCAAGACCACGCCCCCACCCTCGCCGCCTTCGGCTACGACGCCTAAAACCACCACACGCCATGCCCCGCGGCGACCTCACCGTCATCTTCGTCTCGTACAACAGCGCCCAGGTCATCACCGAGCGGCACGACGCCCTCTGCGCCGCCAGCCAAACCCCCGTCATCATTGTCGACAACGCCAGCCCCGACGGCAGCGCGAATGCCCTCGCCGAACGCTACCCCGACACCACCGTCCTCCCGCAAGACCGCAACCTCGGCTACGGCCGCGGTGCAAACGTCGCCCTCCGCGCCTGCACCACCCCCTACGCCCTGCTACTCAACCCCGACCTCCACGCCGACCCCGCCGACATCGATCGCCTGCTTGCACACCTCCAAGCCGCCGGCGACCGGGTCGCCCTCTCCGGCCCGGCCGTCCTCGATGAGCAGCACCGCCCCGACGCCGAACCCGCCGCTGTGGATTGGATTAGCGGCTGTGCCATCCTGTTCAACGTCGCAGTCACCCACGAGATCGGCCTCTTCGACGAGCGCATCTTCCTGTACTCCGAAGAGACCGAGCTCTGCCAACGTGTCCGCGCCGCCGGCTACACCATTCTCCGCTGCGACGATGTCCACTTCGACCACGACGCCGGCACCTCCTCCGGCAGCTCCCCCGCCCTCGACTACCTCCGCGGCTGGCACTTCGCCTGGTCCAACGCCTACCGCATGACCAAGCACCGGCAGACCACACTCTGGAAACACCCCCGACGCAAGATGATCTCCTGCCGGCTCCACGCCCTGCTCACCCGCAAGCCCCACAAACGCACCAAATGGGGTGCCAAGGCCGACGGCTACGCCGCCTTCCTCCGCGGCGAACAAGCCTTCGACGCCGACGGCCACCCCATGATGGCCCCCAAGCCTCAGCCTTTGAAGTCCGCCACCGCCGAATCATAAAACGCCACCGACCGCTCCAGCATCCCCGACAACGGGAATGCCTCCGTCGGCCCCGGCGGTTCGACGCGCTGCTCCGCGATCGCCGTCAACCGATCCACTAATGCTTCACGATCACCCAGAGGCGTCCGCCCTTCCGAATAAACCTCGGCCAACACCTCACCCACCCCGCCGTGGTCATACCCCACGACCGGCCGACCCAGCCGGACCGCCTCCAGCACCGCACGCCCGAACGACTCGGGCTTCGTTGACAGCGACACCACCGCGTCCGACACCGCCAAGACCTCGCGGATATCCGACCGGTGGCCCGTGAACGTGACCCGCTCCTGTATGCCCAACCAGCCAATCACGTCCCGCAGTTCTTGCGCGTACGCCTTGCGCCTCGGGTCCTCACCACCTACGATCAGGGCGTGCGCATTGACCCCTTGCTCAACAAGTTTCGCCAACGCGTCGAGCAGGTCGTGATGCCCTTTGAGCCGAGTGATCCGCCCTGCCAGCGCGATCACAAACCGCCCTTCCAGTTCCGGGTACTTCGCCCGCCAAGCGGTCTGCCACTCGGCCGAGGGCCGATACCCGAACGGGTACTCCGCCGGGTCAACCCCGCGGTGATTCAGTACCAGCTTGCTCGGGTCCGTCCCCGGGTAGTTCTGCAGCACATAGTCCCGCACCGTCTCCGAGACGACCTCCACCCGCTGCCCGAACGTCATCACCCGACTATACCGATTCACCGAATACAGCCCATGCACCGAAGTCACGAAAGCGGGCCGATCACCGGCTGGCATCTTCCGCCACGCCAGGTACGCCACCCAGGCCGGCACCCGTGACCGCGGGTGCAGCACATCCACGCTCAACTCCCGCACCAGCCTACGCATCGGCCAAACGCAACCCAGCGTCCGCAGCGACTTCCGGTGCACCGGCATCTCCACGTGCTCCGCCCCGTGCTCTTCCAGCTCTCCGACTAACCGCCCCCCCGACGACACCACCACGCTGCGGTGCCCCGTCTCCACCAGCGCCCGGCTCACCTCCACCGTCCCCCGCTCCACACCCCCCGCCTCCAGCCCGGGCAGGACCTGCATCACCGTCAACCGCTTCACTGCCTCAGCCTCGGCCATCGCTGCAAGATTACCTCAGCCACCCGGTCCGCCTCCGCCAATCGCGGCCGATCGCCCATCAATGCCGCCCCGTCCCGCCACGCATCAAACCGAGTCACCCACTGCTTCTCAACCAGCCCGTGTACTCCCCGAATAACCCGCCCTGGCTTCACGCCCCGCAGCGGCACCCGCAGCAGACCCACTCTCGCGCCGGCTGTAAGCGCCTCATACACCATCGACGCGCTGTCCTCGCTCACCCAGCACACCCCGCACCGCTGCAGCTGCTCCGCCACCCAACCCACAGGCGTCTCGTCGGGCGGCACGTACGTCAGCCGGTGCTGCGCTTCATCCGCCAAGCTCCGAAGCAGGTCGTGCGTCCCGCCGGACGTCCGTCGTGACGACGTCGCCGTCCACCGCACCGACGCATCCGATGCGAGCACCGCACGCAGCTGCTCACCAATCGCGTGTTCATCCCAGCTGTGATGCTTCGAGGGCCCGCCGATCAGCAACAACCCCTCGGTGGGTGACGCGTGCTCCGCGTATCGCACCGGATTGATCGACCCCACCGTCAGCTCGACTCTGGCCGACGCCGCCACCCCGTCGTGCTCGGGGATCACGCTCAGGTCAAACCGCCGACGCATCCACCACCCCGGGTTCATCAGCGCGATCGCCGGGCAGCCCAAACGACCTGCTATCCGAAGTGCCGGACCGTACGTCCGGTGTCCCGCCGCGAACACCAGCGAACCACCCAACGACCAGTGGGCTGCATCCGGCTGTGAAACCTGCACCTCATGCATCGACGCTGGCGTCAGCTTCGCGATCGCCCCCGCCAGCCCACGGCTTTGCGACAGATGCCCCGCCTTCCCGTCACTAACGATGATGATCTTCAGGCTCGCCATGGCATCGCCCCAACAAACTCAGACTCCGACACCATGAGCAAAGCCTTCACGCTTCTTGAACCGCCACACGATCTGTTCCCGCAGCCGCGTGAACCGCCGAGCGACCTTCCGCCGGGCGATGAACGGCAGATACGCCGACACCGGGATCGCCTCGAGCACCGCCTTGGGCCCCTTCCAATCGATCGCCACCAGGTCCACCCCACCCACCCCGCCCGACCCCTCCTCCCGCACCAGCAGGTTGTGCAGGTTCAGGTCGAACAGGGTCACCCGGTTGTCTCGAACAAACACCCTCAACCGATCCACCCATCCCAACACCTCGTCCTGACGGTGCTGCCCCTCGTCAATCACATCCTGCAAACGCCGTGACCGTGACCCGTCCGCGTTACAAACCAGCTCGAAACACAGCCCCGGCCCGAGGCTCGTCTTTAACCACCCATAGCACCGCGGCGCGTGAGCATAAAACCCCTCACCCAAACGCTCGGCAAGGCCGCGATGGTGCTCGAACTCCAAATCATTCAACCCCAGCCGCATACCGACCCCGTCCGGCAGGTCGATCTTGATGCAACGCCCTGGCTCATCGGGGTGGCGATAACACGCACGGTTCGCCCCGCGGTTCAGCAGATCCGTTTCCGAAAGCTCTAGCATGGGTCTGGCATCGGCCTCACGAGTCTCAACCCCCTCAAAACGCCCGCACAGCTCCCCATAAGTGCAATGCTAGTAGAATTTTTGATCGCCCATCCCGTACCCGCCGGGACGAAGCCCTCGCCATGTACCGCTCACTGCTCACCACCTCACGCCCGCTGTTCAAGCACAAGCCCCAGCTGGCCATCGCCGGCCTCGGGCTCGTCATCATGAGCATCGGCTTCGGGGCAGGCCTCGGGCTCCTGCTGCCCATCTTCAACCTGCTGCTCAAGGAAGGCCGACCCCTCGCCGAGCTCGTCCGCGAGTCCACTACTGACTCCATGCTCCAACCCCTCGGCAACGCCCTGGCCAACCTCATCCCCACCGACGCGTTCTACGGCTTCATCGCCATCATGGCTGCGGTCTTGATCATGACTCTGGTCAGCGGCCTCGGCCGACTCCTCCACGCCTACTTCATCGCCCGAGTCACCTCCCGAGTCATCCAGCACTGGCGCGTCACCCTCTACCGGCAGATGATCCGCATGAGCATGGGCTCCGCCTGGACCCACGGCACCAACGACGGCCTCAGCCGGATCATGAACGACATCACCGCCCTCTATCAGGGCTACCGCGGCATCCTCGTTCGCACCCCGCAGGCCGGCATGAAGGTCGTCATTGCCCTCACCGTCGCGTTCATCGTCAACTGGCAGCTGACCCTCCTCGCCCTCATCGGCGGCCCCATTATCGCCCTGGTCGTCCGCAAGTTCGGCAAGTCCGTCCGCAAAGCCGCGAAGCTCAACCTCGAGGCTCAGGCCCTCATGCTCGCCCGCATGAACGAATCGCTCAGCGACCTCCGCGTGATCAAGATGAGCCAATCCGAAGGCTCCGAGTCCCGCCGGTTCTTCCGGGCCGCCCAGAACGCCTTCCGTGAACAAGTCCGGCAGCACCGCGTCCGGGCGGTGTCCTCCATGGTCGTCGAGCTGGTGGCCATGCTCGGCGTGGTCGTGGTCGCCATCCTCTCGGCCTGGAGCATCTTCCGGCAAGGCGTGCCCGGCAGCGAGTTCATGATGATCCTCGCCGCCCTCGTCGCGGCTGGCACCTCCTTCAAGCCCCTGTCCAACCTCCACCACGACCTGACCGCTGCGGACACCGCCGGCCAACGCATCCTCGACCTCCACCGGCAGATCGATCCCGACGCCGAGTCGCAGACCCTGCCCCGGCTACCGCGTCACCGCACCGCCGTCCGCTTCGACGCCCTGACCTACACCTACCCCGGCGGCTCCAGCCCCGCGCTCAACGACATCGACCTTGACATCGCCTTCGGCGAATTCGTCGCCATCGTCGGCGGCAACGGCTCGGGCAAGTCCACCCTCGTCTCCGCCCTGTCCCGCCTCATCACCCCCGACTCGGGCCGGATCCTCATCGACGGCCACGACATCGCCGACCACAACCTCCGCTCCGTCCGCGACCAGCTCGCCATGGTCACCCAGAAGACTCGGCTCTTCCAGGGCACCATCGCCGACAACATCGCCTACGGCCGCACCTGGTCCGACCCCGACGACATCACCGAAGCCGCCCGCATCGCCACCGCTGATCGCTTCATCGATCAGCTCCCCAAAGGCTACGACACGCCCATCGGCGAGGGCGGCGAGGGCGTCTCCGGCGGACAAGCCCAACGCATCTGCATCGCCCGGGCTGTGCTCCGCGACCCCGCCATCCTCGTCCTCGACGAGGCCACCAGCCAGGTCGACACCACCAGCGAGACCCTCATCGCCGAGGCCATCGAACGCATCTCCGAAGGACGGACCACCTTCGTCATCGCCCACCGCATGTCCACCATCATCCACGCCGACCGCATCATCGTCATGGACGCCGGCCGCATCGTCGCCCAAGGCAAACACGACGACCTCCTCCAGTCCTGCCCGCAGTATCAGGCCCTCGCCAACGGCCAGCTCCTCAACAGCGCCGGCTGACAAACCCGTAAACTGCAACCCTGCCGAACCGACCCACGGCACACCGAGCCGTACACCTCAACCATGCCGCCTCGGGGACGTAACTTAGTGTTGGAGTACGGGACTCATCATTGATCCCGGCGAATCCCCACAATCACGTTTAAGCCTATAAATAAAACAGTAAAACACGAATCATCCACACCCCAACAAAACGCCAATAACCGCCGATTAGACCCTCAAAAATGTGTCAGTGACACTTCCGCCAAGCCTGCGGCTTGGGCGCTGCTTGAGGGTACGCAGAACGATTCCGACTCATTTCATATTCGTCGATGGGCCTGTGCTTTATCTGGTTCTTGGACGAACGCTCATCGCGTACAGACAGCTAATGTTTAAAGGCTGGCGATTTCATTTGCGGACTGACCCATACCCGCACGCTCGTGTCATACAGAGAATTGAGCTTGGTAATCCTTTCAACGAGGCGCAAGAATACCGGGTTGTAGATATCGCGGTGATCCCGGCTGATGTCCGGTGAAGTTTGGACGATCCAGAAAGGTGTGGTGTTGTAGGCTCCCGGAATGCGATCAAGGACGATCTCGTCACCGTCCAGCCGAGCTTTATGACTAATCAGGAAATCAAGATGGCCGTGGGCTCTGTTCGCTAGAGCCGCCTGCGACGGCAGCCCTTCGCCAAGATCACGGCGGAATGACTCCGAGAGGTGCTGGACCATCTGTCCGGCAGGGAACGCGACCCGTGTGGCCCAGTCCGCTTCAGTGGTGATCGACACAAACAGGGGGCCAGGCGCGGGATCAGGAATACCATCGCCACTGCGTAGCTCCACGCGGGCACCGCTCCGCTTCAAATAATTGACAAACTGAAAGGTGGTCAGCCCGTCCAGAGCGGGGTTCTGCAGCAATACCATATCTGCCGGCACAGGCACGCCTTCGGGCCCGGACGATATGATGGTCGTGGTCACCGTCGGGGCCAGCGTCTGAGCCAGGATCATCCCGCCCATCGAATGCCCCGAAAACACCACCTTGGACGTGCGTCGCTGCTTCGCTGTATCGGCCAGCCGGAACAGCGTCTCCCGCATCGGAAGCGACGCGATGCGTTCGGCGGTGGCCTTGCGATCCCAGAACGACAACGTCTCCCACAACGGCACCCGATTGGTCGCACCACGCCACGCCAGATACACCCCGATGACATGGTCCGGGGCGGGGTCACCCTCGGCTTCAAGCTGCAACGCGAGTCGCCGCATCCCGGCCTTGAACCGCATCAGATCGCTTTTCTCCCGCCGCGGGTCCGCGTTGTTCTTCCACCCGTGGATGTACGTCACCAGCATGATCCCCCGCTCTGAGCCCGCGTTCCGCTCCCCGATCAACCGCACCGCCTCCTCTAACTGTTCGGGCAGCCACCACATCCCGAACTCATCAAACTCGATGATTGCCACATCCACCCCCATACGCCATCCGTCGGTCGGCTCCAACTCCAAGCGGTACTGCTCCGGCGACGCGTTGTACAACCGGTTCGGCACACACCCACCACTCACCAAAACACAGACCAAGCAACCGCAAATACCGACCACCAATCGTCTCATGGTTCATCGTCTCCTTATTCAGTAAACCGTTCGCCGCCCGACCGGCGACGGATCACCACCGCGGTCAGGTCGTCGGGCTGTGCCGTGCCTCCCGCGAACGCTTCCACGTCGTCCAGCAGGGCCCGGATCAGCGTAACCCCCGACCGCTCGCCATGCCGGCCCAGCGACCGCCGCAGCCGATCCGTCCCGAACTGCTCGCCGGCCGCGTTGGCCCATTCAAAGAAACCGTCCGTGATCAAGACAAACGCGTCGCCCTCTGCCAGATGGTGCACCACCGGCTCGACACCATCCCCTCCAACATGCACACCCAGCGGCAGCGTATCGGCATCAAAACGCTCAACGCCCCCGCCGTCCCTGCGGTAAACCAGCAGCGGCCCATGACCGGCCGAAATCGACACCACCCGGCCCCGACCGGGCGTCAGCACCACCGTCGCAAACGTGACAAACCGCCCAGGACTCAGGTCCTGATTCAGCTCGCCGTTGAGCCGATCGACCGCCGCGGCAATCCGTCGCTCCACCCGCAGCGCCGACCGCGCATACGCCCGGCAGAAACACGTGATCATCGCCGGGCCCAACCCGTGCCCCGTCACATCCGCGATGCACACCGCCAGACGCCCGTCATCCAACGGCACCCAGTCGAAATAGTCCCCGCCGGTCTCGTCCGCCGGCCGGTTCCAGCCCACGATCTCGAACCCCTCGATCTCCGCTGGCTCCCGCGGCATCAGGCTCTGCTGGATCACCGCCGCCGCCCGCAGGTCACGCTCCGCGTGCCGACGCGCCTCCGCCTCCTCCACCGCGCTGTGCAGGTAATGCCGCATCCGGACCGCAACCAGACCCGCCGCCGCCCCAGTCCCCAAGACCAACACCGCCGAGAACACCTCCAGCGAACGCGGCAGGAAAGACCCTTCACCCGCCCCCACCACCACCATCAACCCGAGCCCCGCCGCCGAGACCGCCCCCGCAAACACGCACACCGCCAGCCGCACGTGTAACACCGATAGCACAATGAACAGCCCATACAAATGACTCGCGGGCCCCAGCGCCGCCTGCTCCAGCGTCACCGCATCCGACACCGCGATCGTGCAGCCCAGCACCGTCGGCGTCAGGCACTCGATACCCGCGTTGGCATACATCCACAGCCCCGGCAGCCGCCGCCCCGCGTCCCGCCGCCAGAGCCACCACAGCGTCAACCCCTCGTACACCATCAACGCCCCCATCGTCGCCGGCACCCCGATCGGCACCTCTGAAAAACCCTGATCCCCGCCGATCGCCAGCCGCAGCACATTCACCCCCGCCGCCACCACCAGAATCAGCAGCACCCCCGCGGTCCGGAACCGCACCGCTGCGTTCATCGCGCGCACCAGCGTTGGCACCGTGTCCTCTCCAGCCGCACCCCTCACGCCACACCCCGCTGCGCGAACACCGATGAGACCTGCAACGACACCAGCCGCCCCAGCCAAACGATCAGATACACCTGCCCGAACACCGCCTCCACCACTGCCAGCGACCGGGCTACCGCCGTCGCCGGGCTGACATCGCCGTAACCCAAAGTGGTCAGCGTCACGAAGCTGAAGTAGTACAAGTCCCCCGCCGTCACCGACCGCTCCCCCACCCCCGCCCCCATCGAGAACGACCCCGGCCACGCCACCTCCATCGCGTGAAACACCAACGCCCAGACCACCCCGCTCAGCAGATACAGACTCACCGCCCCGCTGATCAACGCACCCGTCACCCGCCGAGACGCCACCAGACGCCGCAGCCCCAGCACCATCACGACCACCCCACACAACACCAACGCCGCGTCCGCCACCCCCTGCCACCACACGTTCTCCACCGGCACCACCATCCGCACACCCGTCGCGAGCACGATCAGCCCCACACACCACACCGCCTGCCACCTCTTGCCGATCAGCCCGATCAGGATCACGAACAGCAGCCCGTGCAGCACCAGATGCAACACCACCGCCGCCCACGACCCCGGATCGTTCAACACATACGGCGCCACCAGCACGTGTACCACCAAGACCCCCAACCCCGCGTAGGCCCGCACCGGCCCCAGCTCACTCGTGGGCTCAACGCTCCGCTTCAAGACCGCCCTCTGGCTCGTATTGCTCAGACGACCCATCAACCCCCGACGACCACCCCCCGCCCAACGCACGCTGAAGCGTGATGTACGTCAGCACCACCTCCGCCCGGCTCACAATCAGGTTGTCCTCCGCCGCAAACAGCTCACGCTCGCTGTCCAGCACGTTCTGGAAATCGCTCCGCCCCTCCAGATATAGCTCCCGCGACAGCTCCGCCGACCGCCGCGCCGACGCGCTCGCCCGCCCCAGCGCCTCCGCCCGCTCCAGCTCCCGCGCGTGACGGAACATCGCCCCCTCCACCTCCTCGATCGCCCGCAGCACCGACGACCGGTACGCCAACAGCGCGATATCCGCTGCCGCTTCCTGCGCCCGCACCTCGCCCCGCTGACGCCCGCCATCAAACAGGTTCCACGAGAACGACGGGCCCAGCCCCCAGCCCACGCTGTCCCCCTCGAACAGCATGTCCGCATCGGTCGCGTTGAACTGGAACGACCCGCCCAGCACGAACCGCGGGTAAAGGTCCCCCAGCTCCACGCCGATGCGAGCGACCTCCGCCGCAAGCGTCCGTTCGCTGGACCGCACATCGGGACGACGCCGAAGCGCGTCCGCGGGGATGCCGACCGCGATCTCGATGGGCGGCTCCGGAACCCGTCCACCGATCGACAATTCCCCCAGCAAAGCCGTTGGGTTTTCGCCCAGCAGCACCGCGAGCCGAAGAAGCTGCAGCCGGACATCCGCCCGCAGCGTGGGCAGCTCCGCCTCCGTGTTCGCCAGGTTGGTCTCGGCCTGCGACACGTCCAGCTGGGGCGACGCCCCCGCTTCGAACCGCTTCTGCGTCAGGTCCAGGCTCCGCCGCTGGATCTCGATGTTCCGCTCCGCCACTCGAACCCGCGACTGCGCCGTCCGCAGCGCGACATACTCCGTCGCCACCTCTGCCGCCAAAATCAGCCGCACGTCGTGCAGGTCTTCCACCGTCGCCGCCAGGTCCGCGTCCGCCGCCTCCACCAGCCGCGACACCCGGCCCCACACATCCAGCTCCCAGCCAAACTCCAAGCCCAACGCAAACGAATCGAAGTCCTCGGGGTCCGGCAGGGCCGGGAACCCGTTCACGCCCTGACGCTCCCGGCTGTAGCTGCCGGTCCCATCGATATCAGGGAACCGCTCGCCCGCGCTGACCCGCCGAAGCGCCGCCGCCTGACGCACCGCCGCCAGAGCCGACGCCAAGTCCAGGTTCGACGCGAACGCACGCTCGATCAGCCCGTCCAGCACCGGGTCGTTCAACTCCGTCCACCACGTGTGGATCGACTCGGGCGACGCCGCATTGAACACGCCCTCTTCCAGACCCGCCCACGCTGCGTCCGTCTCGGCCTCCGGGGCCTCGTACGACGGGCCGATCGCCAGACACCCGGGCATCACAAGCAGCGACGCCGTCACTGCGGCCAGCCTCCAGACCATCACGACGCGACCTTCATCTTGAACCGCTCGGCAAACAGCACATAAATCGTCGGGATCACCACTAGCGTCAGGCCCGTCGAAAGGCTCAGCCCGCCGATCATCGCCCAAGACATCCCCGCCCACATCGGACCGCCGAACAACGCCAACGGCAGCAGACCCCCCACCGTCGTCAGCGTCGTCAACAGGATCGGCTTCATCCGCACCAGCCCCGACTCCGCCACCGCATCACGCAGCTCCGCCCCCTCCGCCACCTTCGACTCGATGAAGTCGATCAGCACGATCGCGTTGTTGATCACCGTCCCCCCCAGCGCCACCACCCCCAGCAGCGGCATGAACCCCAGCGGCCAGCCGCTCAGGAACAGCCCCAGCATCGCCCCGATCAACGCCAGCGGGAACGCCGTCAACACCACCATCGGCTTCAGCAGCGAGTTGTACTGCACCAGCAGCACCAGAAAGATCAGCACGATGCTCACCCCGAACGCCGTGCTCACATGCCCCTGCGCCTCCACCGACTCCTCCGCCTCGCCCCCCACCTCCAGCCGGTAGCCCTGCGGCAGCCGCTCGATCACCGGAGCCAACCGCTCACCCAGCCCGGTCGTGATGTTGTTCGCTAGGAACCCCGACCCCGCCTGCGACCCCACCGTCAGGCTCCGCTCACGGTTCCGCCGACCGATCGCCCCGAACTCCGAGCCCGCATCGATCTCCGCCACCGACGTCAACGGCACCGTCCCAGCAGACGCCCGCACCGACGCCTGGTCCAGCGTCTCCACCGTCTCACGCTCACCCTCCGTCAGCCGCAGCACCACCTCCACCAGGTGATCCCCCTCCCGCAGCGTCGTCAGCCGGCCGCCCCCGTACAACAGGTCCAGCTCCTCCGAGATCGTCCGGCTCGTCACCCCTGCCAGATACGCCCGTTCCGGGTCCACCTCCAGATCGATCGTGTTGATCATCTCTCCCCAGTCATCAAACGGCATCACCGTCCCCGGCATCCGCCCGAACTCCGCCAACAACTCCCGGCCCACCGAACGCATCACCCCCACGTCCGTCCCGATCAGCCGGAACTCCACCGGATTATCCACCGGCGGCCCCGTCATGAACGGCCGCACATCGATCCGCGCCCCGGGGATCGACGCCACCTCCTCACGCAGCTGATCCACCCACGCCCGACTCCCCGTCGCGTCCGACGTGTTCACCAAAATCATCGCGTAGTGCGGCACGCTGTGCTCCGGGTCCAAAGACAAGATCATCCGCGGACCCGCCGTCCCCACGAACGTCGTCGCACTCACCAACCGCTCCGCCCCCACACCTTCAGTATCCCGTGTACTCGTCTCCCGGATCAGGTCCTCCACCTCCACCGCGATCCGCTCGGTCTCTTCCAGTGACGTCCCCGCCGGCGTCGTGATGTGCACAAAGAACTGATCGCGGATGCCCTCAGGGAAAAACGCCGTCCCCACCACCGGCAGCAACCCCAGCGACATCACCACCGCCAACCCCGCCGCCCCGATCGTGATCACCCGCTTGGCCATGCACCAACGGATCACACCCGTGTACAGCTTCGCAATGCCCGTGGTCTCATCGCCGGCCTTCTTCGCCTTGGCCTTCTTCGGCCGCAGCATCCACACGCACATGATCGGCGTCACCGTCATCGCCACCACATAGCTGCTCAGCAGCGTCGCCGACACCACGATCGGCAGGCTCCGCATGTACTCCCCCGTCGCCCCCGGAATAATCAGCATCGGCAAAAACGCGCCCACCGTCGTCAGCGTCGACGACAGGATCGAGCGCGCCAGGCTGTTCGACCCCTCGATCGCCGCCTCCTCCGGCTCCACCCCCTCGTTCAGCAACCGCTGCACGTTGTCCGTCACCACGATCGCGTTGTCCACCACCATCCCCAGCACGATGATCAGCGACGCGATCGCAAACTGCTCCAGCTCCACCCCGAACTGCGGCACGATCGCGATCGCCGACACCATGCACAGCGGGATCGCCGTCGCCATCACCAACGCTGGCCGCCAACCCATCATCAGCCACGCCACCCCCAGCACAATCACAATCGCCTGCCACAGGCTCTCCACAAAATCCGCGATCAGCGACTGCACCTGACGCGGCAGGTCATTCACCCGCGTGATGGCCAAACCCTCCGGCAGCTGCGTCTGACCGAACCGCTCCACCACCGCCTCGATCTCTTCCCCCAGCCGCACCACGTTCTCCCCCTGCTTCATCGTGATCCCCATCAGCACCGCCCGACCCGTCCGGCTCTCCGGCGACATAAACCGAACCCCGCTCCGCCGCGGGTCCTCCGGCCCACGCACCACCTCAAACGGCAGGTCCCGAACCGTCACCGTCCGACCGTCCTGCACCGCCCGCACCGGCACCCCTGCAATCGCGTCCACCGTCACCAGCTCACCCGTCGGACGCACCGGGAACCGACGCTCCGGCGTCACCACCACCGCCCCGCTGTTCGCGATGTTCCGACGGTCGATCGCCGACGCCAGCTCGTCCTTCGTCAGACCCAGCTTCGACCACTCCGCCGCCTCGATCCCCAGCGTGATCGTCTCGTCCGGCACCCCGAACGTCGACACGCTCGCCACCGCATCCAAACGCTTCAGCTCCGTCTCCAACGCCTCCGCCACCAGCTCCAACTCCCGGTAGCTATACGGCTCCGCCCCACGCGCATCACCCCTCGGATGGATCACCACACACACCGACGACACGTCCCCGAAATCCGAATTCACAAACGGCTCACCACACCCCTCCGGCAGGCTCCCCCGCACCATGTCCACCTTGTCCCGCACCAGGTCAAACGTCTGGTCCAGCGTATCCTCCAACACGGTATCCACCAGCGTGATGTCGATCCGCGAATACCCCGTCCGCGACATGCTCTCGATCGTGTCCACCTCCTCGATCTGCGCGATCGCGTCCTCCAGCTTCTCCGTCACCAGCTCCTCCATCCGCTCCGCCGACGCCCCCGGCCAATACGTCTCGATCAACGCCGCACGGATCGTGATCCGCGGGTCCTCCCGCCTCGGCATCGACCCAAACGCCAAAAACCCCGCCAACAGCACCAGCACCGCAAACACCAGCGTGATCGGCTTGTGCGTGAGCGCAAACTTCGGCAAGTTCAACGCTCACCCCCGCCGCTAGTTGATCGTTCCACTACAGGATCGCCGTCCACCAAATAATGCATCCCGCTCACCACCACCCGCGCTCCCGCCGACAGCCCCGCCGAATCGATCCGCGTGAACGCCCCCGACGTCTCCCTCGGCTCCACCAACACCGACCGCGCTACCCCACCCTCCACCGCAAACACCAACGCATCCCCCGTCCGCGGCACGATCGCCACCGACGGCACCCACAGCCCATCCTCCGGCAGCGCCGCATCCAACCCCACCCGCACCACATCCCCCGGCCGAAGCAGATAGTCCGACGCCCCCACCACCACCGCACCCGCCTCCAACGCCGCCCGCCCCATCACCACCACATCCCGATCCTTCAGCCCACTGCCCGCCGCCACCCGACGCAGCGTCGCCGTGTCCAGCTGGGCCCACTCATCCAACAGCGTCACCGGCACCCAACGCGGCTTCCGCACCCCACCCGAAAGCCCCACATCATCCGACCCCGAAAACGCCAATACCCCCGTCTGACCGTCCCGCTCACGCACCCCCGCCACATTCACGTACAACGCCTCCGCGTCCGCCTCCGGCAAACGCAGCACCGGAAACAGCTCCCGCGCCGAGGCCACCGACCCCTCCGAAGCGCTAGGCCGAGGCCCCGTCAACGGGTTCGGCAGGATCAGCCCCAGTCGGAACGTCCGCGTCCCCTGGTCCGCCACCCCCGCCTTCTCGAAAACCGTCGCCCGAAGCGCCTCCGCCTCCGACGCCAACCCCGCCGTCTCCACGTACACCGGCAGCTGACCCCCCAGCGCCGCCCGACGCTCCTGATCCGCCGACACCGTGATCACCACCTTCACCACCGACTGCATCGTCAGCTCCAGCACCGCTGTCCCCGCGTTCACAAATGCCCCCCGCTCCACCATCCGGCCCGTCACCCGACCACTAAACGGCGCACGAAGCACGCACGACTCCAGGTCCGTCACCGCACGATCCAGATCATTCACACGTTCAGCCCGCGTCGCCTTCAGCGACTCCAAATCCGCCCGCCTCACCCCCAGATTCCCCCGCGCCTCCCCCAACGCCGCCAACGCCGACCGCTGCCCCTGACGCGCCGACTCCAACGCCGCCCGCGCCGACGCCAAGTTCGCCGTCGCCGTCCGGAACGACGACTCGCTCTGGTCCAGCACCGACTGCGCAATCGCCCCCGACGCGATCAACGACCGGTCCCGCTTCACCGTCGTCTCCGCCAACTCCAAATCCGCCGCCGCCGCCGACACCGCCTCCTTCGCCGACTCCACATCCGCCCGCGACGCCCCCAACGCCGCTTCCGCGTTCTCGATCTGTGCCGGCAGCACCTCCGCCAGCTCCACCTCCAACGCCTCGATCTGCCGATCCGTCGACCCGATCGCCAACTCCGCCGCCGCCACCGCCTGCCGATACCGCGTGTCGTCCAGCCGCGCCAGCACCGTCCCATCCCGCACCACTGCCCCCCCCGCATCCCGCAGCAGTGCCCCCGAACCGTCCAGCTGCGGCCCCTCCACCGACTGGCCCAGATCGATCACTTCCGCCAGCACCCCCGACACATCGAAGCTCATCTCCGACATCCGGTAAGGCTCCACCACCCCCGCCACCAGGGTCTCGGTCCGCGGCACCCCCACCTCCAGCGTCAGCGTCGACACCGCCTTGGGCGTCGGCGCATCCCCCGACACATCCTCACCGCCACACCCCCCGGCCCACACACACACACCGCAAACCAGTAACCCGCCACAGCCACGCAACCACGCCAAACCTCCAGCGGAGCGGACCGACTCCGTAGCCGTTTTGATATCCATCAAAGCTGTGCCCTCTGCGGCCAACCCCTTGACATCGAGCCCATAGTATCCAGATGGATAGTCTTTGCAAGAACGATAGTTTCTACCCCCTAGTCCCGGCCCGCCCGCCTCGACTCAAACCGCCGGCAAGCCCTTGATCCCCGCCAGCGAGACCTGCACGATCCGCTCCGCAAACTCTTCCACATCCCGCTGCGACAGCGTCCGCTTCTTAAGCCGCTTGAGCACGATCCCCCGGCCCATCCGGAGCGCCAAACACTGACCCACCACATTGAACACCAGGATCTCCAACGTCCGCTCATCCCGTAGATCAGGCCTGATCCCCCGGATCGTGCGCTTCATCGCCTCGTGACCCGGGGCGATCACCCGCCTGTAAAAAACCGGATCGGGCGGCCCGCCCAACCCGCCCTCGTTCTCGATGTACGCCCGCGCCACCCCCGGCTGCTCCCCCGCACGGGCCATCACCCGTGTCATCGTCCGGACCTGTTCCGTGAAAAGCTCCACCGCCTGCTCACGGGTCATCCGCTCAGGGACCCGCGGGAAGTGCATCCCCATGTTCTCCGGCCGCATGCTGCCCAACGCCGCCTTATGCAGCGCCGCCTTTGTCCCGAAGTGGTACCGAACACTCCCGTGGCTCACCCCCGCCTGCTCCGCGATCCGACGCAGCGACGTCCCGCGGTAGCCGTGACGCGTAAACAAAACCAGGGCCGTGTCAATTAAACGCTGTTTAAGTTCCGTCTCCGGTCCCAACATCGGTGTTCGTGTCCTCCGCCCCGCCCCCCGCGTGGAGAATACTGCACATCATGCTTGATCAACACCGGGCCAAATGAAATTTCATCCCCGCGACTCCCCCCAAAAGGTGAGCGAGTGAGATCAAGAGAACGTCGTACCCGCCACTACCGAAGCAAGACCCAGGTCAGCTTACAAGGCTGTTTGTGGGGCGTCGTGATCGCCTGGGTAGCCGATGAAGAAGAGTGATCCGGATCGTGACATTGCCGCTCCCTGGGTGGTTCTCATAGCCGTTACTCGGGCGGCGTTTGCGGCCAAGCCACGCGAAGGTCCGCTCCACCACCCACAGCCTGGGCAGGACCTCGAAGCGGCGCTCTTCGTAGCGCACCGTACCCCACGGCGGGAACCCTCGTGGCCGCGCCCGCCACGCCCAGCCCGAGCGGTTGAGGTAGAGGATGCCCTCGATGACCCGCCGTATCTTGACCATGGGGTGTCGGCCGTCCCCCTCCGCAAGCGTGATCAACAGCGCGGTGATCGACTGCTGCCCATCGGTAAAGCTTGAGGGGTACGACTTCAATATCCCAAGCGTCTCGTGAGCTCGGTCACGGCTTCTCACACGATTGCTAAGAAAATTCAACCCAGTCGACGTTGAACAGGTACTCGAAGGGGTGGGCCGTGGGGTGGCGGAACACGAGGTAGAGGTCCTGGACACCGCTGATGGAGGTATCGAGGTTGAAGAGCTTGCCGGTCCAGTCGGTCCAGCCGTCGGTGAACGCGCCGCCGAGGGTGTAGGTGCCGTGGAGGGTGCTGCCGGGGCCCGACTCGGCACCGGTGCGGACCTCGACGAGGCCGCCGTCGAGTTCGGTCGCCCAGCGGATGCGGACCTGGTCGTAGCCGTTGGCGAAGTCGACATTTGCGTAGCCGGCGTGGTTGTTGTGCTGGATATAGCCCAGGTGGTTGCTCTGAACCTGGACGCCGCTGCTGAGGGCGGGGGTGAAGGCCTCGGCCTGGACCGTGAACGGCGTGGCAGGTGTGGTGACAGGAACGAAGCGGAAGCCGTCGATATCGAACATGCCGCCATCGAGGACTTCGAGGCGGACGATGGTTTCGGTGCCGCCGTTGGCAACCTGGACGCCGGGGAGGGTCAAGGTCTGGAAGCTGTTCCAGTTGCCGGTGCTCGTGAGGTTGGTGAGTGTGCCCACGCTCTGGCCGTCGACAGACACGTTCAGGTCGCCGGGGGCGGTGACATTGCTGGAGTAAGTGAGCTCGAAGTCGTACGAGCCGCTGGGCAGGTAGACGGTGTACTCAAGCCATTCGCCGGTGGCCGTATAGCCGACGGCCATGCCGCCGTTGGGGCCGCTGGCATTGGACTTATTGGTGACGTCGACGGTCTCGCCGGCACGGAAGCTCTGGTTGCCTTCGCGGTTGGCGTCGTCTTGGTAGGCGAGGCCGAGGCCGCCCTCATCAAAGTACTCGGCTTCGACGAAACTGGTGGCGTCACGAACCACGCCGTTGTAGGGCGACTGAGTGGGTGGGGGTGGAGGCGGTGGTCCATCGGGTACGAGTGCGCTCTCAGCAGGGCCGCTACCGCCGCCAACGCTGTTGGGGTTGTAGCCCGGGTCGGTGGTGAGGACGATCTTGTCGAAGTCGAAGCCGTCCTCGCGCATCCAGAGGTTGAGGGTGTGCTCGCCGGGAGAGGTGACGTTGAGGGTGGCGACGGGACCGTCCATGGTGGACTGCCGCCAGGAGAAGCCTGAGCCGAAGCCGCTCATGCGGTCGGCGGTCGGGGTGTGGACGCCGTCGAGCCCGACGTGGAGCGAGTCGCTGCTGCCGACGGTGTTGCCGCCGGCCTTGCCGCGGACCCAAACATAGTGCGTGCCGGTCTCGGTGAAGTTGACGCGGTAGTCGAGGCGGGGGCTGTCGGTGACGTAGCCCGGGGCGTTGAAGGGCTGGCCGCCGTCGGGACCAGACTCCAGATGCTCGCCGCCGGTGCCGCCGCTTTGAACGGTCCACTGGTCGTCGGTGCCCGCGGCGATGCCGGTGTAGTGCTCGGCCTGGATAGAGACGAGGTGACTGGACCCGGTGCCCTGCTGGTAGACGCCGTCGACCGCGCCGCTCCCGGGCGGGGGTGGGGTCAGGTCGGGAGTCGGGGGCAGGGACGGCTGGCTGTTGCCGCTGAGTGCAGCGAGATAGCCGGCGCTGTAGATCACGGCATTAAAGGTCTGCTGGACGGTGTATTCGTTGCTGGGGGCCATGCGCCAGAACTCGAAGTAGTTCTCCATGACCGGCCAGTAGCGGAGCTTGGGGAAGATCTCCTGGTTGAGTTCTTCTTTGAGGAAGAAGTCGACATGCCAGGTCTCGCTGTGGATGAACGGCCCGCCGAGGGCGAGGCCCTTGGGCGCGGTGTTGCCGGTGGCGACGCTGTCGAGGTGCAGGGCTTCTTTGGAGAAGGCATCGCCGACGCCAGTAATGAAGGCGAGGTTCTTGGGGTTCGCGCCCAGGGAGACGCCGAGCATGGACTGGCCGGCGGTGAGGAAGCTCTCGCGTTCGGCGGCGTTGTCGGCCAAGGCGAAGGCGTTGAAGATGAACTCGGCGCCGTTGGCGGGATGGGTGCCGACGCCCCAGCCGGTGGTGGCGGCCTGGCCGTTCTTCCCGACACCGAAGGGGTTGCGGTCGATGCTCTGGTTGATGAAATATGTCTGCATGCTGTGCTTGAGGCCGCGGCGGGCGTCGAACTGGTAATCCGTGTTGATATCGGGCCGGTCGGTGATGGCGTAGGTCCACAGGGCGGCGAAGGTGCTCTCGTGCTGGAAGAGGTCGGCGCTGTTGGGGTTGCCGTTGCTGTCGGTGTAGTCGAGGTAGGTCTGCTGGTAGCCCGCCCCGCCGGTGACGCGGTAGAGCTCGGCCCCGGCCCAGGCGCCGTTGCGTTGGGTCTGTTTCTCGTGTTTGGTCCGGTCCGCGGCGTGGAGAGTGAAGTCGACGTTCTGGATGGCGTAGTCGTAGGCCTTGATCGCCGAGGCGAGGAACAGGTCGGAGATCGCCTGGCTGTACGGGGCGACCACCGCGGCGGCCTTCGCGGCGACCGCGGCGTACTTGAAGCTGCTGTTCGCATCAGCCCCGTAAGCGAAGACGCCCAGCTGCTCGTGCCAGCTCGGCGTACCGGCGATCGGGTGCGCGGCCGACTCGATCCCGCCCTTGACTCCGCCATCGCTCTGCTGCAGCCGACGGAAGAAGTCCACCGTCCACAACGCCTCGTCCAGCAGGTCGGGCAGGTCGACGCCGTTGTAGACCGCGTCGGGCAATACCGACCCGCTGTCCGGCAGACCCAGGTCCCAGTTCTCGAACTCAACCGGGAACATCTCGAAGAGGTCCAGCAGGCTCCAGCTCACCTGCAGGTGGTTGATGTTGCGGTCCCAGTCGCCAGCGTCCATGTACCCGCCGTAGACCGGCACGGTGCCGCCGGTGAGGTTGGCCGGGTCGGTGAAGGCGAGGAACTCGTTGGCACCGAGGTAGGGGACGGTGGTCTCCTGGATCACGACCCCGTCGGCGGGGTTGAAGCTGCGCTGCTTGGTCCACGTCGAGCCGTCATGGGCCTCGATGTCGATCTCGATACCGCTCCGCTGGGTGTATAGTCCCTGCATCACAGCCTTGTAGACTTCGTCGTAGGCGTTGTTGTTGATCGTGAACTCGTGGCTGACACCAAGCCCCGGGATGTAGACGCGGTAGTCGCCCGACTGATTGAACGCCGTAAAGTCCAGCCGCCAGACATCGGCGGCGACGTAGTTGGCGGAGTACTCGAAGTCGTCGGGGTCGTTCTGGGCCGGGTCGTAGCCGTAGCGGTAGAGCGGCAGGGTGTCGTTTTGCTCTTGCGACGTGCGATCGGGGGCGTTGGGGATGGTGCCGGTGTGCTGGATGGTGCCGGCGGCGTTGATGAGGTGGAAGCTCTGGCCCTCGAGGTCGGCGAAGTCCAGTGCCCCGCCGCTCCCGGCCCAGAACGAGAGGTACGCCGCCTTATCCGGGTCGGTCGGGCGGAAGCCGACCTGGTTGACGTGCAGGGCATCGGTGCGGACGGCCTTGTCGTTGTAGGTGAAGGTGTAGTCGCCGAGCTTGGGGTCGGTGAACTGGATGCGGTAGGTGGCGCCCTGGACCAGCGGGGCCGAGAGGTCGAGGAAGACGGTGTTCTGCATCCGCGCCCAGGGGACATCGGTGGAATAGACATCCTGGATCTCGATGGGCTCAGTCTTCCGCCAGACGTCTTGAACGCTGGGGTCGGCGGCGCTGCCGAGGCGGTCGACGGAGTAGGAGCCAGTGGCGTCGATGATGGCGAGGTTGGGGCGGTCTTCGATAAAGCCGTCGAAGGTGCGCATCTCGGCGTTGGCGAGATCGCCGGGGTCGCCGAGGAAGATGCCGCGGGTCTCAGCAGACTGCCGGGTGCCGTTGCCGTTGAGGTCCTGCCAGACGAAGGGCGTGGTGTGCTTGACGATGGGCTGGCCCTGGCTGTCGGTCCCGATGGACTGAACGACGTCGTCGATGATGTCGCCGGGCTGGGCGATGTAGTCGACGATGCCGCCGTGGAGGATCTGGGAGTCGACGATCTTGATCGCCAGGACGTCCTCACGGACCAGGCCAATCTCGGTCACGGTCGGCGCGGCCGAGAGCAGCACGCGAGGCTCGAGGGTGTCGAGATGGTGGAGGCTTGAGTGATCGGACGGGGACGGGTGGGGCCGGTCGGCTGAAGGATGGGGCAAGAGGGCGCTCCTGATCGTTGAGGCGGAGAGAAGGGTGAGTCGAGACCCGGCGAGGGCCAGGGTGAGAAACAGCATCGAGTGTGGCTAGCGTTGCCTGTACGCGGATGAACCATCATGCAGGATCAAACACAAATGTGTATGAATTTGCTCAATCAAAAAATATAATGAGAGGTCGAATTGATTTGTTATATTCGACATAAATGCGCCTTAGTGAGAATTAACAATATCCGGAAGGCTAAAATCTGTAATTTGAGCAATTATTTGCTCGGACAAAAGACAACACCAGTTACCCAGGGCAGCACCCACTCATATCTGGCCAAGATGCCGGCCGAGGAACAGCACACAGTCGTCGAACCACCGCGCGACCTCGGGCTGCTGTTCGGCCAAGCCCACGCCGTGATCGGCCCGCTCGTAGAGGTGCAGGTCAAACGGCACGCCGGCCCGCCGGCAGGCGGTGGCGTAGAGCAGCGCGTTTTCGGGCGGCACGCCACAGTCGAGCAGGCCGTGCCAGATGAACGCCGGTGGGGTGTCGGCTTGCACGTGCCGATGGGTGCAGAGCAGGGCCAGGTCGTCGGGGTCCGGGTCGTCGCCCAGCAGCCCGAGGCGTGAGCCGGCGTGTGCTGCATCACCAGCGAGGTCGATCACGGGGTAGGCCAGCACCACCGCATCGGGGCGGGCGGGCACAGCATCGGCCAGGTCGTCCTCAGGACACACAAACCGCTCGGGGTGGACGGCCAGGGTCGAGGCGAGGTGACCGCCGGCGGAGAACCCTAGGGATGCGTAGCGTTCGGCGCGGATCGCGGAGTGACAGCGCATGAGACGGATACCCCGCTGGGCGTCGTGGATCATCGCTGGGTGGCGGTCGGGGTGGACCCGGTGGCGGAGCACGGCCGCGTCAAAGCCGGCTTGAGCAAGGCGTTCGGCCACGGGCGTGCCCTCGTGCTCGGCGAGCTGGTGGTAGCCGCTGCCGGGGATCACCATGACCGCGCCGCGGGGCGGGGCGGCTGTCGTGGGGTGGAGGGTTAAGGTCGGGCCGGGGGTGTCGGGCCAGAGTGGCAGTTTCGTAAGGGAAGAACCGGTCACTTCGCGGACGGGTTTGACGGGGTAGGGGCGGGTCCAGAGCTCTCGCGGACGTGGAGGGTGGGGGCCAACGAAGTGTGGCGGCGGGCGAGTTGGCCGCGGGCGTCGGGCGCGGCGTCGAGTAATTCGCCCAGCCACTCGCCGGCGAGCCGGCCCATGTCCTCGAGGCGTTGATCGACGGTGGTCAGCCGCAGTGTGTTGGCCGAGGCGTCGAGGTTGTCGACACCAACGACCGAGACGTCGCGGGGCACGGCGAGGTCGCGTCGTTGAAGCACGCGAATAGCCGAAATCGCGGCGGCGTCGTTGTAGGCAACCACGGCGGTGAACCGGGGGGCTTCTTGATCGAGGAACGCGGCGAGCACGGCTTCGCGTTCGTCGGCGACGGCTTCGGAGTCGGCATGCTGGCCAGCGGTCCGCCAGGGGTAACGCACCAGCCGGCCGCTCATCCCCAGCTCGAAGGCCGAGGCGAGGAAGGCCTGTTCGCGTGCGGATGGCGGGGCCTGATCGCCGTGGCGATCGGCGGGTCCGAACCACAGCAGTTCGCGGTGGCCAAGCTCGGCGAGGTGCTGCATCAGCAGGCGTACGGCGGCTTTCGGGTCGGCGGAGATCGAGGCGTAAGGCCGGGGTCCGTCTATGTAAACGCCGACCACGGCGGGGTGCTGGTTCTGCTGGGCAAGGGCG
This sequence comes from Planctomycetota bacterium, assembly GCA_039025195.1. Classification (GTDB taxonomy): domain Bacteria; phylum Planctomycetota; class Phycisphaerae; order Phycisphaerales; family Phycisphaeraceae; genus JBCCOW01. The sequence continues at coordinate 80,513 of JBCCOW010000007.1, forward strand.
GCGCAGGTCTCGTCGAGCCGGCCCTGTGCGGTGCTGGGCAGCACGACGAGCCCATCGAGCCGACCCTCCTGCATCTGGCTCAGGCCGCGTTCGCCGGCGCGTTGGCGTTGGCTGGGCACGATGAGCGAGAGGTTGAGGCCCACGCGGTGGGTGGCCTGCTCGACGCCGGCAAGCAGGCGGGTGAAGAACACATCGCTGAGGACCGAGGGCGGCCCGGGCGGTTCGACGGGGGCGTGGACGTCGAGGGCGACGCCAAGCGTATCGCTGCGTCCGCGGTTGATGGACCGGCGGTGGTAGGCGGCGCGGTAGCCGAGGCGTTCGGCGGTGAGTCGGACACGTTCACGCGCAGCACCGCTGATGCGTCGGTTGTGCTTCGCGCCGTTGAGCACGCGCGAGGCGGTGGCGACGCTGACACCCGCTTCGTTGGCCACATCTTGGAGGGTGGGCATAGGTTCATACCTTACGCGGGCTCGCACCCGAACCGCTACGAGGCGGCTTAGAAACAGACCTCCTCGACGGTCATGTCAACCTGCTCTCTGGACTGGAAGCGTCGGCTTTCGGCGTGGCCGTCGGGGAACACGAAGTTGCCCGAGCCTTCGTCACCGGGCGTAGCGTTGAAGTGTCGCCAGCGGGGGCGCTGCCAGCGGTCGAGGTCAAAGCCTCCGGCGGTATCGAAGTTGTCCCAGCCATCGATGGATTGGGTGCGTTGCAGGTCGGTGTTGAGCCGGGACCGATAGAAGAAGTGCTGCACGGGTGAGACCGCGCCGCCGAAGCCGCCGTAGACCGCGCTGTCGTCGAAGAGGATCGCAACGGGGAACGCACGGCGTTGGACCGGTGGGACGGTGCCGTCCATGATCATGGGGACGCTGCTAACGCCGGCGAACTGGTCGAGGCTGACCCAGGGCATGGTGTCGCTGGTGGTGGTGGTGCCATCGAAGAAGGCGGGGTTGGGCGAGCCGCCGCTGAGGGCGATCTGGGGCAGAAGGCGCGGATGGGTGGAGTAGTGCAGGTCGTTGAGGACGCCGGGGGTGTTCTCGAGACGCTCGGCATCGACCTCGGGGCAGATGAGGATGTCCTCGCCGCCGCCGCTGCGGCTGGAGTTGCTGTTGTCAAAGATGGTGCCGGATGAGGCGGCGGCTTCGAGCACGCGGTGCGACCAGTCGGTATTGACCGGCCCGACGGCGTTGGTGATGCGGCCCGCGGGGAGGAAGCCGTCCTCCGCGGTGGCGTAGACATTAAGCCCGATGGCCATCTGCCTCATATTCGAGAGGCACTGGGCGTTTCGGGCACTGGTCCGTGCTGCAGCCAGTGCAGGTAGCAGGATGGCGATGAGCAGCGCGATAATCGAGATTACCACCAACAGTTCGACGAGGGTGAACGCACAGGACGCTGGGCGGTTGAGGTGGGCATTGGTCGTCATGGCTTGACCTTTGGAAGAGGGGAGAGGCGGCGGCTTGGAAACAGAGAAGTAGATGACCAGCGGTTGATGGCTGTGGAACAAAAAAGCGGATCATGGAGCGGTGCGGCTCGTGCGGCTGGGGCGTGCAGCCAGGACACCCCAGGTGTAGGCGTTCTTGAACAGCAGGTTGATGGTGTATTCGTTGTAGGACGGGAGCACGGCGATGTCGGTGTAGGCCTCGTAGGCGGGCCAGGTCTTGGAGTCGGGGGTCATGGTGTCGGCGAAGACCCACTGGTGGGCCCAGCGTTCGAAGGCGTGGTCGGCGGCGGGGTCGCTGGGGCCGCAGATCGTGATGCCGACGGGCGCAGGCTGGCCGGAGTGTCGGCTGTCGAGGTGCAGGGGCCAGACGGGGGGGTTGGGGCCGAGCCCGGTGGCGAAGGCGCGGTTGTCGGGGTTGACGCCGACGCCGAACTGGGTGGAGCGGAGCGCGGCGTCGAGGTAGCGGTCGTCGCCGGTCAGGGCGTAGGCGCGGGGCAGGACCTGGGAGAGGTTGCCGGGGATGGTGAAGTAGCCGACCCAGCCCATGATGGGGATGCCGGCGTCGGCGGAGGCGAGGTTGAAGGCGTTGCCGCGGGTGAAGTCGATGGCGGTCTGGGCGGACTCGAGGATGAAGCGGCGTGCCTTGGCCTTGAGGGCGGGTTCGGCCAGGGCGTCGGGCATGCGGGCGTAGGCGAAGATCGCGGTCTCCTGACGCAGCAGCTTGCCGCCGGGTCCGTCCTTGGTGTTCAGCTCGGTGGTGGCCTTGAAGTCGTCGTGATACTGGGGCTCAGCAGTCAGTCGGTAGAGCTCGACGGCGGCGAGGTTCAGGGCCTGGCTAGCAGCGCGGCGGGCCCCGGAGCGTTTGCCTGCGTCACGCATCGCATCGATGACGTTGTCTCGGTTGGCGTGGGCCCATTGGTACGCACGGACCGCGGCATCGCGGTAGGTCTTGGCCCGGTCATCGTCGAGGCCATCGAGCACACGGGCAGCCCGGGCGGCGTTGGCGGCGAAGAGCCAGCTGGTTACGGGGTCGGGGGCGAAGAGGCCCACGAACAGCGACTCCTGCCAGCTCGTCTCGCCGTGGCGGGGGTGGGCGGAGGACTCGATGCCGCCGCGGACGCCGCCGTCGGGCTCCTGGATCCGCATGAAGAAGTCGACATTCCATAGCGCCTCATCGAGCGTGTCGGGCAGGCGGTTATTGGCCTCGTCTTCACGCAGGGCCAGGGGCAGCTCCGCCAGGGTGTCGGGGTAGAGTTCGATCAGTTCGAGTAGCAGGATGCCGTGCGTCAGGTGGTTGCTGCGGCGGTCCCAGTCGCCAGCGTCCATGTAGCCGCCCCAGGCGTGAGGCACGGGCTTGGGGCGGTCGGCGGGGTCGAGCTGGGCGAAGCGGCCGGCGGCGGCGTTGATCGCGTCGGACTCGCCCTCGAGCTTGGTCACGTCCACCGGGTAGACCTCGACGTTGAGCCCGGGCTTCATCGCCGCCGGCCGATCGAAGTCGACGACCGGCGGCCCCAGCGGGACGCCGCTGCGGTGCTGCCAGATGCCTTTCATCGACAGGGCGTAGGCGTCGGCCCAGGCATCGTCGGCGATCGTCAGCGGGTCACTGGTGCCCACGCCCGGCACGTGCAGCCGGTAGGTCCCCGGCTCGCTGAACGACGAAAAGTCCAGGGCGTACACCGGCGTCTGCGCGAAGTTCCGACCGCCGGGCAGCGACTCGGATTCCTCGGCATCTTTGACCAGCGCGGCCTCCCCCCGGTACACCACGCCGCCGGTGTCTTCCCGGATCAGCTCGAAGCGGATCGGACGCTCCAGCCCGTCAAAATCCCACGCCCCGCCCGTGCCCCGCCAGACCGAGAGCTTCCCGGCCTTGTACGGGTCGTCCGGCCGGTAGCCCACGTGCGAGGCGTGCACCGCTTCACTCCGCACGCTCTGGGTGTCGTGCGTGTAGTCCACCGACGCCTGCGCCGTGTTGAGCCCATGAAAACCCACGCGGTAGGTCCGGCCCTCGACCAGCGGCGCCGGCAGGTCGAGATACACCGTGACCCGCGTGGCGTGACCGCGGTAGGCGTTGGGCTTGCGTTTGACATGGACAGCAACCGGTTCAACAGGGCTGGTGTAGACCGGGTCGTCAGGGCTGCTGAGCTTGTAGGCCGCGGGGATATCGAGCAGGTCGACGAGCAGGGCCTGCCCCGAGCGGTGGGGGCCGGGCCAGACGGCCGGGCCGCGGG
>JBCCOW010000008.1:0-80962 GCA_039025195.1 Planctomycetota bacterium
CCCCGACACCGCTTCCGCCAACAACCCCCCCAACCCCCCCCCCCCCACCCACACCCACCCCGCCATCCCAAACCACGACTCCATCACCAGCGACCACCTCCCCGTCGTCGTCGACCTCGTCCCGATCAAACACGCCGAGTGACCGCCGACTCCGTAACACACCGCCACGCCTGACGCGGCATCCCCGACCGCTCAGGGTTGCTCTCGACATACCGCACCGCACCCGCAACCTCCGATTCGGTGTGCAGAAACCGATCCCACCCGCCCCTCGCCCACGGCGTCGGCATACGGCCACTGGAATCAACCCGATACAGATGAATGCCTGTGTCGTTCATGGCCCGTGTCGCCGCCGACTTCAACCGCACGATAACACTCCGCCCCGTCATGCCGGGCACCACATCGACAACCAGATGCACATGGTCTGGCATCACCGCCATTGCCCGAAGAACCAAGCCATGATCGGCCGCAAATGTGCCGATACCCGTGCCGACCGCCCGCGCCTGTACGCCCGTCAACCGAACCGGTTCCCGCTTCAAACGCGACTTCGCCCGACGACGCAGCCCATGGTCATGCTTGTTCGCAGCGAGTGATCGTTTCATCGATACCTTCGTCGCTTCACCAAAGGGCCGCAGATGCTCCGCCCGGACCTCGGTCGACCACGACCCCCGCGGATCGTTCGGCAGCCAGAACCCATAGGTGCACCACACGAGATGCCACGCAATGATCGGCCGACGATCCATAGCCCCGATCGTAGCGTCGCCGCTTGCGGCGACCGGCGACACGATGCCACGTGCATGACACACACGCCCACAACCCACCCCACCCGCGGGCCGCAAGCGGCCCCGCTACGACCCTACCCGCTTCATCACCCCGGCCGCGTCATCGCGTCGTAATCCATCAGCTCAGCCAACCGCTCGGGCGGCATCAATTCCAACTCACCGACCAACTGCTTGATCGTCTTGCCCTCCTTGTGGGCCTGCTTCGCCAACGCCGCACACTTGTCGTACCCGACCTCGGGGGCGAGCGCGGTGATGGTCATCAATGACGCTTCGAGCAGCTCGGTGCATCGCTCTTCGTTGACTTCGAGACCATCGAGCAGCTTGTCGACAAAGACGTTGGATACGTTGGCCAGCAGATCAACGGATTCGAGGAACGCATCGATCATCACCGGCATCGCCACGTTCAACTCGAAGATCGAGCCCACCCCGCCCATGCCGGCCATGGTCACGGTCGCGTCGTTGCCGATCACGCGGCAGGCGACCTGCATCACCGACTCGCAGATCACCGGGTTGACCTTGCCCGGCATGATCGACGACCCCGGCTGAATCGCCGGCAGGTTCAGCTCCCCGATCCCGCACCGCGGTCCCGACCCAAGATGCCGGATGTCGTTGGCGATCTTGGAAAGCGAGACGGCAGCGGTCTTTAAACAACCATGGGCTGAAACGAAATCGTCCTTCGCTGCTTGAGTCGCGGGATGGTTACCCGTTTCGTAGAAGCCGTTGTAGCCCTCTGGATCAATCAGCCGTTGCGTAAGAACCTCGCTGACCTTCTTCGCAAACTCGGGATGAGTGTTGATGCCCGTCCCGACTGCGGTACCACCGATTGGTAAGACACGAACGTCATCCATGGCTTCTTGAGCTTGTGAGGCTGCATCGGCTGCCTGGGCAAAGTAACCAGAAAAGACTTGCCCTAAACGGATCGGCGTCGCATCCATCAAGTGTGTGCGGCCGGTCTTGATCACAGAATCCAACGCTTTCGATTTATCTTCTAGAGCATTCGCAAGTCGCTGGAAAGCGGGATTCAGTGTTTCGGCGATCGTCGCGTAAGCGGCGATACACATCGCGGTGGGGAACGTGTCGTTAGAAGACTGCCCCATGTTGACGTGGTCGTTGGGGTGAACGCCGCCGTCGGCTTTGGTGGTGGCACCGAGGCCGAGCTTGTCGTTGGCGACGGCGGCGATGACCTCGTTGGCGTTCATGTTGGTGCTGGTGCCCGAACCTGTTTGATAGACGTCGACCGGGAAGTGGGCGTCATGCTTGCCTTCGGCGACTTCGTCGGCAGCCGCAATGATCGCTTCGGCGAGCTTGGCGTCGAGCTTGCCGAGGTCTTGGTTGGCTTGGGCACAGGCGGCCTTGAGGTGGCCAAAGGCGTGGATCACGGCCCCCGGAAGTGGGCGGTTCGCAATCGGGAAGTTGGCCACGGCCCGGGCGGTGCTGGCCCCGTAGAGGGCGTCGGCGGGGACGGGCATCTCGCCCATGGAGTCTTTTTCGAGTCGGGTAGCTGGCATCGGTAGGCCTCGTGAAGGATGCGGGGAGATGGATCGTATCGCACGAAGCGGACGCGGTGTTTGGCCTGCTGTAGGGGATGTCGAGTAGTGTGCGGGGATGGCGATCGCGTTGATCTTCGTGATGGTTTTGGTGGGGGTAATGGTGGGGCTGTGGCGGCTGATCGCCAGCGAACGGCGGGACACGGAGGCGGACCGCCCGATGGGCTGCGGGGAGTGTGGGTATGCGGTGGACGGGCTGGAGGGGTTAACCTGCCCGGAGTGCGGCGCGGACCTGCGGGTGGTGGGCATCAAGAAGCAGGCGGTGTCGACCCAGCGGACGGCGTCACGGTTCCTCATCGCGATCGGGCTCATCGGCCTGACCCGGGTGATGGCCGTGGTGGTGGCTCGTCTGCAGAGCACGAGCGTCCAACGCGTGCCGCAGGCACCGATGCCGGCCGCCACACCCCCGCCAGTCGTCGTCCCGGCACCACGGGCACCCGGAGGTAGCGGTGGGAGCTTGCCGCAGGTGCCGGCGAGTCAGCCGTCGGGCAGGCCGTGAGGTGTTGGCCCCGCCGAGCGGAGCAGGTGGTCGCGGAGGCGGTTCACGTCGTCGATGCCGGGTGCGGACTGCAGGCGGAGGGCCTTGGGGAGGTACCGGTTGAGCACGGGCCACCAACCGCGATCGGTGAGGAGCGTGTGGGTATGACCCGCCCACGATTCGAGGTCTGCGGTGGTGCTGTGGGTCGGGGGGAAGAGCGTGTCGAGGGCGAAGCGGGGGTGATCGGTAGGTGGGCGGTGCAGGGCGGCGAGGAGGTAGGTCGAGGCGTTGGCGGGGTCGCGGGTAATGGCGGTGGCGAAGGGGTAACTGGATGGCTCGCGGAGGTAGAGACCGAGCTGGAGGCGGAGGCGGTGTTGGGGGTTGTCGGTGGTGGCGATGGCGTGGGTCAGCGCGTCGGTGCGGCGGAGGCCGAGGGCGATGAGGTCGTCGTCGTTGCGGGCCAGGAGCGTCTCGACGGTGAGCGACGGGTCGCTGCGGAGCAGGTCCGCGAGCGCGCTGGTGTCGCCCGTGACGGTCTGCGGGTCGAGGCGGGCGAGCCCGACGAGCACAGCTCCCGCGAAGCGGGCTTCCGGGTTGAAGTCGAGCAGCAGCTCACGGGACAGTGACGTGAGCTCGGCTTTGTCGAGCGTGTCGATGAGGTGAAGTGTGAGGCGGTCGCGCTGCGGGGCGGAAAGCGTGCGCAGGAGTGACGCGGGGTCTTCGAGGGTTTGAGCCCACAGAAGGCTGCGCCATCTGTGGGCTTCGGGTGCGGTTGCGGCGGCGGGGGCGCGTTGCAGGCGGGTGTTGACCAGCGGGTAGAGGTCTGTGGCGGGGAGTTGATCGGTGAGGCCTGCGGCGAGGGCGATCGAGACGGCGGCGTCACGGGCGTGCGGCTCGGGGTGTTGGATCAGGTGCTGAAAGAAGGCCTTGCCCTGCGGGTGCTTAAGCAGGCTGGGATGGTCGAAGAGCTGACGGGCGAGCTGGGCGGGGGCGGCGGGTTCGGGGGAGGTGAGCAGCGGATTCAAGGCGTGGAGGTACGCGTCAGGGCCGACGCGTTCGAGCGACCAGAGGGCGTGGCGTTCGAGGAGCTGGATGATCGGCTGGGGGTCAGCGCTGCCAGCGATTCGGTCGGCCAGATCGTTGACAAGGGGGCCTGTTGTTTTTGCGGTAAGCAGCGACTGACTCAGAACCTGATCGAGGAACGGCGTGAGGGTCTCGGCGGGTTGCTTGCGGGACTCTTCAAGGATGGTGTCAAACAGCGGGCGATGGATGGGTGCTCGGTCGGGGAGTAGGGCAAGCAGTAGACGGTTGCGACGGTCGGTCGGCAGACGGTGTCGCACATGAAGGGCGACCTCCACATCCTGCGGGTAGCGAGTGGGGTCCCGGCGGGCGGCGAAATAGATAAGAGCGATCTCGAAGTCACCGGGCTTGATGGATTGCAGCTGGATGACGCGGTGGTCGCGCAGCACGCCTGGGCCGAAGGTCACAGCGAGCACCACGCCGAGGCAGGCGGCGAGGAGGCCGCCGAGCAAGAGCCTGCGGGGTGGGGGGAGCCAACGCGACATGCGTGAATTATGGCGGTATGGCTGCAGTCAGGTTGCCTGTAGCCACACCCGTGTTGGTGACTACGCAGGAGCGTCGGCGCGGAGGTCGAGGTAAGCAAGCTGCTGCTCGGTGAGTTCGACGCCGAGGGCGGGGAGGGACGAGGTCATCTCGCTGATCTGCCGGGGCCCGATGAGGGCGACCTGGGGGAAGGGCTGACCCAGGACGTAGGCGGCGGCGATGTTGATGCCGGAGACGCCGAACTGGTCGGCAAGCTCGAAGGCGCGGTCGCGGCGCTGCTGATTGTCGGGGGAGTCCCAGGAGTCGACGTGGGTCACGAGGTAGTTCTTGCCCTCGGGGGACACGAAGTAGCCGCGGGCCTGGGAAGACCATGAGAAGTTGGCGATCTGATTGTCGGTGTGCCACTGCCGGGTCTCATCAACGGAGGAGGCCACGCAGCCTCGCCAAACGGGGTGGTTCATGCGGGCGAGCGAGAAGTTGTTGGAGGTGAGTACGAAGGGGCGCTTGCCATTGGCTTTGGCGTAGGCGTTGGCCTCGTCGATGCGGGCGGGGGACCAGTTGGAGCCGCCAAAGACCCCAATGCGGCCAGCCCCGGCGTGCTCATCGAGCGCATCAACAAACTCGCCGACGGGGACGTCGGGGTTGTCGCGGTGCATGATGTAGATCGGTGCGTGGTCGAGCCCGAAGTCTTCGAGCGATTCGTGGAGCTGACGGGTCAGTCCTTCGGGGGTGCAGTGCGGGGTGTGGGCGCCTTTGCAGATGAGGTTGATCTGATCGGTGAGGCCGCGGAACTTGAGCCATTGGCCCATGACGCGTTGACGGTTTCGGCCGTAGACCCAGGCGGTGTCGAACGTATTGCCGCCGGCCTCGACAAAGCAGTCCCAGAGCGGGGCGGCATCGCGGAGGGTGTTCTTGTTGTCGCAGCCCAGGACAAAGCGTGACACGGGGCGGTCGAGGCCGGGGATGTCGACGAAGGTCATCGTGTGTCCAGGCCGGGGGGCGACGGGTCGGCCGGCGTCGGGCTGGTTGTGCTCGGGGGTTTCGTGCGGGTAGACGAGCCCGATCTCGTCACGACAGGCGTCGAGGACACGGAGGTTGCTGATGGTGTCGGCGTGAGACATCGCTGGGGCGATCGCGGGGTCGGCCCCCGTCTTGCCCTCGGCGATGAGTTGGGCGAAATGACCGGCTTCGTAGGCGAACGCGCTCATGGTCGCAGGGACCGTGAACGTCTTGAGCTTGTCGCCCTGCTTCTGCAGGACGATCTTGCCCTCGGTGGGTTTCGCACGGTCGTTGATCCAGGGGTCTGGCAGGTGGATGGTGCCCTCGGTGCCGATGATCAGCACGTCGTTAGCGTCCCGCAGCCGTATGCCGGTGGTGCACTGGGCGAGGACGCCTTGACCGAAGTCGAGAAGCATGGTGGCCCATTCATCGACGCCGGTCTCGCCGAGGTGGCCCTGGGCTTTGACGGAGGTGGGGTGGGCGAAGGGCTGGGGGTTGTCGGGGCTGAGGGCGGTGCCGGCGATCAGGCGGGCCATGTTGATGGCGTAGCAGCCGACGTCGAGGAGGCCGCCGCCGGCGAGCATCGGGTCGAAGAGCCGGCCCTCGGGGTTGAAGCCGCCACGGAACGCGAAGTTGGAGCGGATGAGCTGGATGTCACCGATGGGGCTCTCTCGCAGCAGCTCAAGCAGCTTGTGGGTCTGGGGGTGTGACCGCTCCTTAAAGGCCTCCATGAAGAGCAGCCCGGCCCGTTCGGCGACATCGGCGATGCGTTCGGCGGACGGCCCGTTGAGCGCCGCGGGCTTCTCGCAGAACACGTGCTTGCCGGCTTCCAGTGCACGGATGCACCACTTCGGATGATCCGGGTGCGGCGTCGCGACATAGACGGCATCCACATCGTCGCGTTCGAGCAGCTCGTCGTAGCCCTCGACGGGCGATGCGTCGGCGAGCTTCTGGTCTTTGATGAAGGCGGCCGCCCGGTCGAGCGAGCGGGAGCCCACAGCAGTGATGGTGCCCGCCTGGGCCTGCTGGATCCCGGAGACAAGGGCTTTGGCGATGGTGCCGGGGCCGAGGATGGCCCAGCGGAGGGGAGCGGTCATGGGAGTGCTTTCGGAGGGGCGATGGGAACAGGGCAAAAATCGATCCGCAAAGATATCAACCGCCAACGGGTTTGCAATGGACACGGTGGCAAAAGCATGTCAAAATTGGGTATGGACCACTGGGTTGTTGAGGGCGCAAGCCACGTGGTGATCCGCCGTTTCGGGGCGGAAGGGGATGGGGTTCGGCTCGCGTGTGGTTATCACTGCAAGCCCTCACCGCGGCAGGGCTATATCGATCGGCCGCTCTCGCCTTACGTGATGGTTTATCTGCTGCGTGGTTCGGGCTGGTTTACTGGATCGGATGGCGAACGCCGCAGGGTGTCGGCGGGTGATGTGCTGCAGCACATGCCGGGCTACCCGCACTCGCTGGAGCCGGACGCGGACGGTCGTTGGTGGGAATTCTGGTTCGACCTGCCAGTCGGCCTGGCGACGGGCTTGTCAGATTTGGGGATGCTGCGGGCCGACCCGGTGATCCGCGTGGGGCTGTCGCCGACGCTGCGGGTGTTGTGTGATCGGCTGCTGAAGGCGGAGGAAGGCGGGACGGGCGATGACCACGGTGCTTCGGTGGTAGCGGCGGCGGTGGAGCTGACGCTGGCGTTGCACGGGCCGGCACTGGCTGGTGGGCGTGGAACCGGTTCGCCCGACGGCGCGTTGATTCAACAGCTGGATACGGCACGGCGGTGGCTGGATGCGGACCCGGCCTCGGACGAGCCGATCCCGCGTCTGGCGGCACGGCTGGGGCTGGCGTATGACGTGTTCAGGAAGGGGTTCCGCAAGCGGGTGGGGGTCTCGCCGCACGCGTACCGTATCCGGCGTCGGCTGGAACTGGGGCACCACCTCATGACGCGGGAAGGACTGAGTGTGAGCGAAACGGCTGAGCGGCTGGGGTATCCGGACGCGTTCTGCTTCAGCAAGCAGTACAAGAGGGTGCGAGGCGTACCGCCAAGCCGGGCAGACCGGGAAGCATCGGGCGTGGTGAGCACAGCGGGTGTGGCAGGGTCGGTAGCATGACTTGGATGAGCCAGACACCGCCCAACCTGTTGATGATCCTGATCGACGACCTCGGCTGGGCCGACCTGGGGTGCTTCGGCAGCACGTTCTACGAAACGCCCAACCTGGACCGGCTGGCGAAGGGTGGGCTGCGGTTCACCGAGGCATACGCGTCGTGCCCGGTGTGTTCGCCGACGCGGGCGTCGCTGATGAGCGGGCAGTACCCAGCCCGCGTGGGGATCACGAATTACATTCCCGGCAACGCGTGGGGCAAGCTGATGGGCGTGCCGTATTTTCACGAGCTGCCGGAGACGGTCACCGCCCTGCCACAGGTGCTCAAGGGCGGCGGGTATGCGACATATCACGTGGGCAAGTGGCACCTCGGCGAGACGGCGGAGCGTTGGCCGGAGGCGTTCGGGTTCGATGTGAACGTGGGCGGGTGCCATTGGGGAGCACCGAAAAAAGGGTACTTCAGTCCGTACGGTATTGCGACTCTGGAGGATGGCCCGGACGGCGAGTTCCTGACCGATCGGCTAACGGAAGAAGCACTCGCGTTGCTGGACCGGCATTGCGACAGCGGCGATGCGGCGGGCCGGCCGTTCTTTCTCAACCTCGCGCACTACACGGTGCACACGCCGCTGCAAGCCCCCGCGGAGCTGGTGGCGAAATACGAGGCCAAGGCGGAAGACATGGGGATCGACCAGGACGCGGTACTCGAAGAAGGCGAGTTGATGCCGTGTCTGCACAAGCGTGACCAGCGGGTGCTACGCCGACGGGTGCAGTCACACCCGGTCTACGCGGCGATGGTGGAGACGATGGACCGCAGCGTGGGGCGGGTGGTGGATCGCTTGGAACAGTTGGGACTGTTAGAGGACACGCTGATCGTGTTCAGCTCGGACAACGGCGGGCTGTCGACGGCTGAGGGTTCGCCGACGTGCAACACGCCGCTGCGAGAGGGCAAAGGCTGGATCGAGGAGGGTGGCAACCGGGTGAGCCAGATTGCGCACTGGCCGGCAGTGATCGAGGCAGGTGGAATAAGCGCGGAACCCACGACAACACCTGATTTGTTTGCGACGTTTGTGGAGGCGGCGGGGTTGGAGCTGCCGGCGGATACGGAGATCGATGGAGTGTCGCTGGTGCCGGTGCTGCGGGGTGAGGCGGGGTTTGAGCGGGGGGCGATCTTCTGGCACTACCCGCACTACTCGAACCAGGGCGGGGTGCCGAGCTGTGCGGTTCGGAAGGGGCGATGGAAGCTGGCGGAGTACTTCGAGGACGGGCGGAAGACGCTGTTTGATGTGGTGGGTGACCCGGGTGAAGAGCGGGACCGAATGGATGACGAGCCGGAGGTCGCGGCGGAATTACACACGGAGCTGGTGGAGTGGCGGGCGTCGATCGAAGCGAAGATTCCCGAGGTGAATCCGTACTACGCAGAGATGGTGAGTGGGACGCGGCGGGTGCCGAACGGGGCCGGACTGATCGATGGCAAGCCGGTTGAACTGACGGGGGCGATCCCGGGGTCGGATCACTGAACCTAATATGCGTCGCGGTTGAGGCACTAGGCTTGGCGGAGGTGTTGATCAAGGAAGTCGAAGACAGTGTCGCTGCTGGTGTCGATCTCGTGCTTTCCGTCGTGATGATTGAAGAGGAAGCGGTCGGGGATGCCGAGTTCGGTGTAGAAGGATCGGACGCGTTGGGCTTGTGGTTCGGCTTTAGCGACGATGTGGTGGGTGTCGTTCTTTCCAATCTCGAGTGCCAGGGGACGAGGGCAGATGAGGCCGGCGAGTTCGGCGGCGGTGAATCGCGTGAGACCCGCGGGCCAGGCGAGGTCGTGCATGAGGGCCTGGTTGGAGCCGTCGTGTAAGCAGGCGGAGGGGGCGGCAGCGGCGATACGGGTGTCGAGAGCGGCGGTGAGGAGCGTGAGCATGCCGCCGTAGCTGAGGCCGAGCATGCCAACGCGGCTGTTTTGCAGTTCGGGGAGGTTAAGTGCGGCGGTCAGGAGGCGTTGGATGCCGAAGGATTCCAAGGCGACGAGGGAGCCGCCGGTGGCGGTGAGCATGGCGTGCCACTGCCGCGGGTGGAGGCCGGCGGGGTCCGCGGTCGGGGCGGGGGTTTGGGAGGTAAAATCCTGGGGGAGCTCGGGGTCAAACTCGGGGGACCAGCGGGCGCACTGCGGGGCGACTACGGCTAAGCCGCGCTGGCGGAGTCGGTTGACCATGTCGCCGTAATTGCCGGTTCTGAATAGGTTGGCGGCGAGCTCGGGGGTGCCACCGCCGCCGTGCTGGGCGATGACGAGCGGGGGTGGTGTGCTGGGGTTGATTGGTGTAGGGAGAAAAAGCAGGGCGTACATCCACCAGCCGGGCAGGGCTTCGGCATGGATGCGCTCGATGGTGCCATGCTCATCCTCGACGACGGCCTGCCGCTTCAGGGCCGGGTTGGGATCGGCTTTGGTGTGGACCAGTGGCCAGCCGAGAAGCCGGCGCAGGTCTTCGCGATAGCCTTCAACTGAGTCGGCCCACGCCGGGGGGCTGTCTGTCGAGGGTTGGAAGTAGCCGTAGCGGGCTTCCGCAGCGGCGCGGAAGCGTTGCCGGATCAGCTCACGGGTCTGTTCACGGAATGCGGCGCGGTGGGCGTTGCCGGCATCGGCGGGTTCTTGATAGGGCATGCTCGGGAACCGGGATGTTTGGCCGGAGCCGCCGGCGGGGTTCAGCCCTTATTCCACATGCCCCCGCCGTAGACGGCGTTGTCGCCGAGCTCTTCGGCGATGCGGAGCAGTTGGTTGTACTTGGCGTTGCGGTCGCTGCGGCAAGGGGCACCGGTCTTAATCTGGCCGCAGTTGGTGGCGACGGCGATGTCGGAGATGGTGGCGTCCTCGGTCTCGCCGGAACGGTGGGAGAGGACGGCGGAGTACTTGCTGCGGATGGCGAGGTTGACGGCGTCGAAGGTTTCGGACAGCGTGCCGATCTGGTTGACCTTGACAAGGATGGAGTTGCCGCAGCCCTCGTTGATGCCGCGCTCGAGGAACTTGGGGTTGGTGACGAACAGGTCGTCGCCGACGAGCTGGACGGTGTCGCCGATGGCGTCGGTGAGGGTCTTCCAGCCGGCCCAGTCGTTCTCGGCCAGACCGTCTTCGATCGAGCGGATCGGGTATTTCTTGCACCAGTCGGCCCAGTAGGCGGCCATCTGTTCACTGGTGATGATCTCTTGCGAGCTGCTGAAGAACTTGTAGCCCTCCTTGCCATCCTTCTCGGCTTCGTTCCAGAGCTCGGAGGTGGCGGGGTCGAGGGCGACGAAGATCTGCTCGCCCCACGTGTAGCCGGCCTTGTCGGTGGCCTGCTCGATGAATTTCAGGGCGTCTTCGTTATCTTTGAGGTCGGGGGCGAAGCCGCCCTCATCGCCGACGGCGGTGGAGAGGCCTTGGTCGTGGAGGACACCCTTGAGGGCGTGGTAGATCTCGACGCCGGCGCGGAAGGCGTCGGCGAAGTTGTCGAAGCCCCAGGGCTGGATCATGAACTCCTGGAAGTCGACGGTGTTGTCGGCGTGCTTGCCCCCGTTGAGGATGTTCATCATGGGCACGGGCAGCGTCTTGGCGGCCGAGCCCCCGAGGTAGCGGTAGAGCGGTAATCCAGAGGCGTCGGCGGCGGCGTGGGCGGTGGCCATGGACACGCCGAGCACGGCGTTGGCGCCGAGCTTGGATTTGGTGGGCGTGCCGTCGAGGTCGAGCATGGTCTGGTCGACGTACTCCTGGTCACGGGCGTCGAGCCCGATGAGCTCGGGGGCGATGACGGTGTTGACGTTCTCGACGGCCTTGAGGACGGACTTGCCGAGGTAATAAGACTTGTCACCGTCACGCAGCTCGACCGCTTCGTTCTCACCGGTGGAGGCGCCGGACGGCACGGCAGCCCGACCCATCGAGCCGTCGGCGAGGTGGACTTCGACCTCGACGGTGGGGTTGCCGCGGGAGTCGAGGACCTGTCGGCCGTGGACGATATCGATGTCGAAGCTCATGGTGTGGGGCTCTTTCCGGGTGTGGTCGTGGGGGGGAGCGAGCCGGCGTTGATGAGCCGGTCCGTGGGGCGGCGAGTGTAGCAAGTCCGCGTGAGGCGATGGCGAGGGATGGTGGGTATGGGTGTGGCGGCGGGGATGGCGATGGCGTAGCCTGAAGTGGCGGGCGTGGGAGCAAGGAGCCGTCTTGATGCCGGATCACGAGAACCAGCCGAGCCTGCGGGCGACCGCCGAGCGTGTGGGGCTGAAGGTCGGGGCAGCAGTGAAGCTGTCGCGGCCGGATCGCCCGGAGCCGGAGGCGTACTGGCGGGTGCTTAGCGAGCAATTCAATTGTGTGGTAGCCGAAAACGCGATGAAGCCGAGGTGGACGCAGCCCGAGCGGGGGCGGTTCGACTTCACGATGGCCCAGCCGATGATGGCGTTTGCGTCGGAGCATGGGCAGGCGGTGCGGGGGCACACGCTGGTCTGGCACAACGGGATTCCCGATTGGATGAAGACGCTCGACCCGGAGCGAGACACGGTGATGCAGGTCTTGCGGGACCATGTACACGGCGTAGCGGACCGCTACCGCGGACGGGTCTTCGCGTGGGACGTGATCAACGAGGTATTCGACAAAGGCGGGTGGCGAGACACGCTCTGGCGTCAAGCCCTCGGCGACGACTTGCTGCCGAACGTCTTCCACTGGGCCCACGAACACGCCCCCGACGCCGAGCTGTTCTACAACGACTATGGCATCGAGAAGCCGGGCTGGAAGATCGACGCCACCCTTGCCGAGATGCGTCGCCTGCTCGACCTCGGTGTCCCGCTGCACGGCGTCGGGCTGCAATACCACTACACCCTGCACGACGCCCCGACGGATGCCGAGCTCATGGACGTCTTCGGCCGCATCATCGATCTCGGGCTCAAGGTCCACCTCACCGAGATCGACATCCGCGTCCCGATCAACGATGGGCCGGCGGCGGCACACTACGACAAGCAGGCGGAGGTTTATGGCCGGCTCATCCGGACCGCGATGCAGTTCCCGGCGGTGGATGCGATCTTGTTCTGGGGGTTCACCGACCGGTACTCGTGGGTGCCCGGCTTCTTCGACGGATGGGGCGATGCCTTGCTGTTCGACGCAGCCTTCAAGCCCAAGCCGGCGTTCTTCGCCGTGCGTGAAGCGATCGCAACCCGGGCACCCGCGGGCTGAGGGCTACCAGGACTTGCGGACGTTGACCGACCGGCCAAGCCGACGCTTGCGGTTGATCATCTTGCGGCCGTTCTTGGTCCGCATCCGGGCACGGAACCCGAACTTGCGGGCACGCTTGATGTGGCTGCGGCGCTTGGGGTAGTGCGTGGTCATGGCAAACTCTTGAAGGCGGGGTAGAGGGTCGGATCAATCGAGAGGGGCTTACGGCACCTCGAAGAACACGTTGCGGTACAGGGCGTTGCCCCGGGCGTCCACAACCCGCAGGGTCAGGACGTGCGGCCCACGGGCCAAGCCCCGAAGCGTAACCGACCACGCCTCGCTTGTCGAGTCCAGAATCAGGTCGTCGGGCACCAAAACGCGGAAATCCTCCTCCCCGTCCAGGCTATACCCCAGCGACATCAGCGGCGAAATCGCATCGGAGGCCACCCCCGAAACGGTGAGCGTCCCGCCCTCCACCGCGTGCTCGACGTCCGCCAGTTCGGGCCGGCCGTTGTCCACCGAGACCACCTCCGACACCCGCGCGACGCTGCGGGCCATGTCTGGCGGATTGTCCACCGCATCGCTCGCCACCACCCGCACCACATACCGCCCGTCCGGCACCCGACGCGTGTCCCAGTCCACGCTCTCGTCCGTCACGTCCTCCGCCAGCTTCAAGAACCGCTCGGAACCAACCGGCCCGACCGGGCGGTACTCCACCCGGTATGTCAGCACGTCGCCGTTGGGGTCCTCCGCCTCCCACTCGATCTCGTACACCGGGTCCACATCCCCCCCCGGGTCCGGCGCGTCCGGCACATCCACCGTCAGCGATGACACCACCGGCGGCAGGTTCGGCACCACATACGACAGGTCCACCCGGTCCACCGTCGGCCCGGTGCCCACCGCGTCTTCCCCGGCGGCAAACGCCAGCCGGTACTGCAGAAACCGCGCCGGCGGCGCATCCACCGCCACCTCTTTTAGCTCCATCCCCTCCACCAGCCCCGCCGCCCCACCGTCCAGCTGGACCGTCTCGCCCCACGCCGACCACCCCGCGTGGTCCGGGTCCGCCACGTTGCTCGACCGGCTCTGCACCGACACGCTCGCCCCCGCAGGTAGCCCCGCACGCAGACGCATCTTCCCCCACAGCGACACCTGCCCCGCGTCCATCACCGGGCTCGTGTACACCCCCTCCGCCTCTGGGCCACCCGCCAGGTACATGAGCGCCGCCGGGTTTGAGCCCCCCGCCAACACCCCCACCGAACCCTCGCCACTATCCGGCAACACCGCCAACACCTGCTGGGCCTCCAGCTTCAACAGCTCCGCCACCGCCCGGTTCCCCGTCAGCTCGACGCGGTAGACCTGGCCCTCGTCGCCCGTCGCAACCAGCAGCCGGCCCTGCCCGTCAAACGCCAACGCCAGCATCATCACCGACTCCCGGAACGGCTCGGTCACGAACCCCTCCGGGCTGATCGCGTACACCGCGTTACCCGACTTACGCTCCCGGTCCGACACCGTCCGCGCCCGCGAACGCCTCGGCTCGTCCGCCCCGTCACCCCCCTCATCTGCTCCGCCCTCATCCACGTCAGGCCCCTCCAGCCGACCCGATTCCCTTGCTGCCAACAGCCGCTCCCGCAGCATCTCACGCAACCGATCCCGGTCCTCCGCGGTCGGCGTCACCTCCATCAGCCCCGGCTCGTCCGCCGCTTCTTCTTCACCCTCAACCGCCGCCGGCTCCTCCACGACCTCCTCAGCCGCTTCCGCGTCCACTTCCATTTCGGCTTCCGGCTCCGCCTCTTCCTCGAGCTCCATCGGCTCGCCGGTCTCCTCCTCGACCGGGTCCTCCATACGGCCCGGCCGAGCCTCGTCCGCGTCCGATGTCCCGGCATAAAGCGTCCCGTCCGGCCCCAGCAGCAACGCTCCAACCTCCGCCTCGTCCGCATCCAGCAGCACGTACGGGTCCCACGCTTCACCCGCTTCGCCCGGCGTCAGCTTCACCACCCAGCCGTCCGTGTCTGTCCCCACAAACACCCCACCCGCCGCCTCTCCGCCCCCCGCCAGACACAGCACGTTCGCCTGCTCCCCGTCATAGATGACCGCTGGCTCCCCATCCTCAGCCGCGAGATACACCCGCCCCTCGATCCCCGTCGCGATCACCAGGCCCCCGCCACCGAGCTCCGTCGCCAGCACATCCCACACGTACCGCTCCCCCGGCAGCTCCGCCACCACCGACCACGACGACCCGTCGTACCACTCCACCCGCGCCCCCTCCGGCGACGACACCCCCGCCAACAACCCACCCTTGTACGACTCGATCACGAAGACCTGCTCGGACGCGTCGTACGCCTTGACCTCCACCACCTCGCCGTCTTCCACCTTACCGATGTACCCCACCGGGCCACCCGCGACATACACCGTCTCACCCACCCGCGCCAGCCCGTACACCACCGACACCGGCTCGGGCAGCCCGCTGATCAAGACCTCTTTACCCGCCAGCCGAAGCCGACCCTTGTCCGTGATCACCACGCCGTCCGGGTCGCCCGGCTCGAAGTCCGCCTCCGCGTCATGCGTCCACGTCTGCGGCTGGATCGCCCAGGCCACCCCCGCAAAAAACAGCGTCACAGCCACCGCACCTACACACGTCAACCCGATTCCACTCTGCTTCATCATGCGGTCCTATACATCCAGATAGATCAATCACCAAAGCCTGACCACCCACGCAATACCCAAGCGCCGCCCTACTCCTCCTCGCCCGGTACCACGATCTCCAACGGCAGCTCCAGCACCCCGTCGATCATCAGCCCCGTCTCCGCGGACGCCCACTGCGGCGTCAGCACCGGCAGCACCGAAGTCGTCGATGCCCCCCCCAACACCGCCAGCCGGCTCCCCGGCAGCCCCGGCATTTCCGTCCGCCCCACCGCCATCGACACCCCACTGCCCAGACCGCCGTCCCCCCCGCCATTGGGCAGGATCATGCCCGACAGCCGTGTCGCGGGCATATTCCCAATCGTGTCCAGCAGCTCCAACACGTCACCCCCATCCGAGATGTTCATCAGGTACGGCTTGCCCATCAGCGTGAACTGCGTGTACAGGTTCGCCCCACCCACCAGCAACGACACCTGACCCGCGCCCATGTCGTCGGGCACCGGCACCTCTAGCCGAACCGCCCGCTCCGGACCCTCCGCCGGCTTCACCATCGCGGTCAGCCCCACCGTCTGCCCCGGCTGCGCCGTCGGACGATCCAGCGTCACCCCCGTCAGCGTCCCGTACCTCAGCACCGGCTCACTCCGCAGACGGACCTCCGCCGACGCCAGCTGCAGCGTCGCCACCGGGTTCATCAACGGCATCACGATGAACGGCACCAACGCCCCGAACGTCTGGCCGTCCCCCAGGTTCAGCACCGGCATCGCCACCTCCAGCGACTGCCCGTCCGTGAAGTTCATCACCAGCTCCGTGTGCAGCGTCTGCATCGCCGGCATCGTCTGTACCGCGTCGAAACTCATCGCCGTGAGCGCAAAGACGATCATCGGCGTCAGCTCCGGGTGCTCCACCACCTCGTACCGGTACGTCGTCGGCTCCACGCCCGGCTGCTCCACCGTCACGCTCATCGGCATCGACCGCCAGACCTTGTCCCGCGTCCCCGCCACCGCGAACGCCTCGTCCTGCACCAGGCTCCCCATCAGCTTCAGCGACCCGCTGTTCTTGAAGCTGATCGTCCGCAGCGACGCGATGAAGTGCACGTAGCTACTCGCCATCGGCAGCGCCACCGGCCCAGACCCAAACATCGCGTGCCCGAACGCCAGCACCGTCCCGTCCGGCCGCACGTCCGTCACCGTCCCCGCCGCCGACAGGTCCATATCCCCAAACGCCAACGGGATCGACACCATCGACCCCGGCTCCAGCTTCGTCTCCCGATCGATCGACGGCGCCGGCTCTCCCGCCACCAACCCGTTCACCGCTCGCGGTCCGCCAAACCCCGGCCCGCTCCCCGCTCCACCCACCGGCACAATCCCCATCGGCCGAAGCGCCGGCCCGAGCATCTCCGCCAGCCCTTCACTGCCCACCCGCATGGGCAGCATCAGCCGCTGCGCCCGATCCATACCGCCGGCACCACGCTCCGCCCGCAACCCCGCCAACCCTTCCAGCAAAGACGCATCCAACACCGCGTCACGCCCCGCCAACACCCCCAGCCGCCGCGACGCGTCCCGCAATGCCGTCAACCCCTCACCCGACCCGGCCTTGCCTTCCACCGCACGGCGTACCGCGGTCAGCCGGTACTGACCCGAACCGACCACGCCCGCCGCGGCCGGCATCCCACACTCCGCATGACGCAGCAGCTCCACCAACCGCCCCGCCGGAGCCTTGGGTGCTTCCGCTGCCGCTTCCGCCGATCGATCCGCATCCGCACGCCCCCCCGTCTCCCGCATGTACTCGATCGGCTGTACCCCCGCGACGCACTCGTTCGTGTTGGCGTACCCAAACGCAAACGCACCGATCAGCCGCCCGCCCTCCCCGAGTTCACCGCTCTGCCCCTCGTCCCACAGATAGATCGGCGACCCCGACATCCCCTGCACCGGGCCGCTCTTCTGCATCCGCGGGTCCAAACAGTCCACCCACACCGTCGCCCGCCCCGGCGTGCTCGTCGGCACGATCGCCCGCACCTCCACCGGGAACGCCTCGATCTCAGTCCCCGCAAACACCGTCAGCCCGTACCCCCGCATCCCGATCCGCACCTCCGACAACGGCATGATCGGCTGGTCTTCACCCACGATCGGCGGGAACGCCGGTGCCGCGGTCGAGGCCTGAATATCCGCCCCGGTCTCGGCCGCCGTCTCCGCGACCGCACAGCCCGCCGTGCCCCACCCGATCCCTACCGCCACGCCCATCACCCAAGCCCAACACGTCGACCGGCAAAAACACTGGAATGACATCTTTAGCATTGACCCGAACCGTATCCGACCCATTACCCCCTGACAAGCCATCGCCCGCCGCTTTGCACCCCAAATAGCGCTGCCGCGTTACTATCCCCGCTCGGCCTCAACCGCTTCCACACCCCGGCACCCCATGATCGAGCAAGCCCACGCTGTCCTCGGCTACCGGTTCAACCAGCCCGACCTCCTCGCCGAGGCCCTCACCCACGCCTCCTCCGCCGACGGCCGGCTGAACTCCAACGAACGCCTCGAGTTCCTCGGCGACGCCATCCTCGGCTACGTCATCTGCGAACACCTCTATCACGCCTACCCCGAACTCCTCGAGGGCGAACTCACCAAGATCAAGTCCACCGTCGTCTCCCGTAAGACGTGCGCGAAGCTATCGAAGGCCATGAAGCTCCACGACATGCTCTCCCTCGGCAAGGGCATGACCGGCCGGCAGGCGCTGCCCGCCTCCGTCGCCGCCGATGTCTTCGAGTCCGTCATCGCCGCGATCTACCTCGACGGCGGCATCAACCCCGCCCGCGACTTCATCCTCCGCCACATGGGCCCGGTCATCGAAGAGGCCCGCGTGTCGACCCACCAGCAAAACTTCAAGTCCGTCCTCCAGCAGTTCGCCCAGAAACACCTGCCCAAGCACCCCGAGTACGCCGTGCTCGACGAGAAGGGCCCCGACCACAGCAAGTCGTTCCAGGTCGCCGTCCAGCTCGACGAGCACCGCTTCCCCCCCGCCTGGGCCGCCTCCAAGAAGCAGGCCGAGCAGGCCGCCGCCCTCCACGCCCTCTCCGAGATGGGCCTAGTCACCCGCGACGACGACGACAAGCCCCACCTGATCCCCGAAGACGAGCACGCCGCCGTCGCCGACCGCCTACTGACTTGACAGGGTGACAACTCCCATGCCGTGTAGCGGGTGCACCGAAGGTGCCCGCGGACACTTCCGGGGCAGCCGCCTACCATCGGGCCAACCGATAGGAGCCCCCCATGGACAAGCCCGCCGACACCCAGTTCCCCATCCTTGATGCTCTGGCAAACCGCTGGAGCCCCCGCGCCTTCGCCGACACCCCCATCGAACCCGAAAAACTCGGCAGCCTCTTCGACGCCAGCCGCTGGGCCGCCTCCGCGTTCAACGAACAGCCCTGGCGTTTCATCGTCGCCACGAAAGATCAGCCCGACGCCCCCGGAAGTGCCTACGAAAAGCTCCTCGGCTGTCTCGTCGAAGCTAATCAGGCCTGGGCCAAGGCGGCGCCCGTCCTGCTCCTGACCGTGGGCCGCACCACCTTCACCAAGAACGACAAAGACAACCGCGTCTGGTCCCACGACATCGGGCTCGCCATGGGCAACCTCTGCGCTCAGGCCACCGCGCTCGGCCTCGTCGTCCACCAGATGGCCGGCGTCGACCTCGACAAAGCCCGCGGCACCTACCACATCCCCACCCCCTTCGAGCCCTTCACCGCCGCCGCCCTCGGCTACCCCGGCGACCCCGCCACCCTCACCGAAGACTGGATGAAGGACGCCGAACAAGCCCCCCGCTCCCGAAACGCCTTCAGCAATTTCGTCTTCAGCGACTGGAACACGCCGTCAGACCTCCTGGGCCAAGCCAATGCCTAACCGCCCGCGCAGAGACCATCCCTATGTGCGATTACGCACCGGCTTCGGACGATGGCTCATCGTCTTATGCGGGCTGACCACACTGTATGGATGCTCCAAGCAAACTGAGATTTTGCTTGTTCCGGACCCAGCAACGGACAGCTCTTCGACGCAGTCCGGGCCAAAGCCAAGCCCCGAAGCGGTGGATGAGTTCAACGCGTGGGTGGAACGAGAACTAGACAAACAGTACAAGCCTTAGCCTTTTCGGCACAAGCGTGTTACCCGAACTTGCCAAGACTGACCTAAAGCATTTGTTGCGGTTCACAAATCCGAGCGGCGGTTGGCTTCGGTAAAAGCGACATTGTCATCCGGCCAGTGATCGTCGCCTTCCGATGACTCCGTGCTTCCTGACACACACAGGTCGCGCACCGGCAGCTCGGGCAGCGCCGCGATGAACTTCTTGCCGTAGGACTTCGACACGATGCGGGGGTCGAGCACGACCACACGCCCCGTGTCAGTCGCGGTGCGGATCAGCCGACCGAAGCCCTGCTTGAACTTCAGCACCGCCTCGGGCAATGAATACTCGAAGAACGACGAGCCGCCCCGCGACTCGATCTTCTGCGTGCGTGCCTCGATCAAAGGCCGGTCGGGGACGGTGAACGGCAGGCGCGTAATGATCACGTTACGCAGCCCCGGCCCCGGCACATCGACACCCTGCCAAAACGAATCGGTCCCCAGCAGCACCGACCGCTGGTCATGCTTGAAACGGTCCAATAGCTGATTACGCGGCACGTCATTGCCTTGCACATGCAGCGGCATCCCGCGACCCCGCAACGGACCGGCCAACGCGTCGCCGGCCTTGCGCAGCAAGGCATAACTCGTAAACAACACGAACGCCCCGCCATCGGTCGCGTCGATCTGCTCCAGCACCGCCGGCACCAACGCGTCGAAAAACCGTTTGTCCTTCGGGTCCGGCATCCGCGGCGCGACATACAGCTCCGCCTGCTCCGCATACCGGAACGGCGACCCCAGCTGGATCGTCGCCGCCCCCTCCGCACCAACACGCCCCGCAAGGTGATGGAACGGTGAACGCTCACCCGCCTTCACCGAATCGCCAGCCCCCGACCCCTTCGGCTCGGCCGCCGCCGTCGCCAGCGTCGCGCTCGTGAGCACCACCGGCAGCGGCTGGTTGCGCGACCCCTTCGCCTCGAACAGATGCTGCCGAAGCAACGGCCCGACCTCGATCGGCGACGACTGCAGCTTCACCCGCTTGAACCCACGGCGCTGGCTCACCTCGATCCAGTACACGTGGTCTGTCGCGCTCTGCTCCAGCAGGGCCTTGAGCGTCTCGCCGCACCCCCGTGCCCGGTCCGCGAACGACGCCATCTCCATCCGGTCCTCATCCTTATCCAGCTCGTCCTTGACCCGGTACAACGCCAGCGACAGCTGCGTCAACGGCTCGGTCAGCGTGTTATCCACCAGTGGCGGCTCGTCCAGCCGGCCGTTCGATCGCCCGTGCGTCTCCTGCCACGCCGCGAGTTCATCGAAGAAGTGGTCAGACGCACTGCGGGCCAGGGACGCCAACCCGATCGCCCGGTTCAGCAGCTGCGAGTCCACCCCCTTGCCGATGAGGTTCGCCAGCAGACCTCTGCCTCGGCGTTCGTTGTACAGCCGGCCGAGCAGGAACGAGATTTGGAAGTGCGAAACGGACAGCCCGAAGTAGTCCGCCGCCACGTCCTCGATCGTGTGCGCCTCATCCAAGACCACCGCGTCGTACGGCGGCAGCACCCCGAACCCCTGCGCCCGCATCGCCAGGTCCGCAAAGAATAACGCGTGGTTGACGACCAGCAGGTCCGCCCGCATCATCCGCCGGCGTGCCGATTGATAGAAACAGGTTTCGTAACTCGGACACCGCTTACCCATGCAATCCTCGTTATCCGACCGCACATCCGACCACACCGCGGGGGATGGCAGCTGCGGCAGCGTCGCCAGCGAACCGTCGGTCGTCGTCTCCAGCCAGTCGGTGATCGCTTCGAGCGACCGCAGCTGCCCGGACTCATCGAACAGCTGAGCTTGCCGTTCCCACGCACGCGCCGCACGCCGGCGGGAGATGTAGTTGCCCCGGCCCTTGACGAGCACGGCCGTGAACTCGTCGGGGATCACCGCATTGAGCAGCGGCAGGTCCTTCTCGATGAGCTGCTCCTGCAGCGCGATCGTGTGCGTCGAGATGACAATCTTCGGGCGGTGGTCCTTGTCCTGGCTATTGACCACCTGGGCGATCGCGGGGACCAGATAAGCGAAGGACTTGCCGACACCGGTGCCCGCCTCGGCGAGCAGCGGGGTGCCGCCGCGGAGGGCGTGGTCGATGGCCCGGGCCATGTCGAGCTGCTGGGGGCGGGGCTCGTAGCGGTCGCCGAGGCGTCGGGTGATGGGCCCGGCCGCGCCGAGCGTGTGCAACGGGTCCAGCGGGCCGTCGGGTTGTGCATGGGGCTCAGGTTGCGGGGAGGGCTCGGCGTCCGACACGCACGCATTGTACGGGTGTCGTTTGGTGGCGTCCGCCCGGTGAAGCGGGACTGTTATCCGGTCGATACTCCTGAGAACGACCGGCTGCAATCGGATGCAGTCGGAGGTGGGGGTATGCCTATGAATCCGCACGCCGACTCCCAGCCCGCGATCGACACGCTCCGCATCGGCGATGCCGAGTGGATGACGCTGGTCAGCCACCTGGATCGGGCCTCGGCGAAGATACGTGTCACCGAAGAGACCCGCACCGACGAGCGGATTCCCTACCGCAACCTCAGTTCGGTCCTCCTCGCCGTCGCCCCACCGGACCCGAAAGACGAGTGGTCCCGGTTCAAGGTCCGACCCCGCGACATCAGCACCGGCGGCTTCGGCTTCCTCCACGGCAGCTACCTGCACACCGGCTCGCCCTGCCTCGCCGTCCTCGGTGCCCACGGCCGGGGGCTCGTCACCGTCCGGGGCACCATCGCACGCTGCGAGTTCCTCCGCGGCAAGCTCCATCAGGTCGGCATCCGTTTCGATCAGCCCATCGACGTCGAACCATTCCTGACGTATCTGCCCGAGTAGTGACCCCGTCAAAGTCGTGACCGGCCGCACAACCGCTACCGCAACGGGCGATCGCCCCAAAGACTTGTTGATCGCGTTTAGCTCTGTGTGCCGTCTGCCGACGACGGGCAACATAGGCGGCGACGACACCGCCATACAAGACCAAGGGGGGATCGCTGTATGACCATCCGGCTCACCGAAGCACAACTCGAAGGGTGCATCGACACCCTCAAGCTGACCGACGAGGCTTGGATCTCACTGGTCAAGAAGCTGGACGAAAAAAACCCGCAGCCACCGACTAGCTCCAAACGCGGCTTCGAGCGGATCGCCTACTGCGACATGGCCCTGGCCATCTGCGAGGTCGAGCACCCCGGCGGAAACCTCGCCCGTTTCTCGATCCGCACCCGCGACCTCTCAGCCTCGGGCATCGGCTTCTTTCACGGCCAATACCTCTACCCCGAATCCCGCTGCTCCGTGATCCTCATGGCTCAGGACACCGGCATGACCCGGCTCGGCGGCACGGTCAAACGCTGCCACCTCGTGCAGGGGCGTATCCACATGATCGGTATCGCCTTCGATGAACTGATCGAGCCCGAACGCTTCACCGGGCGCGTCGCTCCGGTCTCCGTCGGCGGCTGAACCCCGACCCTTTACCAAAACCACGCCGCTATTGAACGCATCGAGGCTTTCTCGCGTTCCTGTGCCCGCATGTGTGGCACACCAGCGCTTCCGAGTACTGCTGAAGTCAAGTCGCAGGTTTGATCCGCCGAAGATGTCTTTGCCGGAGGTCAAACACACCGGTTCGGGGGGGCCACCCGTAACGATTGTTACACGGGAGGTCCTAAGTGCCACGCCTTAAACGATCAGAAGAATCCGGAAAATACATCGATACCCTGCGGATCAGCGACGCCGAATGGCGTCAGCTCGCCAACGACCTCGACCGCGAAGCCGCCGACGCCAACTACGCCGCTGAGCGCGAGTTCGAGCGTGTGCCCTATCGCAATATGGT
Source organism: Planctomycetota bacterium (assembly GCA_039025195.1). GTDB lineage: Bacteria > Planctomycetota > Phycisphaerae > Phycisphaerales > Phycisphaeraceae > JBCCOW01. The sequence goes on from JBCCOW010000008.1 coordinate 23,211, forward strand.
CCAGGCCGTCTGCGAAATCGACCACCCCGGGGGCAACCGCGTCCGCTTCGTCGTCCGCACCCGCGACCTTTCCGCCTCGGGAGTCGGCTTCTTTCACGGCCAATACCTCCATGTCGGCTCGCGCTGCAGTATGTTTCTGACCTGTGCCAATAAGGGGCCACAGCGCCTCACCGGCACCGTCCGACGTTGCGAATACATCACGGGCCGGATCCATCAGATCGGTATCGAATTCGATCAACTCATCGAGCCCAGCGACTACCTGCTCTACGGCGGCGATCCATAAGTAAGACGGCTGCCAAACCTCGCCCTTCCGGACGCCTGATTCCGGGCGTGCCATTCTCCTGATACGACAACGCCCCCGAGGGCACGGGGGCGTTGTCGTTTTTACAGATGAGGTGAACGCGATCGGGCTACTTAAGCTCGACCTCGCCGCCGACCTCTTTGATCGCCTCGGCGAGCTTCTCGGCCTCTTCCTTGGGCAGGCCTTCCTTAAGCGTCGCGGGGGTGCCGTCGACCATCGCCTTGGCTTCCTTGAGGCCGAGGCCGGTGGCCTCGCGGACGGCCTTGATGACCTTGATCTTCTGGTCGCCGGCCGCGGTGAGCACGACGTCGAACTCGGTCTTCTCTTCGGCGGCTTCACCGTCGCCACCACCGGCAGGGCCGGCCATCATCACCGCACCGCCAGCGGCGGGCTCGATGTTGTATTCCTCCTTGAGGTAGTCCGCCAGATCGACGGCTTCCTTGAGGGTTAGCCCGACGATCTTGTCGCCGAGCTCCTTGACTGCTTCTGCTACTTCGGACATGGATGAACTCCAAACATTGGGCTTTCGATAGGTCACGGCACGTACCATGATTTAACCCACACGGGGCCAGTCGAGAGCGGGTTGTGGTTAAACAAACGTGTAAGCAAAACGGGGTTACCCCGCCTTCTTGATTTCCTCGCCGGCTTCGAGTTTCTCTTGGATCGTCTTGAGGATGCCGGCAATATTGGCGGCCGGGCTGCCCAGGGCACCGGCGAGGTTGCGGGCCGGGGAGAGCAGCAGGGTGACAGCCTGGGCCTGGGCCTCTTCCTTGGTCGGGTACTCCGAGAGCTTCTTGATCTCGGTCGGACCGAACTGGATGCCGTCGAGCACCGCCCCGCGGAACTCCAGCGACTCGAGCTTCTTGGCCCAGTCGATCAGCTCACGGGCGGTCGTGACCACCGAGGCGTCCTCGCCAATCGGATAGACCAGGGCGTTGGGCCCGGTGAGGTATTCGTTGAGGCCTTCGAGATCGGTCCCCGCGAACACCTTCTTGGCGAGGCTGTTCTTGACGATGGTGATCTTGATCTGCTTGCCCTGCAGATCGGTCCGCATCTCGTTGTTGGTCAGCGCGTCGAGGCCTTGGAGGTTGACGACGACGGCCCCCTCCAGTTCGGCGAAGCGGCTCTTGTAATCGTTGGTGATCAGTTCTTTGACGGGGCGGCTCATGGGGAGCTCCGAGGTTGGATATCGATGGTGTGGTCAGGATTAAACGGCGACGAGGACGCTGGGCGTCATGGTCGCGGAGATCGCGGCGTTCTTGATGTACTGGCCCTTGGAGGACGCGGGCTTGATCTTATTGATGTGGTCGATAAACGCCTGGGCGTTCTCGGTGAGTTGGTCGGCGTCGAACGAGAACTTCCCGATCGCCGCGGCGACGTTCCCGAACTTGTCGTTGCGGTACTGCACCTTGCCGGCGGTGTGCTCCTTGACGGCGGTGGCGACGTCGTTGGTCACGGTACCGGCCTTGGGCGAAGGCATCAGGCCCTTGGGGCCTAAGACACGCCCGAGCCGGGCGGCGACCCGCATCATCGCGGGCTCAGCCACCGCAACATCAAAATCCATGAAGCCCTCTTCGATCTCTTTGACCAGCTCTTCGCCGCCGGCCTTGATCGCCCCGGCACCCATCGCGTCGTTGAGCTTCTCGGGACCGACGAACGCGATGACCCGCTTGCTCTGACCGATGCCGTGCGGCAGCGAGATCGCGCCACGCAGCTGCTGGTCGGCCTGCTTGTCGTCGATGCCCAGGTGCATAACCAGCTCGACGGACATGTCGAACTTGCGGGCCTTGAACTGCTTGAGCGTCTGGACCGCCGCGGTCAACGGCTGCGGGTCGGTCGGGGCCTTGCGGGAGTCGGCCTGGTAGGCCTTGCCTTGACGGGGCATGGGGGTTCCTTTCGGAGGCGGTGCTCGGCGTCGTTCGCCGGCCGCGGGGTGGCAATCAATTCGGGGGGAAGTCCGGAGGAGGGTTAGCCGGACCGGCTGGGGTTACGCGCTGGCGACGGTGACGCCCATGGACCGGGCGGTGCCCATCACGGTGTTCATCATCGCTTCGATGGAAAGCCCGGTGAGCTCCTTGGCCTTCTCTTCCGCGATCTCACGGACCTGGTCCATGGTCAGCTCGCCGACCTTCTTGGTGTTGGGCTCACCGGAGCCGGAGGAGATGCCGAGCTTGTCCTTGATGAGCACGGCGACCGGCGGGGCCTTGACCTCGAAGGTGAAGGAGCGGTCTTCGTAGACGGTGATGACGCAGCCGACGACCTTGCCGTTGAGGGGGCGGGTCGCGTCGTTGAACTGCTGGATGAATTGGCCGGGGTTGACGCCGTGCTGGCCGAGGGCGGGACCGATGGGCGGGGCTGGGGTGGCCGAGCCGCCGGGCGCCTGGATCTTGAACTGAGAAGTGACTTTCTTCGCCACAGGGTTGTCCTTTCGAGTTGGTCCGCCAAAAGTGGCGGCCGCGTCTACCACGATCCTGGCTCGTGGTTGGCCGTCGCCACGGGCTGTGGCGAGCCACACAAGATAGCCGATCCACACGCCCCGTCAATGCAAAGCCGTCAATTCACCGCTCGAAAGACGTGATTTATTGCAGGCCGGCCCGCCGCGGGTCGTCACGCGACACCAGAATCCGGTCGACCACCAGCCGCTCGGCGTCTGTCGAGCTCCAGTTCCCCGTCGCCCGGAACCGGAGGTACCACGCCGTGCGGTTCCGATCCGTCCTCCCCTCGCCCAGCCAGACCCACGGCCCGTCGCCGACCCGGCACGACCCCTCCATGACCTGACGGGCCGCGTCGTACTTCATCACCACCGTCAACGGCTGATCCAGCCGACCGGGCAGCACGACCTTCTGCTCCGGGTTCTCCGCCAAAGCCCCAAAGGCTTGGAGGTTGAGCTCGACGTCGCCGTCGTCGTTGCGGTCGAAGACGAACTGCGCCACCGCACGCGGCCGGCTGGGGTGGTTGCTGTCGGCCAGCCCGACGTTGAGCCGTTCAAACGTGGAGGTCCCGGCGAGGTGGTACGCGCGGATCACGGTCGTCACATAAACCGGCGCGGCCTCGATGTTGAAGCCTTCGAGGTTGATGTAGCTGTTCTGTGGCCCATCGGCAGGGCGACGGACCACGAAACCGCCGCGTCCATCGGTCGCACTATTCAGCGGGGAGTCATTGAATTCGGCGGGCGTCTCGGCGGATGTCTTCAGCTCCACCTCGGCGAGCGGCGTGCCGGCGGGGTCGTCGAAAGCAACGTCGATCAGGGGCTTACCCACGCCGTCACCCTCAGCGACGACGGGCTGCGCACCAACGAGCATCACCCCCATTACCCCCGCCAGCACCGCGATCAAGCCGAGCGTCCGACTCACCGCCGCCGCCGGGTAAGGAGCATGGCCGTGCCCAGTCCCGCCAACAGCAGCGAGCTGGGCTCAGGCACGTTGGTGGTCACCAGGACATCATCGATCCGAATATCGCTGCCGTCGACGTTAAACAAGCCGAGGTAGAGCGCATCGAACGTGGTGGTGGAAGGCAGGGCAACGGTCGCCGTGAGCCGCTCATCCGGGTCGCCAGGCAGTACCGGTGCGGGTGTCTCGTTGTTGGCTAGGAGGATGTCCAGGCCGTTGAGGGCATTCACCTCGAAGCGCAGCTGATACTCAAAGAAGTCGTTGAGCGAGAGGGACAGCGGGTCGGGGTCGCCGTCGTTGTCGTCATTGGCGATCCGTCCGGCGTTACCGCCCGTGGTCAGCGGCGTGCTTGCCGACGCAACGGTGTCGTGCAGTTCGGCCGAGTCGCTGCTGGTTGAGGCGTTGGTATCGACGGCGGCGAAGAAGCCGATGTCGTTGCTATCACCGATGTCGATCCCTTCGACCTCGGGCTGGCTGCCCTGGCTGTCGAAGAAGCCGAAGCGCAAGCCTTCGGAAAAGATGCTGCCGATATTGGTATCGATCGCCGAGCGATTGGAGGCGAGGAACGTCAGCTCGATGAAGTCGCCGGGCGTAGCGAGCGTGACGGGGTTGAAGTAGGTGTACAGGCCGCGGGTCGACCCGCTGTCGCCGTACTCGAGCCGCAGCTCGTTGTTGCTGCCGCCCCCGTTAAGGGCGGAGTCGGGCGAGCCTACGACGCTGATGACCAGGCCAGGCTGGCCATCGTTTCCATTGGCCAAGCCTTGGTCGAACTGAAACCAGCCGTCGCGGTTGCCGTCCTCGAAGTCGTCGCTGAGCAGAGTGAACGGGGCAGCGATCACAGCACCGCTGCACGCTGCCGAGATGGCGAGTGTCGCCAGCAGTTGGCAGGTCGTGGGTTTCATCATGGATCCTCTCCTGGGTAGTAAGTATCGCATCTCGGAACAGCAGGCCGAGACCAGTGGTTGGGTTAGGCGGGCGAAGTGGCCTGCGGGGTTGAGCGGTAGGGTTCGGTCTTGAAGGTGTGGACCGTGGGGGGTTCGGGGTGGGCGGACGCGGGTGCGGGGGCCGGTGCGGCGTGGCGGACCGGAGCAGCCAGATCGGTCATCAATCGGACGCCGGGCTTGGCGTCGAGCAGGCGTGGGATGCAGTTGACCAACGCGGCGACGGTAGCGGTGTCGCCGGCGACGCCGTCGGGGAATTCGAGCGTGAGGTCGGGCTGGCCGTGCAGCGTGATGACGTCGCGGGGGTTCGGCTCGGCCAGTGCCATGGTCAGGTCGAGCTTGATGACCTCCTGGCCCTCGTGCTCGAACGTGACGACCTGGTGTAACCCGCGGGTCTGGCCCGGCTCGACGTGGAAGTACTCGGTCTCGATCGGCTGGTCGGCCACCACCGCGGAGAGCGTCTCGCGGATCGCGGCAGCCTCGACAGGCCAGCCCATCGACGCGGCGATCATCGCCACCGACTCCCGGAAGCCCGCGTGGCCGGCCTTGCCCTCCGCGAAGCGGGCCTCGAACTCGGCCGGCACCATGCCGCTGCCGACCTTCCGCTGCAGCGGCATCCGACGCGTACTGGCATCGACCACCCGCAGCACATCGATACGGTCCACACGGTGCATCACGCCCGACGCGACCACGGGCAGCATATCCATCACGAAGCCCGGGTTGACCCCCGTCCCCACCACACTGACCTGCCGGACCTCGGCCGCCGCATCAAGCATCTCCGCCGAACGAGGGGCGGTCAGCCAGGGGTACAGCATCGGCTCGCAGGTCGTCGCCACGCAGACCCCCGCCTCGACCATCGGGAGGATCTGGGCGATCGTCTGTTCCACGTTCGACCCCGCGGTGTGCAGCACCACGTCGGGCGCGGCCTTGGCGGCCAGCGCGTCGAAGCTGTCGTAGACCCGGGCCTCACCGAGCGCCGGCTCACCGCAGAGCTCGCTCAGTGTGAGCCCCTGCTTGAGCGGATCGATATCCACCCCGCCCACAACGTCGGCCCACGGCATAGACGCCAGCAGACGGAGCGATTCCAGCCCGATCGGGCCTAAGCCAAACTGGGCCACCCGGATGGTTCGTGAGGTCGAGGTCAAGGCAGTCTCCTGGGGGAAGTGAATCGATCGGGCAACCGCCCGACGACGTGGGTCTTTTCAATGAAGGGCTTGAACGCATCGCGGTCGACCGACGTGCTCAGCCCCGACTGGGTCGGGCGTCGGATGCTGCGGTCGAACGCGTACGTCAGGGGAAAGGCCGCGATATTGTCCGAGAAGTTCCGACGCGGGGCCCCGCTGGTCTGGTAGTCCAGACGCGGCAGGGCGAAGCTCGCCTGCACGTTCGCCCACGCCCCGAGGTCGGTCATCACCAGACCCCCGAGGTAGACACCCACGCCCGGCGCGTGCTCTTGTAGGTACAGCCCCATCCGCATCGCCACCTGCAGCCCCCCCGCCTTCTGCAGCTTGATATTCACCATGTCGGCTGCGTCCAGCTCCACCAGCCGCTGCACGTCGGACAGCAGCCAGATCGATTCGTCGGCCATGGTCTGGATGCTGAACCCGTACCGGCCGCTCCAGCTACGCACCGTCTGCGTCACGTCACGCAACGCGTCGAGGTCGTCCTCCGCGGTGGGCTGTTCCACGATGAACGTCGCGGTAAAGCCGGCCTGCTCGAGGACCTCGGCTAGCCGGGTGAGCTGTTCGATCGACGGCTCGGCAGACTTCCACGCGGCGTTGACATCGACCCAGACCGCGGTCTCCGTCCGCCCGGCAGCCACCAACGCCTCCGCCACCGCGGCCACCCGCTCGGGGTCGGCTTCGAGGTCTGTCCCGATCTTCATCCGGATCGCGTCGTAGGCGGGGTGCGCAGCCGGCACGCGTCGACTCAGCGACGCGGGGCCCGTACCGGTGCCGTAGGTGGGGGCGGACCGCTTGATGTGCGTCCGCGGGCTGCCGGGATTCAGCAGTGCCCAGATCGGCTGGTCATAAAGCTGCCCGATCAGGTCGAGCAGCGCGATGTCGAAGCCGCAGAGTGTGGCCCGCAGCTGCCGGTCGGCGGCGGGCGGGTACTTCGTGGTCAGCTCGAACGCGTTGGCCGCTTCGCTAAGCGAGCGGACCACCCGGTCGGCGGTGGCCAGGTCTGCAGCGAGATCCTTGCCGGTCAGCGGAGTGCCCCGGATGGCCTGAGCCATCTGCTGCGAGGCGGCCCACGAATCACGCCGGATCTCGTTGGTCACCAGGCTCCGCGGCAGGATCGTGCCGATCCCCCGGACCCGTCGACCCGATGCCTCGTCCACCGCGTGCAGCGTGACCAGCACCCCGTAGCAAGACGTGCTGGTCGCCTTGGCGGTCTGGAACGGGCTCCGCAGCGGGACATCAAACTGTTCAAGGTCGACCCGCTCGATCACGTAGCCGGCCGTCGCGGGCACAACGGCAAACGCGGCCGCAACACACACAACCAGCCGCATGGCCCATTGACCACGTGCCCGGTATCCCGCTGCGAACTGACGCATGTCCTCTGTCGGCATGCCACCGCAACCGCAAAACGTGTGCCACGCTCTCGCGACAGCCGAAACGACACGCCGAACCGCTCCGGCGGCAACTTGGGGCTGCGTGTTGCCTCACTTGCGTCGTGCTCCGTCGTTGATGAATCATCACGTATCAGCACGATCTGTTGGCTATTAAGCAACACAGATACCCCTGCTGACCGGCGTTGCCTCAGGATGCAGACCATTACTCGGGCCAATTGCCGACAGGCAGGTTCAGCGTGTGGAGCACTGCCCGCCGACGAACAAAGCGTTGACACCCCAGCAACACGTGGGTAACACAAACAGCGCGTGATGGCGACCATCCCGCCGCGTTCTGGGCGTTATATGGCACCCGTTTTGCACGAGCTATATGAGGCCTGCCGCTCTCGTCATTGAAACGATGGAATCCCCCGTGTCTGAACCCCGTGGCTCGACCGCTCGCCGCTCCGACCCGTCCGCCTTCACGCTCATCGAGCTGCTGGTCGTGATCAGCATCGTCGCGCTGCTGGTCGCCATCCTGCTCCCGGTGCTCGGTGCCGCACGCGTCTCGGCACAGCGTGCCGCATGCCTGTCCAACCTCCGGCAAATCGGCATCGCCTTCATCTCCTACGAAACTTCCAACGACGACCGCGGCGCTCCGAGGGCCGACGGCAACCTGTGGGTGGACTCCGTGTCAGGCAACCCGCTCCCGCTGGAAGTTCAGTCCGACTACGGCGATGCCTACTGGGGGTATCTCTACTCTAAGCAGAACGGTGATATCCCGGACGAGCTCTGGTCCTGCCCCTCCGTGGAGCCGGGCGACCTGCAGGCCATCCTCCACGACGGCGAAGAAACGGAGCTGGTCCAAAACAGTGCCTACGCCTTCAACGGCTGGCGTCAGGACGACCCCAACAACGACAACGTCCCCCCCATCACCGGTGAAGCGACGCTCTTCAACCGCAACTACGACTGGGTGGACGACGAGCAGACCGGCTTTTCCACCATCTTCAGTGGCAACCTGTCGTACCCGAGCGCTCTGTTGAAGCAGAGCTCCGAGTTCATCATTGCTTTCGACGGCTTTGAACAGATGAGCGAGGGAGACGAAGACCCCACCGGTGTCTTCGGGGACAACCTTGCGGTCTACACCCAGTACGAGGTGCCCTTCGAGCAGATCGAGCGTGGCTTCTTCCGGCACGGCGATACCGCCAACGCGTTGTGGGCCGACGGCCGTGCGACCACCTTCGGCATCGATGAAGACATCTACATCGGGTGGTTCAGCGGCGACGGCAAGGTCGATCCCCGTTACCCGTGAAGCGTGATGCGTACCCGTGCCGCTTGAGTCCCGACACGCTCTCGTGAGAAGACCCATTATGCTTGACGCCTGCCGCTTCCTATCCCTGCACCTTCTTCTCGCGTTCGGCATCGCATTGCCCACCACGGCTGCGGAGGTGTCCGAGCCGAGCGACGCGGTAGTGGTGGCGGCTCACCCGACGGCGGCGCAGGCGGGGATTACGATCTTGGAACGGGGCGGCAACGCGATCGATGCCGCGGTGGCGACCGCGTTGACCCTCGGCGTGGCCGAGCCTTGGGGCTCGGGGCTGGGGGGCAAGCTGATCATGGTGTACTACGACGCCAAGGCCGGACGGGCGTTCGTGGTCGAATCGCTGGATCAGGCGAGCCGGTCGATCGATGTCGAGGCGTACGCCGCCCTGCCGACACAGAAGAAACGCTACGGGGCGACGGCCGCAGCGGTGCCGGGCATGCTCGCCGGCTGGTCGGCTGCGCATCGGCGGTGGGGCACGCTGCAGTGGGCCGACCTGGTCCAGCCCGCGGTCGATGCCGCGGAGAACGGCGTCGTGGCGGACCGCTACGACACCTCGGCGGCCAACACCGCCGAAGACAAGCTCATCGCGGGACAAGGGGCCGAGGTGTTCCTGCCCAACGGCGAGCCGCCGGGCAACGGCGATCTAGTCCGCTACCCGGACCTGGCCCGCACGCTACGGATCATCCGTGACCAAGGCCCCGGCGCGATGTACGGCGGCCCGATCGGCGAGGCGATCGCTCGACATGTCCAAGACGCCGGCGGGTGGATGACGCCGCGTGATTTCGCAACGTTCCGGCCCTACGTGGGCCACGCCCCATCGGTGGAGTTCCGGGGCCGACGCGTTGCTGCAGGGGCGCCCCCCGCGACCGGCGGGGCGTCGGTGTTGCTCACGCTCGCCTGCCTGGACCTGCTCCCCGAGCCGGCCGCCACCGACGCCGCACAGCGCCACGCCGAGACGGTCGACGCCACCGCCCGGGTGATCTATCACGTCTACCCGATCGTCCGTGCCCACCTCGGCGGGCGCGCCCACCCGGTCGACTCGCTTCGTCGGCTGCTCCAACGCGGCAAGATCCGAGACCTCGCTCGGGCGGTGCAAGAGTTCGACCCGTCCGCGAAAGCCGCCGAAGCCAGCCCTATCCGATCGCGGCGCGCCTTGGCCTCGATCCTGCTCGACGAACGCCTATCCTGCACGTCGCACTTCATCGTCGCCGACGCCCACGGCAACGTCGTGTGCGCCACCCAATCACTGGGCCACCACTTCGGCTCGGGCGTCGTCGTGCCGGGCACGGGCATCGTGCTCAACAACTCGATGAACAACTTCGCCACGCGGACGACCCGGTCGCCCAACTACCTCGGGCCCGGCATCCGGGCGCGGAGCACGATGGCCCCAACGCTGGTGATCGGCGACGACGGCGTAGAACTCGCACTGGGCGTGCCGGGCGGGCAGCGCATCCCTACCGGGGTGCTCCACGTGCTGCGTGGCATCCTGGACGAGGGGCTCACCGCCGAGGAGGCCGTCGATCGGCCCCGCGTGCATGTCCGAGACGCCTACAACAGCGAGGCGGCTCGGCGCGAGGTCCATCTCGAAGCCGGGCCCGGCGTGGAAGCCCTCGAAGCCCGCCTCGAAGCCGCCGGCTGGGACGCCCAGATCATGGAAGAAAGCATGATGTACTTCGGCGGCGTGAACGTCCTCACCCGCTCGAAGGAACAGCCTGGGCGGGTGGGGCGATGGGTCGGCGTTGGTGACGACCGACGCACCAACGCCGCGCTCGGCCTAAACCTCTCTGTCCCTGCGGCGGTGACGACCCCCGCCGCCCCCCGTTGATCCTGACTACCCCCAGTGGAGTTTGCCCCATGATCCGTATCCACCCGACCGCCGCCGTGTTTCTGATCGCCATGCTGATGGTCGCGGCACCCGCCCTGGCTGAGGCTGATCACCAGCCCGATCCGCTGCGGATCGCGGTCTATGACCACACCAACGGCTCGGCTGCCGGCCCCAAAAACCTGATGCACATCCTCGCGCCAGACGCGGGCTTTGTGTGCACCCGGATCACCCCCGAGGACATCCAGAACGGCATACTCGTCAGCGGCGGGTTCGACGCGTTGATCCTCCCCGGCGGCTCCGGCAGCGGCCAGGCCAAACGGCTCGGCGACGCGGGGGCTCAGAACATCAAAGACTTCGTCGCCCAGGGCGGCGGCTACGTCGGGGTCTGTGCCGGGGCTTACCTCGCATCGTCCCATTACAAGTGGTCGCTGAACCTCATCAACGCGAAGGTACTCGACACCAAGCATTGGAACCGCGGGACCGGTCAGACCATCCTCGACTTCACCCCCGAGGGCCGAGCCGCCCTCGATCAGCGGTCCCGGCAGGGCGAGGTCTTCTACGGCCAGGGCCCGCTTCTGGCCCCCGGCGATCACCCCGACCTGCCCGCCTATGAGACCCTGGCCACCTACGCGACCGAGATCGCCAAGAAGGGCGCACCCACCGGCGTGATGATCGGCACGACCGCTATCGCCCGGGCTCCATATGGCAACGGCCGGGTCATCCTCTACTCGCCGCACCCCGAGAAGAAGTGGGGGCTGCACCACCTGATCGTCAACGGCGTGCGCTGGGCCGCGACCCAGCCCGCGGACAACCCCCAGGCCGACTGACGACCCAAGACACCGACAGACGCACCGGTTGAGCCCGACGCCATCGCCGGCGGAACGGGCGGCAATGCTTTCGCTGCGCTTCCTTAGCGACGGTTGCCGATAGGGTGTTTATTTATCACGGTAACGTTGTTATTTTATCACCACTATGAGCTCGGATACGAAAACCCGATCACACCGGCCCGGCGTGCTGATCGTGGACGACATCCCGGCATTCCTGGAGGAGAGCGCCTCGACACTCGAGTCGTCGGGGGTGCGGAGCCGGGTGTGTGACGACCCGACGCGGGCGCTGGAGATGATCCAGCGGTACCGGCCGAGGGTCCTAGTGACGACGCTGGTGATGCGGGCGATGGGCGGCTTTGATGTGATCCGGAAGGTGCGGGGCGCGGGGCATCGGCTGCCGGTGGTGATGATCACGGGGCACGGGACGCCGGCGTCGGAGCGGGAGGCGGCTCGGCTGGGCTGCAGCGACTACCTGAACAAGCCGGTCGCGGCGGCGGAGCTGGTCGCACGGGTACGTCGGGCGATCCGACTCGCGGAGCAGGGGCTGGACGATGCGGTGCGGATCGGCCCGATGGTCACGCGGGACCCGGCGATGCGGGCGGTGATGGACATGGTGGACACGGTGGCGGACTCGAACTGCCGGGTGTTGATCCTGGGGGAGACGGGGACGGGCAAGCAACTAGTAGCGCAGAACATCCACGGCCGGGGCCGGCGGCCGAAGTCGCCGTTCGTGGAGGTGAACTGCTCGGCGATCCCGGAAAACCTCCTGGAGAGCGAGCTGTTCGGGCACCGGCGTGGGGCGTTTACGGATGCGGTTAAGGACCGGACGGGGCGGTTTGCCGCGGCGGGGGACGGGACGATCTTCCTCGATGAGATCGGGGAGATGCCGTTGACCCTGCAAGCGAAGCTGCTGCATGTGTTGGACGACGGGAAGTTCACGCCGGTGGGCGGCGAGCGGGCGCAGCGGAACAAGGCGCGGGTGATCGCGGCGACGAACCGGGATTTGGGCCGAGAGGTCGAGCGGGGGCGGTTCCGGTCCGACCTGTACTACCGGCTGAACGTGGTGGCGGTCCGGCTGCCGCCGCTCCGGGATCGGCCGGGTGATATCCCGCTGCTGTTCGACTACTTCGCGGAGCGTTTCACAGAAGGGGGTGCAACGGTGACGGCGTCGGACGGGGCGTTGGCGGTGCTGCAGGGGTATGCGTGGCCGGGCAATATCCGGGAGCTGCAGAACACGGTGGAGCGGCTGGCGGTTTTGCAGCCGGGGCGGGTGATCGAGCCGAGCGACTTACCGGCACGCTTCTTCAATCAGCCGGACGGGCTGAACGAGCAGGACGAGGCCGCACGGCTGGGCGGGCCTTGGCGGTCGGCGAAGCGTCGGTTCGAGGCGGCGTACGTGAAGCGGATGATCGACCGGGAGGGCGGGAACCTCGCGGCGGCGGCGCGGGCGGCGGAGCTGGACCGGGCACAGTTCTACCGGATGGCCCAGCGGCACGGGCTGCTGCCGACGGCGGACCGCGGCGGCCGGTAGGTTGGCGAGCGGGCGATGCGGTGGGGGTGGTGGGTGTGGTGGGGGGTGGTGGGGTGACGGATGGGCGGGTGGGGTTGACCGGCACCGTCTTTGCATGCACCTCTTACTCACGGATCGCGACCCATGACCGAATCGAACCCGCCGACATCCCTGAACACGCCGACGAACGGACGCTGGATCAAGCTGGCGGTGGTGATGACGGGGCTGATCATGGCGTTGGTGGTGGGTCAGTCGGTGGAGCCGAAGTGGCTGGTGACGTCGGCGGCGATCGATGTGCTGGAGGACGAGCAGGGGCTGTATACGGTGGAGCGTGACAAGCGGGTGGCGGTCGAGAAGGTGGTCGATGCGTCCGCGTTGGAGGCGATGCCCGAGTCGGAGCGGGGCGGGCTGATCATGACTGATGGCAATGGCGGCTACGAGCGGGTGACCGCAACACGTCACTGGGGGTTCTGGTCGCTTCTGCCGGCGGTGATGGCGATCGTGCTGTGTCTGGTGCTGCGGGAGCCCCTGGTTGCGCTGCTGCTGGGGATCACGTCGGGGGCGTTGATCATGAGCCGGTTCGACCTGACGGAGGATGTGCTGATGCCGGTGCTGCAGAGCAGCTCGGCCGCGGGGGTACTGCTGCTGTACCTGTGGTTGCTGGGGGGGCTCATGGGCATCTGGTCGAAGACCGGGGCAGCGATGGCGTTTGCGGACTGGGCGTCGCGGACGCTGGTGCGGGGGCCGAGGTCGGCGAAGGTGGTGGCGTGGGGGCTGGGGATCCTGTTCTTCCAGGGCGGGACGATGAGCACGGTGCTGGTGGGCACGAGCGTGAAGCCGTTGGCGGACAAAGAGAAGATCAGCCACGAGGAGCTGTCGTACATCGTGGACTCGACGGCCTCGCCGATCGCGGTGCTGCTGGCGTTCAACGCGTGGCCGCTTTACGTGCAGGCGTTGATCTTCGTGCCGGGGGTCGCGGTGCTGGCAACGGAAGGCGACCGGCTGGCGTTCTTCTTCGCGAGTTTGCCGCTGAGCTTCTACGCGTGGTTCGCGGTGCTGGGGACGCTCCTGCTGGCGTTGGACCTGAACCCGTTCGTGGGCCGGGGGATGAAGGCGGCACGGAAGCGGGCACGGGAGACGGGCCAACTCGATCGGCCGGGCAGCGAGCCGATGCTGTCGCCGGAGCTGCAGACCAGCGATGTGCCGGCCGGGTATCGGCCGAACGTGTGGGAGTTTGCGGTGCCGTTGCTGGTATTGACCGGCGTGGCGATCGGGACGTTCGCGGCGACGGGTTCACCGCAGGTGCGTTGGGCGTTCGGGTTGGCAGTCCTGTCGGCGGCGATCTGGGCGTTGGTTCGGGGCATGTCGCTGCGAGACCTGATGGACGGGATCGGGACGGGGCTCAAGGGTGTGGTGGTGGCGGCGATCATCCTGATGCTGGCGATCGCGCTGGGAACGATGACCAAGGAGACCGGGGCCGGGGCGTATCTGGTCGCGGCGATGGGGGAAGCGCTGCCGTACACGGTGCTGCCCGCGGCGCTGATGGTGCTGACCATGGCGATCGCGTTCGCCACGGGCACAAGTTGGGGGACGTTCGCGGTGGCGTTCCCGTTGGCGATGCCCTTGGCGGTGGCGCTGGGCGAATCGGCAGAACTGGATAAGCCGATCCTGTACCTCATGGTCTGCTTCGCGGCGGTGCTCAACGGCAGCGTCTACGGCGACCAGTGCTCGCCGATCTCGGACACCACCATCCTGAGCAGCATGACCACCGGGGCGGACCTGATCGATCACGTCCGGACGCAGCTGTTCCCGGCCACGCTGGCCGCGGGGCTGGCGATCGTGTGCTGGCAGGTGATTGTGATTGCGTTCTGTTGAGAAAGACGAGGCGTTGATGAAGAGCGGAGTTGTGGTTGGATTGAAGCGGCTGGTTCTGATCGTCGGTGTGGTTTGGCCGATGGTGGGTGCAGCCCAGCAGGAGACGGTGAGCCGGGTGGAGCGGGCACCGATCGAGGCGGTGTCGAGCCCGCACGGGATGGTGGTGAGTGAGACGCCGCTGGCCAGCACGATCGGAGCAAAGGTCTTAGAAGACGGTGGCAGCGCGGTGGACGCGGCGGTGGCGGTCGGGTTTGCGTTGGCGGTGACGTGGCCGGAGGCGGGGAATATTGCCGGCGGGGGCTTCATGATGGTGGCCGAGCGGGGCAGCGATGAGGTGGTCTGTATTGATTACCGGGAAACCGCACCGGGGGCGGCGACGCCGACGATGTTTGCCGAGAAACGGACGCGGTTCTGGCACGGGCAGGTCGGCGTGCCTGGGACCGTGCGGGGGTTCGGCGTCGCACACGAGCGATGGGGGAAGTTGCCCTGGGCCCGGCTGATCGAGCCATCGATCGAGCTGGCCCGCGACGGCTTCATTGTCAACGACGCGTTGGCCCGTTCGATCAATGAGGTGCTCAATAAGCGCATCGTCCGACGGAACCCCGAGCGTTTCGCCGAGCTGATCCGGGTCTACGGCAAGCCGGGCGGCGAACCCTGGACCGCCGGCGATCGGCTGGTCCTGCCCGACCTCGCACGCACGCTGCAACGGATCGCCGAGGGCGGGGCCGACGCGTTCTACGAGGGCCCGATCGCTGAGGCGATCGCCCAAGACATGGCCAAGCACGACGGGCTCATCACCGAGGCGGACCTCGCGGGCTACCGGGCCATCACCCGCCCCGCGATCCACGCCCGCTTCCAGGGCTTCGATGTCTTCGGCCCGCCGCCCCCCTCCGCCGGCGGCCTGACCCTAGCCATGATGCTGCACCAGCTCGACACGTTCGACCTCACCGCCCACGGCCGGTACAGCGCGACCACCCTCCACCGCATGGCCGAGGCCATGCGACGCGCCTACTTCTGGCGGGCCCACACCCTCGGCGACGCCGACTTCACCGATGTCCCCTTCGAGATCGGTGGGCCCGCCTTCGGTCAGCTCCTCGCCACGACGATCGACCCCGATCAAGCCACCCCAAGCCACACCCTCGAACCCGCCATCCCCCTCGCCGACCGTGAGCCCGACGAGAGCCCCGACACCACCCACTACTCCGTGATCGACGCCGACGGCCTCGCCGTGTCCAACACCTACACCCTCGAGATGAGCTGGGGCAGCCGCATGATCACCGCCGGCCACGGCATCGTCCTCAACAACGAGATGGGCGACTTCAACCGCGAGCCCGGCGTCACCAAGACCACCGGACAGATCGGCACCCCGCCCAACCTCATCGAACCCGGCAAACGCATGCTCAGCTCCCAGACCCCGACCCTTGTCAAGAAGGACGGCGAGGTCATCCTCATCACCGGCAGCCCCGGCGGACGCACCATCACCAACACCGTGCTCAACGTTTTGGTCAGCCACCTCGCGTATGGCATGCCGCTCACCGAAGCGGTCGATGGACCGAGGCTGCACCACCAGTGGTTCCCCGATGTGCTCGAGTTTGAGGGCACTGACGCGCCCATCCACGCCGACGCGGTCGAGCAGCTCCGAGCGATGGGCCACGACATCGAGGACGACGGCCGACAAGGCTCCGCCAACTCCATCGGCGTCGATCTCGCGGCGGGCGTCTTCATCGGCGTCCCCGACTGGCGCCGTGGTGCCGCCGCCGCTGCACCCGACTCTGTTCCGAACCCCTGATCCACGACCTGAATGCCATGAAGTACCCCACCCCCCTACTGCTCGCGTTCGCCGGATTCACTACGGTGCTCGCCGGCCCCGCGTCGGCCAACATCGGTGCCGCCGACACCACCAACGCCATCCAGCTCTGGGTCGGCGGCAGCTCGGGCTACGACCTCACCGGCAGCGGCGTCACCGTTGGCATCTGGGAAGCACTCGACGGCGGCGAATGGGAGATCCGCGCAAGCCACGAACAGTTCATCGACAGCAACGGCAACTCCCGCGTCACCTTCGGCGATCCCAACTCAGGTGGGACCGCCGGCCACGCTACACACGTCGCCTCCACCCTTGGCGGCGCCCACATCCCCGGTAAACGCGACTACTGGGGCATGGCCCCCGGTGTCCAGATCGTCTCCTTCTCCTCCGCCAACGACGAGAACGAGCTCCGCAACGAAGCCGCCGGCTTCGGCATCGACATCGCCAACCACTCCTACGGCACCAACACCGGCGGCTGGTCCCAACGCTCCTGGGACATCCCCACCGGCAACGGCACCGTCTCCCGCACCTACGAGACCTGGCAGTGGGGCCCCGACTGGTTCTTCAACCTTTACGACGAGACGCCATCGTCCGGCCGATACTCCAGCTCCGCCTACGAGCTCGACCGTGCCCTCCACGAGAACCCCAACATCCTCAGCTTCTGGTCCGCCGGGAACTCACGCACCAACGACTACGACGACGTCCAGGGCGACGGTCAGTTCGTCGCCCGGTTCCAGCCCTCCTACATCGACAACGTCGGCGTCATTGGCACCCAGCTCAACGACGACGGCTGGTACCTCGTCAGCCAGGACGACTACGACCTGCCCGGATGGGACGGCGACGGCTTCGGCCGCGGCTACGACTCCCTCTCCTTCTCGCGCACAGCCAAAAACATCCTCACCATCGGATCCACCCTCGACCACTACGACGACCCCCACGACGGCGACACCGTCGCCATCAACGGCTTCAGCAACTTCGGCCCCACCGACGACGGCCGCCTCGGCGTCGACCTCGTCGCCAACGGCAACTCCGTCTCCGGCGCCAACGACACCTCCGACACCAGCTACGCCACCCGCTCCGGCACGTCCTTCAGTTCCCCCAACGCCGCCGGCACCGCCGCCCTCGTCCTCGAATATTGGCGACGCGTCAGCCCAGGCTCCCCCGACTCGGCCACGCAAAAAGGCCTGCTCATGCACACCGCCACCGACGTCGTCTCCTTCGGCCAGGTCGGCCCCGACTACCGCAGCGGCTACGGCCTCGTCAACGGGCTCGCCGCCGTCGAACACCTCGACGACGCCTTCAACGCCCCGCTCAACGAACGCATCCACCACGTCATCAACGACACCCTTGTCGAAGGCAGCGAACTCACCTTCGACTTCTTCGCCACCGGCGACCCCGTGATCGCGTCCCTCTCCTGGCTCGACCCCGCCAGCAACGACAACCTCCCGTCCGGCCTCGACGACCGCACCATCCAACTCATCCACGACCTCGACCTCTGGATCACCGACGAGCAGGGCAACATCCACCACCCCTGGACGCTCGACCCCGAGAACCCCCACGACCCGGCCGTCCAGACCGCCCGCAACCGGGTCGATAACTTCGAGCAGGTCTGGACCGACGGTCTGCTGGAGGGCGAGTGGTTCACGGTGCATGTCGGCCATAGCGGCAGCCTCGACTTCGGCGACCAGGCCTTCGGGCTGTTCGTCAGCGGTGCACAGATCCCCGAGCCCACCACCGCCCTGCTCTTCGGCGTTCTCCTGATCGGTCAGCGACGCAGACGACGGTCCGCCTGATCGAATCGGCTCAGGATTGCGGCTTTTGAGGGCAGCTCACGGCACTGGGACCCGGCAAAGCAGTTGGATGCGTAGGCGCCCAGCGCGTCGCGTTTGGCGTCGCCCCGTGACCTTGCGGGGGCTGCCGATTCTGTTAATCTTTGGGACTCGCACCGCCACGCCTCTAGCGCTCCGGAAGTCTGACGACCGTTGCACGCAGGCCCGGCGAACGCGGCGTCACCCTTGATTTGAAGGGTGCCGGCCAGGTAGCTCAGTTGGTAGAGCACGGCATTGAAAATGCCGGTGTCCCCGGTTCAAGTCCGGGTCTGGCCATTCCGTTATCTGGCGTCGCTTCCCCCGGAAGCACTGGCCCCGAAGTGTCTGGGGCAATTTGTATCTGCCCAATAAAAAAGACCGCCGACAAGGCGGTCTTTTTGTTCGTCCGGGCGAGGCCCGGCCGTAGGAGGACAGTCGGGTCTCAGTCGGCTCGCCGTCGCAAACCCACGATCGCCATCAATCCAGCCCCCAGGAGCCCGAGTGACGCGGGCTCGGGGATGATGGCCGCCACGTTGGTCGAGACGATCACATCGTCGATCGTGAAGTCGGCATTGTTCCCGCCACCGCTGCTCTCCACGAACAGCCCGTCAAACGAGAGGGGCCCGAAGTCCGTGATCGCGTCGGTGTCGCTGTCGGTCGTGAAGCCGCTCACCGAGTAGGCCACGGTCGAGGCGTCCTGCAGCGTCAGGGTGAAGGTCACGGTCCGCGGATCGAGCCCGAACGGGTCGTTGTTGACGTTGCCGGTGAGGTTATTGGATTCGGCTGAGAAGAATCGGCCCGCGTTGGCGGCACCACCGGAAGCTGCGCCGGGGTTAAACGACACACCCGTCTCATCATCGCTGGCATCGAGGAAACCGATGCGGATACCGCCCAGCACGTCGTTGGGGGCTTCCGTGAACTCGAGGGTCACGGTGAGCTGGATGAACTCGCCGGGGTTGGTCAGCGTCACCGTCTCCGGCAAGTCCGCCTGGATATTGCGGTTGTTCTGCGTGGTGGAGAGGCCCAGGACGTTGTCACCGCTGAGTGAGGTGATGCCGAAGGTACTCCCGCCTGAAACATTGCTGGTGAAAGCGGCATCGAGCGGGGTGCCGGGGTTGTCGATGAAGTCGCCGTCCTCAAACGTGTCGTTGATCAGGATCACGCTGGCGTGCGAGACGCCCAGCGGGGCTAACGCCGCGATGCAGAACAGAGAGGCGAACTTGCGCGTGGATCGGTAGGGCTTGGTCGGGCTTGAAATGGTTGGGTACATGGGGTCCTCCAGGGGGGTGAATGGTGTGAGACAAGGCTGAGTCGTTCGGGTCATTCGGTCGGCGTGCCGTACAGCCGGGCCGCCATTTCGCGGGACGCATTAATCATGGCGTCGTGCGGGGTATCGGTGATGGACAGGAAGCCGATGCCGTGGTTCTCGCCATCACTGGATCGGCCGGTCGCGTTCTGGTCACGGAACTGGAACCAGTGGACGCCCACCACGAGCGGGTTATCGACGGCCGAGGCGACGTAGCCCTTGAACAGCTCGGCCTTGTGCTCGGTGCTGTTCGCAGCGACCAGGCCACGATTAAAAACGCCGCGGTCGTTCGCCCCGAAGTGGAACTCACCGATGATGACCGGCGCGTCGAAGTCGGCCAACGGGGTCCAGCCCGAGAGCGTCTGGCGGTAGACGTTGAACGAGACGACATCGCAGTACTCCGCCGCGATGCGGGCGACCTGCTCGTTGTAGTGGGCGAACCGGCAGCCGAGGTAGAGCTTGTCGGGGGCGACCTCTCGGAAGACCCGGCGGACCGTGGAGAAGTACGCGTGGGCGATCTGGGCGTTGAACTTAACGAGATCGGCGTGCGCCGCGTCGGTCTGCGGGTCGGACTCGCCCGCCACCGCGTCGTCCCAGCTGGCGTAGGTCACGCCCCAGGCGGCGTTGAGCTTGGCGATGTCGTCGTACTTCTCCTTCAGGAACGCGAACATGCGCTGCTTGGCGGCCTGATTGGGCTTGGCCTCGAGCAGGCCGCGGGCTAGATGATCGTCCTCGCCCCAGGACAGCTCGTTGTCGAGGAAGTAGCCGATGCACCACGGGTCGTCGGTCGTGCCACGGGTCATGTTGATCACCCGCCGACGCACCTCGGGCTCGAAGCCGGGGTTGAAGGGATCAGAGACGCGGTTCCGCGTACCGCGCTGCCAGGGCAGCTTCGGGGCGTTGATGTAGACCCAGTGGGTGTAGGGGATCGACGTGTCCTCGAAGAGCTTCGGGTCCGACCAGCAGCCGATCGTGTTCAGGCCCCAGTTCATCAGCCGGGCGGGGGTGATGCGGTACCACTCCCGCTTCCAGTCCTCGCCGTACTTGCGGAGCAGGTTCGCACGAGAGAAACCGAAGGTCTGAACGGTACGTTTGGCGTAATCGAAGCGGCGGGGCTTGGCCTCGCCCAAGAACTCTTGCATCGCGGCATCACCCGACTCCCACGGCGGGTCCACGAACCACGACTCCCGCCCTTGGTCGATCGGCGTGCCCCCGCGTGCCGCCGGGCCGTGCACCACGCTCACGCCGAGCGAGAAGAACAGCCGCCCATCAGGATCAACCAGATGCCACTTGCCATCGACCTTCTCGGTGCGGAAGTGCCCGGTCGCTTCCAGCTGGGGGCCCTCAGCCCAGCCCCCCCACTTGTTCCACGCGTCCGGCCGGGGCGACTCCCGCACCTCCGACGCCTCACGCTCAGCCGCCCGCTTCAGGTCCGCATCACTCTGAACCTTGCCGGGCCAGTCCGCGTGGATGTACTGCCCGTATGTATCGATGAACGGGAAGAACGGCTCGGGGATCGACAGCGACGATGGATCGAAACGCCCCGTCGCCCGCACTTCATTCACGGCAAAGCGGTACGACTGCTTCGGCTGCGCCAAGTACACCTGCATCTCACGCACCCGCGTCGGATCGATGCCATCGCCGTGCGAGCCACGTTTGCCCCACGGCGTACCCTTCATCCCCTCGAGCTTGGCCCGCAGGTCCGCCGCGAACTCCCGGTCGATCTCCACCACGATTGTCCCCGACTCCTTCGGCCCCAGCGAGAGCTTCCCACCGATCGACTCCCGGCCCTTGCCCTTCGGCGGGCTGTCCACCCGAGCGATCAGCCGAACACCCTTGTCGTCGAGGTTGGTCACGTCGATCTCGATGTGCGTGTACTTCGAGAGGTCCCACACCGCCGAGTTGTTGCCGGGCGGCCGCCAGCGCACGTTGGGGTAAGGCGACGCAGTGCCGGACACCACCTCGAGCCGCGGGCCGTCTGGGCCTTCCCCGAGCATGACCGTGGTGTCGTTGGTGCGGATTCGGTCCATGACCGCGGGGCCGCTGAAGTCCTGGATGAGCAACGGCTCCTCAGCGTGTACGCCAAGCGACAGGACACAGGCAAGACTCAGGATGGGCAGAGTACGAAGGGCATCAATCATTCGAGGACATCCCAGAGATCGGAAGGCACACCGCCCGCGACGGCGTATTCGGAGAAGGGCAGCCGTTCGATGTGGCCATCGAAGAAGGCGATGTTGGCTGAGCCGTCGTGCCGTCCTGCGACAGCGTTTTTCGCCATGCTGTCGGTAAGCAGGTCTTCGCCGAGATAGTTAGCTGAGTCTGCTTTAGTAAGGGTGAGCCGGGTCCCGTCGGCAAAGTGCAGAGTTTCGGAGGGCGAGATAACTTGGATCGCCTGATAGACGGGGGGGTCAGCAACGTTACCGGGTGTTGCTGGAGCAACAGGCGTTTTGAAGTTAGTGTTGCCGGGGTCAAAATTCGCGATCTGCCCACTCGCAACTAGGATGTCTTCGACGTTCTTCCCGTAGCTTCGGCGCATGTCGTAGTCCCCGTTGCCGGCCGGGTTCTCCAGGGCGTTAGTGGCACTAGGACAGATGTAGTCTTGTGTCATACTGATCCATTTACTACCCGTTACTTCAAGTGGCAGCTTCATGGAGCGACGGTACTCCAGAATGTTGTACCAAGGCACGTGATGGATATCGCTGCCAGGCGGGGTCCCATTGACGTGCAGGTCACTCGCACCGTCGTCATCTACCCAGTGCGGCAGGTGGTAGTCCCGGTTGTCCGTGAGGTAGATCGCATCAGCGAGCGCCATCTGCTTCAGAAGGCTGGCACACTGCGACGCCCGCGCCGCACCCCGTGCCGAGGTCAGCACCGGTAACAAGATCGCGATCAGCAACGCGATGATCGAGATCACCACCAGCAGCTCGATGAGCGTGAAAGCGGAGGACCTACGGCAAGCAACGGTTCGATCACGATGGGTATTCATGTCGCCATACCAGCAGAGGGTGAAAACGGGCCCGAACTCTCCCGGATGGTGAGCTCGGCATCGAACGACTCGTGAACCCCCTCGCCACGCGACTCGCCCGGCCGTGCACCGGCCCGGGCGATCAGCAGCTCCGCTGCCCGCTGGCCCATCTCGCGCAGCGGGTGCTTCACCGTGGTGAGGCGGGGGATGAACTGACGGGCCAGCCGCGAGTCTTCGATGTTGACCAGCGACACATCGTCGGGCACGGACAGCCCGCGGTCGGCAAGCGCACGGATCGCGGTGGCCGAGCACGTGTCGTCGTACACCACCAACGCGGTCGGGCGACCGGCGCCGAGCGACGCGAAATACGCCGCCCCCAGCTCACCGGCGAGCTGGATATGGCCACCGCCGCGCTCGATCGGCCGCGGTGATCGCTCCCGCCCGAAGATCATGGCCGGGTCCGCCCCCAAGCCATGACGGACCATCGCCGCTTCAAAAGCCTCACGACGCAGCTCGTTGTGCGGCACGGTCTGCCGACAGCAGGTCCCCAGATAGCCGATGCGTCGGTGGCCCAGTTCGACCAGATGGCTGACCGCCTTATCGATCGCCGCGTGGTGATCAAACATCACCGCATCGAGGCCGGGCATCGGCCGGTGGCAGTCGATCGCCGCGACCGCGTGCCCACGCTCCAGCAGTTCTTTGAGCCAATCCTCATCGCCATCCACATGGAGCACCAGCAGGCCGTCGACCCGCTGCTCCACCAGCGTGTCGAGGCACCGCTGCGGCGGGGCGTCACCGTTGATGTTGATGACCGAGAGGTTGTATTGACGCGCCAAACAGGCCAGCTCGATGCCGTGCAGCACATCGCCCTCGTAGTTCCCGCCAATCCCGGCCCACGGCCCCCGCGGGATATACAGCCCCAGGGCCTGCGTCCGCCGAAGCGCGAGCGATCGGCTGGCGTAGTTAGGCCGGTAGTTCAGTTCACGCGCGATTTCCTGCACCCGTTGACGCAGGGCATCACTTACCGAGATGTTTCCGCGTGAGCCATTGAGCACCGCCGATGCGGCCGCTTTGGAACAGCCGGCAAGACGCGACACTTCGGTCAATGTGGGGGCTTTGACTTGGGACACAGTAAAGGGGCTCGAAGCGATTGCGGAGAGTCTTGAAACGGGTATTGCGAACGCAAGAGATAAACCGGTTAATAACCATAATCCCCAAAGCCCACAGAGTCAACGCATGGCTTATAAAAACCCGCCCAAGCCTGTTGTTGACGCCCGTAAGTCGAATAAAATTAGAAGCTAAGCGAAGCCGTGACCGCCCAGCCCACCATGCCCGCCCCCCTGCTCACCCCGCAGCTCGTGCTCCAGGCCTACGCCGCCGGCGCGTTCCCCATGGCCGACGGCCGAAACGGGCCCATCCACTGGCTCAGCCCCGACCCCCGGGCCATCTTCCCCATCCTCGCCGACGACCCCGTCGGGGCCTTCCACACCCCCCGATCCCTCCGCAAGCTCGCCCGCAGGCAGCCCCTCACGCTCCGCCTCGACGCCGACTTCCCGGCCGTCATCGACGCCTGCGCCGCCCCCCGCGCCGCCGACCGCGACACCTGGATCAGCCCCGACATCCAACGCGTCTTCAACGACCTGCACCGGGCCGGCTTCGCCCACAGCATCGAGGCCTACGACGCCAATGACCAACTCGTCGGCGGGCTCTACGGCATCGCCCTCCGCGGGGCCTTCTTCGGCGAGTCCATGTTCTCCCGCGTCCCCAACGCCTCCCGCCTCTGCCTCGCCCACACCGTCACCCACCTCCAACACCAGGGCTTCACCCTCTTCGACGTCCAGTTCACCAACCCCCACCTCGAACAGTTCGGCGTCGCCGAGGTCCCCCGAGACGACTACCTCCGCCGGCTGCAACACGCCCTCAAGCTCGACGTCTCGTTCACGCCCACCACCGAGACGCCCTGATCGCGACGCAGTGCTACTCGGGCAGCACGATCTCGTCCCCGACCGTCATCCGCTCGGGGTTCAGCCCGGGGTTGGCCTCGAGGATGTCGACCCACCGCTGCCCGTCGCCGTACTCCTCCTGCGCAATCTTCCAGAGGCGATCGCCCTTGCGGATCGTGTAGGTCCGCGCTGGTGTCGCAACCTCACTCGCACTCGCGGCTGTATTCGGCTCCGTGCTATGGCCCACGCTTTGCGTCACCGGCGTATCGGCCACCACCACCGGGTCCTCAGCGGCAGGCCCCTCGTCCATCCCCGCCGACTCCGGCCCGTCGTCCGCCGGCACCTCGATCGGATCGAAACCCCCGCCAGAACTCAAGCTCGCCGGTCCCGGCACCGACGGCAACGGCTCACGCACCGCACACCCCGCCATACTCCAACCACTCACCGCGATCACCCCAGCCAAACCCGCTGTTACCCATCGATCCGTCTTCATCACGCCAGCCTTTCCAACTCGGTGCAACCCTGACCACACAACACTCACTCAGCATAACCGCAGACTACGCTACCAACGCCTGCCCAGGCATCAACGGCGGCATTGGTGCCCCCATCGCGTCCGACACCGCCCGGATCAGCTCGACCTCTGGCGTCGTCACCGACCGGTCGGCCGACACCACCGTCGCCGCCGCCCGGATCAGCCGACGCTTGTCCGCCGGGCGCAACCCCTCGATTGCGTCGAGCGCATCGTCCAACGCCCCCAGGCTCGCCGTCGGCATCGCTCCCTTAGGAAGCTGCACCTCCAATGCGTCCAGCCCGGCCCGGTACGCCAACGCCTGCTGGTCCGCCTCCGGGTGACCCACCCGCGCAAGCGCCCCCAACACACCACGCACCGGCTCCGCCAACGCCACCATCGTTTGCCGACCCTCGCCTCTTGCCGGCGGCTTGAACGCCCGCAGCACAAGCCGACGCAGCACCCATTCAAACAGGCTCACCTGCCCGTCCGCCCGCACCAGCACATCCACGTTGGCCACAAACCCGTCCCGCTTGCCCGCGTCCCACCCCCGCAAGCTCGGCAGCGCCAGCTCCAGTAGCGGCAGCCGCCAACGCGGATCGACCCGCGGCGACGCCTCGACCAGCTTCTTCATCAGCCCGGCTATGTCCCGATCAATCCGCTTCTTGAACTGCCCCCACTGCTCCGCCCGCTCCTCCGCACCCGGGTCCAGCAGCAGCACGTACACCAACGCCTCCGCGCTCACCCCGCCCCGCGCCGCCTGCTTCAACGGCTCCGGGATGGCTTCCAGCAACGCGTGGGCATACTTCACGTGCTCCGGCGTCGGCTGCCCGATCTGCTCTACCGCGCTCGGCGCACGCGACGCACCCGACACCTCCGCGGCTCCCGCTAACCCCACAGCAGCACCGGGCAAGCCCGGAATCGGCGGCACCCCCGGAATCGGTGGCACGCCAGGGATCGGCGGGATCGTAGCCCGCGACCCCGACGGCTTGCCATCCCCACGCTGCTCCCGCACATCCACCTCCGCAACCGGCTCCAGATACTCCCCGTCCCAGGATGGCTGCACCCGCTTGATCCGGTCCGGCAGCGGCGGGTGCGTCGCCATCGCCCCGCCGATCCACGAGCTCACCGCCGAGGCGAAGAACATGTGGCTGATCTCTTCGGCATGCCCGTTCTCGACCTTGGCCCCGTACACCCCGCCGCCGATCTTCTTCAGCGCGTCGGCGATCCCATCCGGCTGCCGCGTGAACTGCACCGCCGCGGCGTCGGCCAGGTATTCCCGCTGCCGTGAGACCGCCGCCTTAATCAGCTTGCCCGCCACTACCCCGATGAACCCGATCGCGATCAGTGCGATCCCCGCGGCGGCGATCACGAGCTTTTCCTTGCCATCGCTGTTGTTGCTGCTGCGTCGGCGTGAATGCGTCATGCTGCTGTAGAAGGCCGAGCGCAGGGCGAGCTGGCCGAGCAGCCCGATCAGGATGATGCCGTGGATGATGCCGATCAGGCGGATGCTCAGGCGCATGTCCCCGTTGAGGATGTGGCTGAACTCGTGGGCGACCACGCCCTGCAGCTCTTCGCGGTCGAACGCCTCCATCGCGCCGCGGGTCACGCCGATCACCGCGTCCTCCGGGGCGTAGCCGGCCGCGAACGCGTTGATCCCGCCCTCGTTGTCCATCACATACACCGGCGGCACCGGCGTCCCCGACGCGATCGCCATCTCTTCGACCACGTTTAACAGCCGCTGCTCCGCGAGGTCCTTCCGCTGCGGGTCGTCGCGGTCCAGCAGCCGGCCGCCCATCAGCTCCGCCACCGATCGCCCGCCCCCGGACTTTAGCGCCGCGATCTTGTAAAGCGACCCCCCGCCCACCAGCAGCATCACGCCCAGGCTGACCATGACGAACAACACCGGGTTAAACAGCAGGTCCACCATCGTCATCCCGCCCGTGTTCGTATCGCTGCCAAGCCCCGAGCCGCTCACGCGCACCGTGTCTTCCCCCGCCCCCATCAGCACAGCTAACGCGATCGCGATCACCGCGTACGTCGCCGCGATGATCCCCAAGACCGCCACGATAAACAGCACCACCAGCCGGCCCGACCGTTTGCGAGCGACGTCCTGGTGTTCAAAGAAGTCCATAGGCGAAGTGATAAACGATGAATGATGATTGATAAATGATTGAGCGTGGCGGTTTGCATCTGCCGCTCATCATTCATCATTGATGATTTATCACTCAGTTAAACGACACCTGCGGGGCCTCGCGCTGCGACGCCTCCTCGATCTCGTAGTAGGCTGCGTCATCGAAGCCGAATACGTTCGAGAACAGTACGGGCGGGAAGGTCTGCTTGTACTCGTTGTAGGTGTTGACGCCGTCGTTGTAGGCCTGGCGTGAGAAGGCGACCTTGTTCTCGGTGGCGGTGAGCTCTTCGGAGAGCTGCATCATGTTCTGGTTGGCCTTGAGATCGGGGTAGGCCTCTGCCACCGCCATCAGGCGGCCGAGTGCGCCCTCGAGCATGCCCTCGGACGCGGCGAGTTCCTTCATCTGGGCGAGCTTGGTCGGGTCGCCGTCCACGTTGATCTGGGCCTGTGTCGCCTTGGCCCGGGCGGTCATTACTGCATCGAGCGTCTCCTTCTCGTGGGCCATGTACCCCTTCGCGGTCTCGACGAGGTTCGGGATTAGGTCGTGCCGCCGCTTGAGCTGGACATCGATCTGGGCGAAGCCGTTCTTCGTGCGTTCCCGCAGCGTGACCAGCCGGTTATAGATCCCGATCACGTAGAGGATGATCGCGATGACGATGACCAGCAGGACGACGCCGGTGATGATGGCCCACATAGACGGTCTCCGTTGGAGGGACTAAAGCATCCGGACAATAACAGGCACAGCCACGGCCAAGCTGCGACCGCTCACGCGGATCGTCGCAGAATTGGGAAGCGACGGCAACGCGGAGCCCCGAACGGCATCTACTCCAGCGTCTGCACGTACCACTCGGTGAAGGTCACGGTCTGCCCCGGCTCGTACACCCGGAAGCCCAGGCCCGCAGCAAATGGCGTGTCGGACAGCCGGTCCTTTTGCAGGTCGTCCTTGCGGGCGACCTCTTTGCCATCCATGTAGACGGTCAGGACGCCGTCTTTCAGCCGGGCCTCGAAGTGGAACTCCAACGGTACGTCGAGGTTCACCCGGATGCGGTCCCAGTGATACTTCCAGCCCACCTCGACCCGGCTGCGTTCGGGACGATTCGGGTCGTGGATGAACTGCACGGTGTGATAGCCGTCCCAGCTTCCCGACTCGTAGAAGTTCAGCAGGATCGACGCGTTGGGTTCGCGGTTGCCCTTGAGCGGGTCCATCTTCACCCGGCAGCCGATCACGATGCTTGGCCCGAACAGCCGGGGCGTGAACAGGTACCGCTCCCGCGCGTTGATCCGGGTGCGCTTCTGGCCCACCGCCACAAGCCGATCCGGAGCGGGCTGACTCCACTCGGCGCCGCCCTCGGTGCGGAACACATCCAGCGGGCGCAGCGGCAACAAATCGATCCGCTCGTGTCGCTGTGCCGCGTCCTTCATGCGGTCGACCACGGAGCGTTGACGGAGGTAGGTGTACGCGGCGCTGTCTTCGGGCAGGCCCGCCGCAACCCGTTCGAACAGGGCTGCCGATGCTCCGGCATCTCGGTCGGCCGCGTCGTCGAGCGCGGCCTGCACTGCATCGGCGTGGGGCCCGCCGAGGGCTGCGATCTTCTCGTGCAGGCGCCCGGTGTCCTCGACCCGGCGCCAGACCCAGGCCTTGGGGTTGAAGCCGTCACCGAGCGCCTGCAGCCGCTGGTGGGCGAGCGGGTAGTTGCCGCTCCGGTAGGCCACCGCCGCCTGAGCGGAGAGCACCCGCAGCCGATCGTCGTCGTGCAGGTCCTCCGCCAACACGCCGTCGTAGTAGCGTTCCGCCAGCGCCTGGATGCGCGGCTGCCGCCAGAGCCCGTCGCCGTTGTCGTCGCGCTCGTCGCAGACCTCGTCGATCGCCTTCATCATCACCAGCGGGACCCGCGTATCGAAACGACCGGTCGCCAACGCTTCTTCCCCCAGGGCCAGCATCTGCTCGTGCGAGCCGCCCCACCGCGGACGGGTCGCCCACATCAACGCGTGCCACGCCGGGATGTGATCGATCTGGGCCGCGATCGCGCGGTCAAACCAGAACCGCTCGCTCTCCCGGCCCAACGCCTGCCCGCCCATCGCCACCGCGATCAGCTCGGTGAACGGCTCGGGGTAGCCCGGCTCGTGCTTGGTCGCGGTGATCAGCGTCTGCCGTGCTTTGCTGAGGTACTCCCGGAACCCCGCCCACTGCTCTTCGTTGACCGCGTGCGCAAACCGGCCGCTCCGCTTCTCCCACGCGGTGTCCACCTCGTGCACCCCGCGGATCGTGTGCGTGATCCACGGGTCGGCACCGGGCTCCAGCTCGATGAACACGCACAACGCCTCGCGGATGTTGAAAGGCTGATCCTCGATGTAGTCCGCGTGCACCTCCGCGAGCACAACCCGCCGATCGGCGGGGTCCACAAACGGCCCCGACACCGCCCGCACTGTGAGGTCCATTGCACGGTCCGCCACCTCCTGTTTCTCCAGGTCGGACCGACGCCCTGTCATCACCTCCGCCCAACGGGCCACTCGCATCAAAATCACCGGGTGGACCGACGGGTCGTCCAAGATTGGACGCGCGATCATCGCGTTGATCTGCTTCTTGTGGAAATCGTCCACCAGGTCACAGGCAAACGCCAACGCGAGCGCTTCCCACAGCCCCCGGTCTTCGCGGGCCTCGATCCCGTGGATCATCTCGATCATCCGCTCCTTGTCCGTCCACACATCGGGCTTCGGGTGGTACATCCGGTCCATCCGGAACAACGCCAGGTTGATCGACACCGCCCGCACCAACGCCTCGAGCTCGGGGTCCGGCTCCGGCTGATCCGCCTGCCACTCCAGATACGGCTTAAGAAGCCCACGCTCGAAAAACGCCAGCCGCAGCCGCGTGAGGCCGTGCCCGTCACGCACCGGTTCTGCCGCTCCGTCTTCGACACCATGCGGCTGCTCCTGCGCGAGGTTGGGCCCGCCGGTCGCCCCACTGAGCACCAACGCAAGCAGAACCAAACCCCCGAACGCACACCGCCACAGTGTCCGCGGACGAACCCAAGCACCCTGATCGTTTCGATACATAACAGTCACCACCTTTCATGGCCAGCATACCGGGACGCCGCCGCCGCTCAACGGCCTGGACCTGATTTGCAAGACGTTCGGCACGCCTCAGTCGCGCGAGATCGGCTCGACCGACCACTTGCTGAACCGGACCGTTTGGCCTTTTTCGTGAGCGCGGAAGCCGATCCCCGTCGCGTACGGCCCCGACCACGACAGGATGCCGCTGACGTTCTGGGCGTCGGCGACCTCTCGGTCATCGATCCAGACGCGGATGCGCCCGCGTTGCATGTCCACCCGGAACGCGAACGCCTCGGGGACGTCCACGGGGAAACGGCGGCGGTGCCAGTGGTAGAGGTAGGCGATCTCGACAAAGCTGTTTTCGGGCTTGTCAGGGTCGCGCACGAAGTGGACGGTGTGGGCCTTGCGCCGGCCGTTCTGCCGGAACAGCTGCAGGAAGACGCTGGCGTTGGGCAGGCCGTCGCCCTCGAAGTCGGGGACCTCCACCGCGCCCGTGACCCGCACATAGGGGCCGAAGATCCGGCCGGTGTGCAGGTAGCGTGAGCGGTCGCTCTTGACGGTGAAGTTGCTCACCGCGGTCCAGGTGTGCTTCTCTTCGTCGCGGTCCCACCCGGCTTTGTCGTAGGCGAAGGCGTAAACGAAACTGGAGGCGTCGGGACCCAGCAGGTCGATCGGCTGCGGCCGGGGGTTGTCGGGGCTGGCCCGGTAGGCGTCACGCACGGCACGCAGGAACTGGGCGTCGCGGTCCTCGTGGGGTAGCACGCCCTTCGCAGCGTTCAGGACCCGGATCGCTTCTTCAAACCGGTCGGCTTCGCGGAGCTTCTGCGCCTCGGCCAGGACGGGCCCGAGCTCGCCCTGCCGGACCCGGATCTCGTTGTGGGCCCAGAACGGGAAGTGGACCCCCGCCCAATGCCAGGCCTTGGCCCGGCCACCGCCCAAGGCTTCCATCATGCGGAAGGCGTCGTCGAAACGCTGGGCCCGATACGCCAGGACCATACGCAGGTCTCGGGTGTTTTTCAGGAAGACCGGATCGGTGTGGTTCGCCTCGACGCCGGCAAAGTAGGTCTCGGCATCACGCCAGACCTGCGGGTCACGCCAGAGCAGCCCGTGGTCGTCGCCGCTGTCTTGGATGACCCGCCGAACCGCCAGCAGGTAGATGTGAGGCACCCTGGTCTCGAAGCGCCCGGTCGCAAGGGCAGCCCGCCCGAACGCAAGCATCTCGGGGTACGACCCGCCGTAGCGGGGCCGCAGCGCTTCGAGCATGTTCGTGTACGCGGGGTACCAATCGAACTGCGCCTGTTGGGCCAGTTCGAACCAGCCGCGCGGCGTCTCGCCCGGCCCACGGATGCCCCAGGTCGCCAGGCGGATCAGCTCCGTGTACGGCTCGGGGTGCTCCGGCGCCAGCTCCACCGCCTGCATAAACGCCTCGCGTGCGGTCTGACGCCTGACCCGGTAGTCGTCGTTGGTCAGCCCCGAGTTCCGATGCCGCCTCATAAAGTGGTACCCATGCAACGACGCTAAGATCCACGGATCGACATCTGGAGCGATCTCGGCGAACAGCAGCAACGCCTCCTGCTCCTCCTTCGGCATGTCCTCGACGTACTGGTTCCAGATCATGTCGAGCACGATCCGCCGCTCGGCCGGGTGCTCGAACGGGGTCGACATCAACTCGACCAGCGCATCGAACCGGCGGTCGCGGATGGCCTGACGCTCCGCCTCGTTGCCGCGGGGCGTGTTCTCGGGGTTCGCGGTCGCCACCAAGGTCCGGACGTAGGGGTGCAGGTCGGGGTAACGCTCCCGATCCAGCAACGCCTGAGCAAGCCCGCCGTGGTGCTGATGACGATCGAACGGCCCGATGATCATGTGCATGTACGCGAGCCCGTAATGGGCCCAGGGGCTGAGGTTGGGCTTCTCGCTGACCCGACCGACCAGCGCGACGATCTGGTCCCACTTCATCCCGAAATCGCCCGGCGGCTCGTCCTGCGTGTCGATGCCGTGCAACGCGATGCCGGCCTGGACGCCACGTATCAGGTCGAGGATCTCGGGGTCGGGGTTCTGCTGGTAGTCCGGCGAAGCGAGGTATGCGTCGACGAGGATGCGCCCGAAGTACCCGAGCCGAACACGAGCGAGGTCGTTCTGGGTCTGCACCTGCTGCGGCAGGTCGCCCGACGGCCAGGCATGGTTTGGCGTTTCGGGGCGCGGGTGCGGCTCGACGGATTCAGCGTCATCGGCCCATACCGGCAGGCAGGCGATACCCGCGAACCATAGCGCACCCAGAAACACAATAGCTTTGGAAGTCATCGCCCCATTATGCGCCCGATAGCAAACAACCGGTGAAGCGATCGCACAGAATTCAACACGATGCGATTACGAGAAGAGCTTTGCTCGGCTTAGTCGTTCGACATCGTCAGCAAGAACTCGGCGTTGGTCTTTGCCTTCTTCAGACGAGACTTCAGCAGCTCCATCGCTTCGACGACGTTCATGTCCGCCAGGACTTTGCGGAGGCGGTAGACCAGCTTCAGCTCGGTCGGGTCCATGAGCAGTTCCTCGCGGCGGGTGCCGGAGGCGGCGATGTCGATGGCGGGGTAGACCCGCTTCTCGACGAGGCGGCGGTCGAGGTGGAGCTCGGAGTTACCGGTGCCCTTGAACTCCTCGAAGATGATGTCGTCGGCCTTGGAGCCGGTATCGACCAGGGCGGTCGCGATGATCGTGAGCGAGCCGCCGTCCTCGATAGAGCGGGCGGAGCCGAAGAACTTCTTGGGGCGTTGCAGGGCGTTGGCGTCGAGGCCGCCGGTGAGGATCTTGCCGGACTGCGGGACTTCGGCGTTGTAGGCCCGGGCCATGCGAGTGATCGAGTCCATGAGGATCACGACGTGGTCGCCATACTCCACGGCCCGGCGGGCCTTCTCCATGACCATCTCGCAGACCTGCACGTGGCGGGACGTGTTCTCGTCGAAGGTCGAGGCGACGACCTCAACTTCCGGGGGGGTGTTCTCGCGGAAGTCGGTGACCTCTTCGGGGCGTTCGTCAATGAGCAGCACAAAGACGCGGACGTGGGGGTAGTTGACGATGACCGAGTTGGCCATCTTCTGGAGCAGGACGGTCTTACCAGTCCGCGGCGGGGCGACGATCAGGGCACGCTGTCCCTTGCCGACGGGGGCGACGAGATCGACGATCCGCATCTCCATGTTGGACTCGTCCTCGGGGGTCTCCATCACGTACCGCTCGCGGGGGTGCAGCGGGGTGAGCTCTTCGAACTCGACGATCTCGTTGATCTTGTCGGGGGACTGACCGTTGATCGCATCGACACGGAGCAGCGCGAAGTAACGCTCCGACTCTTTGGGCGGACGGATCGTGCCCTGGACGACGTGCCCGACCTTGAGCCCGAACCGACGGATCTGTGACGGCGAGACGTAGATGTCGTCGGGGCAGGCGAGGTAGGACATCGCGGGGCTGCGGAGGAAGCCGAAGCCGTCGGGGAGGATCTCGAGGACGCCTTCGCCGTACATCAGGCCTTGGCCGGCGATGTGGGTCTGCAGGATCTCGAAGATCAGGTCCTGCTTCTTGAAGTCTTCGGGCTTCTCGACGCCCTCGCCCTTGGCGATCTCGTGCAGCTCGTCGATCTCCATGCGTTGGAGGTCACGGACCGTGATCTCGTCCTCGACCTTGGCCTGTTCGTAGCGGGCCTGCGTCTCGTCGTCGAGCTGCTGGTCGCGCTCGGCGTCGGAGGAGGCGGGCTTTTTCGAGGTGGATTTCTTTTTACGGGTGGTGGACTTGGCGGCCATCGTAGAAACGCAATTCCTGGTGGAGGGGAGGCCTCACGGGGGAGGCCGAGGTGGGGACCTGTCGCGGGGACAGGGAGACAAGAAGGGCACCGACGCGGTCGGTGGATAAGGGGAGGGAAGAGATCGGGCAGGACCCGATACCAAGGGGTTCCTGAGGATTCCTGAAAATCACATGGGTGAGGAAAGCAGGGACCGAACGGCCCGGCGGATCGGTTCAAGAATCTGTTGCCGATCCCCCGCGTTCGTGACGACATCATCGGCACGGCTACGCCGGGTGTCAAGCGGGGCTTGCTGTGCTTCTCGACGCTCCAGCTCGGCGGCGTCCCAGCCTCGCGACGTCACCCGTTTTAGCCGGACCTCACGCGGGGCTTCGACCAGCAGAAGCCGATCGCACGACGCGTCCAGGCCCGACTCGATCAGTAGCGGGCAGTCTTCGACGATGAAGCGGATAGCCGGGTCGGATTCATACTGTCGGTGCAGCGCGGCCCGCCCTTCTGCTACCCGCGGGTGTACCAAGCCTTCCAACCTAGCCAGGGCCTCCGGGTCCGAAAACACACGCCGACCCACCGCCGCGCGGTCCAGCGTCCCGTCATCTGACCGGACCCCTTCACCCCACCACGACACCAGCTCGTCCACCACCGCCGGCTCCGCCAACACCCCCCGGCTCAACGCATCGGCGTCCACCACCCCCCCGCCCATCTCCGCCATCACCGACGCCACCGTGCTCTTGCCCGAACCCGGCTGACCCATCAAACCCATGATGGGCTTCCGCCTTCCCTCATCGTTGACCGACGCTGCATCCATCGCTCCAGCCTAGCACCGGCAACAACCCACCCGGGCCAGCCGTCCGATCACGCCATCCGCTCACCGATCAAGAGCTTGCGGACCCGGGGACCCCCCGCGCATAATACGGGGTCTGGAGCCGTCCGAAGCTCCGCCCGGCCCTCCGCGGTCGCCCGCCAGGCTCCCCCCTGCCGAAGTCCTCGCTGTCCCTCTCGATCTGATTTCTATGGCCCGAAAACGCCTCAAGCTCGGCGAACTGCTCCGACAGTGGGGCATCATCGACGACCAACAAACCGAAGAGGCCCTCAAGATCGCCAAGGGCTCCGGCAAACGCGTCGGCGAAACCCTCATCGACCTCGGCTACGTCTCCGACAACGACATCGCCAAGGCCCTCGCCTCCCAGACCGGCATGGAGTTCGTCGACCTGGACATGGCCAACGCCATCGACAAGAAGAACCTCGACCTCATCCCCCGCGACCTGATCCGCAAGTACCTCGTCCTGCCCATGGGCGAGTCCGGCAACAAGCTCAAGGTCCTGGTCCACGACCCCATGGACCTGGCCCTCATCGACGACCTCCGCTTCCGCCTCTCCCGCGACATCGACCTCGCCCTCGCCGCCAAGTCCAAGATCAAGGACTACATCGACACCATCTTCTCCGAGACCAAGGCGAGCATCGACCAGCTCACCCAGGACCTCTCGGTCGACATGTCGATCGACGCCTCCATGGACATGTCGATGGATCAGTCCATCGATGTCGATGCCGGCCCGGAAGACGCGGAGGACGGCACCGCCGCCCCGATCATCAAGCTGGTGAACCAGATCATCAGCGAAGCGGTGCACCGCCGGGCGTCGGACATCCACATCGAACCCTTCGAAGACCGCGTCCGCCTCCGCTACCGCATCGACGGCGTCTGCGTCGAGCTCGACCGCGTGCCCAAGCGCACCCAGGGCTCGGTCATCGCCCGGCTCAAGATCATCTCAGGTGTCCGCGTCGAAGAGAAACGCATCCCGCAGGACGGCCGAATCAAGATGAAGATCAGCGGGAAGATCATCGACTTCCGCGTCTCGTTCTGCCCCTGCTACCACGGCGAATCCGTCGTCCTGCGTATCCTCCGCCCCGAAGCCGCCAAGCTCGGGCTCCGTAACCTCGGCATGCAGGAAGACACCCTCGAGGGCTTCAACGACATCATCCGCCGACCCAACGGCATCTTCCTCGTCACCGGGCCCACCGGCTCGGGCAAAACCACCTCGCTCTACTCCGCCCTCAACGAGCTCAACACCCCCGACACCAAGATCATCACGGCAGAAGACCCCGTCGAATACAACTTCAAGGGGATCAACCAGTGCCAGGTGAACATGAACATCGAGCCGCCGCTGAGCTTCTCCCGAATCCTCCGGGCGATGCTGCGTCAGGCGCCGAACATCATCCTCGTTGGTGAGATCCGTGACAAAGAGGTCGGCGAGGTTGCGGTCCAGGCCGCGCTGACCGGGCACATGGTCTTCAGTACGCTGCACACCAACGACGCCCCCTCGGCGATCACGCGTCTTACCGACATGGGGCTCAAGCCGTTCCTTGTCGCCTCATCGATCCAGGCCGTGCTCGCCCAGCGCCTCGTCCGCGTGCTCTGCGACGAGTGCAAGGAAGTGGACGACGACCCGAACCCCCGGCTTATGAAGCTCTGCGGCATCACCCCCGAAGACCTCGAGGGCCACACGCTCTACAAGCCCGGCGGCTGCCAGGTCTGCTCCGGGACTGGCTACCGCGGCCGGCGCGGCGTCTACGAGCTGATGGTCATGAACTCCGAAATCCGCGAGCTCGCCTTCAACCGCGCCACTGTCAGCGAACTCCGCAAGGCCGCCAAGAACTCCGGCATGCGTGACTTGCTCGGCGACGGCGTCCGCAAAGTCCTCGCCGGCCAGACGACCCTCCGCGAGATCTCCAAGATTGCCCAGGTCGAAGGCACCGTCGACGAAGAAGCCGACCTCGAAGAAGAGCTCGCCGTGTGATACCCGAGGGCGCAGGCCGTAGGGCGTAGGGCGTAGCTAGAACGCCCGGGCCAAACGCCCCTTACTACGCCCTACCCCCTACGCCCTACACCCTGCCGAAGGCACCCTATGTCCAGCTTCCACATCGACCGACTCCTCGACACCGTCATCAAGCAAGAGGCGTCCGACTTGCACCTCACCGTCGGCAAGCCGCCGTCGGTCCGCATGTCCGGGCGCATCATCGAGCTCAAGACCCGGGCCCTCGAATCGGCCGACACCGTCTCGCTGATGAAGGCGATCGCCCCCGAACGCTCGCAAAACGAGCTGCAGGAAGAGGGCTCCGCCGACTTCGGCTTCGCCTACGGCGACATGGACGACCCCGAAAATTCCGCCCGCTTCCGCGTCTCCATCTTCAAGCAAAAAGGCAGCGTCGCTCTCGTCCTGCGGCGCATCCCCAACAAGCTGCTCGACATCGAGACCATCGGGCTCCCCGCCATCGTTAAAGACCTGATCCGACGCCCCCGCGGCCTCTTCCTCGTCACCGGCCCGACCGGCTCGGGCAAGACCACCACCCTCGCGTCGATGATCAACTTCATCAACATGACCCTCGACCGGCACATCATCACCATCGAAGACCCAGTCGAGTACTACCACAAGCACAAAAAGTCGATCGTCAACCAGCGCGAGGTCGGCGTCGATGTCCCGTCGTTCTCCGAAGCCCTGCGTCGTGCCCTGCGTCAAGACCCCGACTGCATCCTCGTGGGCGAGATGCGTGACCTCGAAACGATCGAGGCCGCGGTCGAAGCCGCCGAGACCGGCCACCTCGTGTTCGGCACGCTGCACACCACCGGGGCGGCCGGCACCATCAACCGACTCGTCGACGCCTTCCCCGTGACGCAGCAAGCGCAAATCCGCGTCCAGCTCTCGGTCTCGCTCATGGCGGTGCTCTCGCAGCAGCTGCTGAAGCGGAAGCCCAAGGGCATGACCGCCGCCTACGAATTCATGGTCGTCACCCCCGCGATCGCCAACCTCATCCGTGACAACAAGTCCTTCCGCATCGACTCGGCGATCCAGACCGGGAAGAAGTTCGGCATGCAACTGCTCGACGACCACCTCTGGTCCCTCTACGAGAGCGACACCATCCATGTCGAAGACATGATCGACCGCGCGAAGAGCCCCGACGTCCTGGTCGAAAAGGTCCACCGCGCCGGCGGCAAGGTCGGCCGAGCCGAGCTCGACGAAAAGGAAGGCTCCCTCGCCGCCGCCGGTACCGGCTAAGCCCACCCGCTCCGCTCCCCAACCACACTGCCCTAAACCCCTCAGCCCTTCTACCCCACCCTCTCCATGGCCCGCCAGAAAGTCGACACCGCCAAACTCCGTGGCCAACGCATCGGCCGTGTCCTGACCAACCTCGGTAAGACCAACCGAGAGCAGGTCCAGGAAGCCCTGCAGCTCCAGAAGAAACGCCGGCAACCCCTCGGCCAACTCCTCGTCGAGCTCGGTTACTGCACGCAGGACGATGTGCAGATGGCGCTGGCTGCCCAGCAGGGCATGGAGACGATCGAGGTCGGCGAGCTCGATATCCCGCAGGACGTCTTGTCCCTGATCCCCGCGGAGATGGCCAACGCGTATCACATCCTGCCCATCGCCTACGACAAGGGCAAGAACAAGATCACGGTTGCGCTGAAGTCGGCGGACAACTTTCGGGCCCTCGACGACCTCCGCCTGCTCATGGGCTACGACGTCGAAGCCCTGGTTTCTCCTGCAGAACAGCTCGACCAGCGCATCAACCGGCACTACGGGGAAGACGAGGAATCGCTCGCCTCGCTCGTCGGCGAACTCGCTGAGGACGAAGACTTCGGGCTCATCGACGGCGACGGCTCCGAGTCGATCGACCTCGAAGCCGAGACGCAGATGGCGGAGGACAACCGCGTCATCCGCCTGCTCAACCTCGTGCTGCTCCAAGCCATCAAGGACAAGGCCTCCGACATCCACTTCGAGCCGTTCGAAGACGAGTTCAAGATGCGGTATCGCATCGACGGCGTCCTCTACGAGATGATCCCCCCGCCGCGTCAGCTCGCCGGGCCCATCGTCTCCCGCGTCAAGATCATGGCCGACCTCGACATCGCCGAGCGCCGCCTCCCCCAGGACGGCCGCATTGAGCTGCACGTCGGCGAGAAGCCCGTCGACCTGCGTGTCGCCGTGCTGCCCACCATGTTCGGCGAGTCCGTCGTCATGCGTGTCCTGGACCGCACCAATACCCAACTCGACCTCGACAAGGTCGTCCAACGCCCCGACGACCTCGACACCATCCGCCAGCTCATCCACAAGCCCAACGGCATCGTCATCGTCACCGGGCCCACCGGTTCGGGCAAGACCACCACCCTCTACTCCGCCCTCGCCGAGCTCAACACCCTCGAAGACAAAATCCTCACCGCCGAGGACCCCGTCGAATACGACATCGACGGCCTCCTCCAGGTCCAGGTCAACACCGCCGTCGGGCTCACCTTTGCCAAGGCCCTGCGCTCCTTCCTCCGGCAAGACCCCGACATCATCCTCGTCGGCGAGACCCGCGACCTCGAAACCGCCAAGATCTCCGTCGAGGCTTCCCTCACCGGACACCTCGTCTTCACCACGCTCCACACCAACGACGCGCCGTCCTCCATTGCGCGTCTGCTCGACCTCGGGCTCGAGTCGTTCCTGATCACCGCCACCATCGAAGGCATCATCGCGCAGCGGCTGGTTCGCAAGATCTGTGCCCGCTGCAAAGAGCCGTACGAGCCGACCGACGAAGAGCTGATGCGGCTCGCCCTCGATCGCGACAAGCTCGGCGACCGCACCCTCTTCCGCGGCACCGGCTGCGACTACTGCAACAACTCCGGCTACCGCGGCCGGATGGCCCTCTTCGAAGTCCTCATCCTCGACGACGAGATCCGCCAGATGATCATGGACCAGGCCTCCTCCCAGCAGCTCATGCACGCCGCCCGGCAGCGCGGCATGCGCACGCTCCGTGAGTCCGGCCTCATGGCGGTCTACGACGGGCTCACCTCCGTTGAAGAGATCCTCAAAGAAACCCTCCCCGACGACTAATCCGCCACCCAAGCACCCC
Organism: Planctomycetota bacterium; assembly: GCA_039025195.1. GTDB lineage: Bacteria > Planctomycetota > Phycisphaerae > Phycisphaerales > Phycisphaeraceae > JBCCOW01. The sequence goes on from JBCCOW010000008.1 coordinate 62,937, forward strand.
GCCGTCACCCCCATCCACCCCAAAGAAACCACGCTCCGATGGCCGATAACGGGTAGAATGAAGTAGATACGATCCGCCAGGAATCCGCCTAACCCTCGCCACCGCCATCCCGTCACGCCTTGCAACGAGGTCGCTCATGCCCACCTTTCAGTTCGAAGCCCTCAACGACGCCGGCAAGCCCCAAAAAGGCACCATCAACGCACCCTCCAGCGAGGAGGCGATCGCCCGCATCCGAAGCCAGGGCTACTTCCCCACCTCCGTCCGTGAGACCAAGGTCAAGAAGGGCGGCAAAGCCCCGTCCCCGTCCGCCGGCAAAGGCTCCAAGGGCGGCTCCGGCAGCGGCAAAAAGGGTGGCGGCAGTGCCGGCCAGATCGCCATCACCATCCCCGGCTTCGACAAGGTCAAGAACAAGGTCCTCACGACCTTCACTCGCCAGCTCTCGACGCTCCAGGACGCAGGCCTGCCCATCCTCCGCTCGCTCGCCATCCTCGAAGAGCAACAGAAGCCCGGCACGCTCAAGACCGCGCTCGCTGGGGTCCACGAAGACGTCGGCGGCGGCTCGTCGCTCTCCGACGCGATGCAGAAGCACCCCAAGGCGTTCAACCGTCTCTACGTCAAGATGATCGCCGCCGGCGAGGTCGGCGGTGTACTGGACCTCATCCTCCAGCGGCTCGCCGAGTTCCTCGAGAAGGCCGAACGCCTCAAGAAGCGCATCATCTCGGCGATGATCTACCCCGCCGCCGTCATGGGCGTCGCCTCGGTCATCGTGCTCGGGATCATGATCTTCATCGTCCCGCAGTTCATCCTCGTCTTCGACGACTTCGACACCCCCCTGCCGCAGATCACGATCACCCTGATCGACTTCTCCAAGTGGCTCGCCGGGCCGATCCTCCCCGAAAACTCCCGCGGCACCATGCCGTTCCCAGGCGTGATCCTCGTCCTGTTCTTACCGTTCCTCATCTACTACGCCTTCAAGCTCGCCCGCAAAACCAGCGTCGGCAAGAACATCATCGACCGTGCCATGCTGCTGCTCCCCGTCGTGGGCGGCCTCATCGCCAAGTCCACCATCGCCAAGTTCACCCGGACCCTCGGCACCCTCATCAACGCCGGCGTCCCCATCCTCGATGCCATCCGCATCACCTCCGAAACCACCAGCAACGATGTCTACGCCCAAGCCCTCAACAAGGTCCACGACTCGGTCCGCCAGGGCGACTCCTTTGCCGAGCCGCTCCGCCAGTCCAAGGTCACTGATGCGCTTGTGGTGAACATGATCGACGTCGGCGAAGAGACCGGTGACCTCGACAAGATGCTGCTGAAGATCGCCGACAACTACGACGAAGAGGTCGATACCGCCGTGGCCGGCCTCGTCTCCCTGCTCGAGCCCGTCATGGTCGTCCTCCTCGGCGGCGTGGTCGGGTTCATCGTCTTCGCGATGTTCTACCCCATGATCATCCTGATGCAGTCGCTGATGTAGTCCGCGGCATCAACCAACCATTCCCCCCAACACGCCCCGCCCCACCGCGGGGCGTGTCGTTTATAAAGCCCCTATGCCTACCAACTATCCCACCGATCCCGATTGCATCTTCTGCAAGATCGTCGCCGGCGACATCCCCTGCCACAACCTCTACGAAGACGACCTCGTCCTCGCCATGCTTGACATCGGGCCCATCGCCCCCGGCCACACCCTCCTGATCCCCAAGGGCCACTACCCTGCTCTCGCCGACGTCCCCCCCGACACCGCCGCCGCCCTGGGTCGCGTCATGCCTCAACTCGGTGCCGCCGTCTGCAAAGCCACCCACACCGACAATTTTAATGTCCTCCAGAACAACGGCCGACCCGCGGGACAGGCCGTCTTTCACGTCCATTTCCACCTCATCCCCCGCACCGCCGACGACGCCCGCACCACCCCACCCCCCGGCTCCCCCGGCACCGGGCTCTCCTTCGACTGGCCCGCCACCGAGCTCGACCCCGACGCCGCCACCACCCTCGCCAACCGCATCCGCTCCGCCCTGTAACGCCCTGCCCCACGCCAATAGCCGGGTCGCTACGCGACGCGGCTCGTGACGCACCCAATAGCCCCACCCATGAACCCCAACGAACCCATCACCCTCGCCGCTTTCCAGCAACACATCCGCGACAAATACCACGCCACCGATGCCGCCCGCGGCACCGCCGGCACCTTCATGTGGCTCATCGAAGAGGTCGGCGAGCTCGCCACCGCCCTCCACAAATCCCGCGGTGAAGGCGGCGACACCTCCGGCGACGACGACCCCGCCGGCGAGTTCGCCGACGTCCTCGCCTGGCTCTGCACCCTCGCCAACATCAACGACATCGATCTCGACCAGGCCATCCGCGACAAATACCTCACCGGCGACGGGCCCAAAGGCACCAAGTAAATCGAAACACTCAACCCATAGCTACGGGCACACCTGACCGCAGCCGCTCAGACAGCCCATACCCCTAATCACCATGCCCATCACCGACCTCCACCACGCCCAAATCACCGTGCCTTCAGACAAGGCCGACGCCGCCCGCGACTTCTACTGCAACCTTCTCGGCTTCACCGAAATCCCCAAGCCCGAAAACTTCCCCGAGGGCTCTGGTTTCTGGCTCCGACTCGGCGACCGCTCCGTCCACGTCGGCCTCGAATCCAACATCGACCGCCACGCCACCAAAGCCCACCTCGCCTATCAGGTCACAGACCTCGAACACTGGCAGCGACGACTCACCGATCACGGCCTCACGCCCAATACCCCCATCCCCATCCCCGGCCACGACCGCCTCGAGTTCCGCGACCCCTTCGGCAACCGCATCGAACTCATCCAACCCCATCCGCCCACACCGCCATCAAGTGAGCAAGACCGCACCCTCATCCACGAACGCGTCGAGCAGGCCCGTGCCGGCACCAACCCCGCCGTCATCTGCCGCACCGCCGCCGGCTGGGCCGTCCTTGGCGACACCCAGTTCCTCCCCGGCTACTGCCTGCTCCTGCCCGATCCTGTCGTCCCCACCCTGAACGACCTCCAAGGCCCGCAGCGTGCCCGCTTCCTCATAGACATGACCGCACTCGGCGACGCCATCCTGGCTGAGACCGACGCCTACCGCATCAATTACTCCATCCTCGGCAACACCGAGCCAGCCCTGCACGCCCACGTCTTCCCCCGCTACGCCAACGAGCCCGAACACCTCCGCACCAAGCCCATCTGGCTCTACCCCGAAACCGCTTGGACCGACCACCCGATCAACCCCGAGCGTAACGCACCGTTAATGCAAGCCCTGCGTGTACGGCTACATCAAGCCGGTGTTGCCGCCGACTGAGCAGCAACACGTACGCACGCTCGGCTCGACCTCTGCGTCCTCTGTGCCTCCGCGGTTCAACCGCGCTCAGCAGCAGTCTTCACCACAGCACGCCTCCACCGCTTCGGTCGTCGCGTCATAGTCCGCGCCCTTCGTCTCTTTGGGGTGCCGCTTGGCCGATCGCCTGCAGTCGAACGCCACCGCGTCATCCAGCGGCACCTCTTCCAGAGGCTCGATCCCCTCAAACTGACCCGCGTAGGGCCCGTTCGGATCGGTCAGGAGCTTGAATGTCTTGTCGCATACCGCGACGCGGACGCCACGCTTGAACACATGCCCGTCGTCGTCGTGCGCCCGACTCCATGGACCCTTGTACATCACCGCCTGCTTCCGCTCTATGCAAGGGCCTTGCTTGCCCTTGTACGCCCGCACGGTCATCGACCGGAACTCGATCCCGTCGATCGTCTGCCACGGCTTCTCTTCGTACTTCAGCATCTCGATGCCGTGGAACCCCGCATCCGCGAACATCTGCAGGAACTCTTCTTCAAGGAACGCTCCGCTGATGCAGCCCGACCACAGCTTCGGGTCGTTCATGATCTTTTCGGTCGGCGGCTCGTCGCAGACGATGTCGCTGATCACGCACCGCCCACCCTTACGCAAGACGCGGAACATCTCGCCGAACAGCAGCTTCTTCTTCTCCGTGCTCACCAGGTTCAGCACGCAGTTCGACACGATGACATCCACGCTGTCGTCTTCAATGAGCGGCTGCTCAGCACGCAGCCGATCACACTCCGCCTCGAACGCCGCGACGCCGTCGATATCCGTCGCCGGGTTCGCGTCCAGCCACGCTTGGGCCGCGTCCAGGCTCAGCTTTAAATCCTGAATCCGACCCTTCCGGAACTCGACGTTGCTGTAGCCCACCTTCTCCGCGATCTCACCCTGATACTTCCGGGCAAGCCCCAGCATCGTGTCGTTCATGTCGACACCGATGACCTTGCCGGCCGCCCCGACCTTCTGCGACAGGATATAGCAGATCTTCCCGCCGCCCGACCCCAGGTCCAGCGCGACCTCACCCTCGCCCACCCACTTGCTCGGATCACCACACCCGTAGTCCCGCTCGATGATCTCTGCCGGCAATATCTTGAGGTACTGCGCGTCGTAATCCACCGGGCAGCACAGCGCCGGCTCCGCCGCCTCCGCACCCTTCGCGTAGCGGTCCTTAACCTCCGCCTCGATGTCGTATCCCACCCCACCCAGGCTCACCATCTCTTCAACCGGCTTGCTCATTCAATCATCCTTCACAACAAAAACGACTCAACAGACCACGGCGTCTCAGGTCCAACCCGCTCGCCCGCCGATCTATTCCAACCGAAATCACCGGCAAAGTCCACCGTTCAAAACGTTCATCTCAGCCCTCACCCCAACACCCACCAACACACCGCCCCCAACACCGCCGCCACCGGCAGCGTCGTCACCCAAGCAGCCACAATCGTCGCGATCATCTTCCAACGCCCACGCCCCGACGCCGCCCCGATCCCGATCAGGCTGCCGCAGCTCACGTGCGTCGTGCTCACCGGCACCCCCCACTTGCTCGCCACGATCACCAGGAACGCCGTGTTCAGGTTCGCCGTGAACGCCTGCCCGTCGTTCATCCCCGTGATCTTGTGGCTCATCGTCTGCGCGACCCGCCGCACCGCCAGCAGCCCCCCGACCGCGATCCCGATCCCCACGATTACCACAGCTTGCCAGTCCGTCATAAAGCTCAGCCCGATCATCAGCGCCGCCACCTTCGGCGTGTCGTTCAGCCCCCGTGCAAAGCTCACCGCCCCCGATGTCAGGTAGTGGCAGGTGTCCAGCACCGACTGGGCCGAGACCCCCAGCATCCGACCCTTGTACCGCGGCGCACACGCTTCCTTCTGCTCCACCGTCAACGGCAGCCCCGTCGAGCTCATCATCAACGCCCCGTCCGCCTTCACCTCCACCGGCACCCACTGCTCGTTTACGCACACGCACGTCTCCCGATCGATCCGCATCAACCGACGCCCCCCGGAAAAGATCAGATACACCACCGCCGCCAGGACCACCGCGATCAACGGCGACGCCAGCAGCGGATAAAAGAACTTGCTCCACACCGCACCCCAGCTCAGCCCATTACCCGCCACACCGATCCCGATGATCGACCCCACCATCGCGTGCGTCGTCGAGATCGGCATCGCCAGCCGTGTCGCCAGCAAGACCGTCGCCGCCGCAGCCAGTCCCACGCACGCCGGGAAGCTCGTCGACGTGATGATCGACTCCGCGACGATCCCCTTACCCTTGAACTTGCTCGCCAGCTCCGCCCCGATCCAGATCGCTGCCACCGACCCCGCTGCCGTCGCCACCGCTGCATAAACGATGGCCGGCTTCATCCGCACCAGCCCGCTGCCCACCAGCGTGGCCACCCCCTTCGAGTTGTCGTTCGCACCGTTTGCAAAGGCCAACGCCGCCGCGGCCACCAGGATCACCCCAATCAACACCACTTCCATTCAGCTATCCCATCGATACGGACTTAAGAACGCGTCAGCGCACATCAACAGCCATGCACCGCGACCAGTGCTTCAAACCCTTCACCGCCCAGGCAGGGCCCCTTGAGTGCCGTCGCCCACACATTAACAAACCGTGAGCATTGTGTGGATCGTGAACGATCAACCCGACACACGGTCCGTCTATTCCCCTCCCCAAACACCTCCACACCTCACGCCATCTCCGCCACCGCTTCCCGCACCACCTCCGTCCCATCCAGCATGTACGCCGTCGCCTTCCACCGGTGCTCGCCCGGCTCCGCCACCCACCCCGCGTGGTACCAATTGTTCTGCCAGCCCACCGCGAACGGGTCGTCGTAACTCACCTCCACCACTTCCCCGTCCCGCTCGAACACCACCCGATCCACCTTCTCAGGCCAAACACACGCCAGCCCCGGCCAACGCTTCACCAACCGGTCACCCCCCGCGTAACCCCCAGCCCCCGCGTCCGCCCACTCGTGCTCCCCCAGCCCGTACAGCACGAACGCGTCCTCCTCCGCCAACGCCTCCACCGGGTACCCCAGCGCCTGCTTCATCCGCCACGCGAAACAGAGGTCATGCCCCGGCAGCACACTGAAATCCGTCGGCGGCTCCTGCTTGCTGAAGTTGTTGTAGTACCCCCAGCTCACGCCTTCCCGGACCGACACCGGCACATTACTGACCGCCGGCGAGTCCTCGTTGCACACGATCGGCCGGCCCGGCGCAAACGCCCTCGCCCGCTGAATCAGCTTGTGCATCCGCTGTCGGCTCTGTCCGTTTCCGTGAATCAGCACCACATCGCTCGCCGACGCGATCGGCTCCCGCACCGAACCGCCACCCCCGCTACAGCCCACCAGCATCCCCCCACTCGCTGACTGAGCAACCCGGATCAACTCCGCCATCCCGTACGCCTGCTGCACGATCGGCCTCGCCGTAAACTCCGGGATGTCCTGCTCGTTCGCCACCTCGATGATCACGTTCTGATACCCCCCCTCCTTCAACCAACGCGACGCCGTCTCCACCGCCCGACGCACCGCGTCATCGTCCTCCAATCGGCAGGTCTGCCGCCCGTACAGGAAGCTCACCATGACCGCCATTCCCGCTTTGTCCGCAGCCCGTATCAGCCGATCCATCCGTGACGCGTAGGCCTCATCGAGCCGATCGCCCTTGGGCCCGTACGGGTTGTTCAGGATGTCGGAGTTCTGCGTCGTGAAGCAGGGGCCGCCGCCCTGGAACCCGACCGTGAACGCCCGCAAACCCCAGTCATACCAGGCCGGCAGCGCCGCAATCAACCTGTCGGTCTGGGCCTCCGGGTCATACGCTTCGTACCCAAACCGTGCGTAGCGTTCTCGTCCCGCCGCGTCGTCGAAGATGCCTTGGATAAACCGCGCATTCATCAACAGCCCACCGACACGATCCGCCGCGGGGCTGTCCGAATACGTCAATTCACCGTCAAACCGGAAACGCTCACCATCGATCGAGAGTTGCATCCAAGAGCCTTCCTAAAACACGAACCAGACATGACACATGCCAGAATCAAATCGCTCCACCCCACATCAGCCCCAGCCGCCGGCCAATGCTAACGCAACGCCCAACGACACGACCGACCCCGCTGTCGTCAGCACGATGATCGACGCCGCCAGCCCCTCGTCCCCGCCCAGCTGCGTCACCAACACGTAAGCCGCCACCGCCGTGGGCGCCGAAGAGAGCACCAACACCGCCAACGCCTCCCGCATGTCCAACCCCAGCCACACCGCCATCGCGTACCCCACCGCCGGGCACACCCCCAGCTTCACCACCGTCACCGCCCCCGCCAAAGCGAGGTGCCCCCGGACCTTGTACACCACCATCGCTCCGCCCAGGCTCATCAGCGCCATCGGCCCCGCCGGCTGTCCTACCAACGCCAGGCTCCGCCGCACCACCCCCGGCAGCGTCCACCCGCTCGCCGCCAAACCCACCCCCATCACACACGCGATGATCAGCGGGTTCGTTACCATCGACCACCCCACCCGCCGGGCCATCATCACCAGCCCCAGACGCTCGCCTTCTGGATCGTTTTTGCCCCCGGTCTCCCGGCCCCACACCAACGCCCCCACCGAGATCACGTTGTACAGCACCACCGTTGCCGTCAGGCCGACTGCTGCCAGCGCCAGCGTCTTCGCGTCACCACCACCGAGCTCGATCACCGGCAGCCCCACAAACGCCAGGTTCCCCCGGCAGCCCCCCTGCACCACCACACCCAGCGTCCCGCTCTCCCGGCTCGCCACCCACCACAGCCCCCAACCCACCAGCGCCGCCACCGCCGTCACCCCCGCCATCGCCAGGATTACCCGCCCCACCGACGCGTCCAACGCCCCCGCCTCGGACACCTTCGCCACCAGCAACGCCGGCAGCCCCACCCAGTACACCCACCGGTCGAACTGCCGACGCATCCCGTCACTCAGAAACCCGAACCGCACCAACCCCAACCCCAGACCCACCAGCACCACCAACGGCAACAACGTCTCGACCACTTGAAGCAACACCGACATGCGGCGGATGGTAACGCCCCCTCGTAGCGGCGGGGCTTGCCCCGCATGCCTCCCCACCACCCCCGCCGATAATCAACGCCGATCGGTACTGCCAACTCCACCCCGGGCCTGGCTCTGCAGCAACGCATCAACCCGACCGATCTCATCCGCATGTCAGCCGTTTCCACCACGCTGACCAACCCCGCCGCCGGGCTCGCTTTCATTGCGCCGCCCCGGTCCGATGCCGCTGCGCCAACGCCCAATCGCTCGGGCACCAACGCGACCGCCACCCGCGATACCGCCAGCCTCTCGCCGCAGTCGCGTCGGGCTGCCGCGACTGAGGCCAACGCCGAGGACGACCCCGCCAATCTCGGCGGTCCCCGCGGCACCGACGGCCAACCGCTGACCGAAGCCGAGCAGCAACAGGTCCGCGAACTCCAGGCCCGCGACCGCGAGGTCAAGGCCCACGAGCAGGCCCACAAGAACGCCGCCGGCCAATACGCCACCTCCGGCCCGACCTACACCTACCAGACCGGACCCGACGGCAAACGCTACGCCGTCGGCGGCTCCGTCGGGATCGACGTCTCACCCGAGGACACCCCCGAAGAGACGCTTCGCAAGATGGAGGTGGTCCGCCGTGCCGCGCTCGCCCCCGCCGAGCCCTCCGCTCAGGACCGACGCGTCGCCGCTCAGGCCACCCGCACCGCCAACCAGGCCCGCCAGGAACTCAACGCTCAGCGTGCCGCCGAGGCCAGCGGAGATGAAGTCGCCACGGACAACGCCAACGCCTTCACCGCCTCAACCGTCAACACTTCAGCCGACGCGTTCCGCACCCGCCCCGAAAGTGCGCCAACCCTGGATGTGATCGCTTAGGCCACGCCGACCGGTGACGCTTCGGACTTCTCAACCGTCGTGCCGGACACCAGCTCGTCCCGCACCTCACCGGCGATGCCTTCCGGCACGTCCCGACCGAGCTGCCGGTAGAGCGTCGGCACCACATCGAGGCCGTGCAGCCCGGTGTGGCTGCCACCCGCTTCCAAGCCCGGCCCCGCGGCCACCCACCAGCCTTCGCCCACGTGGTGACCACTCCGCCCATCCGTCACCCTTCCGGGCGTTGGCCAATCGATCCGGCCATACCGCTCGCTCACGATCGACTCGACCGACACCACCGGGCGGTGCGCCCACTGCACAATCAGGTCCGGAATGATCCCCGCCTTGGTCCCGTTCGGATACAGCTCGCCCGGCCGATCCACCGCACGCACCGCCGGCTCGCCCGTGTCCGAAAACACGAACGTCTTGAGCCCCTGCGTGATCTTCACGCACAAGGCCTCATACTCCTCGCCCGGCTCCACGATCCCCTTCGCCTCACGCCCCTTGAGGTTGATCTGCACAAAGCCTTGCAGGTCGTCCAGCAACGCGAGGGCCTGGGTCTGTGACCAGTCCACGTTCGTCTTCCGCCAGAACCGTGTCAGCCAGTTCTGCAGCGACAGCGGCAACCGGTCCTTGACCGCCGACCGCGCCGACTCCGGCACCATCTCTCGCACCGTCTTCAGCAGCCCCTTCTTTGCTTTCGCCTCACCGCCTTCACCGGCCGGCGTCGGCTCGACCTTCTTGTCGTGCAGCACCCGGTCCAACATCTCGGGCAGCAGCTGAGCCAACGACTCGTTCCGCGTCATCCCGTGCAGAGACACCGCCCACACCACCGTCTCATCCCCGCCAGGCAGCTCCGCCAACCGATCCAGCACCCGGCCCAGCTCACGGTCCGTCGCCGCATAGACCTCACGGATCGACCGGTTCACTTCGTCCTGTTGCTGGGGCGTCCCCTTATCGGCCAGCCCCGTGTCGTCCCACACCACATGCCCCGCCCGGTGCGGCCCGCTGAACGCCAGCACAAACAGCTCGCACGCCTCACGCCCCAGGGTCCGCACCCCCGCTTCGCCCTGCATCTCAATGACCTTCAGCACCCGCGCCTTCTCCTTGAGCACCATGTCGGCGGTCAGCTCCCCGCCCGGCTCGTTGCCCCAGTCAGGCCGACCGACTTCGCCCTCCAGCCACTTCAAGAAGTCCGCCGGCTCGCTGTACGGGTTGGTCAGCTTGTAGTGCGAGCCCCACGCGCTCATCTCCACCCCGTTCGGCTGGCCCTCAAAGTCCAACGCCCCCGCCTCCGGCGGGTACGTCCGCGGCACATCCAGCACCACACACCGGCACCCCGCCCGGCACAACCCCCGCCACCACGGCTCGTAGTCCTCGTGCTCCGGCCCGCACGCCCGGTGGTTCAGCTTCTCCGGGTCCCAACCCACGTAGTTCCATACGCCGTGATCCCCCGGATCCTTCCCGGTCATAAAGCTCGGCCAGGGTGCCGCATTGACCTGTGCCGCCACCGATCCGATCCGCCCGTATACCCCGCGCTCACGCAGCCGCTTGAGGTTCGGCATCCCCCCCTCACCACTGGACGCCATGCCCGCCTCAGTCAGCGACGCGTCCGCAGCATCCAAAAACACCACCGCCAACCGCGGGGCCCGCTTGAGCGTCGTTTCAGCCATCACACATCCTTTTTACCCCGGCCAACTCCGTACTCACAGTCCTCACAGACCGTGATCTACACGCAGTGTATATCGACACCGCCGCCGCAGAACTTAAACCCCGGCAGCACACGCCTTTCTGGTGCTTTAGACCAGTCCGAAACAGGCGTCCAAACCATCCGCGCACACGGAAAGCTCGGCACAGGCAAGACGGCCCGTGTGAAGCTCTCCGCAAGACTCCTCAATCCAGACCTTACACCTCGACCGGGTCAAGCCACGGCATCATCGCCCGCAGCTCCTTGCCCACGTTCTCGACGCCGTGCTTCGTGTTGGCTTCACGCTGGCTGTAGAACCACTTGAACCCGTCGGCGTAATCGTCACGGAACGCCTGGGCGAACCCGCCCGACTGGATGTGCGACAAGGCCTCCTTCATCCGCTCCTTCGTCGTGTCGTCCACAATCTTCGGCCCGGTGTAGTAGTCGCCGAACTCGGCGGTGTTGCTGATCGAGTACCGCATGTACTTCAGCCCGCCCTTGACGATCAGATCGACGATGAGCTTCACCTCGTGGCAGGTCTCGAAGTAGGCCAGCTCCGCCGGGTAGCCCGCCTCAACCAGCGTCTCGAAGCCCTTCTTGATCAGCTCCGACAGCCCGCCGCACAGCACGACCTGCTCGCCGAACAGGTCGGTCTCGCACTCGTCCTTGAACGTCGTCACCAGCGTCCCGCCCTTGCCGCCGCCGACGCCGATCGCGTAAGCCAGCGCCAGGTCTTTCGCGTCGCCCGTGTGGTCCTGATGGATCGCCATCAGGCAGGGCACGCCGCCGCCCCGCTCGTACTCCCAACGCACCGTGTGGCCCGGGCCCTTCGGCGCGACCATGATCACGTTCACATCCGCCGGCGGCTCGATCGTCTTGAAATGGATGTTGAACCCGTGCGTAAACACCAGCGTCATGCCCGCGGTCAGGTTCGGGCCGATCTTCTCGGCGTAGACATCGGGCTGCACCTCGTCGGGCAGCGCGATCACCACCACGTCCGCCTCCTTCACCGCGTCCTCAACCGACTTGGGCTCGAAGCCGTGCGACGCACAGAGCTTGCCGTTGGCGGAGTCGGCCCGGTTGGCGACGATGACGGTGTAGCCCGAGTCGCGGAGGTTCTGAGCGTGGGCGTGGCCCTGCGAGCCGTAGCCGATGACCGCGATGGTCTTGCCTTGCAGGGGAGCGAGCGAGCCGTCTTTGTCGTAGAGCGTTTCAATAGCCATGGCGGGAGCGTTCTGTTGGAGGTAATGAAAAAACCGTGCACCGAGCCCTCGGCCCGGTCTTGCGAGCCGAGCAATGTACCGATCCTGACACCGCACGACAAACCCCAATCTCCACCGCAGGCCCGTCCGACCGTAGACTGCCGCCCGTGGCCAGCCCCGCTTCCAGCCCGGACAACCTCGCCTTGCCCGATCCCGATCCGCCCTTCTGGCAAGACTGGGACTGGCTGGCAGGCCAAGACCTCAACACGCTCGGCCGGGCCGCCATCGCGTCACTCGTCATCCTCAGCCTCTCCCTGATCGTTTACAAGCTCGTCGTCCGTGCGCTGTTTCGGCTCCGCGACCGCACCGCACTCGACGACTCCGCCGTCCTCGCCCTCCGCACCCTGACCCGCTGGCTCATGGTTGGGCTCACCGTTGCCGCCCTCCTCCAGGCCTGGGGTGTCCTCGAAAACGTCTGGGCCGCCGCGACCGCGGTGGTGACCCTCATCGCCATCGGCTTCGTCGCCGTCTGGTCCGTCCTCTCCAACGTGCTCTGCGGGCTCATCCTCCTCGCCTCACGGCCCTTCCGACTCGGCGAATACCTCAAGCTCGGCGGCGAGGAAGCCGAGGGTACCGTCGATGAAGTGACTCTCCTCTACACCCGCCTGCGCAGCCCCGACGGGCTCACGTACCAGGTCCCCAACAACATGTTCTTCCAGAAGATCGTCCGTCGTGGCAAGAAGACCACCACTACCGATCCGCCGTCCAGCGCACAGACCGCACCCCCCGACCCCGACACCATGACCGAGGCCGAAGCATGAGTGCCGACCGCGTCGCCCTCGAAGAGAAGATCACCCACCTCGAAGCCACCGTCGATCAGCTCAACGGCGTCGTCACCGAGCTCTACGACCGCGTCGTCCGCTCCGAGGCCCGCGTCGAACAGCTGCAGACCCGCCTCGCCGCACTCCTCGACCAGGGTGCTAACCCCGCACCAGACGACAGCGATCCCGACCAGGACCTCCGCGATCAGCAGCCCCCACACTGGTAGACTGCCCCTCTCCGTGACCCCTGAACCCGACCCGCGGCAGTAACTATCCATGACCACCACGGTCGACCGTCCCATCGTGAGCCCGGCCGACCATGTCACCACTCCCCGTGGCGTCCTGATCTTCGCCAACCCCTTCTCCGGCTCGGGGCCCAACCGCAAACGCGTCCACCAGCTCGAAGCCGCCCTACAGGGCCTTGGCCTCGCCCCCCACATCGTCTGGTCCCGCGAAGAGCGACACACCTTCCTCACCGATCCCACCCTCCCAGAGCGTGTCGGCTGCGTCGTCTCCGCCGGCGGTGACGGCTCGCTCAGCGATGTCCTCACCGGGCTCCACGCCGCCGGCACGCTCCCGCAGCTCATCCTCTACCACTACCCGGTCGGCACCGAAAACCTCTTCGCCGCCGAGGTCCAGCACACCCGCGACCCTCAGCAAGCCGCCAACGCGATCGCCCACGCCCTGTCCACCGACCAGACGCCAGCCCGGCACCGCACCATCGACCTCGGCCAAGCTACCGCCGACCAACAAACCCAGCTCTTCCACCTGATGCTCTCCGCCGGGTTCGACGCCGAGGTCGTCCGACGCATGGACCGCTGGCGCACCGCGCCGACCAACGGCCGGCTCCGCCGCGTCACCCGGACCCGCTACGCTCCCCGCACCCTCGCCGCCCTCGCCCACTACCGCTACCCCCCCGTCCAGCTCACCCCAGACGATGGCACCACCCTGACCGGTGCCCACGCCTTCGTCTTCAACCTCCCCCGCTACGGCGGCGGGCTCAAGCTCGGCTCAGCTGCCGACTATACCGACGGCCAACTCGACTACCTGGTCCTCACTCGGCCCGGCCTCCCCCGCCTGCTCCGCTACGGGATCACCGTCCTGCTCAACCGCCACCACCACTCCCCCCACATCTACCACGGCCGAACCACCCAGCTCACCCTCCACACCGAAGCCCCCATCCAGCTCGACGGCGACCGCTTGCCCCCACCCAACGATCACCGCGTCACCATCACCGCCAAACCCGACGCGCTACGCATCTGCGTACCCACATAAAAAAAGCCCGCGCCGAAACGCGGGCTCCACGACTCCGTTTAGCTGCGTTTAGCGGGAGGGCCGATAGGCCCCCTCTTCACTCACGCACGGCGACGACGCAGCAACAGTAAGCCGCCGCTCATCGCCAGCACCAACCCCGTCGTCGGTTCGGGGATCGGCGTGCCCAGACGCTCTTCAAGAAACAGCGCCGCGAAGTGCAGCCGATTCACGGGCCCAACCCCGTCGGGGCTGATGATCGTGTAGATCGTCTCGCTGTCCGCGATCCCGTCGGCATCCGTCGACAGGACCGACTCCAGCACATACAGCGTGTCGAGATACCCGGCCGGGTCGCCAGGGTTGCCGGGATCGGTGTACTCATAGATCAGGTCGAGGTCGAAGCCGTTGGACGGGCCCTGCGCGAATCCGTTCGCATCGAACGTGACGCCACCGTCGTAGTCCACCACGAGGTTGTGGCTCAGCGACGCGGCCGTGCCAAGATCAGCCGTACTGACGGAACCACCGTCATACACGATCTCGATCGATTCACCCAGAGCCAACGGCTGGAAGTTTGGCACCGTGCCCGCCTCGACGAACGCCGGCATCCCGAGCATCATGCCCGAGAGCGTCAGCCCCAAAGGGATCTCTTCCGGGGTCGGGTTGGCCTTCAGGCTAGCGCTCACGTTCGACCACTTCTGGACACCGGTGAGCGTCCAGGTCACATCGTGGTCTTGCAGCACCGTGGTGCCCGCGCCGAGGTCGTAGCCGGGCAGGTCTGTCTCGACGAAACCCGCAAGCTGCTCCCAGTGCCCGTGGGCGGCCTGGTTGTAGGGCCTGAACCCTTGCGGGTCCATCATGTTGCCGGCCTGCGTGTTCACACCGCGAGCCACCAGCTGCGGCCCGTCCGGCCCGTTGGCCACTTCAATCTGAAACCGTCGCCCCTCGTGACCCAGGGCCGGAGGAGCCATAAAAGCCGCGGCCAATGCCGTGCTCAGTACCATTCTGGAATTAAACATCCAATCAATCCTTAAATCAGTTCATCAAGAAATCAAAAAACAATCACCGCGCGACCGCCGGATTAAACCGGTTGGTATCACGCGTCACAAAAACAACCGAGAACGCTTCAGCCGCCGCGTGACCATCAAGGTACGCGTAGCCGCTGACCGCACTGTCCTGAGCCTGTTCACCGGCATACGCATGGGTCTGCGCTTCGGAGGCGGCCCGGACCGCGGGGGGTATCGCCCCGCCCGGGTCCCACAGGTCGGGGTGGACGTGGTCCGACACCGGGGCGGGATCGCTCGGGTTGCCGGGCACCTCGTACCGCTTGATCACCATCTGCACCGTGGCCGACGGCCTCGGCACTTCATCGATATGGCTGACGCCAGCGATGAAACTCGGCGATACATAGCGGTTCAGCGCATAGCTCGCCTGCCGGAACTGGCCCGCAATCGGCACACCCCCCGCGAAGTGCGGGCTGGTGTCCAGCGGCGATCGCAGCAGCAGCGACGGGTCGTAGTCCCGAAGCGTCTCGATCCACGAGAGCCCGCTGCCGTGGCTGTCCTCGAGCAAACGGCCTGCCGACTCGTTCAGGTAGACCGCGTGGGCCTGCCCGAGCGACCGCAGATTGGCAAGGCAGTTGACCTGCCGCGCCACCTGCCGTGAACCGGCCAGAGCCGGCAGCAGGATGCCGATCAGGATCGCGGCGATGCTCAGCACCACCAGCAACTCGACCAGGCTCCACCCGTGCATTCGCGCACGCATGGCGTTCCTTTCATATGCAACACAGTTGGGTGTACACACGCCCCGCCTCGTCCCAACGGGACAAAGCTGAAGCGCATCACGATCCAGAACAGATCACACCCGCTCGGGCGGCGGTGCATCCACCGCCAGTGCATCATTGCTGACCCGCACCAACGCCCCGCTTACAGCATGCCCTTCCATCCATAACACCGCGTACCACGGCCCGCCCCCGCTCGGCTGCCAGTGCCGCACATCCACCCCCAGCAGCAGTCCCTCCAAACCCCGGCACGACAGCGACCGCCAGCCCGGCCCGTCCAACGGCACCTCCCGCTCCACCGCCTCGTCCTCATCATCACCCTGAATAAACTCCAGCTTCCCCGCCTCCGCCAGCGCCCGCGCCCGCTTGATCCGCTGCTGCAGAGCCGGATAGCAGCAACAGCCCCGGGTACTGCTCATCGTCGGTGTGCAGCCGCACCCGTTGCCCGCACACAGAAACACCCGGTCGAGATCGATCCCCGCCAGCGGGTCGTCCGCATCCTCACCCGACCAAAGCGAAGACCCCGCCCCGGCCACCGTCGACGCCAGCCAAGGCCCGACCCGCAGCAATTCCACCGACACCATCACCGGCGACGTCGCCACCGCCGCAGCGAACACCAACGCCACCACCAACGCGGCCCGTGCCGTTTCTCGCAACCCCTGAATAGCTCGCCGTATCTTCAACATCCTGCTCTGCACCGTGTCTCGCGGTCCCCACAACATAGCCGATCATCGCGTCGATCTACGCCCGGTTCAGCCAACAAACTTCAGCACCACCATCGTGATGTCGTCCTTCTGTTCGCAACCACCGCGGAACGCATCGACGTCTAAGCGGATGGCCTGAGCGATACCCTCCGCATCGAGCGCCGCGTTTCGGCGGATCGCCGCCTTGAGGCGGTCCTTGCCGTACAGCTCATCGTCGCGGTTGAAGGCCTCCCAGATGCCGTCGGTCCCCATGAACATCACCGAGCCGGCCGGCGGCGCGTCGGCGGTGTGCTCGTTGAAGGCCCAGCCCGGCTCGATGCCCAGCGGCACGTCCGCCCCTTCCAACTCGCTGAACGTATCCGTCGCCGGGTCGTACACCAACGCCGGGTCATGCCCCGCTGACACAAACCGCAGCCGCACCCGCCCGGCTTCTGCATCGCGTTCCAGCAACAGATAGAACAGCGTCATAAACCGCCCCGAAAAGCCCGGCCCCGTCAGCTCCCGGTTCACATCCCCGAACACCTCCGCCAGCGACCCCGGGTGCCCGATCCGCGCCCGCAGCAGCGCCCGCGCCGTCGCCATCAACAGCGCCGCCGCAATCCCGTGCCCGGTCACATCCCCGATCGCCACCCCCAGCCGACCGTCACCCAGCTCCTCCGCAGAACTCAGCTCCAAGAAGTCGTAGTAGTCCCCGCCCGTCTCGTCGCAGTACCAACTCCCCCCCGACAGCTGCACCCCCTCCAACTCAGGCGGCTCCCCCGGTAGCAGCGATTGCTGCACCTCCATCGCCACCTGCAACGCCCCCTTCAGCCGCACCCGGTCCCGCAGCCTCGGCGTCATCGTGTTGAACAAACGCTCCAACGACCCCAGCTCGTCCTTCCGCTTCGTGTCCCGCACCCGCGTCTCCAGGTCACCCCTCGCCAACCGCTCCGCCGCCTCCGCCAAACGCATCACCGGCCGGGTCACTGTCCTGGCCGACCACCACGCCAGCACCCCCACCAGCAGCACCATCGCCACCACCACCACGCCCGTCGTCGTCAGCTGCTCCCACAGCGCCGCGTCGATCCGCCCCGCCAACGCGTTGGCGGGCTCCAGCAACGCCGCCAACGGCAGCATCACCAGCACAAACGACGGCCGATCCGCATCCGTCGACATCCGCCCGAACGCCACCAGCGTCGGCACCCCGCCCACCGTCACCTCCAACACGCCGCTCCCCGTCTCACGCAGCTCCGCCAACAACGCCTCCCGCTCCGCGTCGTCCGCGATCGACGAGAAATCCCGCCGCACCGGATCATCCAGCCGGGCCCGGTCGATCATCCCGCTCGTGTCATACAGCACATACGGCACCCCACCCGCCCCACCCACCCCAC
>JBCCOW010000009.1:0-78807 GCA_039025195.1 Planctomycetota bacterium
AGCCGGACGGACTGGGAGTTGGTGTGGCCGAAGGCGTAGGCGATGGCGTTGAAGGAGGGGTGGGCGTGGACGCCACCCCCTCGCACACCCTCCGCGTCTGGTCCAAATCCCTCGACCAACGCCCCAACTCCCTGCTCCGAAACCACACCCACGCCCACCCCTCCTTCAACGCCGTCGCCTACGCCTTCGGCCACACCAACTCCCAGTCTGTCCGGCTCCGCTTCCACCACCCCAGCCGAACCCTCGACACCGGCGCCGGCCAAGTCCTCATGGGCCCCGCCTTTCCCCCACTGGCCACACCCCCCGCCGGCATCCACCCCCGCCACGCCACCGCCGACACCCAACGCCTCCTCGCCCCCCTCCTCACGCCCACCCCCACCGTCCGCCAACACCCCGGACTCACCACCCCCTTCGCCTCCCTCAGCCGCCACGGCAAACGCTGGTTCCTCTACCACCACCGCGGCCGATTCCCCGTCCCCCAGCCCCCCCTCGCCGCACCCGTCATCAGCCCCGACGCCCGACGCGTCGCCTTCGTCACCCGACGCGCCCCCGGCCGTCCCCAGCAACTCGCCTTCACCGACACCCAAAACCCCTTCGACCCCATCGCCCTCGGCCCTGCCTTCGCCCACATCCACCCTACCCCCACCTTCTCCCCCAACAGCCAAACCCTCGCCCACGCCGCCACCACCCTCCCAACACCCAGCCAACCCCCACACGCCACCCTCGCCCTCAACCACCTCGCCTCCGGACACCACCAGACCCTCGGCACCTTCAACGCCGTCCTCTCCACCCCCGTCTTCTCCCGCGACAGCCAACGCCTCACCGTCCTGGTCAACACGCAAGGCCAAAACCGCCTCGCCACCTTCGAGCAGCAACCCAACGGCACCTTCATCGGCCCCACCCTCGGCCCCGCCTTCCTCTCCATCCTCCACCCCGCCTACCTCCCCGATGGTCGGCTCGTCCACTGGGCCCGCACCGCGCCCGGCCAATGGCAGCTCGTCATCGACCACCAGCCCGACCCCGACTACACCAGCGACACCCCCGGCCAATTCACCTTCACCCCCACCCTCAACCCCACCACCAACCAAGCCACCCTCGCCGCCACCATCAAAGAAGACGGCTACGCCTACGCCGTCATCAACGGGAAGCGCGGCCCCGCCACCCAGGCCATCGGCCAGCACTCCCTCCGCCTCTGCCCCGACGGCCGATCCGTCGCCTATGCCGTCCAACACCGACACCAGTGGTTCATCGCCCTCAACCACCGCCCCCTCTCCCCCGGAATGGCCCACGACCAGATCGCCCCCCACACCCTCCGCTTCAGCCCCGACTCCCAACGCTTCGCCTACGCCGCCCTCGACCGCGGACAGTGGCAGCTCTACACCGATGAACGCCCGGTCTTCACCAGCCCCCTCCCGACCGCCCCTGTTGCCCTCACCTTTACTCACGACAGCCAACACCTCGTCTCCCACGCCCCGCTGACCCCAGAAGCCCTCGGCGTCTCGCCGTGGGGCGCCCCACACACAACCCCAGCCCCCCCCTCCACCTCACCGCTGCCTACCTCCGCCGTCTACCTCGACGCCGAGCCCGTCCTCCGCGCCAACGCCCCGATCTTCCTCGCCGACCCCACCGCCCTCCGCCCCGCCACACTCCCCCACCCCCAACACGCCAACCTCATCCTCGACCCCAACCTCTTCCCCGACCCCGCCTTCCACGCCGGCCCCGACGGCGTCCGCTTCGCCGTCCGCGCCCTGACCAACAACGCCGCCGCCCCCGGCCCCTCCATCCACCTCGGCCACCTCACCCCCACCCGCACCAAAGGCCCCCGTCAGGCCCCCTGACCCGACCCATCCCGCCCACCTTCCAGCGCTTCCGCAACCCGATCCGCCAACCCCACCGCGTGCTCCGCGACCTTCGGGTTCAACGCTCGCAGCCCTGGCACCACCTCCGCCCGCAGCCGTGCCCGCGCCCGGCTCACATCCCCATTGCTCGCATCCTCCCGCCACCCCTGCCCCAACCGCTCCAGATAATCCACC
Source organism: Planctomycetota bacterium (assembly GCA_039025195.1). Taxonomy (GTDB): domain Bacteria; phylum Planctomycetota; class Phycisphaerae; order Phycisphaerales; family Phycisphaeraceae; genus JBCCOW01. The sequence continues at coordinate 2,034 of JBCCOW010000009.1, forward strand.
ACCGCCGCCCGCGTCACCCCCAACATCGGCCGCACCAACCACGGCCCGTCATCCGCCGTACCCGCCAACCCCCGCCGCCACGCGATCCCCCGCAGCCCCTCCACCCCCGTCCCCCGCGCCAGCCGCATCAACAACGTCTCCAGCTGATCGTCCGCGTGGTGCGCCGTCACCACCAACCCACACCCCGCCTCCAACGCCATCTCCCGCAGCGCCGCGTAACGCCCCTCCCGCGCCGCCTCCTCCATGTTCCCCGTCCACCCCGACGGGTCCAAGTCACGCCGCACAAACTCAACCCCCAAGCCGTCAGCCAACTCCGCCACAAACCCCGCATCCCCCTCCGCATCCTCGCCCCGCAAGTGGTGCTGCACATGCCCCACCACCAACCCCAGCGCCCAACGCCGACGCCCCGCCAGCCCGTGCAACGCCCGCAGCAGCGCCACCGAGTCCGCCCCGCCCGACACCGCCACCAGCAAGCGATCACCCGCCCCCACTTCGCACCGACGCCGCAGCCCCACCGTCAACCCCCGCAGTAAACCGTGATATGCCAACTCACGCATGTCACCAATCTATAAAGCCGCGACCGTCGGTCGCGGCCGCGCTGCGATAAACTCGACCCCGTGACGGATACCCCATCGCCCACCCACGCCAACGATGACCCCGTCGTCGAGCTCGCCACCAACCTCGACGACACCACCGGCGAAGCCGTCGCCCACGCCATCCAGAACCTCCTCGACCGCGGCGCCCTCGACGCCTGGGCCACCCCCATCACCATGAAAAAAGGACGCCCCGGCGTCACCCTCTCGGTCCTCTGCCACGCCGACGACCACCTCGCCCTCGCCGACCACCTCCTCGCCCTCACCGGCTCCCTCGGCGTCCGCTTCCGGCCCTGGGACCGCCTCGTCCTCGACCGCCACCACACCCCCGTCGACACCCCCTTCGGCACCATCCGCATCAAGGTCGGCTCCCGCCTCAACCAACCCCTCACCGTCAAACCCGAATACGAAGACGCCGCCGCCGCCGCCGCCGCCCACGGCGTCCCGCTCCACACCGTCCAACAAGCCGCCCTCGCCGCCTACCACCAACAGGGAGACTCCTTATGACCTCCCTCCTCCTGATCCCAATAGCCGGCGGGCTACGCCCGCCCGGTCCCGCCCCCCTCCTCGCCCTCGGCGAACCCAAAGACTTCGTCCTCCTCGCCGGCCTCCTGCTCATCATCCTCGCCGGCTTCATGCTCCTCCGGAAACGCCACGCCAAGGGCCCCAACACCACCGCCCGCGAAAACCTCAACCGCCTCAAAGAAGAGCACGGCGTCCGCGGCGACCTCGAGTCCCTCATGGTCGATATCGAGCAGCTCGCCAAACGCCTCAGCAGCCAGCTCGACGCCAAGGTCACCGAGGTCGAAAAAGTCCTCGCCGAAGCCGACCAACGCATCGCCCAACTCCAGCCCAACGCCCAGAAGCCCACGGTCACCGACCGTGGGTCGCCCCCACCAACCACTGCCCCCCAGACCGTCAACCCCACCCCGTCGCCCCTGCCCGTCGACCCGCTGACCCAGTCCGTCTACGACCTCGCCGACGCCGGCCAAGACCCCGCCGACATCGCCCAACAGACCGGCGAACACCTCGGCAAGGTCGAGCTCATCCTCGCCCTCCGCCGAGCCGAACAACGCGAACAATCCCAAAGCTAAACCCCACCCACCTCCCCACTCACCAAGCCGGCATACAAACCCCGTAAAATCACGATCCGACACAAGCGTCGCAAGGTCCCCTACAACCTACGGCCTACCACCTACAACCTCTATCCCACCATGCAACTCGCCGGCACCTACACCGCTCTCATCACCCCCTTCAACGACGGCCAGCTCGACGAGGCCCGCCTCCGCGCCAACCTCGACGACCAGCTCGCCGCCGGCATCACCGGCGTCGTCCCCGTCGGCACCACCGGCGAGTCGCCCACCCTCACCCACGATGAGCACCGTCGCGTCATCGACCTCACCGTCGAGCACATCGCCGGCCGCTGCCAGGTCATCGCCGGCACCGGCTCCAACGCGACCGCCGAAGCCATCGAACTCACCCAGCACGCCAAGGCCGCCGGTGCCGACGCCGCCCTCCTCGTCAACCCCTACTACAACAAGCCTAATCAGGACGGGCTCACTCGACACTTCCTCGCCATTGCCGACGCCGTCGATCTCCCGCTGGTCCTCTACAACATCCCCGGCCGGACCAACATCCTTATGGCCCCCGCGACCGCCGCCCGCCTCGCCGAGCACCCCAACATCATCGGCATCAAAGACGCCACCGGCTCCATGGACATCGCCTCCGAGCTCGCCGCCGAGACCGACCTCGCCGTGATCTCCGGCGACGACTCGATGACCTTGCCCCTCATGGTTGTCGGCGGCACCGGCGTCATCTCCGTGTTGTCGAACCTCATGCCCGACCGTGTGAAGGCCCTGGTCCATGCCGCCGCCACGGACGACCTGCCCCTCGCCCGCAAGCTGCATCAAGACCTCTTCGCCCTCTGCAAGGGCCTGCTCACCCTCGGCACCAACCCCATCCCCATCAAGGCCGCTATGGCGATCGCCGGCAAAGACACCGGCGAACTCCGCCTCCCCCTCACCCCCCTCGACGACGCCACCACCGCCACCCTCCAGGCACTGCTCTCTCGGGCCGGCCTCACCCCTCAGCCCGCGTAACGCAACCCCGCGCGAAATCCCAACGCTCTCTCCAACGTCTACCCCGGCATCTCGGGCAGCGGCCGCTGTCCCGCGTGATCGCCACGGCCCACCCCGTCACCACACCCGCCCACACCCACACCATGACCCGCACCACGCTCCGCACCCTCACCGCCGCCCCCCTGATCGCCGCCGCCTCGCTCCTGCTCGGTGCCTGCGGCCCCTTCCACAGCCACTCCCCGTACGTCGAGGTCGGCACCCCACTGCAGATCACCGTCTCGATCCCCAAGGAAGATGCCCCCGGTTCCCGTGCCGAGCTGTTCTACCGCATGTCCGGCGACGGCCCGGACTACCAACGCCAAGAACTCACCCCACACGGGAAAAAGCACCACGGTGTGCTTCCCACTAAGTCACTGGGTGAAGGCGAGTTTGTCCAGTACTACATCGAAGTCCATACGGAAGAAGAGACCACCGCCCTCCGCGGGAAAGACCGCCCATACGAGACGGTCTTCGTCAGCCGTGAAGACCTCATCGGACGCTCCCTGAGCAGCTACGCCGAGTACGAAACCGAGATCAGCGAAGTCGTGTTCTGGCTCAACACCGACCAGTACAACGCCACGCGGGCCCGTGTCGTCTACTCCCCGCCCCACCGCTCGGGACTCATCGTCAAAGACCTGCAACGCGCCGGCAACCGCTGGTACACCAAGATCAAGCCCCGGCACGTCAAGCCCGGCACCTGGCGCTACCGCATCCAGACCGAGGTCGAAGGCACCCTCTACACCGTGCCCGGCCCCGGCCAATGGAAGACCTTCGAGGTCAAACGCGCCCGCAAATAACACCAGCCCACTCACAACCACCGAACCGCCCCCTTTTGCACCCGGCCAGCAACTTCGGCAAAGCCCGCACTTGAATGACGCCCCAAATCGGGTAGCTTCAAGGGGCTTGCTCGCTGGCCCGGAAACCCGGCCACGCCCTTCCACCCGGCCCCCCACACAAAGGCAGTCCCATGGCTTACTACAACGATCAACCCATCCCCGCAGGCCAGTGGGCCGACGGCCCCGCCGCCGCCGCGCCCGTCGACGCCCGCATGGCGTTCATCCAACGCACCTACCTCCACCTCACCGGGGCCGTCTTCGCCTTCGCCGGGCTCTGTGCCCTGCTGCTCTACGCCACCCCCCTGCCCGAGATCATGCTCAGCTGGCTCGGCACCTCACGGCTGTCCTGGCTGGTCATCCTCGGCGCGTTCATCGGCGTCGGCTGGATGGCCGAGAGCTGGGCCCGCTCCGACTCCTCCAAGCCGGTCCAGTACCTCGGGCTCGGCGTCTACATCGTCGCCGAAGCGATCATCTTCCTGCCGATGCTCTACATCGCCATGAAGGTCGCCCCCAACGCGATCCCCCTCGCGGCCGGCACCACCGTCCTGCTCTTCGGCGCCCTCACCGCCTCGGTCTTCCTCACCAAGCACGACTTCTCCTGGACCCGCGGCCTCCTGTCCGTCGGCATGATCGCCGCTCTCATCTTCATCGGCATCAGCATCTTCGTGCCCATGTCCGAAGGCCTCTGGCTCTTCTTCACCTGTGCCATGATCTTCCTCGCCTGCGGATACATCCTCTACTACACCTCCAATATCCTCCACCACTACCGCACCGACCAGCACGTCGCCGCGTCGCTCGCCCTCTTCGCCGCCGTCGCCCTGCTGTTCTGGTACCTCCTCCAGCTCTTCATGTCCCGCGACTAACCCCACCCGCCAACCCCGAACTCCACGAAGCCGGCGCGCAACCCCGCGTCGGCTTTTTCACGCGCCCTCCCAAGACCCCATAGCCGGCGAGCTACGCTCGCCCGGTCCGCCCCGCGATACCCTCCCTCTATGCCCGAAACAGACCCCCCCAAACCCCCGCCCTTCGGGCTCGGCACCGGCGGCGAATCCCGACTCGGCCTCCTCCGCGGCCAGCCCGAATCCCACGCCATCGGCCTCATCCAATACGCCCTCCAGCAAGGCGTCACCTACCTCGACACCGCCGCCGACTACGACAACGAGTCCGTCGTCGGCCAAGCCATCGCCGACCACCCCCGCGAATCGATCTACCTCGCCACCAAGGTCGGGACCCAACGCTTCAAACGCCTCCGCACCCCCGGCTCCGTCCGACGCTCGCTCCGCCGATCCCTGAAGCGCCTCGGCACCGACTACCTCGACCTCTTCCAGTTCCACGCCGTCCGCCCATATCAGTACGACGCCGTCCGAAAGCACCTCTTCCCCGTCCTGCAGGAACTCCAGCGCGACGGCGTCATCCGCGCGATCGGCATCACCGAAAAGCAGTCCCAGGACCGCAACCACACCCTCATGGCCAAGGCCGCCCGAGACCCCGCTTGGGACACCCTCATGATCGCCCACAGCCTCGACCACCCCTCGGCCGGCGACACCATCATCCCCACCGCCGCCGCCAACCACACCGCCGTCATCGGCATGTGCGCCCTCCGCCGGCTCTTCCGCGACCCCGCCCTCTTTCGGCACTGGTCCCAAGGCCTGCAACTCGACAAGCCCGCCCTCGCCGACCTCGCCTACCGCTACACCCGCCACACCCCAGGCATGCACAGCGTCCTCTTCAGCGCCTCCTCCAAAGCCCAGATCGACGCCAACCTCGCCGCCCTCCAAGGCCCCCCGCTCACCGAAGCCGATCACCAACGCATCACCCAAATCCAATGCATCGACCCACACCCGTGTAGCGGGTGACGCGCAGCGTCCCGCTCGTCAAACTACCACCTCACGCCACCGCCACCCCTCCGTCGCGTGCCTCAACCTGCCCCGCCACCCGGTCCACACACAGCATCGTCACATCATCATCCGCCGGCCGATCCGCCCGGTGTAACACCAGCTGATGGCTCAGCTGACTCACCACCTTGTCCGCGTCCCAGTCGCCCCGCTGTGCCGCCGCCTCGATCGGCGCCATCCCGAAGAACTGGTCCTGCACGTCCTGCGACTCGTTCACCCCGTCCGACGTGAACACCACGCGATCGCCCGGCGACAGCTGCACCGTCGTCTGCTCGTCGTCCTCCCACGCGTCCGCCAGGTCCGGGAACGCCGAGAACAACCCCAACGGCGGCCGGTGTGAGCCCAACTGCTGCACCGACCCGCCCTGCACGACCATGGCCGGGGCGTGCCCCGCGTTGGCGTACGTCAGCCCGCCGTCCGCCCGCAGTACGCCGAGCACCATCGTGATAAACCGCCCCTCGGTCAGGTCCTGCGCGAGCTGCCGTTCCAGCCGACGCATCAGCTCGCCCGGCTCCAGCCCCTCCTGTGCCAACGCCCGCAGCGCCGACCGGCAGCTGGCCATGATCAGCGACGGCCCCAGCCCGTGCCCCGTCACGTCCGCCAACAGAATCACCGAGTCCCCGTTGGGCAACGCGAACGCGTCGAGGTAATCCCCACCCGTCGCGTCGCACGGGTCCGACCGATACGCGAACCGATACCCCGGCGCATCCGGCGGAGCCTTGGGTACAAAGCCCGCCTGGATCGCCCGCGCCGCGTTCAGCTGCGTGCTCATCGTGTTCAGCGCCTCCGCCAAATCCTCCAGCTCGTCCCCCGTCCGCACCTCGGTCCGGTGCTTGAAGTTGTGGTCCGACAACGCCCGCATCCCCTCATGGATCTGCTGCACCGGGCGGATCACCAGCCGACGCAGCACTAACCACCCCACCACCGACGACAGCACGAGCCCGAGCACCGCCGCCACCCCGGTCGTCAGCAGCGTCCGGTCGATCCGCGCCAGTGCCGTGTCCGCCCGCTTCGCCACCTCCAGCAGCCCCGTCACTCGACCCTGCCGGTCCCGGATCGGTGCCGCCGCCGCGATCCACTCGCCGTACGGGTCCGTGAACAGCCCCGTCGTCTTCGTCGCCCCCGTCTGCCACGCCATCGCCTGGTGCTCCTTGATCGCGTACGGGTCGCCCAGGAACGGCTCCTCGTGGATCATCACCCCGAACTTCAGCTTCCCCGCGTCCGGGTCGTTCGAGTACGTGTAGAGGTTGTCGGGCGCAAACCCGTTCACCGCCGCGATCATCCGCAGACGATCCCGCAGGATCAAGAATGCCGGGCTCGACGCATCCCCGCTCGCCACCGCCTCCGCGTGCAGGTCGCCGTCCAGCTGCAACGCCGCCGTCGACGCCACCGACCGCAGTTCCTGCTGGATGTCCTCTACCACCTGCATCCGCATCGACGCCCGGATCGGCACGATCATCCCGAACACCAGCAGCAGCAACACCAGCTCGCCAAACAGCAGCAGCTTCGTGCTCAGCCGCCAGCCCCGCCGACCCGTCTCTGCCGATGACTCTGCCATCCCAAGTCCTTCCCTTTAGCCCCGGGCTCCGCAGAGCGGCACGCGGCCGACCTAGTGCTCAACCACCCAACCCTACACGCCGCCCGATCATTCCCGCTCGCCGTTCTGCTTCCACACATTCCCCGCGTCCGAGGGCACACCCCGCATCGGCTCCGCCTCCTTGATACGCCGATCGACTACCCACGGCCCGAACGGCACCACTGCCGCCACCACCGACCACACCGACAGCTTGAACGTCAAACCCTTCCCCCACGCATACGTAATCACCGCGATCAGCACCAGAAACAGCCCCCCGTGGATCGACCCCACAATCGTCACCGCCATCGGCATGTCTACCCCATACTTCAACGGCATCGCCACAAAGAACAACAGCACGTTCGACACCCCCTCCACCATCGCCGTCACCCGCAGCAACCCAATCGTCCGCCGCCAACTCCGTTCCGCCTCATCCATCACATTCCCTTTCCATCCGTCCGACCCTACAAAACACCCAGCGTAACCCGCAACCTCACCCCCGCGACCTCACCCCTAGCGCCTAGCTCCTAGCGCCTCCCTTGATCCACCCCGCCACCTCTTCACGCTTCCGCCCCCAGCCCTGCCCCATCCGCTCTTTCAAAAACACCCCAAACACCGCCTCCAGCAACGCCCCCAAATCCACCACCAACTCCAGCCTCGCGTCCAACAGCTCCCGCGGCGACTGCGCATCCACCACATCCGGCAGCCGACACCCGCTCACCGCCAGACTGTCCGCCGTCAGCGTCAGCTCAAACTGCGACTCTCCGTCCGACACAATCAGCGATGCCTTCCTCGGCCACTTGCCCATCCGAAGCGCATCCCGCGCCTCCGGCCCCCGCGTCGGCTGATCCGACCGCACACTCACCTTCCCCGTCATCCCCCACGCACACTCCAGGTCCAACCCCTGCACCATCACCACCGCGCATTCTCCTCCCTCCACTTCAATCACCCCGCCCCCGTCCCGCGACTCCGTCCGGTGCCACAGCCACAACAAAAACTCACTGCCCAGAAAGTCCTTCAGGTCCGTCGCCTTGCTCAACCACGGCACCGTAGGCAACTGCCCACCCGCCCCGTCCGGCCCATCCTCACCACCAGCATCCGCCGGCGGCTTCGTGAACGCGGACGGGTGCAGGTCCTCCCAGTCCCGGCTCCGCCCTGCCGTCTTCACGACTCTGCCCGCCACCGCCCCGCTGCTCAGCACCTGCAGCTGCGCCCCGAACGCCCCCTTCATCAACCGGCTCACCTGCTCGATCAGCGTCGTCGACGTCGATGCCACATACAGCTCCTGCTTCCGCAAGTCCCACAGCAGCTCCGTCGCCTTCGACTTCCGGAACCGCCCTGACGCCAGCTCGTCCTTCACCTGCCGATCCGCCAGGTCTTTCGCGTCCGCCTTCTGGGCCCGCGTCGCAAACCCCGACGGGTTCTCCGCCGCCGCCGCCTGCTGATGGATGGCCCGATACGCTTTCTTTAGATCACCCGGCACCTTGTGCGTGTCCACCCGCACCGCCGCCCGCAGCAAACCCGAGTCCCCCCCAAACCCGCACGACTCGTAGGTAAACGCGGTATCCAACAGGTGCCGACCCGTCGTGAAGCCCACCTCCGGTGCGTCCAGACTCGGCACCCCCGATGCCTCGAACACGTGCTCCCGCAGCTTGTCCAGCAGCCCCTCATCCACCCGCCCCGGCAGACCCCGCCCCCCGACCGCAAACCGTGTAAACGCCACTCTTCCCGACTCAAACGACATCCGACAAGCTCCAAATCCGGCGAGCCCCGCAGTCTAATCAAACCCCCCACCCACCACACCGATCACACCACTGCCCGTGTAGCGGGCGGCCCGAAGGGCCCCGCTCGTCAACCCCCCCGCCTCTCACCCCCCACAAAGTTCATCACCACCCACGGCAACACCAACACCCCCGCCGACACCCCCGTCCACCACGCCACCCCCATCACGAACGACACCCACGACGCCCCGAACACAAGCGGGGCCACCACCACAAACACCATCAACCGCACCCGCCGCGACACCTCTCCTCGAACCGGCACCGCCACCAGCAGCACATACGCCGGGAACACCGACCCGTAGAGCAACAATAACCCCCGGTAGATCGCCTCGCCCAGCGTCATCCCCATCCCATCTAACGTCGTCAACACCGCCCCCGGCACCACCCGTGCCGCCACACCCAGACCCATCCCGAGCACCACCGCCAACAATACCCGCTCCGGCCGAGCCCCCGGCGACCCCGGGTCCGACGCCTCACGCCCGTGCACCACCAGCGTGAACCCCATCTGCATCGGGACATGGATCGCCAGCAACCCCACCCACACCCCCGACAGCACGACCCCACCCGCCGCCTTCACGCCGCCCTCCCCAAACACCGGGATCAGCTTCCCCGCGTACGCTAGCGACAGCAGGATCATCGTCCCGAATACCCCGAGAAACCCCAGCGCAAACGCACCTTTCCCCGTCGGCGTGTCCGTCGCCTGCCGCGCCCGGTGGAACGTCAGGTCCAGGTACGGGCACAACGCGAACCCCCCCACCATCGCCGGCACCAGCCAAAGCAGTTCCACCATCCCAAACCGCGGCACCAACCGCACCCCGCCGACCGTCTCGCTCGGCCCCAACGGCGGCACAAACAAAAACCCGTCACTCAGCTTCGCCACATACGAAAACACCCCCAGCGACAACAGCGTCACCACCGCCGCCACCACCAGCATCGCCAGATTCCGGTCCCGCAGCCCGTACCCCGCACCCACCAGCAATGTGAGGATGAGTACCCCCAGACCCATCGGGCCAAACAGCCCCATGACGAGCCACGTCACCACAAACAAATGGAACGCGATCGTCATCTGCGAGAACGCCTGACACGCCGACGCGTGCCGCTGCACAAACAGCTCCGAGTCCCGCCGACGTGCCAGCACAAACCCGAACGCCGCCGCCCCCACCATGTTCGGCACCGCGAACGCCACCCACCCCCACGCCCCGTAATCCCGCAGCAGCAGCACCGGGAAAAACATCCCGATCACCCACGTCCACGACGACCCTAAAAACGCCGCCCACAACAACGCCGGCCCCAACCCTCGGTCCGGCGGCAACGGCGTGTCCCCCGGCGTCCCAACAGCAGGCATCGACTCATCAACCATCAGCCCCACAGCCTACGTCAACCCCCACCCGCTCACACCTTCAACAACACGCCCCGTGTAGCGGGTGGGCCCGAAGGGCCCCGCTTGTGAATCAGATCGCTCCCTGCAACCCCCGCGTCGCCTGCAGCCCCAGGTCCATCGAATCGCTGACCATGTAGTACCGATACCCGCCCCGTACCCACGTCAGCACCATCCCCTCCGACCGCAGCCCGTCCACCCCCGCCTGCGTCGCGTACACCGAGCCCGCCTGCAGCCGTTCATCGCCCGGCCGCACCGCACGCACCCACAGACTTACCGCCGCCGGCTTCTCGACCCCGCCGCTCACCGCTTCATCCTCGTGGTAAATCACGTGCACCGCGTTCCGCCCCGGCACCGGGCACACCCCGGCCGCGGTGAACACCAGCCCCAGGTCGCTCAGGTCCATCTGAATCCCCTCCAACGGCCCACCCACCACCGACGCGATCGCCTCGGGCATGCCGTCCAGCGTCTCCGGGAACCGCTCACGCTGCATCAACTCCGTGGGCAAATCCGTGCACTGGCGGTGACGGGTCGTGAACCGCACCCGCTGCTCCGCCGGGATCACCAACGCCACCGGCGTCGCCCCACCCACCCCAACCCCCGAACCATCCACGACATTCACGCCGCCCGGCTCGCCGCCCCGTAGCCCCGCGTGCAGCAGAAATCCTGCTACCAAACCGATCGCCGCCGCCACCGCCAACGGCGGCAGCCAACGCGACATCCGGTCCACCACCCCAGACCTTTCCGACTGCTCCTCACCCGGCCCCCCGACCGGCTTCAACGTCTCTCGGCCCACCAGCCGCAGCTCCGACGCAGGCTCTTCTTCCGCTGCCGCCTCTTCTTTCAACTCGTACGCCGCCTCCGCCCCGTCTTCGTCCCACGCCTGCAGGATCGACTGCTTCAGCTCGTCCGGGCAGCGCATGGTCTTCTCGCAGTCCATGCACTTCGACATCAGCCGACGCAGCGCCTGCTGGAACCGCACCCGCTCCGAGTTGGTCGGGTCCGCCGCCAGGCGCTCCAACACCTCACGCTGGTTCTCGACCTCCAGCTCCCCGTCAGCCAACGCCGCCAAAAACGCTCGGCTCTCCTCTGGCGTCATCTTGTCATCGCTCATGACTGACTTCCTCATGCCGGGCTAACCCGCTAGCCCGGCGTTCCATTCCATCTTTACCGCGTCAAAATCGTCCTTCAATCAAAAAACCTCAGCGATCCACCGAAATCCCGTGCTCCGCCGCCAGCTCCGCCAACTGCTCCGAAAGCAGCGAACGGGCCCGGTACAGCCGAGACATCACCGTCCCGAGCGCCACCCCCAACACATCGGCGATTTCCCGGTACTTCAACCCCTCGACCGCCCAGAGCAACAGCACTTCCCGATAATGGGCGGGGAGCTCGGCGACCGCGTGCTTGAGCCGATCGTCCACCTGCTCCCAGTCCAGCGACTCCAGGTCCCAGGCCGGCGGCGGCTCGTCCTCCACGCCTTCGGTCTGCCCCAGCACATCATCCGAGACCAGCGTCTCCCGCTTGGCCTTGCTCAGCCGGCTGTAGAACGCGTTGTGCAGGATCTTGAACAGCCAAGGCCGGACGCCGTGGTCGCGGAGCTCGAACTTGTCCGAGGCCTTCAGGGCTTTGAGGAACGTCTCCTGCGTGAGGTCCGACGCCTCGTGCGGGTTCCGGCTCAAATGCATCGCCATCCGGTACACGCTGTCCAGTTCAGCTAAGGCGAGTTCTCGAAACGCGGTGCTATCCAATGCGGGACCCCTTGTAATCACCCCGGGGAACGAACACAACTCCGCCCACCCCTCGGGTATTCCCGCCCACCCCTGCCGTACCATGCCCGTCATGACCCACACGCCTGCTCCACCACCCACCCTCGCCATCATCGGCGGCTCCGGCCTCGCCGACGCCCTCACCCGAGACCTCGACGACGACCAAGCCAATGCCACCACCCACACCCCCGACACACCCTTCGGCCCCCCTTCCTCCCCCATCACCGAAACCACCTGGTCCGGCACCCGCGTCCTGATCCTCAAACGCCACGGCCCGGGCCACACCCTCAACCCCTCGGCCGTCCCCTACCGCGCCAACCTCTTCGCCCTCAAAGCCCTCGGCGCCACCCACGTCCTCGCTTCCGGCGCGACCGGCTCCCTCCGCGAACACCTCCAGCCCGGCCAGCTCGTCCTCGCCGACCAGTTCATCGATAAGACCACCAAGCGGGACAACACCTTCTACGAAAACGCCGCGGTCCACGCCGAGTTTTCCGAGCCCTGCTGCCCCGTCATGCGCCGCTGGCTCGGGGCCGCCGCCGACCGGATGCCCGACCTCACCGTGCATCGCAGCGGCACCTACGTCTGCATGGAGGGGCCCACCTTCTCGACCAAGGCCGAGTCCGAGATGCACCGGCAGTGGGGGGGCGATCTCATCGGCATGACCGCGATGCCCGAGGCCCGGCTCGCCCGGGAAGCCGAGCTCGCTTACGCCCTGATCGCCATGCCCACCGACTACGACTGCTGGAAGCCCCACCCCCCCGACACGAACCCGATGGGGCTGCTGCAAGAGATCATCGGCAACCTCCAGACCGCCTCCGCCAACAACCTCGCCCTGATCAAAGAGGCTTTGTCCGACACCACCCTGTTGCAAGAGCCTAGCCCCGCCCACGATGCGCTCGCCCTGGGCATCTGGTCCGACAAGTCACAACTCGACCCGGAAGAAATCGCCCGCCTCGCCCCGCTCTGGGGCCGACATTTCTGATCGGGGATCTTGGACGTTGGATCTCGGATGTTCAACCCGACATCCCATATCCCACATCCATTCACACCGCCAGGCGGATCCGCTTCTTCCCCGCATCCGCCCGCGTCAGCCCCGCCCGTCGCGCCATCGCCGCCAGCAACACGCGGTCGCCGACGCCCAGCTTGTTCCCGATCGCGTTGCGGTGGTTCTCCACCGTCTTGGGCGAGCGGTGCAGCACCCCCGCGATCTCCTTTGCGGTCATCCCCTGCCCGAGTAACGCCAACACCTCGAGCTCCCGGCTGCTCAGCACCGACAACGGCCCGAGGTCCGCGTAACCCGACTCGATCACCTCCGGCCCGCCCGTCGCCGACCCGTTGAGCCGGCCCGGGCCGTCCACCAGGTCCTGCGTGATCCGACGGGCAATGACCAGGTACCGCAGCCCCGCCAACGCGTCCGCAGACACTGTGCCGTTGCCCTCGGACCGGCCGCTGTGTCCGTTGAGTGCAACACCCGCCTCGCCATTCACCACTCCATCACCGTTAGCTCCCGACTCCGACGCCTCGGCCGCGTGAACCCAGAAAAACGTCTGGTACCCCCGCCAGATACAACGCAGCACCCGTGCCCGGCCATCCTCCGCCACTTGCTTGAGCAGCACCAGCCACTCCGAAAGCCAGCCCGCATCCTGGCCCCCCACCCACTGCCTGCCGATCACCGCCGGCACCGTCAGGCCAGGCTCGAAAAACATCGACAGCGCCCCCTCATCTACCCACACCGCACGCCCCCGGCTGTCGCTGATCAACACCGCGGTCCCCGGGTCGGATGTCAAACTCGACCACAGCGCACCGCTGAAACGGAACGGGAAATCGGAATGAGGCATGGTCTAGCCTTGTCTGCGAGCCAAAGACACTCACGAAAGATGTCCACCGGAGTCTGAAACACACAGCAAAACGTGCCTGTGTGATCGAGTATCTCACGCCAGCCCGAACATCTCAAGCGCAACATGAATCAAATCACCCATAAGCAAGATTTCGGTACGCAAATAAGTGACATTACCCATGCCTGAAACAGCCAAAACGTGCCGAGAGTATGTGGGCATAAGAAACCATATAGATCGCCCCCCCCGACCGGCACGCACGTGAATCGTATCACGGCGTGCCGGCTTTTTAATTAACCAATTCAGTACCTATCTCTGGCGTCTGACGAACGGATGTCGAAGACTAACAGCCCACCAGTACTCACGTATCAGGCTTCAACTCGTATTTGGCTGAACAAAGATCGTTCGGCAAAAGACTGTAAGTTAGTGGCAAAAAATCACGCTGTCCTCGGCGTTTTGATCGCAAGAAATACTGAGACTTGGTCTGGTATGTCAGCGTTCTATCACAAAAGACACGCTTTGGAGCACACAAAGCTCGCGATCAGTGCGTGTCACCCAGCCGCGGGCCCGGGATCGTCGGCCGAACCTGCGACCGCCACGCCGCCGGGTCGTACGCCCCGCGGATCACCTCCACCGCCTCGTCCACGTCATCCGTCACCGTGAACAGGTCCACATCCCCCGGGCCGATCGTGCCCCGCTCCACCAGTTCCCGACGCATCCAATCGACCAGCCCCCCCCAATAGGACGCGCCCACCAGCACGATCGGGAACCGCTCGATCTTCCGCGTCTGCATCAGCGTCAGCGTCTCGAAGAACTCGTCCAGCGTCCCGAACCCGCCGGGGAACATCACGAAGCCCACCGCGTACTTCACGAACATGACCTTCCGCACAAAGAAGTACCGGAAGTCGAGCGGCACATTCTGAAAGCGGTTCGGCTCCTGCTCGAACGGCAGCTGGATGTTCAGCCCCACCGACCTGCCCCCGCACTCCATCGCCCCCTTGTTCGCCGCCTCCATGATCCCCGGCCCGCCGCCGGTGATGCAACCGAACCCCGCCTGACAGATCAGCCGCCCCGCCTCCACCGCCGCCGCGTAGTCCGGATGGTCCGGCTTCGTCCTTGCCGAGCCAAACACGCTCACCGCCGGGCCCACCTTCGACATCACCTCGAACCCGTCGATGAACTCCGACAGGATCCGGAACAGCCGCCACGTCTCCCGCGACATCGCCAGGTCCCGGGTGAAGTCCCGGTCGCCGTTGGGCCCCGCCTTCGCCCCAACGTCTGCTTGATCCGACATGAATTGCTCCTTCCAGAGACTCGAACAAAGCCACCCACGCCACAGCACCCCCAATCTCACAGGGAAATGCGGGCGCTCACGCCGGGGGCTGCATGGGGTCCGTTCAGGCGGCCGCCGCCGTCTCGGCCGGCAACACCGACTTCGCCTGCTCGACCAGCGCGTCGAACCCGGCCTCGTCGTGGATCGCGATCTCGCTGAGCATCTTTCGGTTCAGCACGACGTTGGCTGCCTTAAGACCGGCCATGAACTGGCTGTACCGCAGGCCACGCGACCGGCAGGCCGCGTTAATGCGCGTGATCCACAGCCGGCGGTAGTCCCGCTTCACCAGCCGGCGGTGCTCGTACTGATTAACACCAGCCCGGACGACCGCTTCCTGCACGCGACGCCACTGCGTCCGGCGGGCACCGCGGTTGCCCTTGGCCTTCTGAAACACACGATTCTTGGATTGACGCCGGGCGGCGCCTTTGCGAGCGCGGGGCATGGGATGCTCCGGTTGGGCGGCTTCGGGAGGAGACGTCTAACGCGTCCCGCTTCGGTCCCCGGCCGCGGGGTGGGATGGGCCCGGCTAGCTGCCGGGTTGAGATTTACTTACTTACTTGGTCACGCCAGTGAGCCGACGGCCCAGCTGCTGCTGCAGCTTCGGGATGTCTGCCTTCGACGCCACCAGCGTGCCACGCCGCTTCCGCAGCTGGTCGCCGGTCAGGCCGCTGTTGAGGTGGCGACGCCCCGCCTTGTTGAACTTCACCTTGCCGGTGCCGGTGATCTTGCAACGGCTGACAACACTCTTGTTGGGCTTGAGCTTCGGCATGGCGGTCTTCAACGCAAAAAACGGGGTGCTAGGGTCGTGCTCGCCCACAACGGCGAGCCAAAAAGTGTAACCCTCCGCCCCGCCCGACACAACCCCGTCGCCTCGAACCGACCCCCAGGACATGAAATCCCGCAATCCCTCGATCAGGCCATCCCCCAATCCCTAGCCCCGGTGCCAACTCACCCGCGGCGCATCATCCCAGAGCATCTCCAGGTCGTAGTGCCCCCGCGTCGCCGGCTCGAACAGGTGCACCATCACCGAAATGAAGTCCATCGCCACCCACTTCCGGGCGTCGTCCTGGTCGGCGCCGAGCCGCTCGAAGCCGGTCTCTCGGCCGAGCTCCGCGACGTGCCCTGCGACCGCCTTGATCTGCCGATCCGACGTGCCGCTGCCGATCACCACGTAGTCCGTGAGCGGGCTCATCCCCCGGACCTCGAAGATCACCACGTCCTGGCACTTGTCGTCCGCCAGCAGCCGGGCAACCTCCACCGCGAACGCGCGTGAGCCGGCCTCGTCCGACGGGTCCGACGGGCGGGTGGCCGAGTCCCCCTCGGTGACCGCCGGCTCCTCCGCCACCGCATCCTCCGCATCCGGCCCGTCCTCAACGGTGGCCGCGGTCAAAAAGTCTTCTCGATCCGCCATCACTTCACACATCCTTCACGCCTGCCCGGCCATCGCCGAGCCTAAACTCAACCCCGCAACACGCGCCGCGGGACCACACATCATAACCCCGTCCCGCCGGATTCAACCCCGTATCACGCCAGCGTTTCCCGCCTCAGGTGTTCCCTCGGACCCTGCCCCGTCGCCGCTTTCACCGACCGGAACGCCTGCGCATAACTGCCGAACCCTGCCGCGTAGGCCGCCTCGGTCATCGACCTCACCGCTTGCCCCTCGATCAGCCCGAGAAACCGCTGGACACGACGACCCGTGCGGAACGCGGTCAGCGTCTGCCCCGTCTGCCGGTGGAACAACCGAGATAGGTGCGGTCGGCTCACATGGCACCGCCGAGCCAACGCGTCCAGGTCGTCGGCCTCTGGCTCGTGCGCATGCCGATCCAGCCAATCGACCGCCGCCTCCACCGCCGGGTGCAGGTGCGACGCCGCGGGCCGATCGGACGCCTGGGTGTAGGTCCGCCAAGCCTCCGCAGCCAGCCACACCAGCCCCGCCTCGTAATGCCCCGCGCCTCGGCCCTCTGCCTCGACCTCTCCGCGGAAACCCTGACGCAATGCCCCGCACAACCCCGCCAACGCCGAAGACGCCCGCTCCGACAGCACCCGGTGCAGCACCCGCGTCGGCACGCTTTGCCCCGACAACCACCCCTGCCAAGGCTCAAAAGCCGACGAATCCACCAACCCCATCAGCAGTGCCGGGTCCACCACCACGATGTACATCTCAAGGCTGCTCGAGTGCTCCAACAGCACGTGCGCCTGGCTCGGCAGCAGCCACAGCAGGCTGCCCCGTTGCAGCTCCACCCGCTCCCCCGCCGCCGCGTACACCGCCCGGCCCCGCACCACCAGATTGATCTCCCACTCCGTGTGCCAATGCCCCCGCCGCATCACCGAGCCCCGCGACCCGCTGAAGGAAAACACCGCCCCCCGCCGCCCTGCCGGAAACGTCAGACACGCAAACTCGTCCCGGCCCGCCTCGCCCACCGCTCCTGATCGCTCAACGAGAGCAGCCTCAGTCATTTGCGCATCATTTGCAATGTTTTTGATCGCTCGTGCCATGCATTACCGCTCGCAAACTAGAGAATACCCCCATCTCGTACAGGGTCAACGCAATCCTTCATTGACCCTTGACCGCACCCCGTAATCCGCCACAAAGGACACGCCATGACCACTGCTGCCCTACCCGCCGAGACCATCGCCGCCGACCACCCCCACGCCCACGTTCCGGTCTGGCAGCCCGACGCCCGTGCCGACGACATGACCGACGCCGAGCGCGACTACCTCTTCGACCTCCGCGGCTTCGACGTGATCCGCGGTGCCCTGAGTCCCGAACAGCTCGCCGCGATCAACGGCTTCGTCGATAAGCACCCGCCCGAATCGCTCGAGTTCGGCCAGTGGATCGGCAACGTCGAGACCCATCGCTATGACCAATCCGCCCGTGACGGCCTGAACTTCCAGAACGTCATCGAGGCCGGCCCCGCCTTCGAGCAGTGCATCGATCACCCCGCCTGGGTCGACCGCGTCGAACGCTACATCGCCCAGGAATCCCACCGGGTCGTCATCGACGAGAATTTCCTCAACGTCCGCGCCGCCGGCGGCTTCATCCCCATCCACTCCGGCGGCGCCCATGTCCGCTTCACCTCCTGCTTCCGCAACCATGCCGGCAAGTGGATGGTCGGACAGATCAACGTCCTGATGGCTCTGACCGACACCGGCCTCGGCGACGGCTGCACGACCGTCATCCCCGGCTCGCACAAGTCCCACGAAGAGCACCCCGCCCTCGCGGATGACCAGGCCTGGGCAGAGGGCCGCAGCGGTGCCGACGCCGTGGGTATGGTCCAGGTCCACCTCAAGGCCGGCGACGCCCTGATGTTCACCGACGCGATCACGCACGGCTCGCTGCCCCGCACCAACCCCGGCGCCCGCCGCGTCATGATCTACCGCTACGCCCCCCACCTCCTCGCCAACCGCTTCAATTACATTCCCTCCGAGGAACTACTCGAACGCGTCACCGATCGGCAGCGGGCCATGGTCCAGCCCCAGCCGCCCCGCCTCCGCCCCGACCGAATACTCACCGGCAAACGCGACGCTGGGCCCAAAGATGTCGTGGCCAAACGCGACTGATTTAAGCCCCAGAAACCGGATTTAGCACCCATCGCCCGCACACCCCATTTGTGCGGGCGATTTTCGCTTCGACCAGCTTGTACAATACTTGTTCATTTGCTTGTTGAGTTGTACAATCCATTGATGTAGTGATCCGATTCAGCCGTTCTCTACAGGTAGTCGTTTCCCATCTCCCGGCCCCCCCATTGCCCCGATGACGCAAGCCCCGGCTCAACCCGTCCCCGCATCCCCCACCAGCCCGCGCGACCGAACCGCGGCACAGGTCCGTGACTGGATCCAGAGCGGCAAGCTCCGCACCGGCGATGCCGTGCCCTCCGAAAACAGCCTCGCCAAGCGCTTCGGCTTCGCCCGGGGCACCGTCCGGGCCGCCCTGCAACAGCTCGAAGCCGAAGGCCTGATCCAGGCCGGGCAGGGCCGAGCCCGCCGTGTCACGCAGACCGCCTCGCCCCCAAAACACCCCTCCCGGACCGCGAAGCCCCGCCTCGTCGCCCGGTCCGTGGCCATCCTGTCCAGCGTCACCGACCCGCTGCAGTTCAACCGCTATGGCTGGGACACCCACGCCCAGGCACTGGCCGCCCACGCGATCCACCACCACGGCTACCACGCGCTGACCGTGAACCCCGAAGCGGTGCACGCCGGCGAGCTCGAACACCTGATCGACGACCCGCCCGCCGGCGTCATCCTGATGCCCGTCATCGCGGCCGACCCGCGTGTTCAGCCGCTGGCCGAACGGCTGATCGAGGCCGGCGTCCCCGTCGTCGCCGCCTCCGACGACCCCGCCTACCACCGTGCCGACCGCGTCCTGCCCGACCACCACGCCGGGGCTCAGATGCTCACCCGCTGGCTCCTTGACCGCGGGCGCACCCGGATCGCCGCGATCTTCCCGGACCAGCCCCACTCCTGGCTGCACCAACGCGAAGCCGGGTATCGGCAGGCGATGACCGACGCCGGCCACACGCCCCTGCCCCTCGGCCGCATCCCCGACCTTGTGGAGGCCGACGACCCGGACACGTTCCGGCACAACGTCCGCGTCGTCGTGGGCTACCTCGTCGACACCTTCGGCGCCGGGCCCGACCAGCTCCCCGACGCCCTGCTGGCCACCACCGATCGCCATATCCCCTTCCTCGCCGCCGCCCTCAAAGCCCTCGGCCGAACCCCCAACACGGACACCGACCTCGTCGGCTACGACGCCGTCTGGCCCGACGTCGCCGAAGCCCGCTTCGAGCCCACCACCCTGACCACTTCACCCACCGCTCCGCTCGCCACCATCGACAAACACAACGACCAGCTCGGCCGGGCCCTCGCCGACGCCGTGCTCTTCCGACTCAAGCACCCCGATGCTGCCCCCCAGCGGCACACCATCGCCCCCACCCTCGTCCCGATCACCCAGGTGTGACCGGAGCCTCACCCACCCCACACGCTCCAAGCCGTATCCCCCTCAACCCGGATTCATCATGCACCCTCAAACCTGCTTGTATAACTACCGCTGCTTCAAAAACAATGCATTCACGATCGTCGAACTCTTAGTCGTGATTTCGATCATCGCGTTACTCGTGGCCATCTTGCTCCCCGTGCTGGGACAGGCAAGAGAGGCAGCCGTTAACGCGAAGTGCCTGAGTAATCTGCGACAGATCGGCACTGCACTCAATGTCTATGCCACCGACAACGGTGAATACAAGACGTACGCCGGCGATATCAAAACGACGCCGACCGGTGGCACCGCAGACTTTCGGGTATCACCTAATCAGAATATTTTTGCTCATTTCAACAAAGGCGGGGCCCTTGGCCGTGCATGGTTCTATCCCGAACTGCTCAAAGAAGGCTATATCTCGGACCTCGAAGTCGGGTTCTGCCCCAATAACTGGGAGACTGACTTCACCTACGTGGCGAACAACACCATGGGGCATCCACAGTTTGTCGAAGACGGGGGCCCAGCAGACTTTGTTGGGGGGATTGATTTTCAAATCGGATACGGCGGGACGGGTGGAGCTCACCGCGGCGAATACCTCTATTTCGGCCCTTACACACAAACATGGATCTGGCAGAAACGCTTTGTCTCGCCACAGCTAATCAGCCGCTACGTCGCTGGCGACAACCTCTGGACCTGGGGGACGCGCTACGACGGAACCACCGCTCCGTTAACGAACGTCAACGGTGTCGATGATCGATTCACGAACAACCCGCGGATGCCGCTGTTCGGCGAGGGAGCGAAGCAAGTCAGCGGTAGCGTTTACACCACCACCCATTTTGGCAGCCCAAAGAGCAATTTCGACTTCGCTGCGAACGGTGGTGCTCTGAACTACTTCTTTACGGACGGATCCGGCGAAACGCTCCCGTACAGCGAGTAAACAACCCGCCAATTTCACGGCCGTCTCTAAGCCGGATTGGTCGAATGGCAGGGCCTTGGACTGGGTTCTGGTTGATCGCGGCGCAACACGCGATGCTGCTCTGCCGGGCTAACACCGCGGGTGCTTGGGTGTTATCCTGTCTATCCGATCCGAATCGGGTCAGCATCACCTGCTCAAGCGACGCCCCGCGTCGCCGTCTGTCCAGGAGTCCCCGCCCATGAGTCATTCCGCCGTCGCCGAGCCCGTTGAGCTCGATATCGACGCCGCCCACCACAAGACCCTCGCCGACACCCCGCTGGCCAAGTTCTTCGAGGCCGCGGTCAAGTTCGAGACCTCCGACCTGATCATGCGCGGCGGTGAAGCCCCCCGGCTCCGGCTCCGCGGCGAGCTCAAAGCCCTCGACGTCACCCCCCCCACGATCGAAGAATTCAACGAATACATCATGGACGGCCTGGCCCCGCACCAGGTCGAGATCTACAAGAAACAGGGCGGCATCGACCTCGGCTGCGACTTCATCGTCGGCGGCGAGTCCCACCGCTTCCGCGTGAACATCTTCCTCACCCGCGGCCGGGCCGCCATCGCCGCCCGGCGTGTGTCCAACGAGATCCTCGACTTCAGCCAGCTGCACCTGCCGCCGGTCATGCGGGAGATCGCCGAGAACCGCCAGGGCCTGGTCCTGCTCTGCGGCGTCACCGGCTCGGGCAAGTCGACCACCATCGCCTCGATGCTCGACTACATCAACAGCACCCGCAAGTGCCACATCCTCACCATCGAGGACCCCGTCGAATACCTGTTCTCCGACAAGAAGGCGATGATCAATCAGCGCGAGGTCGGCATCGATGTGCCGACCTTCCCGATCGCGCTGCGGGCCATGGTCCGCGAGAACCCCGACGTCGTGCTCATCGGTGAGATGCGTGACCAGGAAACCTTCGAGGCCGCCCTCCAGGCTTCGGAGACCGGGCACCTCGTCTTCGGCACGATCCACGCCTCCAGCGCCACCCAGGCCTTCGCCCGCATCTACGACCTGTTCCCCCCCGAAGAACGCGAGTCCATCCGCTCGCTGCTCGCCTACCAGATGCAGGCGTTTGTCTATCAGAAGCTGCTGCCCACGCTGAAGGAAGAGCTGCCCCGGGTGCCGGCCGTCGAGGTCCTGCTGCAGAGCCCGCCCACCCGCCGGTACATCCTGGATGGTCGAGAGCCGGAGCTCGAGAAGGTCATTGCCGAGAACCGCGAGTCCGGCATGCGGAGCTATGTCGACTCGCTGGTCGAGCTGGTCGAGACCAACTACATCCACCCCCGCGTCGCCCAGTCCGCCGCACCGTCCGCCGAAGAAATCAAGATGCGCCTCCGCGGGATCAAGACCAAGTGAGCCTCACTCCACCTCATCCACAACCCGCACCGCGTGTTTATCCCGGCGTCCTCACCCTGTTCGTTACCGCACTGCTCGGCCTGATTACGCCCTCGGCCGCTGCTCAGGCCGTGACCCCCAACCTCGGCCCACCCATCGAATACGAGGCGACCTTTCTCGTCTCCGTGTTCAAGCCCGTCGTCTTCCTGCTGATGCTGCTCGGCTGGGCCTGGCTGGTGTCTCGCCTCGACAAGGATGCCGGTTATTACTACGTCAGCCGTAACCTCTGGGGGGCCGCTCACCTCATCGCCGGGGCGGTCGGTTTCGGGCTGCTGCTGGTGATCCCGATCTTCTGGCTCGGGCTGCCCATCGCCCTGCTGGTCATCGGCGCATCCGTCCTGGGCTACGCCATGGCCCGCAACAAAGAGGTCCCCGCCGAGGCCCGCTGGACCCTCGACATCAGCTCCTTCAAGCAGGGCTTGGAACACCGCAAAGAGGCCCGCGCGATCCGGCAGTCGCCCGTCGTGCTCCGCAACAGCGACGGCCAAGACATCGTCCCCCCCGAGGGCGACGACGCCACCGCCGGCCCGTACCAGGCCATCACCGAGGCCCTCGAGTTCGCCATCGCCCGCAACGCCGAACGCCTCGACATCGCCATCGACTCCGAGAAGGCCGCCATTACCAGCCGCATCGACGGCGTCCGCTACCCCCAGAGCTCGCCCGAACCCCGCGATGCCCTCAAGGTGGTGGACTACCTCAAATCGCTCGCCCAGCTCGACCCCGAGGAACGCCGTAAAAAACAGAAGGGCCGACTCGGGGCCCTGCTCGAAGGCTACGGCGACCAACGCCTCGCCCTCACTACTTCCGGCTCGTCCCGCGGTGTCAACCTCCAGCTCGAACTTAACCCCCCCACCGAGTTCCCCCACCAGCTCGACACGCTCGGGCTCACCGCCCAGCAGCTCGACCTGGTCAAAACCCTCCGCGATGAGCCCGGCCGGGTCATCCTCGTCACCGGGCCCGCCCGCTCCGGCGTCTCGTCCCTCCTGCTGTCCATGCTCAGCACCCACGACGCCTACACCTCCAGCGTCGTCACCTTCGAGAAGTCCACCCCCTTCAGCCTCGAAGGCGTCGGGCACAACAACTACGACGCATCGACCGGCAAAGACCAGCTCTACCAGGAGCTCGCATCGCTGCTCCGCGGCGACCCCAACACCGTCTACCTCGATGCCCTGCCCAACACCGACGCGGTCGAGATGGTCGCCAAGTCGGCCGAGGACATGCGGTTCTATGTGCCCCTTAATGCGCCCGACGCCTCGTCCGCCCTCCGCATGTGGGTGAAGATGGTCGGTGACCGCAAACTCGCCGCCGAATCCCTCGGCGGCATCATCGCCTGCCGACTGCTCCGAAAGCTCTGCCAGACCTGCAAAGCCGCCTACACCCCCGCACCCGACGCCCTCAAAAAACTCGGCCTGCCCCCCAAGAAAGACCTCACCCTCTACCGCGCCTCTGGCAAGGTCCTCGTCAAAGACAAAGAACAGACCTGCCCCGCCTGTCACGGCCTCGGCTACCGCGGCCGGCTCGGGGTCTACGAGGTCATGCCCATCGATGACACCGCCCGCTCCTTCATCGCCTCCGGCGAGGGCGACCACCTCAAAGCACACCTCCGCAAGTCCGGTGTCGCTTCCCTCCAGGACAGCGCCCTGGCCAAGGTCGTCGAAGGCATCACCGACATCCAGGAAGTCCGCCGCGTCATGAGCGACGGCAAGTAACGCAACTACTAACCACCCCAAAAACTCGGCCATGACAGCTCCTGACTCCTTACTCCTCACTCCTTACTCCTCCCCCTGATGCTCTGGCTTATCAACCTCATCCTTTTGGTCTTCCTCCTCGGCGCGGCCTTCCTCTGGGCGACCTACGGCCTGTTCTCCGCGCTGATCCAGCTCGGCATCGTCATCGTCGCCGGCGCACTGGCCTTCGCCATCTGGGAACCCCTGGCCGAGGTCCTGCTCGGCCGCATGCCCGCCGTCGCCTGGGGCGTCGCGCTGCTCGCGCCCTTCGCTCTGCTGCTCATCGGGCTCCGCGTCGCCTTCGACAAGCTCATCAAAGCCAATGTCCAGACCAACAACCTCCTGAATCAGATCGGCGGCGGAGCCGTCGGCCTCGTCGCGGGTTACCTCGCCGCCGGCGTCGCCCTGCTCGGCATCGCCCACCTACCCATGGGCGACAAGATCCTCGGCTACCAGCCGTTCCAGGCCAGCGGCTTCCAGACCGACGCCGCCCCCGAGAGCGACCTCTGGCCCGGGTTCCAGGCCGACCGCAACGCCTCCGCCTTCTTCACCACCCTCGCCGCCGGGCCCTTCAGCCCCACCCTCTCCGACGCCAACCTCGCCACCCACCGCCCCAACCCTTACGAGGCCGCCCACCGCATCCGGCTCGGGCCCGACCCCGCCGCCGCCAACACCGTCGCTCCCGACGCCGTCGAAGTCCTCGGCATCGTCACCGCCTCGCCCTCCCGCGAAGAGCTCAGCCGGATGATCGCCTACTCGGCCTTCGACGCGATCTTCCAAGAAACCTCCGCCGAATCCCTCGAAGACTTCACCGTCACCGCCGCTCTCGCCGACGCCCGGGTCGACAACCTCCGCCGACCCGAAACCCTCGAACAGCTCGGCAAGGGTTACGGCGAAGAGGGCAAGCCCGGCCCCTTGAGCGACATGCTCACCAAGATGGCCGACGACCTGACCGAACGCGTCGGAAACACCATCGCCCTCGAGCTCGCCGGCAACCGCAAGCTCCTGCTCGTGCCCACCCGCTGGTCCAAGTCGCCCACCAGCTTCGACACCGACTCCCGCCTCCGCATCAACCCGACCCAGGCTCGGCTCTACTTCACCGGCGGCAGCGAACCCCTCGAAGCCGCCCCGCCCGTCGCGGTCAGCCGGGTCAGCGCCGTCCGCGGCGGCCGCATCCTCTTCTCCTTCGCCGACAACAGCCAGGTCGCCGGGGATACCGACACCGAAGAGCTCGTCTTCGTCTTCGCCGTCCCCGACGGCGCAACGCCGCAGCTCCTGATGCTCCGCAACCTCCGGTTCGAGCTCCCTGAGCCGAAAGACATCTCCGCACTGCAGACCGCCAAGCTCCTCGGCGCTCCCGCGTTCGCCGACGCACCGCCTGCACAACCGACCAGCGGACAGGCCGCAGGGATCGAAGGCGTCTCTATCGAAATCAGCAATCGACTACCCCGGGCCCTCGGCCTCAACACCACCGCTTCGAGCCTCCGCCGCAACAGCGACAATAACGCCCTGGTCTCCGGCGAAGGCCTTGCCCGGAAGCCCACCAGCAGCGCCCCCATCCGGTTCATCGAGGTCCCCGCCGGCGACGGCATGGTCCGCATGCAGATCACCCCCCGTGTCGCCCAGTCCATGCTCGGCCGAGCCCGTGACCGCGCCGCCTCGGTCCATAAGCTCCATGTCCGAGACAACTTCGACCAGTACCACAACGCCACCGCCTACGTCATCACCAAGCCCGACGGGTCTCAGTTTATTGGGATCAAACCCACCGGCTATGGGGCACCTATCGAGATGCAGCTCAGCCAGCTGACCAACGACGACGAGTTCTACATCTACTTCACCGTCCCCGCCGGGCGACGCGTTGAAGGTGTCGTGTTCGGGTTGTTCCGCCAAGGCGAAGAAGTCGATCTCCCCGAACCCATCGAAGTCCCCGCCGCCAGCAACCGCTAAACGGCCCACCCGTTCCAGCATCCCATGTTCGACCCCGCCGGCCAGCGCGTCACCGTCATGGGCCTCGGGCGGTTCGGCGGCGGCCTCGGTGTGACCCGCTTCCTCCTCGACCACGGCGCCAGGGTCCACCTGACCGACCAGCTCCCCGAAGCCGACCTCGCCGACTCACTGAAGCCCCTCCAACAAGACCTCGACGCCGGCCGACTCACCCTCCGCCTCGGCAACCACCACCCCAGCGACTTCACCACCACCGAAGCAGTGGTCGTCAACCCTGCTGTGCCGCCGCACCACGAAATGGTCCACGCCGCACAATCGGCGAGCATCCCACTCCTCACCGAGATCGGCCTGCTCATCGAGCGCCTCCCCAACCGCAACCACGTCATCGGTATCACCGGCACCGCCGGCAAATCCACCACCGCCGCGATGACCGCCCACGCGCTCCGTGCGTCTGGCCAAACCGTCCACCTCGGCGGCAACCTCGGCGGCTCCCTCCTCCCCACCGCCGATCAGATCACCGCCGACGACTATGTCGTCCTCGAGCTCTCGAGCTTCATGCTCCACTACCTCCGCCCGCTCCGCTGGTCGCCCCGCGTCGCGGTGTTCACCAACCTCGGCGAGAACCACCTCGACTGGCACCAGACCTTCGACCACTACGCCGACGCCAAACACCAGCTCTACGCCCACCAATCCCCTGAGGACACCCTCATCACCCCCCCCGGCCTCCCCACCCGCCCCACCCGCCACCCCGCCGGCCAACACCTCACCCCCGACCTCGACACGCCTTCAAGTATCCCGCTCACGCTCCCCGGCGAGCACAACCGGCTCAACGCCGTCTTCGCCCTCACCGCCGCCGAAGCCCTCCTCAACCAATCCCTACCTACCGACTGCCTCGCCGACTTCCCCGGCCTCCCCCACCGCCTCCAGCGCGTCCATACCACGCCCACCCTCCGCTGCTACAACGACTCCAAGTCCACCACCCCCGACGCCGCCATCCTCGCCATCAGCGCGTTCCAGCACGACGCATCCAACCCCCAACTCCACCTCATCCTCGGCGGCTACGACAAGTCCTCCGACCTCTCGCTGCTCGCTCAACACGCCGCCCGCTCGTGCGACCATGTCTACACCATCGGCACCACCGGCCCCGCCCTCGCCGATGCGATCGGGTCCACTCCCAACCACCGCGCCGCTGTCCACCGCTGCGAGACCCTCGACACGGCGATCGCCACCGCAAAGACAAACATCGCTACCGACCAGCCTCAACCGGCGGTGCTGCTGCTCTCCCCCGGCTGCGCGTCCTGGGACCAGTTCCCCAACTACGAAGCCCGCGGCGACGCCTTCACCCAGCTCGTCCGACAGGCGTTCCCTTCACTAGGCTCTAGCAGCTAACCGCTAGCAGCTCTTCCATGCCACACGCCGACCTCCTCCGAGCCCTCCGCAGCGCACAACACGTGTTCATCCTCACCGGGGCCGGCACCTCCGCGGAATCCAATCTGCCCACCTTCCGAGACCCCGGCCCCCACCGCGGATTGTGGGACAACCACCGCCCCGAAGACCTCGCTTCCCCCGACGCCTTCGCTGCACACCCCGCCCGTGTGCAGTCCTGGTACGGCCACCGCCGACGCGCCGCCCTGGCCGCCCAACCCAACCCCGCTCATCACGCCATCGCCCAGCTCGCCCAACACGTCCCGAAGCTCACGCTCGTCACTCAAAACGTCGACGGCCTCCACCAACGCGCAGGTTCCAAAGGAGTGCTCGAACTCCACGGCAGCCTCCACCGCTGGCACTGCGTCAACACCGGCGAACCCGTCGACGACGCCACACTCGACGCCCAACTCCCACAAACCCCCGACGATCCACCGCTGCGTTCACCCAGCGGCACCGGTTACGTCCGCCCCGGCGTCGTCTGGTTCGGCGAGGGCCTACCGACCGACGTCCTCGCCAAAGCCGAGGCCGCGGCGCGTACCGCCGACGTCGCCCTGAGCATCGGCACCTCCGCGCTGGTCTACCCCGCCGCCGCCCTGCCACTGCTCGCCAAGGAGGCCGGCGCGTACACCGCCGAGATCAACCCCACCCCTTCCGCCATCGCCCATCAGCTCGATGCCGCCATCACACAGCCCGCCGGCGTCGCCATGTCCGAACTGCTGCGAACGCTTACCGCGGGGATCAACCCAGACGGTGTGTAGCGGGAGACGCGAAGCGTCCCGCTCCTGCCGCGGGCGCCTTCGGTGCATCCGCTACACACTAACGATCCTCGCCTAAAAAAAGACACCCCGGGACGCAGGAGGAGGAGCGTCCCGGGGTGGGGGGTGCAGGAGAATGGGGGCAGTAACCAAGCAGGTCCTTGACCTGTATTACGTCACCTGTTCTCAAGGAGTTTACTAATCCGCTTCGCCGTCGGAGGGTGAGTGGAAAACAGCTCCGATAAACCGCTGCGTCTGCCGGACAACGGCTTGATAATGAACATGTGGTTCTGGGCTGGCATCTCGTTCTGGAGGGGGATGCGTTTGCCGTAGGCTTCGAGCTTACGCAGGGCGTTGACCAGGCCGTGCGGCGAGCCGGCGATCTCCGCGCCGTCGGCATCTGCGACGTACTCCCGGCTTCGGCTGATCGCCATCTGGATCACCATCGCCGCGATCGGTGCTGCGATGATCATCACGAGCATGCCGATCATGGCCATGGGGTTGTCGCGGTTGCCCCCGCCAAACAGGAACATGTAGCCGAGCCACTGCAACGCCCCGGCGATCGTCGCAGCGATCGTGCTCGTCAGCGTATCGCGGTTCTTGATGTGAGCGAGTTCGTGGCCGATCACGCCCTCGAGCTCCTGGTAGTCCAGCAGACGCATCGCCCCGTTCGTCACGGCAACCGCGGCTTTGCTCGGGCTGCGCCCGGTCGCAAACGCGTTGGGTGCCTCCTGCGGACACACATAAACCTTCGGCATCGGCAGCCCCGCGTTCTTCGCCAGCCGCTCGACCATCGGCACGAGGTCCGGTGCCGACTTCGCATCGACTTCCTGCCCACGCATCGCCGCGATCGCGATCTTGTCACTGAAGAACAGGGCCACAAAGTTCATCACACCACACACGATTAGCGCCAGGGTCAGGCCTGCCGTTCCGCCGCCGCCCAGCAGCCAGCCGGCCGCGAGCACCAGCCCCGACATCATCCCCAACAACACCACGGTCTTCACGTTGTTTAGAAATCTCACCATGACCAAAACCTCCGCAAACCGCGCACCAGTGCGCTGGGATTACTACGCCGCGCGAACCCGCCGGTTCGCGTCCTCAACACGTTCATCGGCACCGCAAAAAAACGGGATTTCCACGCGATCTGCCGATCGCATAACAGCACCCCATTGCTATCCTTACCGGAACCGATACCGACCCCGAGGCACCCCGGCATGGCCCACCCCGAACCCTCCGCTCCTGGCAGCCCCGCCCCCGCCGACCCTGCCCCCTTGGCAGCCGCCGACGCTCACCCACCCACCCCAACGCTCACCCCCGCCAACCTCGCCTACGCCGAGGCGGTCTATCAGCAGTTCCTCGAAGACCCCGAAAGCGTCGACCCCGCGTGGCGTCAGCAGTTCGCCAGTTGGAACGGGCACTCCCCCACACGCATCGGGCCGTCGTTCCAAGCCGGCTCGCTCTTCAACCCGCAAGGCGCTCCCCCCCGCAACGGCTCCACCAACGGTCACGCCAACGGCAGCGCCGCAACCGCGCCCCCACCCGCCGAGCTCCCCCCGCGCCATGGCTACGGCCAAACGCCCGACCACCCCGACTACGTCCCCTCCCCGCTCACCTCTATCGAGCTCAGCACCTCCACCTCCGACGCCGGGGCCGTCGACGCCTCCGCCCTCCAGCACCGCGTCGACCTGATGAT
This sequence comes from Planctomycetota bacterium, assembly GCA_039025195.1. Taxonomy (GTDB): domain Bacteria; phylum Planctomycetota; class Phycisphaerae; order Phycisphaerales; family Phycisphaeraceae; genus JBCCOW01. The sequence continues at coordinate 32,005 of JBCCOW010000009.1, forward strand.
CCGCAACTACCGCGTCCGCGGCCACCTCGTCGCCAACCTCTCGCCCCTCGACCCGCCCCACGAACTGCCCATCGAGCTCACCCCTGGGTACTACGGCTTCACCGACGCCGACATGGACAAGCAGTTCGTGCTCTCGTCCACCCTCCCCGGCGACACCACCCGCACCCTCCGCGACATCCTCGAACAGCTCCGCAACACCTACTGCCAAAACCTCGGCGTGCAGTTCATGCACATCGACAACCTCCAGGTCCGCCGCTGGCTCCAACGCCGCATGGAAGAGACCGAGAACACGATCAAGCTCTCCCGCAAAGAGCAGATCCGCATCCTGACCCGCCTCACCGACGCGACCATCTTCGAAGAATTCATCCAGAAGAAATACATCGGGGCCAAGTCGTTTTCACTGGAAGGCGCCGAGTCGCTGATCCCGCTGCTCGACCTGGCCTTCGAGCGTGCTGGTGATCAGGGGGTGCAGGAGATCTGTGTCGGCATGGCCCACCGTGGCCGGCTCAACGTCCTGGCCAACATCCTCGGCAAGTCGCCACAAAAGATCTTCCGTGAATTCGATGACGCCGACCCCGAGGCCCAGCTCGGCGGCGGCGATGTGAAGTACCACCTCGGCTACTCCTCCGACTGGCGCACTCGCTCGGGCAAGAACATCCACCTCTCGCTCTGCTTCAACCCCTCGCACCTCGAGTTCGTCAACCCCGTCGTGCTCGGGCGTATGCGAGCCAAGCAAGACCGCTCCGGCCTCGGCACCCGCGGCGAACGCGGCATGTCCCTCATCATCCACGGCGACGCCGCCTTCGCCGGGGAGGGCGTCGTCCAGGAAACCCTCAACCTCTCCCAGCTGCCTGGCTACGCCGTCGGCGGGACGCTCCACATCATCATCAACAACCAGATCGGCTTCACCACCGGGCCCCACGATGGCCGCTCCACCCACTACGCGACCGACGTCGCCAAGATGCTCCAGTCGCCGATCATCCACGTCAACGGCGAAGCCCCCGAGGCCGTCGCTCAAGCGGTCCGGCTCGCCATGGAGTTCCGCCGCGAGTTCAAGCGGGACGTCGTGATCGACATGTACTGCTACCGACGCCGGGGCCACAACGAGGGCGACGAGCCGGCGTACACCCAGCCGGTCATGTACAGCACGATCAAGCAGACGCCCAACATCCGCAAGGCCTATCTCGCCCAGCTACTCAAGCTCGACGGCGTCACCGAGCAGGACGCCCAGCGTATCGCCGAACGCCGCACCGAGCTCCTCGAAAAAGAGCTCTCCGCTGCTCGCGACGAAAACTACATCCCCGCTCAGAAAAAGCCCCGGGGCCTCTGGGCCGGCTACACCGGCGGGCCCGAGCCCGACCCTTCTACCGAGCCGCCGACCGCCCTGCCTAAAGACCGCATCGCCAAGCTGCTCCACAAGCTCACCCGCACCCCCGACGACTTCAACCTCCACCCCAAGCTCAAGAAGCTCTTCAAGCTCAAGACCGAAATGGCCGCCGGTGACCGACCCCTCGACTGGGCCGCCGCCGAGCTGCTCGCCTTCGCCTCCCTCGCCGTCGACGGCCACCGCATCCGCCTCACCGGCCAGGACTGCCAACGCGGGACCTTCTCCCACCGACACGCCGTGCTCCACGACTTCAAGAACGGCGAGACCTACTCCCCCCTGGCCCACCTCACCGAAGACCAGGCACCCGTCGACATCTACAACTCGCCCCTCTCCGAGGCCGGCGTGCTCGGCTTCGAGTACGGCTTCTCCCTCGACTACCCCTGCGGACTCACCCTCTGGGAAGCCCAGTTCGGCGACTTCGTCAACGCCGCACAGGTCATCATCGACCAGTTCATCGCCTCCGCCGAGGACAAGTGGCGCCGCCTCTCCGGCCTCGTCATGCTCCTGCCCCACGGCTTCCACGGCCAGGGCCCCGAGCACTCCTCCGCCCGCCTCGAACGCTTCCTCACCCAATGTGCCGAGGACAACCTCCAGGTCACCTTCCCGACCACCCCGGCCCAGTACTTTCACCTCCTCCGGCGACAGGTCCTCCGCAAGTGGCGTAAGCCGCTGATCGTCATGACCCCCAAGGGCCTGCTCCGACACCCCCGGTTTATCTCCTCGCTTGACGACCTGGCTGAGGGCACCTTCGAGCGCACCCTCGACCACCCCGATAACAACCCCAAGACCGCCAAGCGCGTCCTGCTCTGCTCCGGCAAGGTCTTCTACGACCTGCTCGAACACCGCGAGAAGAACAACCGCGACGACGTCGCCATCCTCCGTGTCGAACAGCTCTACCCCCTGCCCACCGACGAGCTGATGCAGCGTCTTGAGCCCTACGCCGGCAAGCCCATCTTCTGGGTCCAGGAAGAGCCCGCCAACCAGGGCGCCTGGCCGTTCATCCTCACCCAGTTCGTGCACCACCTCAACAACACCGACGACAACTTCGACGTCGCGCTCGTCTCCCGCAAAGCCTCCGCCAGCCCCGCCACCGGCTCCGCCGGGGCCCACGACATCGAGGAAAAACGACTCCTCGCCAAAGCCTTCGGCGACACCGAATAACCCGCCACCCATCCCACGCCTCAACGCCGTAGGATGCCCGGTCTGCTGCTATCTCGTCCGCTCCCTCAGGTAAGACCCAGCCATGCCCATCGATCTCATCGTTCCGGAAGTCGGCGAATCCATAACCGAAGTCGAGATCGGCCAATGGCTGAAAAGCGAGGGCGACCCCGTCACCAAAGATGAGCCCCTGGTCGAGATCGAGACCGACAAGGTCACCCTCGAACTGCCCGCTCCTGCCGACGGCACGCTCGGCCCCATCACCCACCCCCAGGGCGAGTCCGCCTCCGTTGGCGACGTCATCGGCTCACTCGTCGAAGGCAACGGCTCCGCATCCTCCAACGGTGAAGCCAAGCAAGCCGCACCCGACCCCCAACCGACCAGCCCGCCCACCGACACCCTCGAGACCCCCGGCGACGCCCCCAACCCCACCATCCCCCGCGTCATGCCCGCCGCCCAACGGCTGATCGACGAAAACAACCTCGACCCCGCCACCATCAAAGCCACCGGCCCCGGCGGACGCATCCTCAAAGAAGACGTCCTCAACCACCTCAATAGTGCCGGTGCCCCTGCTGCACCCGCAGCCCCTGCCGCGGCACCCGCCCCATCATCACCACCGCCCGCCGCCAAACCCACGCCGGCCCCCGCCGCTCAACCTACCCCCCCTTCCGAACGCGAAGAGTCCGTCCGCATGACCCCCCTGCGGCGCACCATCGCCGCCGCACTCGTCGACGCACAACAAACCGCCGCCCTGCTCACGACCTTCAACGAGGTCGACATGACGGCGGTCATGGAGCTGCGTGCCAAGTACAACGCCGTCGCCAACAAGAAGACCGGCGAAGGCCTCTACCAGGTCACCCACGGCACGAAGCTCGGGTTCATGTCCTTCTTTGTTAAGGCCTCGATCGATGCCCTCAAGCAGTTCCCCGCCATCAACGCCGAGGTCCGCGGCGACCACATCGTCTACAAGAACCACTACGACATCGGCATCGCCATCGGCGGCGGCAAGGGCCTGGTCGTGCCCGTCCTCCGCGACGCCGACCGCATGTCCTTCGCCGACGTTGAAAAAGCCATCGGCACCTACGCCAAGGCCGCCCAGGCCAATAAGATCAAGCTCGACGACCTCCAGGGCGGCACCTTCACCATCACCAACGGCGGCGTCTACGGCTCCCTGCTCTCCACCCCCATCACCAACCCCCCCCAGTCCGGCGTCCTCGGCATGCACGGCATCGTCCGCCGACCCATCGCCCTCAACCCCGGCACCCCGGCCGAGTCCATCGCCGTCCGCCCCATGATGTACATCGCCCTGACCTACGACCACCGCATCGTCGACGGCCGCGAAGCCGTCACCTTCCTCAAGCGCATCAAAGACGCCATCGAAGACCCCACCCGCATGCTCCTCGAGGCGTGAACGCAGACCCCATATTGACCTTGCCATGAACGCTCGACGCAAGCTCGTAACGCTCGTAACGCTCGTCGCCATGCTGTTACTGCTGTGTTGTGCTCCCGCTTCATTCGCACAAGCAACACAGCCTGCAGAAGACATGGAAGCCGTCAAGACGCGCGTGAAGTCCTATGGCCTACTCCGCGAGGCTTTTGCCCACCTGCAAGCTGCGGAAAGCGCATATGAGTTTGATCCTCTTGCCGACGACGAGTTCGATGCTACGCCCGCCCAAGAAGAACACTTCAAGCAGGCCATCCAATCGGCAAAACAAGCTATCGAGCTTTGGCCCAACCTGCCCGATGCCCACTTACTGATCGCCAACGCCTACTGGGGGCTGGGTCAGCTGCATCAAACCGAAGCTCACTACAGCTTCGCACTTGAACTCGACCCCGCAAGAGACGACATCCTTTCCGCAAGAGTCGGCTTGCGGATCGAGCGCAAAAACCTCGAGGGCGCGAAAGCAGATGCCCAGAGGCTGCAACAACTGGAGAGCGAATTCGCGGAATCCGCTTTTAACGAAGTGGCGGCTGCGGAGCAGGCCGAGCCGAATTGATTGTTCAGCAACAACCAGCTTCACCGGATCGATCTGAAATTACTCCGGCATCCACCGATACCGCTTCAGACTCACGCGGTCGCTGTCGCTCACCACGACGCCCTCGGCTTCGAGCCGCTCACGCTGGCGTCGCTGATCGTTGACATCGAAGCGGGGGCTGATGCCGCCGGAGGCGTTGACCACGCGGTGCCAGGGCAGGTCGGACAGGCTCGGGTCGGCGGCGAGGGCGTCGGGGAGTTCGGATAAGGCGTTGCCGACGTGGCGGGCGTGATTCGGCAGACCCGCTAGGGCGGCGACCTGGCCGTAGGTGGCAACGCGGCCGCGGGGGATGCGGCGGACCACGGCGTAAAACCGATCAGCGTGTTTCGTCATCACCGGCTCGCCCATGCACGGGTGCCCAATAGCCGCAGGCTCACAGCCTGCGGTCGTCCCGATGGCAGCCGTAAGATAAACCGATGCACGTCGCGTTCCTCGCCAACACCGCGTGGCTCGATGAAGAGCTCTCGCAACTGCACCACCTGGTGGTCGGGCTCATCGACGAGTCGGTGACGGTAACTCAGGTCTTGCCCGGCGGGCGGGCGGAGGGCGAGGTCAGCGCGTTCGGGCGACGGGTCTCGTGGCACGAGGGGCGGCGACGGTGGCGGCACCGCGGGCGTTTGCTTGCACTTAAAGACATGCTCGGCGAGCCGCGTGAGGTCGATGTGGTGCACGCCCTCGACGGCCGGCTTTGGATGGCGGGGGCGGACCTGATCAAAGCCATGGGATGTGCGGGCGTGTTCACCGCAAACTCGGGTGCGGACGTGGCGCTGGCGACGCGGTTGATGCGGAAGGTCGACCCGAGCCGGGCGACCATCGTGGCGGCGAGCGGGCCGTTGGCCGAGGCGATCCGCGATGCGGTGGACGGTCGGCTTACGGTCGAGGTCGGGCCGCCGGGCGTGCATCACGGGCGCACCAAAGAGCAGCCCGGTGAGACGGAAGAACCGATCGAAGATGAGCGGCCGTTCTGTGCGGTGGTCACGGGTGATGGTCGGCTGGACCCGCACTACGACGCGTTCCTCGCTGGGGCTTCCGAGTTCGTGAAACAGCACCCCGACACCCAGCTGTTTTGCGACGGCATGGGCAGCGACCAGCACGCGGTCTGGCGGGCGGCGCGGGACGCGGGGCTGCTGCCCAACCTGTCGCTGATCCCGCGCCGGCTCGGGCACCGTGAACTGCTGCTCCGAGCCGACGTGCTGATCCAGCCGCAGCCGCTGGGGCGCTGCCGATCGCTGCACCTCCAGGCGTTTGCCGCCGGCGTGCCCGTGCTCGCTGCGCCCGACCCGATGCTCGATCACCTGATCCCCGACACAACCGCCCGGCTCGTCACCGCCCCGCTCGGCTACGTCACCAAGCCCCACCGCCGACGCAAATCGACGACGCCGCAAACCACCGACGCCGCGGCCGGCTCGGCCCTCGCCCACGGCTGGCACGACGCCCTCGCCTGGGCGCGCGAACAGCCCAACGCGTTGCACCAACTCGGGCAGTCCGCCCGCAACTGGGCCAGGGACCACCGCGTCGCCGCCGACCAGGTCGACCAGCTGCTCCGCCTCTACCGCACCCTCACCGGCCAGAGCATCCCTTTCCCCGGCACCGCTTAAACGTCACCCTCGAGCCACTGGACCCACCCCGTCTCCAGGTCATACACCGACCCCACAACACGCGCCGCCGACGCGCTCGGCCCGACCCGACGCAGCCCCTCGGTCAGCCGATCCACCGACGCGTGTACGTGGCTCTTCACCGCCTCGGCCAAGACCGCCTCGCCCGTTTGCCCGTCGTACCGCTCGACCACCGGCTGCACCGACGGCTTAAGCCGACGCACCAACGGCTCCAGGTGCCCCGGCGCCTCCGGCTTCCCCGGCGTCAACGCGTCCACCGCCACCGACACCGCCCCGCACCCTCGGTGCCCCATCACCACGACCAGCTCGACGCCCAGCTGCACCACGCCGTACGCCACGCTTGCCGTGACCTTCGGCCCCACCGCGTGACCCGCGACCCGCACCACAAACAATTCCCCCCAACCCTGCCCCAGCACCATCTCCACCGGCACCCGTGCATCGCTGCACCCCACCACCACCGCCACCGGATCCTGCGCCCCAAGGTCCGCCTCCGACACCACATGCCCCTGCCCGGCCTCGCCCCGCACATACCGCGCGTTGCCCGCCTTCAATCGCTCCAACGCTTCGTCTGCCCGCATCAACCCGCCTCCGCTGTGACCACTGTCGAGGCTTCTGTCGACACGTGGTGCTCCATCTGGATATCGCCGCGTGGGTCTTCGGGCAGCACAAAGCTGTAGAAGCCCTGACCCACCGGGTAGTCCTTCGAGGTGTAGCAGGGCGAGCCCGCGTTGATGCACGTGAACGGCACCTTCGGGTCATCGCCACGATGCAGGGCCCACGGCCGATGGATATGCCCGTGGCAATACACGACCCGCCCCCGGCAGCGCGAGAGCGCCTCACGCATCGGTGTGTCCTCCGCCATGTCGTGCGACGGTGCGTGCAACACGCCCTCGGGATACACGCATGGGTAATGGCACAGCACAAGCAACCCCTGATCCTCGGGCACCTGGCGGATCACGTTGAGTGCGCTGCTGAACTGGTCTCTGCCTAGCCGACCGCGGGCGTGCAACTTTTGCGGGATCGCCGGGTCGAGTGCGAGCAAAGACCATGTATCGTTCAGCCGTTCGTGGTGCGGGAACCGCGGCGGGATCAGCCCCTTGAGCTCGGTCTCGACCCGTCCGGCCCGCTTCGAGCCAAAAGTGTACCGGTCGTGATTCCCCGGCACGAACACGCTCCGCCTTGCCGAATCCATCAAGGGCCGGACCGCCTGCCGGAACGCCCGGAACTCGGACTCCAGCGACGTCGTGGTCACATCTCCCGAAAACAGCGCGACGTCCGGCTGCAGCTGACACGCCTGCTGCACCAGCCCCGGCAACAGGTCGTGGCGAAAGCGGTGCCGCCTTGTCAGCACGAGGTTGGTCACGCCCAGCGCCCGCTTGGACAGCAGCAACCGACGCGGGTGCATGAGGAAGCGGAACAGGTGGACATCGCCGAGCAGCACACAACGCATGGCGGGCAGGTTAGGGCAACAGGCCGACGACGACAGGCTGAACACCCGAAGCAAACCCCTCGCCGAACTCCCGCAGCGTGACCCGCTCGAAACCGACCCGCAAGCCAGAACTGTAAAGATGAAAGACCGGTCGGCCTTGCTCGGGGGCAAGCGGGACGAGCGCGAGGCGGCAGCCGTTGAGCCGCACCTCGCCTCGGTCACCGACGCGGATCATCCGCAGCGTGTTGAGGGTCTTGCCGTCGGTATGGAGACGGGGTTCAGGCCGGGTGTACCGACCGTCCACACCGGGCAAAAACAACGTGGCGTGCGGGACTGCCTCGGGCCCCGCCAGCCGCAGCACGGCCTGCATGATGGACTGCTCTCCCCCCAACCGCGTTCGGCATCGCCGTTATAGATCGCAACCGTAAGGCTCGAATGCCACTCAGGGTGCTCCTTGCCGTTGGGCGTCACAGTAAAACGCAGTGAAAACTCGAAATCGTCGACCGGGCGTGGCAGATCAAGCATCGCATGGATCGAACCACCCGGACGAGTTTCAAACGTGAACGGCTTGCCAGAGGTCACCCACGAAACGTTGACCGGTGCCGGTTTCCATCCGCCGTACTCGCTCGGCCCGGCCTCTGGCAACAGGTCGTTCGACACGCGGAACTCGACCGTCGCCGCCGGGGACAGCCAACCGTCTCGGATCGGGGCATCGTCCATCCGCTGAGCCACACCGGCCAACTGGTCTGGAGTGAATTCCGACAGCCCCCGGTGCACTCGGGCTAGCGCTGCCAAACGATCAAACCGGCCCGCCGCCAGGTTCAGCGCATACCGCCGCGACGCCCGCAGCATGGTGCCAGGCTCGGCTTCCCCATCATTCACCATCGGCTCCCGCATCAACACATCCAACAGGTCCGCTCGGCCGCGCCAGTACGCCAACCAAGCCGCGTCCGCCCACGCCCAGCGGTCCGCCGGATACCCAGCCGCCACCGCGCGAAACCACGCAGCCTCCATGAGGCCCGGCTCGTCCCTCGCCACCATCGCCGTATAGACGTGCCGGTCCCACTCGACACCTCGTCGTCCGGACAACGCGTAGGCCTTGTCTAACCGGACATAGTCCACAAGTGTGAGTCCAGTTGCCCCTTGAGGCAGCGCTACTTTCCGCAAACGGCCCGATTCACCCAGCACGTGGACATTCATTGGATCGCTATTGACCTTGAGCGAAGTCGTATCCCACAACCATTCGCCGTTTGCCCAAGTAATCACTTCACCAGCTTCGAGCCCTGCCTCCGCCCCAGGGGACCCCGCCTCCACTGCCTTGATCAGAGCCCCAAGCAGGGGCCCATGCTGTTTCGACAAGACTTCCAGCCCGGGCCGACCCGCCAACACCTCTGCCGACGCCGCCTCATACGCCGCGTCGTCCATCACCCGTTCAAACCAGCCAGCCGCCTCCGCTTGCTCCTCCGCCCACACGCCACCCGCTATCACTACCCATCCGAGCAGCGACAATAATCCCCAAAACACGCCACCCTTCAAACTTTTCACACACACCATCACAGACCTCCAATCCGATCATTCATCTCACGCCACAGCTTTCCTCAAACCCGCCTGCCTCAGCCCCGACCGCTTCCGCCGGCAGCGACTCCTGCACCGCCACGCCCGGCCCGTCCTCGGCGTAGTGCCGCGCGAGCACCGCTCGCCAATCGTTCAGCGATCGCACCGCGATGAACGCCGACTTGATCGCGTCGTGCTCGGGGTGGTGCCGGGCGAACTTGATCCCGAACTTCCGCATCATGCGGGACGCGGCGTGCTCGCCGTGCAATGCCGTCGAGAGCTCGAAGTGTTCCAACAGGACGTCCCGCTGCTGCGCGATGGTCGGCGGCAGCACCGCCCCACCCTGCTCACCCGCCATCAACGCACAGGCCTGAGTGAACAGCCAGGGGTTACCGATACACCCACGAGCCACCGACACCCAGTGCACGCCCGTGTGCTCGAGCATCCGGAAGACGTCCTCGGCCCGCCAGATGTCGCCGGACCCGCCGAGCACGAATCCGCTCCCCCCGGAATCGCCCGGACCGCCGAACAACCCGTACTCCAACGCGATCTCCCGTAGCGCATCCCACTTGCCCGGCCCGATGTACTTCTGCTGCACCGTCCGGCAGTGCACCGTCGCCCCCGCATAACCCAGCTCCATCACGGCTGTAAAAATTTGATGGAACGCCGCGACCATCTCCGGCGTTTCGTCGTAGCTCCGACGCAGCTTCACCGTCAACGGCACGTCGTCGCCGACCGTATCCTTCACCGCCTTCAAAATCCCGATCGCCTCGTCCGGCACCGACAGCAGGTGCCCGCCGCGTGCCTTCTTCTTGATCTTCTTGACCGGGCACGCCAGGTTCACATCCACCGTGTCGTACCCGAGCCCGACCAAAACCTTCGCCGCCGCCGCGATCGTCTCGGCGTGCGACCCCATCAGCTGCCCGCAGATCGGGTGGTCGTCCGGGGACAGCTCGGCTGCGGCCAGCCCACGCCCGCCGTTGAGCAGGAAGTGGTCGAGCATCGCCTCGGTGATGCAGTACGGGCAGCCGTGCCGCCGGGCGACCATCCGCATCGCCGCGTCGGAATAGCCCGCCAGACCCGCCTGATAGAACGGCGCGTCGATCGTGAGTTTGCCCAGCCTGAGCATGGCCGCCATGATACGCCTGTGTCCCACCCGCCCAAAGCCACTTCGCCGGCCTGCATGCTCTTGCTTGTCCTAGCCGCTCTCTGCCTGCTCGCCACCGGCTGCCAGACCCGCGGCACCTCCGCCACGCCGGGCCAGGTCGAGGAGTGGTCCGCCTGGCGCTACCCCGCCGACGCCGAATACGGGCGTGACTTCAACCTCACCGTCGTCCAAGACCGCGGCGGCATCACCCTGACCAACCGCGAGCCCAACTCGATCGGCGACCACGAGCTCTGGATCAACCGCGGCTACGCCCGCCCCATCACCGCCATCCCCGTCGGCGACCCAACCAGCCTAGCCCTCACCGGGTTCATCAACCGCTACCGCGAACCCTTCCCCGTCGGCACCCTGCTGGCCCCGGACAAGACCCAGCAGGTCGTGGCCGTCGAGTTCTACAACCCCCGCACCCGGACTCGCCACAAGGCCACCGTCTGGCCCCCCGGCGACCGCGCGCTGCAGCTGTTGCCGTGACGCGATGGCTTAACTCAACTACCCATCATTCAATCTGAAACGAGAAACCCATGGCCCAACCCACCCCCCTGTCCGCCGCCGAGCTCTGGAAAAAATACAAGCGCAACCTCACCGCCTGCGGCAGCCTCGGCATCCGGCTCGACGTGTCTCGCATGGGCTTCAGTCAGCGCTTCTTCGGCAAGTGGGCCGAGCCGATGGGCGAAGCCTTCAAGGCCATGGACGAACTCGAGAACGGCGCGATCGCCAACCCCGACGAGCAGCGCATGGTTGGGCACTACTGGCTGCGTAACCCCGAGCTTGCCCCCAGCAACGAACTCAAGACCGACATCATCCAGACCCTCGCCGACGTCAAGGCCTTCGTGTCCAAAGTACACGACGCCGAGCTGACCCCGCCCTCAGGCGGACGCTTCTCCGAGCTGCTCCTGATCGGCATCGGCGGCTCCGCCCTCGGTCCGCAGCTCCTCGCCGACGCCCTCGGCTCCAAGAAGGACCGCATGCGCGTCCACTTCCTCGACAACACCGACCCCGACGGCTTCCTCCGCACCCTCGACGGGCTCAAGTCCCGCCTCAAAAACACCCTGGCCGTCGTCATCTCGAAGTCCGGCGGCACCCCCGAAACCCGCAACGGCATGCTCGAAGCCCAGGCCGCCTACGCCGCCCAGTCCCTCGACTTCGCCAAGCACGCCGTCGCCGTTACCGGCAAGGGCTCCAAGCTCGACGGCGTCGCCGAGTCCGAAGGCTGGCTCGCCCGCTTCCCCATGTTCGACTGGATCGGCGGTCGCACCTCCGTCATGTCCGCGGTCGGGCTCCTGCCCCTGGCCCTCCAAGGCATCGACATCGACGCCTTCCTCGAAGGCGCCAAACAGATGGACGACGCCACCCGCGTCCCCTCCGTCGAAGACAACCCCGCCGCCCGGCTCGCCCTCATGTGGCACCACGCCACCGACGGCAAGGGCAAAAAAGATATGGTCATCCTCCCCTACAAGGACCGCCTGCTCCTGTTTTCCCGCTACCTCCAGCAGCTCGTCATGGAGTCCCTCGGCAAAGAACACGACCTCGACGGTAACGTCGTCGAACAGGGCATCGCCGTCTACGGCAACAAGGGCTCCACCGACCAGCACGCCTACGTCCAGCAGCTCCGCGACGGCGTCAACAACTTCTTCGCCACCTTCCTCGTCATCCTCCAGGACGTCCCCAACGTCTCCCGCTACCACCCCATCGCTGTCGAAGAAGGCGTCACCAGCGGCGACTTCCTCACCGGGTTCTGGCTCGGCACCCGCCAAGCCCTCTACGAAAAGAACCGCGGCTCGGTCAGCATCATCTGCGACAAGCTCGACACCAAGACCCTCGGTGCCCTGATCGCCTTGTACGAGCGGGCAGTCGGGCTCTACGCCACGCTGGTCAACATCAACGCCTACCACCAGCCCGGCGTCGAAGCGGGCAAAAAGGCGGCCGGCACCGTGCTCGACCTGCAGAAGCTCGCCGTCGCCCACCTTCAGGCCAACCCTGACGCGAAGCTGCTCCCCGACGAGCTCGCCGAGGCCATCGGGCAGCCCGACGCGGTCGAGACGATCTTCCACGTCATGGAACACCTCGCCGCCAACCGCCAGGGCGTCCGCCGCATCCGCAGCCGCTATACGGCAATGAACTAACACCGAACGATTGAAGCTTTCACCGTCAGGGGGAGTTACCCATGCCATCGACACCCACGCTGTCTTGCGAGTGGGCCGATCACGGCATCGACTTGGCACCCGCCAACGCCGTGATCATCGTTGTTGATGTGCTGTCGTTCACGACCAGCGTGGATGTCGGTGTGGGGCGTGGCGCGACCGTCTGGCCCTACCGCTGGAAAGACGAGACGGCTGCAGCCTATGCCGATTCGCACGACGCGATCCTTGCGCAACGCCGCGGCGTCACGGGTCACACCGACCAGCCGGGTACAGGCTTCTCGCTCTCGCCCGCCTCGCTGCTTAGCCTCCCGATGGGGACACGCCTGGTGCTCCCCTCACCAAACGGCTCGAGGCTGTCGTTCAAAGCCCACGACACCCATCAAACCGTCATCGCTGGCTGCTTCCGCAACGCCAACGCGGTCGGGCGTTACGCCGCGTCGCTTGGCGGGCCGATCGCGGTCATCCCCGCCGGCGAACGCTGGCCCGACGGGTCGCTCCGCCCCGCGCTCGAAGACTGGCTCGGGGCCGGGGCTGTGCTCGCTGCGATCCTTGAAGCCAACCCGTCACGAACTGCACACGCTAGCCCCGAAGCCGAAACCGCGATCGCATCGTTCCGTCATCACCAAGCCGAACTCATCAGCACGCTGTTGGCCTGCCGCTCCGGCCAAGAGCTGGTCAACCGTGGCTACACCCGCGATGTCGAAATCGCGGCCCAGCTCGAGGCCAGCCACTCGGCCCCGGTTCTCGACGGAGCATGCTTCCGTAACGCCACACCCACACCCGCGTGACTAAACGCTCACCGGGTTGAGTCATGCCCGGACAGACCACCGTGTTAGCATGCTGGTATGACCAAAAGACTCTCCGCACTGCTGCTGAGCATGCCCCTCATCCTGCTGCCCGGCTGTGTCAGCCCGACCTACGTCAACATCCCCCGGCTGCCGTCCGACACCGCGTTCAACAGCCCCGACACCCGGAACGTCCGTGCGATCAGTGCCGCCGCCATCGAGGCCATTACCCAGGCCGACGCAACGGGAGCTCCGTCTACCCCCTTGCCCTACGAGTTCATCCTCGCCGCTGGGTCGTCCCCCGAGAGCTACGCCGACGTGGCCGAACGGCTCGGGCCCGACGCGCTGATCCCCGGCGATGAGCCCGTGCCCGGCACCCTCACCTACGAGGTCCGGCAGATTGCCATCCGCGTCGGCTACGCCCGGGTCGATGTCGTCCGTGAAACCGACAACGGCCGATGGGAAATGGTCGAGGTCCGCCTTAAGCTCGTCCCTGTCTCCGGCTGGATCGTCGAGAGCACCCGCCCCCGACGCATCGCCGTCACCCCCCCCGTCCGCCCCGACCTCGGCCTGCTCCCCGACGTCATCCCCGACCCACCTTCCACCCAGCCCGCCTCATAAACCAACAGCCGGGTCGCTACGCGACGCGGCTCGCGGCCGGACTGATGCACCCGTTGTGCCACGACCCGCCCCATATAGCGGGTCGGCTATCACAGCGCGTGTGCATCGCCTGACGGTCCGATCAAAACAGCCGCGGCATCCCCATCGCTCGCCGCCACGCCGAGAGCTGCCCCAGGTGCAGCGACACGTGCCCCGTCAGCGAGAACGCCAAAAACTCTCCCACCGTCGGGAACGCCTCACCCAACGGCCCCCGCGTCGGCTTGCCCAACTGCTCCGGCGTCGCCGACTCCACCGCCGCGATGTACCGCTCGTTCGCGGCGTGCCACACCGCCATCAACTCATCCTTCGCCGGGTAAAGCGTCGCGTTGCCCGACACTTCCGATCCAAACCCATAGTGCTCGGCAAAGTGGCTCAGCTCCGGCGTCCCGCCCACGTATGCCGAGTGCCCGTCCGACGCGTACGCCAGGTGTCCGATGATCCACGCCGGGTGGTTCATCCCCGCCACCGGCTGCTTGCAGAAGTCTGCCGTCGCGATGTCCTTCACCAGGTCATCGCTGTACCCCTGCATGAACCGCAGGACGCGTATCTCTTTGTCGTGCATCCCCGGAAGATACCGCCGGCATCAAGCAGATGTCACACGCGACGTTTCGCCGTCAGACACCCGGACGCACTGTCAGGACCTGCTTCGTTTGTGGGTTCTTGAGCTGATGGACGCCGTAGGCGATCGATCCGATCAGGCACAGAAGAGCGATCACACCCACCCCCCAAGGGCCGAGCTCCTGGAAGAGCCAAGCGAGCCAACGTAACCGCCGGACATCCCCCGTGCCTTCCGAGCGGAGGGTGAATGCCAGGATGGTGAGCGCGGTGCCGGCGGCGAGACAGATGATGACCGCGAGCACCGGGGTCTTCAGCGTCTTGCCCACGGCAACGGGCTCCGGCTTGATCTCAACGCCCGGCGCGATCGCCGCATGGAGTTCCTGAAAGAGCCCCTTCCGCTCCTGCTCGATCGGGTGAGCCATCACCAGCGTTTTCTGCTTCCCGCCCTGGGCCTGGTGCTGCACCACGAGGCAGGCCGGGATGGGCGATTCCTCGATCCAAGCGATCTGGTCGATCGCGATGATGGTGTGCTTGGCAAAGATGGCCTCCGGTGCCTGCCCCGACTCGATCGCCGCCTTGACCTTCTCGAAGGTCTTGACGTTGAGGTGCTGGGCGAAGTGCAGGCTGTGGCCCTGAAGCATCAAGACGCTGATCAACGGGCCAGATCGGCCTTGTGCCGGCTGCCAGACCCAGACCCGCGTCGGGGTGGGCCGTGGGGCGTTGAGTGAGCTATCCACCTGGGTCATGTCGTTCCCTCTCGGACTTACAAGCGTAGAGACGCCGGCAGGCAGGCGGGCGTTACTCGACCGTTACCGACTTCGCGAGGTTACGCGGCTTATCGACGTCGTGCCCGCGGGCCACGGCGGCGTGGTAGGCGAGCAGTTGCAGCGGCACGGTCGTGAGCAGCGGCTGCAGGGCATCGGCGATCGGGGGGACGGGGAACACGAAGTCGGCGTAGCGGTGGATCGCTTCGTCGCCCTCGGTGGCGACGGCGAGGATGCGGCCGCCGCGGGCTTTGACCTCTTCGATGTTGGAGATGACCTTGTCGTACTGCGAGCCTTGCGTCGCGATGAAGACGACGGGCATGCCCTGGTCGATGAGGGCGATCGGGCCGTGCTTCATCTCGGCGGCGGGCATGCCCTCGGCGTGGATGTAGCTGATCTCTTTGAGCTTCAACGCGCCTTCCAGCGCGACGGGGTAGTTGTAGCCGCGTCCGAGGAACAACCAGTTGTCGCGGTCGACGACCTGGGCGACCGCGTCGCGGATCGCGTCGGAGTGCTGCGTGACCCGGGCGACCAGGTCGGGGATGCGGTCGAGGTCGTCGAGGTAGGCGGCCACGGCGTCGGCGGCGAGGAAGCGGCGTCGGGCGGTGTAGAGCGCGATGAGCGTGAGCACCGCGACCTGCCCGAGGAAGGCTTTGGTGGAGGCCACACCGATCTCGGGGCCGACGCGGAGGTAGACGCCGGCATCGGTCTCGCGGGCCATGGTTGAGCCGACGACGTTGACCGCCCCGATTGAAAGCGCGCCGCGGTCCTTCACCTCACGCAATGCCGCGAGCGTGTCGGCGGTCTCGCCGGACTGGGAGATCGGCAGCACCACGGTGCCGTCCTCGATGATCGGGTTGCGGTACCGCAGCTCGGAGGCGTACTGACACCGTGCGGGGAGCTTGGCGAGGTCTTCGAAGAGGTACTCGCCGATGAGCCCGGCGTGGTATGCGGTGCCCTGCCCGGTCAAGAGCATGTGCTTGGCCCGCACCAGGTCCCGCGCAAACGCGGTCAGCCCGCCCAGCACGACCCGCCCTTCCCGCAGGTCGATCCGCCCACGCATACACGTCCGCAGCGCCTCGGGCTGCTCCATGATCTCCTTGAGCATGTAGTGCTCGTAGCCCGCCAGCTCGATCTGCTGCAGGTCCAGTTCCAGCTCGGAGACCTTCGATGACACCGGCTCGTTGTCGATCGTCGTCGTCCGGAAGTCGACCGACCACGGCCCAGCCTTCACATCGTGCTTGTCGTTCGGTCCCGCACACAGCCGAGCCACTTGATAGTCATCGAGGTGGATCACCTGCGTCGTGTGGGCCACGATGGCCGAGGGGTCCGAGGCGACGATGTAGGCGTCGTCCGCCAAGCCGATGGTGAGCGGCGAGCCCTTGCGGGCGGCGATGAGCGTGTGCGGCTCGTTGGTGCAGATCACCGCGATGGCGTACGCCCCGGTGACCTCCTTGAGTGCCGCCTGCACCGCGCACTCCAGGTTGCCCGGCCAGTCGTTACCCGCACCTTCGGGCGGCGCTTCATAAAGCTCGGCGATGAGCTTGGTCAGGACCTCGGTGTCGGTCTCGGAATAGAAGGTGTGGCCCTTGGCTTCGAGGTATTTGCGCAGGGCGGCGTAGTTCTCGATGATGCCGTTGTGGACCAGGGCGACGTGGTGGCCGTCGGCGGTGGTGGCGGTGTGCGGGTGGGCGTTGTCTTCGGTGACGGTGCCGTGGGTGGCCCAGCGGGTGTGGGCGACGCCGAGGGTGCCCCGGCTGAAGTCCTCGCGTTGTTGGACGAGGTCTTCGAGCACCGCGACCCGGCCCACCGACTTGGACAACACCAGGTTACGACCGTCCTGTCCTGTACCGGGCGGGGCCATGACCGCCATGCCCGCCGAGTCGTAGCCGCGGTACTCCAGACGCTTGAGACCCTCGAGCAGCAGCGGGGCGGCGGGCTTATGGCCAACGTACGCAACAATTCCACACATGGGCAGGTTTCCTGATTCCCTGATTATCAGGATTGAATGATAGTTGGATCAGGCGTAAATCCGAACAGAGCAGACACCATCACCCGTTCATTCAATCGACCAACGTCAATCCAAATGATCAGTATCCCGGCGGCGGCGGGGCGTATTCGTCCTCGTCGTCATCGGCATACGGGCCTGCCGAGCCGGGCATGTCCCGCGGGTGCTGGCCGACCTCGACGGTGATCGTCGAGCGGATGCCGCCTCTGCCGTTCCAGTCGGTCCGCAGCATCATCCACACCGGCTTCATCGCGGCTTCCAAATCGTCAGCAATCCGGTTCGTCACCGCTTCGTAGTAGATCCCCGCGTTCCGGAACGACTGGTAGTACAACTTCAGCGACTTGAGCTCGACGCAGTCCGCCCCCGGGATGTACTGCAGCGTTACCGTCCCGAAGTCGGGGTGGCCCGTCTTGGGGCAGACCGACGTGAACTCGTCGGCGATGTGCTCGATGACGAAGTCCCGGTCGGGGTTGGGGTTCGGGAACGACTCGATCAGGCTGGGGTCGGGGGCGGTGGGGGCGGTGGGGTCTGACATAGCGATAGGGGTCCTGCGGGGTGGCACATTATGGCAGGTCGATCACCAACGCGGCGAGGCGGCTGCCCGAGCTTGTTAGCATGTCCGCCCGTGAGCGAGCACATCACCCCCGACGACGTCCGCAAGGTGGCCAAGCTGAGCCGGCTGAAGCTCAGCGACGAGCAGGTCACGCACTTCACCAGTCAGCTCGAAGCCGTGCTCGGCTATGTCGACAAGCTCAAATCGCTGGACGTCGATGGCGTCGAGCCCATGCCGCACGCCCTGGATCAGACCGACGTCCTGCGCGAAGACGTGGTCGGCCCGGCACTGACCCACGACGACGCCCTCAAGAACGCCCCGTCCGTCGAGGAAGAAAAATTCTTCGGCGTGCCCAAGGTCATCGGCGATGGAGGCGGCGCGTAAGCCATGGCCACCACCGGACACAACACGCTGATCGAGCTCCGCGACGCCATCGCCGCCGGCTACCTCTCACCCACCGATGCCACCGCCGGCTACCTCGACGCGATCGCCAAACAAAACCCCGAGCTCCACGCCTACCGCGAGGTCACCGCGACCTATGCCGCCGCCCGTGCGGCCGACCCCGAGTTGAGCGGCCCGCTCAAGGGCGTGCCCATCGCCATCAAGGACTGCATGTGCCACACCGAGGGCACCACCGCCTGCGGCTCGAAGATGCTCGAGCACTACCACAGCCCCTTCACCGCCACTGCCGTCCAACGCCTCGAAGACGCCGGGGCCATCGTCCTCGGCAAATCCAACATGGACGAGTTCGCCATGGGCTCGTCCACCGAGAACTCGGCGTTCGGGGTCACGAAAAACCCCTGGGACCCCTCACGCGTGCCTGGCGGCAGCTCCGGCGGCGCGGCGTCCGCCATGGCCGCCGACCTCGCCGCCGCCACCCTCGGCTCCGACACCGGCGGCTCCATCCGCCAGCCCGCCGCCCTCTGCGGCGTCGTCGGGTTCAAGCCCACCTACGGCCGCATCTCCCGGTGGGGCCTCGTCGCCTTCGCCTCCAGCCTCGACCAGATCGGCACCTTCACCCGCACCGTCGCCGACGCCGCCCTGCTCAGCTCGGTCATGTTCGGCAACGACCCCAAGGACTCGACCACCGCCGACGTCGCCGTCCCCGCCGAGCTCGCCGACCCCACCGCGATCAACCAGCCGCTCGACAAGCCGCGTATCGGCCTCCCAAAGCAGTACATGGTCGAAGGCGCAAACGACCCCGAGGTCGAACAAGCCCTGCAGCAAGCGATCGAGCTCTACAAGTCCCAAGGCGCCGAGCTCGTCGAGGTCGACCTGCCGCACACCGACTTCGGGATCGCCACCTACTACGTCGTCGCGACCGCCGAGTGCTCGTCCAACCTCGCCCGGTTCGACGGCGTGCACTACGGCCACCGCGCCGCCGACCCCGACGACCTCATCGACCTCTACGCCAAGTCCCGCTCCGAGGGCTTCGGCGACGAGGTCAAACGCCGGATCATGCTCGGCACCTACGCCCTGTCCTCCGGCTACTACGACGCCTATTACAACACCGCCCTCAAGGTCCGCCGATTGATCCGCCGCGACTTCGATGCCGTGTTCGAGACCTGCGACGCCATCCTCTGCCCCACCGCGACCGGCCCGGCGTTCAAGATCGGCGAGCTCACCGACGACCCCCTGGCGATGTACCTCAACGACGTCTACACCGTCCCGGCTAGCCTTGCCGGCCTGCCCGGGATCTCGCTACCCGCAGGCTTCGCTGAGCGTGACGGCAAGCCGCTACCCGTGGGCATTCAGCTCATCGGCAAGGCCTTCGACGAAGTCACCCTGTTCCGACTTGCCCGGCAGTTCGAGCAGAGCACCGACCACGGCACCAAGCGCCCGCCTCTCGCCCAAACCGCGTAACCCCTATCTCGGGAGAAACCACGTGAGCTCTAACGCACCGGCCTACCTCGGCATCGACCTCGGCGGCACCAATATCCAGTGCGGCGTCTGGCAAGACGGCAAGCTCCTGGCCCGTGACGGCACGAAGACCAAAGCCGACGGCGGTGCCGAGGCGGTGATCGGGCGCATCGTGAAACTCAGCGACAAGGTGCTGGAAGCCGCGTCGATGACACGCAGCGACATCGCCGGGCTCGGCATCGGCGCACCCGGTGCGATCAACGTGTCCAAGGGCGTCGTGCTGCGGGCCCCGAACCTCGGCTGGGAGGACTACCCGCTCGAGAAGGTGCTCGAGAAGGAGACCGGGCTGAAGGTCGCGGTCGATAACGATGTGAACGCCGGGGCGTGGGGCGAGTACAAGGCCGGCGTCGCCCAGGGCCACAACCACATGGTCGCGATCTTCGTCGGCACCGGCATCGGCGGCGGCATCATCCTCGACGGCAAGCTCCATCACGGGCACTACGGCACCGCCGGCGAGATCGGCTTCGTCGCCGTCGCGCCCGGGCTGCCCCCTGGCCAGCGCGGCCTCGAAGACTTCGCCTCCCGCACCAACGTCGTCCGCACGATCGTCAAGCTCATCGAGGCCGGGCACGACAGCGTCGTCACCGAGCTGGTCGACGGCGACTACTCCCGCGTCCGCTCCAAGATCATCAGCCAGGCGTACAAGGCTGAGGACCCGCTGACCGTCGATGTCGTGGACCACGCCGCCGTCCTCGTCGGCACCGCCGCCGCCAACACCGTGACCCTGCTGAGCCTCAACGCGGTGGTCCTCGGCGGCGGCCTGACCGAAGCCATCGGCAAGCCGTGGGTCCAGAAGGTGCGGAAAACCTTCGATCAACTCGTTTACCCCGATCAGCTCCGCGACTGCAAGGTCCTGGCCAGCACCCTGGAGGACGACGCCGGGGTGGTCGGGGCCGCCCTGCTCGCCGCCGCGAAGCTAGAGGCCTGAGCCGTTCCCGCGGACCAGCAGACGGCCGAAGACCGCGTTAAGCTCGCGGAAATAGCGAATGACCGTGGTTCAAGATGTTAAAACAGGCAAGCTAGGGGTTGATATTATTCCCCTAACAAGCTAGAAATTAAGGTAACTAGACACAGTTGGTCGAGGAGTTGTGGGCCGAGGAACCGCTTTCCTCACATCAAGATTGCTTTCTCCCCTCCGCCCCGTTGTCGCTTCGGCGACAGCGGGGTTTTTTGTTGGGCTTCTGGTTTCCTGCGGTCAGAACAACCAGCCTTACACAATGCGTTGACCGCGGTCTCACCCGCTGAGACGGACCCACACGCTCCGCGTCCTCGGCCCGTCGAACTCGCACAGGTACACGCCCTGCCACGTGCCCAGCCGGAGCCGGCCGCCCTCCACCAGCACCGTCACGCTGCTGCCCATCATCGACGCCTTGACGTGAGACGCCGAGTTGCCCTCCGCGTGTTGATAGAACGGCTGCCGCCACGGCACCATCTCGTCGAGCTGAAGCAGCATGTCGTACACGACGTCCGGGTCGGCGTTCTCGTTGATCGTGATCCCAGCGGTGGTATGCGGCACGAACGCGGTCAGCGTGCCCTCACTCAAGCCGGCATCGTCCACCAGACCCTGGAGTTCGCGGGTGATCTCAACGAAGGCGTCACGCTGTGGGGTCGGGATCGAGAGGGAAGGCATGAAGAGAGGTTGTAGCTGGTAGGTCGTAGGTTGTAGGCAGACACCGATCGCCCGGCCTGCTCGACCTACAACCTACCACCTACGGCCTACCACCTCCCCCTTCCGAGGTCACGGCGACAAATTGCCGCGATCGATCCGCGGCGTCATCCGTGTCGGCAGCAGGTAGTTGTTGCCCCGGTACGTGTGGACCTGACCCGAGATCACGAAGACGGTCGAGTCGCCATGGCGCGACACCACGTCCTCCATGGTTTCCAGCAGCCGGCAGGCCTGCAGGATCATCGGTGGCTCGGGCGTTGCCGCTGCGTCGGCCTCGAACACAAACAGCGACAACGCCTGATCCGACGAACGCACCAGCCGGCCCGCACGGTTAATCACGAACTCCCCCTCACGCCGAAGCGTCGGCCTCGGCTCACCCGGAGCCACCCCGATCACCGCCGGGTCCGGGTCCATCCCCGCCCCACCGGCGCCCACCACCGCCGCGGGCACCGCGATCCGCGTCGGCACGTCACGCACCGCCGGCTGCGTCGCCGCCGGCGTCACCCGCACGCTGCCCCGCCCCGACTCCATCAGCTCCCGCAGCACCGCCTCCTGGCTCCCAACTTCCGCCTCGGACGCTGGCTGCGTCGCCGGGGCGGTCGCGCTGGTCTGCCCCAGCGAGATCGCCGTGGTCAGTGCGATTGCAAACGCCGAGAGGGCAATCAGGAAACGGGGGATCAACATGACGAGTCTCCTGCCCGGACGGCCAGACCAACGGCACGGAACACCCCGTGCCTGTACCCCAACCCTTCCCCACCCGTTTTCTCCCCGACCCCGATTATCGGCGCAAACCCCGATCACGCGACAGCCAACCCGACCGACCCCTTCAAAAGCCCATCCAATGGCCTAATCCCTCGATCACCCCGTCCGCCGCCCGCCCCGCCGCCCGGTACACCCGATCGCCCTCCAAACCAGCCAACTCCGGCTGATGGTTCGCCACCACGACCGCCCGGCCGCCGCAGGTCAGCATCGCCGTGTCGTTCCCCGAGTCCCCCGATGTGATCAGGTTCTCCATCCCGAAACCCAAAGCCTCCGCGACGTGCACCGTGGCCGAGGCCTTGCTCACGCCCGCCGGCAGCACATCCAGGTCCCGGTTCGAGCTGTAGATCACATCGCAATCCATCCCCGCCGACGCCAGCCCGCCCCGGATCGCCTCCAGCTCCCGCTCCCCAGCGTCTCGCAGGTAAAAACTCGACTTGTGTTCCGACTGGTGCTCCTCCGCCTGAACCTCGACCCCACCCGCCCCCGGCAATAACCCCGCCACCACCTCCCGCACCTGCTCCCCCGTCCACGGCCGATCCAACGACGCCAGGTACGCCTCCGCCACCCCCGCCCATTCGCCCTTCCGCACCGCCACAAACTCCGTCCCCATCCCCCCAATGATCCCGTCCGGCTCCGGCAACGGCGTGTGCTCCACCGAATCCAACTGGCTCGCCACAAACCGCGACGAGTTGTAGATCACCGCCAACTCATCGCGGTGCGCCTCGACAAACTCGGCAAACCGCGTAGTCGACTCATACGCCCAGTCGTCGTGATCCAACAGCGTCCCGTCGAGATCAGATACCAACAACCACATCCAACGGCTCCTCTCGCCAACCACACCTACAACCTACCGCCTACCACCTACAACCTCCCCACCTCACACCGCGATCAACCGCCCCGCCTTCGCCTGCCGGATCACCTGCTGCGCGATCCCGATCCAGGTGAAGTCCGCCCGTGCACGGTGCGAGCCGTCGTGGACCATGCGTTGGACGACCTTGGGGTGCTGCAGGATGTGGTGGATCGCCGAGCCGTACTCGTAGGGGTCGAACGGGTTGGCGTACAACGCGTTGAGCCCCCAGTCCAACCGCTCCCACAGCCCGCCCTCCGTCGTCACCACCGTCGGCGTCCCGCACGCCATCGCCTCGACCGCCGTCATCCCGAACGGCTCGTAACGGCTGCAGAGACAGAACACATCCGCCATCCGGTAGTAGTCCGGCATCTGCTCGTCCGGGATGTAGTCCCCGAAGATCACCCGGTCTGTAATCCCCAACTCCTCGGCCAGCGCCTTGAACCCCGCCACCATCTCCTGCTCCGCTTCGCTCGGCTCGGTCGACCCGATCGCCAGCATCAGCTTCGCATCCGGGTGACGCTCCAACACCGGCGGCATCGCCCGGATCAACAGGTCATACCCCTTGTTCCGCGCGATCCGTCCGAGCGCCAACACGATCCGACCCTCCAGCCCGTACTGCGCCTTGAGGGCCTGCCGGCTCGCGTCCGACACCGGGAAATACTTCGTGTCGTCATACCCCGGCGGGATCACCGTGATCTGTTCCCGCGACACGCCGTACTCATCGCCCATCAGGATGTCGCGCTGCTGCGTCGTCGTCGCGATCACGCCGTCGCAGTCCCGGAAGATGATCCGCTCTTCCTTGATCCGCTTCTTGAAGTTGTATTGCTTCTCGAGCTCGTCGGGGTCGCCGTCCATGTTCTCCCGCTTCCACGCCCCGATCGAGTGCGGCGTGTGGATGTGCGGCACATTCAACGCGTCGGCCAAGCCCATCCCCGCCAGGCCCGCGTCCCAATAATGGCTGTTGATAAAGGCGTACTCGTCCTTCCGCTCGGCGAGCAGCTCCACCGCGTTCTCGATCCACTCGGGGATCTCTTCGCACAGCACCTCTTTCCCAATAAATGCATTGCCACCGCACGGCACCCGCAGGATCTGCACCCCGTCGTCCACCTGCTCGTGCTCGGGCTGATCCTCGAACTGACGGGTCAGGATGTCGACCTCGTACCCGAACTTCGCCATCGACTTGGCGAGCTCCAAGACGTAGACGACCTGGCCTCCTGTGTCGGGCTTGCCGAACTCCACCTCGGCGGACACATAGCCGTGCGTGCTGATCATCATCACGCGGGTCGGTTTTCTTACTGCGGTCGCGGGCATCATCACATCCTTGCTGGCGGTCAAGATCGACAGAACCGAGGCGCGGTCCCCGCGCTCGTTAACCCCACTCTCTCCGCTCACCCTACCCCGGACCACCCCCGCCAGCCACCCGCCTCCGACCGATAAGACCGGTCGCCCCCGCCTACCGCCGCGTTCGATGGCTGGTTTCCGCTCATCGCCCCGATCTCCTCTGCAGCAGCACGATCCCACGAGCCGAGCCCGTCATGCCCCACCCGCACTACAACCTCTTCACGCCGGCCGCCGACGCCCCGGCCGACCCCGTCGCCACCCCCCCGCGTCGCCGCGGCGCCGCCCGCCTGCTGCGTCGACCCAGCCCGCCGCTGACCTACCTCGCCCTCGGCGCCGCCGCCCTGGCCGGTGCCTACGCCTCCATGTCCACCGCCCCGCCCACCCGCGTGCTGGGCACCACCCACACCACACCAAACGCCCCCATCGCCCTCGCCATCGAGACCCGCAAGCCCCTCACCTCCACCCCGCCCCAAGAAGCCCACGCTGTCCCAGCGTGGGCCGAGCCGCAGCAACCCACCGCTCCCCCACAGCCCCAAACCCCACCCCCCATCACCGTCACCTCCAGCATCTCCAGAACCCCCCCCGCGCCCACCACGCCAGAGGCCATCCCACTACAGCGGGATGGCACCCCCCCAATCACCCTCCCCCTCAAATCCGACCCTCAACCCCAACCCACCGTCACCACCACCACCACACCCAAACCCCTTCCCCCCCTCGCCTCACTGCCCACCACCAACACCGGCCCCTGGGGCCTGCCCCTCGCCACCACCGACCGCCACCTCCTCTTCCTCGTCGATGCCTCCGGCTCCGTCGTCGACGCCTTCCCCTTCATCCTCCACGAGCTCGCCGAGACCCTCGAACGCCTCGAACCCCACCAGACCTTCACCGTCCGCTTCTACCGCAACGGCGGGGTCCTCCAGATGCCCCCCGGCCCGCTCACTCCCGCCACCCCCCAAGCCACCGCCGCCGCTGCGGACTGGCTCACCGACCAGCCCCCCCGCCTCGTGCCCTACGGCCGAACCACCCCCCTGCCCGCGCTCCGCACCGCCCTCAACGACCCCTCTCAACCCGCCCACGACCCCGACCACATCATCCTCATCGCCGACCAACCCGCCGCCCTCGCCCGCAGCTTCCCCGAGACCGAACGCTTCCTCAAACAGCTCGCCCACGACCCGAACCACACTAAACCCGCCACCCGCATCTCCACCGTCCACCTCCTCCAGTTCACACCCGCCGCTTCAACACCCCACCCCGCTCCCGGCCCCGCGGAGACCCCCCTCCTCCAGGCCATCGCCCACCAGTTCCACGGCAGCTACCTCCCCGTGCCCATCAGCACCCTCACCCCCGCCAAAGACTCCCGCCCCATCCAGATCCCCCTGCGCTAATCGCAATCCGCTTAGCCGTGTAGCGGGTGACGCGGAGCGTCCCAAGCGATCGCCCGCAGCCCCCTCAAAATCCCTTTAAGCCCGTATAATCGCTCCATGGCCGATGCTTCCACCGCGCGCGATGCCGTCCCCGCCGACAGCGAGGCGCCCGCCGAAACCCCCCAAGACACCGCCATCAGCGACGAGGTCACCGACGTCCTGCTGCTGATGCTGCCCTGGGCGATCACCGTCCTGATCTGGTCCGCCATCATCGTCATCGCCCTGTTCGTCACCTTTCTAGTCCTCAACGTCGAGGAAGAGGAAGAACGCTCCACCCCCAAAGTCTCGCTCTCCCCCGTCCCCAGCATCGAGCTCAACACCGACACCGAGACCGAGACCCCCGAAGAGGCCGCCTCCGCCTCGAACCCCACCCCCGTCCCCGTCCCGCAGCCGACGCCCACCCCCAGCGTCACCCCTGCCGTCAACCTCAACGCCCTCATCGGCGTCACCGGTGCTGCTGCCGCCCCCTCGCCCGCCGGCACGTCGATCGCCACCGGCGGCGCGGGGGTCTCCATGTTCGGCTCCTCCTCCGTCCAGGCCGTCCGCATCGTCTTCCTCATCGACGCCTCCGGCTCGCTCATCGACACCTTCCCGTTCGTCATCCGCGAGCTCCGTCGCTCCATCGACCGACTCGTCCCCGAGCAGCGCTTCACCGTCATCTTCTTCTACGGCGACAAACAACGCGGCGAGATCACCCCCGTCCTCACCGAGATCGAACCCCGCGGCCTCGGCTCCTCCGCCCGCGCCACCGACGACCACAAAAACCGCGTCCGCCAATGGCTCGACCCCAGCAAGCACAACATCGAGCCCGGCTACCGCGGCGACCCCGTCGCCGCCATCAAGCTCGCCCTCTCCTACAAGCCAGAGGTCATCTTTCTGCTCTCCGACAACATCACCGGCGCCGGCCGATGGGAGGTCCAACGCGACCAGCTCCTCGCCGAGATCAAACGCACCAACCGCTCGGGCACACAGATCAACACCATCCAGTTCCAATACGAAGACCCCCTCAAAAAGGCCGGCATCTCCGACAAACGCACCCTCCAGCTCGTCTCCGAACAGAACGGCGACGGCGACCACGTCTTCATCCAGTCTGAACAGATCGGCATCCAATAGCCCCACGCCTACCTCCCCCCGAAGCCCACGGTGTCCCACTGTGGGCCGCCCGCCAACCCCTCTCCCCTATGCCACGACTCCTGCTCCTCCTGCTCACCGCCCTTCTCCTCACTGCCACCACCCTCTCCACCCACGCCGACGCCATCGTCGAGGCCGAGACCAACTTCCGGCTCGACAACATCAACGTCCGCGGCATCCAGAACGGCGAGCTCCTCTACGTCGGGGCCGCCGGCCAGCAGTCCACCCCCCTCGACCAGATCACCCGCATCGAGCTCGACCCCTTCCCCGGCTACGCCGCCGCCCTCGACGCCCTGGACAACAACCAACCCGCCGCCGCCATCCGTGCCCTCAACCCCGAACTCCAGAAGGCCCGCGAACCCTGGGCCCGCCACCTCATCCTCGCCCAGCTCGTCCGTGCCCACGACGCCGCCAACCAGCCCGTCGCGGCCGTCAACCGCTACGCCCAGCTGCTCAACATGAACCCCGACCCCTGGTTCTATAACCAGGCCCCCGCCAACTCCGTCGCCAACGCACCCGCCAACCGGCACGCCAACCTCCTGACCCGGCTCAACAACCTCAAGCAGCGTGCCCCCCGCGCTGCCCACGCCGCGATCGACCCCTTAATCGCCTCGGTCTCGCCCCAGCCCGAGCGTGACCGACCGCTTCTCGGTGTTACCGGAGAAGATCAAAACGACAACACGCCCAACCCCACCACGCCCGCTCCCAGCGGCGCGCCTGCCACCCCCGGCGTCCCCGACTCCGCGGTGGTCCTCCCCGCCGGGCTCCCCGAAGAGCTCAAGGCCGTGCAGGCCCTGCGCAGCGGCGACTTCGACACCGCCCTCGACCTTACGCAGCGCATGGTCAACTCCCCCCGCGACCTCGCCCGAAACCTCTACCTGCTCGGCCGTGCACAGCTCGCCAAGGCCGACGCCTCCGGCAACCCCGACGACTACAAAGCCGCCGGCCTCACCTTCATGCGCGTTGTCGCCCACTACAACCGGCTCCGCAACGGCATCGTCGGTGCCTCCATGGCCGAGGTCGGGTACATCCACCTCAAGCTCGGCAAGCCCGACATCGCCCAGACCCTGTTCCAGGCCGCCACCCCCCTCCTCGCCGAGGACGAAGAACCCGCCTACTTCAATCGCCTCGCCGAGCTCCGCGCCCAGCTCCCGTAACACCCACGACCACCCCGCTGCAACCCTGCAAATCAGGCGTTATCCTTTCCCGGTTCGGCATGTTTTCGCACCCCACCCGCCTCACCCGCCCCACACACGCCGAACCGCACCGACCGCTCTTGCCCCCGCTTCAGGACGCCGCTCCATGACCGACGCACCCGCCGTGCCGCCCCGACTCACCCGCCTGCTCACCGCCGCCGCCCTGCTGCTCGCCCCGGCCACGGCCTTTGCCCAGGAAGCCGAAACCGCCGCAGCCGACGCCGAGAAGACCTTCTTTGAGGCCTTCTTCATCCCCGGCGACGACCCCATCGGCCTTGGCATCACCTGGCTGCTCATCGTCATGTCCATGGCCAGCATCGGCTTCGCCATCCACCTGCTCATCAAGTACCGACGCTCCGCCGTCCTCCCCCCCGAAACCATCGAAGAGCTCGACGCCCTGATCGGCGACAAGCAGTACCGCGATGCCATCGACCTCGCCGACGACGACCCCACCTACATCGGGCAGCTCGCCTCCGGCGCCCTCGCCGAAGCGTCCAACGGCTACGGCGCCATGGAACGCGCGATCGAAGAGGTCGGCGACGCCGCTACCACCAAGATGCTCCGCCCCATCGAATACCTCAACGTCCTGGGCAACATCTCCCCCATGATCGGGCTCTTCGGCACGGTCTACGGCATGATCCTCGCCTTCCAGCAGCTCGTCGCCTCCGGCGGCTCCCCCGACCCCGCCGCCCTCGCCGCCGGCATCTCCACCGCGCTGGTCACCACCTTCTGGGGCCTCGTCGTGGCCATCCCCGCGCTGACCTGCTACGCCCTGATCCGCAACCGCGTCGACGCCCTGACCACCGAAGGCCTCCTACTCGCCGAAGACATCATCCGCCCCTTCAAGCCCGGCAAGAAGGGCGCTGCCAGCAAGTCCCCCAAAGCCACCCCCCAACCCGACTAAGCCCCCCGCCCTTTAGCCCCGGGTCTGTGACCCGGGGCCACACGGCCAGCCCGATGCTCAGCGCCACCCAACCACGAACGACCCACGACCTAGCGCCTAACCCCTAATAACTAGCGCCTAAATCAATGTCCCAAGTCACCCCACGCGGGGCCGTCGCCCCCAGCCTCAACATCACCCCGCTGATCGACGTGGTCTTCCTGCTCATCGTCTTCTTCATGCTGGTGAGCAACATCACCTCGGACGAGGCGGTGCCTATGGTGCTGCCCGACCTGGTCGACTCGGTGACGTCCGAGCTCGGGGATGACCCGCGGGTCGTGGTCAACATCGCCCCGCTGCCCGCCACCGGCCGAGAGTTCGGCATGAAGGGCGACCCCCTGGATCATGCCGGCGAAGCCGACTTCGTCAAGGTCGGCTCGCTCAAGACCTTCCCGATGAGCCAGCTCGATGCCATGACCGCCGAGCTCGCCCGCATCCGTGCCGAACGCCCCGACGTCCCCATCCTCCTGCGTGCCGACGGCGCCCTCTATTACAGCTCCGTGACCCCCGTGATCGACGCGATCACCAAGGCCCAGATCGCCGACATCAAGCTCGTCGCCTACCTCCCCGAAGACCAACGCTAACCCCACCCCCCCACCCACACTCACACCCACCGCCGTTCCTGACCTACAACCTACGGCCTACCACCTACAACCTCACAAGTGCCCTCCCGCCCCGCCAGCCCGACCACCTCCCGCCACCCCGCGGCCACCGACGACGACACCACCGTCCACCACACCTCGGTCCGCGCGAAGCGCCGCAAAGCCCCGGGCCAGGAAAAGATGGAGCTGCAGCTCACGTCGATGATCGACGTGATCTTCCTCCTGCTCATCTATTTCGTCATCACCGCGACCTTCATGATCGACGAGGGCTTCCTCGACGCGTCGCTCCCGTCGGGCCCCGCCTCCGCCCCCGAAGACGAACTCCCCAAAGAGCCCGTCGTGATCGAGCTCGCCCCCGCCGGCAATAACGACACCCTCTTCACCATCACCGTCGACAACCAGCCGGTTGATTCCTTCACCGACCTTTACACGGTGATGAACAACCAGTCCGAGCTACAGGGCGGCTTCTACGCCGTCGACACCCCGCTGATCATCAAGCCCCGCGCCCGCGTCCGGTGGCAGCACGTGGTCAACGCCTTCAACGCCCTGGTCCGCGCCAAATACGAAGCCATCAGCTTCGCCCCTCCCTCGTAACCCAATCCCACCGGTTTAGCCCGGTCGCTTGCGACCGGCGGCCCCACGAACCACCCCCCGTCGCGCCACATAGCATCAATCGCCACCCAACCGAGAGAACCCCGCCGTGACCCAACCGGCCCGCCGACGCCTCTTCGCCCTCCTCGCCGCCGCCCTGCTCCTGGGCGTCCTCCCCACCACCAGCTACGCCCAGCTCGACCGCCTCGACGACGGCGACTTCATCAACGCCCTCCGCGAGCAGGGCATGTCCGACCTGCTGCTCCACTACGCCGAGACCGCCGACGACCTCGCCCCCGAGACCCGCTCGCTCATCCGTGTCGCCCAGCTCCGGCTCCAGGCCGACGAGCTGTTCACCCGTGCCGGCCAGGCCCAGAACGGGGAAGACGCCCAACAACTCCTCACCGACGCCCGCGCCCGCTTCCTCGAAGCCACCAACGCCCTCATCCGGCTCGCCGACGACCAGCCCGATGCCCCATCCCGTGTCATCTGGCTCACCGACGCCGCCGAGATGGTGATCTACGGCTACCTGTTCAACTTCAACGACCGGGCCCTGGCCTTCGACGAGTTCGGGGTCACCACCCCTGACCAGCAGGCCGCCCTCGCCGAGGCCATGCCCCTGGCCTACCGCGCCGCCGCCGCCGCCGACACCGCCCTCTTCGACCTGTTCAACCGGCTCGGCTCCGACACCGCACTCCAGCAGGCCATCGAAGCCGCGGGCCTCAACTTCAAGCTCGAAAACTACCGCGACGTCGTCCTGCCGTTCGTGCTCTCCGAGACCGCCTACCACATGGCCCGGCAGCCGGAGACCAACCCGTACTTCGCCGACCTCGCCGCGGGCCGGCCCGACCCCGCGGTGCCCGACCGTGCCAACTCGATCGCCGACGAACGGCAGCGCCTCTACGACCAGGCCTTCGCCGCCGCCGAGGTCCTCCTCGACACCGCGCCGGACCGCCTGATCCCCCGTATCCAAACCATCGCCGGCCGCGCCGTCGCCGGGCTTGGCGAGCCCGACGACGCCGAACCCTTCCTCGAGCCCGCCGCCCAGCAGAACAACTCCCCCCTCGACGCCCTGCTCGCCGGCCTCGCCCGTGCCAACATCTTCCTCAACGCCAACGCATTCGACGACGCCGACGACACCCTCTTCGACCTCGACCAGAACCGCCTGGTCCGCGACACGCCGCTCTGGGGGCTGCTGCTCGCCGACGCCCGCCACCGCGTCATGATCGCCCGTGCCAACACCCGTTCCGGGGCCGACCGCACCGCCGCGATCGCCGACGCCTACACCACCCCCTACGACGAGTTCTTCGAGGCGATCCCCACCGAAGCCGCTCGGCGCGTGATGACCTTCCGCGTCCACCAGCGCTGGGCCCGCAACCTCGACCCGAGCCTCGACCCCACCACCCTCCCCGGGCCCGTCCGCGTCGGTATCGCCCAAGTCGTCTTTGGCACCGCCCAGACCCAGCAGGCCGGCGGCGACAACGACGCCGCCCTCAATACCTTCACCCGTGTCACCCAGCTCCTCGACGGCATCGCCGACACCAACGCCCCCGAAGAAACCCGCGGCAACGGGCTCTACTTCCTCGGCAACGCCGTCCTCGCCAAGTTCTTCATCGACCGTGAGCTCGACCAGGCCAACGGCACCAACAACGCCCGTGGCCAGGACTTCTACAACGGCAGCCTCATGCTGGCCCGCGTTGCCCGAGACTTCCCCGGCTCCGAGTTTGCCGAGGCCGCCATCGCCGCCGCGTTCCAGAACCTCTACTCCATCTACGCCCAGCCCGACGCACCGCCCGCCTGGCGTCAGTCCTTCCTCGACACCGGCGAAACCCTTTACGCCGAGTTCGACGACCTCGACATCGCCGAGCAGTACCGCATGACCTTCGGCTTCGAGGCCTACCAGAAACGCGGCGATTTCCTGAAGGCCGCCGAGTTCTACGCCGCCGTCAGCCGCGGCAACCCGCAGTACCTCGAAGCCCAGCGCTTCCGGGTGCTGGCCATGACGCTTCGGCTCGATCAGGCGCAGCGCACGCTCGCCGACCTGCAGGCCCAAGACAGCCCGGCCGCCGACGCCATGCAACAAGCCGAGCGTGCTCTCGAAGACGCCACCACCGACGCTGCCGACACCGCCGACGAGGTGCGCGAAGGCATCGAGCAGCTCCTCGCCGAGCAGACCGTCTCTCCCGAGGCGGCCGCTAACGCTCAGCTGGCCCGTGCCCAGGCCTTGATCACCCTCGCCCAGATCGCTCAACAGGACGGCGACACCGAGGGCGTGCTCGACCTCACCGACGGGCTCGATGAGGTGCTGCCCGACAACCAGGCCGGCAACGACCTCCGCCGCATCGCCGCCGAGCGCCGCATCCTTGCGCTGGTTGCCATCAACGACCTCGATGCCGTCCGCGACGAGGCCTCCGCCATGATCGACCGCTTCCAAGGTGCCGCCGCCCCAGTCATCACCGACGTGCTCACGACGCTACAGCAGACGATCGACCGCCAGGCCGCCGCCCTCCAGAAAGCCCGAGCTCAGAACGTCCCCGCCCGGGTTGCCGAGATCGAACGCGAGATGGCCGGCACCGGGCAGACCGCCGTCACCCTCGGCGAGCTCCTCGTCGACTGGGGCACCACCAACCGCCAGCCCTCTGCCGTCCTGAGCGGCTTCGAGCTCGCGTTGGCCAAGGCCTATCTGGTGGCTCAACAAGTCGAGGCCGCCGACGAGATCACCGCCCGGCTCATCCGTCAGCAGCCCAAGGCCCTGCCCATCATCCTCGTCCGGGCCGAGGCCCTCTACCGCCTCGGCCTCGCCCGGGACAACGACGCCGCCACGCTCCGCCAGTCCGCCACGCTCTTCGACAAGGTCATCACGTTCTACCGCAGCCGGCCCGACGCCGAGACCGCCGAGCCGCACTGGCGTGCCTGGGCCCACCGCTTCCTCATCATGGAAAAAATGGGCCTCGCCCGAGACATCGATATCGCCGTCCGCCGCCTCGAGTCCAAGTTCCCCGCCCTCGGCGTCGAGCCCTGGACCACCACGATCCGACGCGTCCAGGCCGACGCGCTACGCTAGCTTGAGACCACATCAACAACCCACGGCCCACCACCTACAACCCCTGCGATGCACCACTCCCCCCTCCCCGGCACAGACCTCAAGCTCTCCGCCCTCGCCTTCGGCAACTTCACCTTCGGCACCAACTGGTGGGGCGACTTCTCCGACGACGATGCCGTCGCCATCCAGAACCACGCCGTCGATCGCGGCGTCACCTTCTTCGACACCGCCCCCGCCTACGGCAACTACCGCGCCGAAAAACTCCTCAAACCGACTATCGAATACGCCGGGGCCGACCACCTCGTGATTTCCACCAAGTTCGGTTACGACCTCGAAGCCGACCCCGGCGAAGAAGGCTCCCACCGCGAACGCAAGCAAGACTTCTCCGCCGCCGCCGTGAAGCGCGAGTGCGAACGGTCCCTCAAGCACATGGGCATTGAGTGCATCGATCTCTACCAGGCCCACAACATCCGCCTGCCTCACTTCACCGACGAGCTCTTCGAGGCCCTCACCGACCTGCACGCCGAAGGCAAGATCAAGGCCTGGGGTGCCGCCCTCGGCCCCGCCATTGGCTGGCGCGACGAAGGCCACGACGCCTTCCTCCAATACCAGGCCGCCACCGTCCAGACCGTCTTCAACCTCTACGAACAGCACCCCGGCCGAGAACTCTGCGAGATCGCAGCCAAGACCGGCAAGGGCGGCGTCATCGCTCGCGTTCCCACCAACTCCGGCATCCTCGACGACGAGTTTGACTCCCCCGACCACCAATTCCCGCCGCAGGACCACCGCAAGTTCCGCGACCGCAACTGGCTCGTCTACGGCCTCCAGAAAAACGACATCGTCCGCCCCATGGCCGAAGCCCTCGGCCTCTCCCTCCGCCAGTTCGCCTTCAAGTGGCTCATGTCCCAGCCGGGCATGGTCAGCGTCGAGCCCAACATCCTCAGCACCGCCGACGTCGATGAATACGCCGACGCCGCAGACGGCAGCCCGCTCTCCGCCGACCTCCTCGCCGAGCTGCACGACCTCTACGAGAACGACTTCCATATGGGCCCCGACGCCACGCCCTGCCACCTCAAGTCCACCGTGCTTGATGAAGGCGCTGAACCCTCCGCCTACCGCGCCCCGGCGTTCGTCTGAAGCCGACTTGCTCAGCGTGTAGCGGGAGACGCGAAGCGTCCCGCTCCGACCCGCGGGCACCTTCGGTGCACCCGCTACACACGCTAAGCCCCGATGCCCCTCACCCCCGAACAACGCGACCTGCTCGACCGCCTCGAGGCCTTCTCGCTGGATGATCCCGAGAGCTCGCTGACCTTCACCCGCCGGCTGTCCCGCGAGTGCCGCTGGCCCCTCGACTACGCCCTGCGTGCGGTGCGTGAATACAAGCGGTTCCTCTTCCTCGCCATGGAAGCCGGGCACCCGGTCACGCCTTCGGACCAGGTCGATCAGGCCTGGCACCTCCACCTGCTCTACACCCGCTCCTACTGGGAAGACCTCTGCACTAACGTCCTGCCCCGCCCGCTCCACCACGGGCCGACCAAAGGCGGAAAGAACGAAGGCGACAAGTTCAACGACTGGTATAGCAAGACCCTCGACAGCTACCGCCGACTGCTCGGCGAGGACCCACCGCCCGACCTCTGGCCCGCCCCCGCTGAACGCTTCGATCCCACCACCTTCGGTACCCGCGTCCGCCCCTGCGATGCCTGGCTCATCCCCAAACTAAACTGGCGACGCAAACGCACCGGCCGCTAGAGCGGATGCTCTCGGCGTGTAGCGGGAGACACGAAGCGTCCCGCTCCGACCCGCGGGCACCTTCGGTGCACCCGCTACACACGGACAAACACGTGCTCCAGCGAAACGATCGCCCCCTTAAACCATGCCGGACTTCCTCTCCGAAGCGAACGCCGTCGACTTCCTAATCGCTTATTCCATCGCGATCGGCCTGCTCATCATCGGCACCGAAATCTGGCGCCGCCTCGCGGTGCGCCCTACGCCACCCGAGGCCGACAACGGGTTCAGTTACGACCGCGCCCCCGACCCGCTCCAGCCCAAACCGTCCCAAACGCTGGACCTTTACGCCGCCGCCTATCTCCGTAAGGGCCTACCCGGAGTCACCAGGGCCGCGCTCACCCTCCTGCTCGCCGCCGGCCACGCCATCGTCACCAAGCAAGGCCAGCTCAAGCCGCCGGCAGTCGAGCCCGACCAGCCCCTCCCGGATCACCCGATCACCCAGGCCGTCCTCGACGCGCTGCCCAACGCGCCCAAGCAGCGCGAAGTCCAGCGTGTTATCCGCACACCCCTGCGCGAGACTGTGGCCGACCTCCGAGCCAACAGCTGGGCCACCTCCTCCCGGCATCGCCGACTAATCGCCCTGGCTCTCATACCCGCCCTCGCCCTGCTCGCCTTTGGCGTATTCCGCATCTACCTCGGCTACCAGCGTGGCGAAGACTTCCTCTTACTCCTTGGACTCTGCGCCGTCATCGCCATCTACACCCTGATGGGCCAACGCCAGGCCTACGCGACACGGGCCGGTCGTCGAGCGGTCGCCCAGTTCAAGAAGCAGGTCAAGCCCGCTGCTTACGAAGCCCGCCGCCAACCACTGCAACACGCCGAACGTTTCGCCTTAGGAGCCACCCTGTTCGGCTCCAAATTCATCCAGACCAATACGCTCAGCAACAGTATCAAACGCTTCGAAAACGGCGGCTACTCCGGCAAAGATACCTCGTCCGTCGGGCCGGCCGGGTGTGGGGGATGCGGTGGCTGTGGAGGCTGCGGCGGTGGCGGATGCGGGGGCTGCGGCGGCTGATGCCTTCGGCCATACCATGCTTCCATGGCTTACGACCTCCACCCCGACGCGGAGACGCTCTTCACCGGCGTCCGCATGACCATCAAACGCACCTGGGTCAACGACCCCAACGGCGAGCCCCACCCCCGCGAGGCCGCCGAGGTCCCCGACGCGGTCGTCGTCCTGCCCTTGCTCGACAACGGCGACGTCGTTCTGATCAAGAACCACCGCTACATCCTCAAGACCACCCTCTGGGAACTCCCCGCCGGCTGCATCGAGCCCGGCGAAGACCCCGCCGTGTGTGCCGCCCGTGAGCTCGAAGAAGAGGCCGGCTACCGCCCCACCACCGTCACCCCGCTGACGAGCTTCTTCCCCACGCCCGGCTTCTGCACCGAACAGATGCACGCCTACCTCGCCACCGGCCTCACCCCCACCGCCCAGTCCCTCGACCCCACCGAAGCGATCACCCCTCACCCCACCCCCCTCGAACAGACGATGAATATGATCCGTACCGGCGAAATCGAGGACGCCAAGACCATCGCAGCTCTGCTGTTCTACACCACCTTCCTCCGCGACCAGTAGCCGGGTCGCTACACGACCCCGGCCGCCCGACAAAACGCTCACCCATGGCCTGGAACGACCGCCCCTACCAATCCGACGAGCAAGCCAACCGCGGCTGGGGGCCGCGCGGTGGTGGCGGCGGGTACCGCGACAGCTACAGCGGCGGGGGTGGATTCGGTGGCGGCGGCGGCGGCGGCGGCAGCGGTGGGGTCCGATTCGGCTCCGGCTTCTCTAAACACTCCGTCGTCACCTGGCTGATCGTCATCAACCTCATCGTCTTCGTCTGGGACGGCATCTTCAGCGGCGGGTCCCGGCTCCGCTTCCTCGGCCTCTTCGAGATCGGCCATTTCAGCGTCGAAAAAGCGATCTTCGGCCTTGAGCTCTGGCGCGTCTTCACCTACCAGTTCCTCCACGGCGGGTTCCTCCACATCCTTTTCAACATGATCGGGCTCTACTTCTTCGGCCCACTGATGGAGCAGTGGTGGGGCAGCCGACGCTTCCTGGCGTTCTACTTGCTCTGCGGCGTTGCTGGGGCCGTGGTCGCTTCCTTGATCGGTGCGATCCCCGGGCTGATCTTCTTCCCGCCCGAGGTCCCGCTCATCGGTGCGTCCGGCTCCGTCTTCGGCATCCTCGCCGGGGCGGCCGTGTGCTTCCCCAAGATGCGGGTCCAACTCCTGTTCCCCCCGATCCCCATGACCATGCGGACCATGGCCCTGGTCTTCCTCGGCATCGCCGCCCTGTCCGTCATCGCCGGCTCCGCCAACGCTGGCGGCGAGGCCGCTCACCTCGGCGGGGCCCTGCTCGGCTTTCTCCTGGTCAAAGTCCCCAGCTCATTGGGCTGGGCCGACAGCCTCCGGGCCGGCGACTTCCGCGACAAGCTCGACGAATTCCGCACAGAGCGTGCCAAGCAGCGCGAGATCGCCACCGAAGCCGAAGTCAACCGCGTCCTCGACAAAGTGCTCGAGCAAGGCCTCAACTCCCTCACGGACCGCGAGAAACGCGTCCTCCAGCAAGACACCGACCGCAAACGCAACGCGGGGTGAGGCAAGCCCTGCGTTATACTTACCGACATGGTTGCTAAGAGTCTTACGCTCGAGCTCGACGACGCTGAATATCAGCGGTTGGCCGAACTTGCGCGTGCGTCGGGCCGACCCATGAATCAGATGGCTCAAGAACTACTCCGGCGAGAACTCGATTCCCACACGGAACCGGAGCAGACCCCTTCCGACGCCGCATCCGAACCCGACGAGCAGAGCAGCCCTTCGGCACTTGACCGGCTTATGGCCGCCGGTGTGGTGGGTGCCCTGAAAGGGCTACCGCCCGATCTAAGCACCAACCCGAAATACATGGAAGGCTTTGGTGAGTGACCGGTCCGGTGCTCATCGACACCGGACCGATCGTGGGCCTGATCGCGGAAGCGGATCAGTACCGAGAGGCTGCCCTAGAGGGTTTTGCCAAACTCAACGGGCCGATGATCACATGCTGGCCGGTGATTACCGAAGCCGCATGGCTCATGCGGAATATGCCGAGTTACAGCCGACTGCTGGCTCGCTTCCTCAACGATCAAAAGCTCCAGATCGAGCACCTGACTAAACGCGACCTGCCCGCGATCGAACAACTACTCACCAGATATCAAGACCTCAAACTCCAGCTCGCCGACGCCTGTCTCCTCCAACTCGCTGACCGACTCAACCTCCAGCACATCTTCACGTTCGATCAAAGAGACTTCAACGCTGCAACCACGCCCAGCGGTCGAACGCTCCAACAGCTCGGGGCAGCGCAGTGACCTCTCCCGTCTCTTACACCCTCCACCAACGCGACGCCGACCCCACCTCCCACGCCCGGCTCGGCCGCGTTACCACGCCGCACGGCCACTTCGACACCCCCGCGTTCATGCCCGTCGGCACCGCCGCCTCCATCAAGGGCCTGTTGCCCGATCAGGTCGCCGACGCCGGGGCCCAGTGCATCCTGTCCAACACCTACCACCTCCTGCTCCGCCCCGGGCCCGACCTCGTCGCTCAGATGGGCGGCCTCCACCCGTGGATGAACTGGCCCGGGCCGATCCTCACCGACTCCGGTGGCTACCAGGTCTTCTCGCTGACCAAGACCAATCAGATCTCCGACCGCGGCGTCACCTTCCAGTCTCACCTCGACGGTGCCACCATCGACCTCACCCCCGAACACTCGATGTCGATCCAGAACCGTCTCGGGGCCGACATCATCATGGCCTTCGACGACTGCCCCCCCGCGTCGCACTCCGATCAGCCGGGCTACCGCGACCGTGTCCTCGAAGCCAACCACCGCACCATCGCGTGGCTCGACCGCTGCATCGACGCCCACGCCCGCCCCGACGAGCAGGCCCTCTTCGGCATCGTCCAGGGCGGCGTCGACCTCGAACTCCGTACCCAGCACGCCCAGGCCATCACCGAGCGTGACCTGCCCGGCTTCGCGATCGGCGGCGTCGCCGTCGGCGAAGGCCCCGACCAGATTAAGGCCGTCGTCGAGCACACCGCCCCGCTGCTCCCCCCCGACAAGCCCCGCTACCTCATGGGCGTCGGCTACGAGCGGGACATCGTCGCCGCCGTCCGTGCCGGGGTCGACATGTTCGACTGCGTCCTGCCCACCCGGAACGGCCGAAACGCCGTCGCCTTCACGCCAACCGGCCCGATCCGCCTCAAGAACGCCCAATACGCCGACGACCCCCGCCCCATCGACCCGACCTGCGACTGCCCCGCCTGCTCCAAGCCCTACTCCCGCTCCTATCTCCGCCACCTCTTCCAGGCCAACGAAATGCTCGGGCCCATCCTCACCAGCCTCCACAACATCCGCCACTTCCAGCGTCTCATGGTGGACATCCGTCACGCCATCGCTCACAATGCGTGGTCCGCGTTCGCCGAGGCCTGGCCCGTCGCCGACCTTTAGCGCCGATTTCATCACCGTGTAGCGGGTGACGCGAAGCGTCCCGCTCCGCCCTCGCGGGCACCTTCGGTGCATCCGCTACACACCAACACAACATGCGATAAACCACGCCCCGACGCCTCACCACATCCAACACCCAACCGTGCACGACCCGGCCCACTAACGCCCGGCCGACACCCCAGAACCATGCCTCCACTCCTCACCTGCCCCACCACTCTCGCTCACCACCACACCAACCATGCCCTGACGCCCATGCTCGGCCAAGGCGAGAACGCCGTAGACCCCACCCAGGCCCCCGCCGTCCCCACCGACGCCACCGGCTCCCAGCAGCCCGCCGACCCCAACGCCCCCGGCGGCAACGCGCCGCCCCCCCAGGGCTCCGGCGGCCTCTTCGGCGGCCAGTTCCTCTTCATCATGCTCATCGTCCTGGTGATCATGATGCTCTTCACCTTCTCCGGCGGCCGAAAAGAACGCAAACGCAAGGCCGAGATGCTCCGCAACCTCGCCAAGGGCAACCGCGTCCAGACCGTCGGCGGCATCATCGGCTCCGTCGTCGAGGTCCGCGAAAACGAGATCATCGTCAAGGTCGACGAGAACGCCAACACCCGCCTCCACTTCACCAAGGCCGCCATCGCCAGCGTCCTCGAAGACAACAAAGACAGCTAACCCACACGACCCAACCGGTCCGCCTTTTTCACGCCCCACCCCGCATCCCCCCTCGCCGCCATGGCCCAGATCCTCTCCCGACTCGCCACCGTCCTCGTCGTCGTCAGCCTCTTCGGGCTCATCCTGACGTTCAAGCCCCTCAAGCCCGGCATCGACCTCGCCGGCGGCACCACCCTCGTCTACGACGTCACCGTCCCCGACGGCTCCAACGCCGAGGACGTCATCGATTCCACCATCCAGGTCCTCCGCGACCGCGTCGACCCGTCCGGCACCAAAAACCTCGTCTGGCGCAAGGTCGCCGGCAACCGCCTCGAAGTCCAGATGCCCGCGGCCAACCCGGTCGTCACCGAGCTCCGCGACGCCTCCATCGCCGCCGCCGAAGCCCTCCGCGAGGGCAACCTCAGCTCCGCCGCCGTCGAAGATACCCTGGCCCTGCCCGACCCCGAAGCCCGTGCCACCGCAATCAACGCCCTCGCCGACGGCTTCCCCGACCGCCTGCCCAAGCTCCAGGAACTCGCCACCCTCTTCGATCAACGCCAGCAAGCCGCCGAGGCCTTCCAAGCCGCCGAGGCCGAATACAACGCCGCACCGGAAGACGACGCCGCCGCGACCAATCAGGCCATCCTTGCGATGGAATCCGCGTTCCAGGAACTCTTCGCCGCCCGCATCGCCTACCGCGACGCCCAGGCCGAGCTCCTCGCCACCAACATCCCCGACCGCTCACTGGACCGCCTCATCGCCGCGTCCAACGACCCGCTCCCCAAGCCCGCCGGCGCACCCGCCGACGCCCCCGACCTGCCCTCGCCGCG
The DNA here is from genome assembly GCA_039025195.1 of Planctomycetota bacterium. GTDB lineage: Bacteria > Planctomycetota > Phycisphaerae > Phycisphaerales > Phycisphaeraceae > JBCCOW01. The sequence goes on from JBCCOW010000009.1 coordinate 73,022, forward strand.
TGCGACCCTGCTCGAACAGCTCAAGGCCAACTACCCCGCCCGCGGCGACGCCCTCGATCAGCTCGCCACCGCCCTCGCCGCTTACGAAGAGGTTAAGGGCCCGCTCGACGACCCCAACGACCTTAAGGTCCTGCTCCGCGGCTCCGGCGTACTCGAGATGCGCATCGCCGCCGACCCCGCCGCCGGCCCCTACACCGAGTACTTCTCCCGCCTCGACCAGACCGGCCCGAACTCCGGCATCGATCAGCCCTTCCGCTGGTTCGCCATCGACGACCTCAACAACTTCGTCAACAACGAAACCCTCCGCGCCGAATTGAACGAGATCGCCCGCCTGCTCCGCGCCACCACCGACGCCGACGAGTCCCGCGAACTCGCCGACCGCGCCACCACCATCTTCGGCACCATGGGGAGCGGAGATGCCAAGGGCTACATCGGCCGTGCCGCCGTCGATGGGAACCTCTACATCCTCCTCGGCAACCAGCTCGGCACCGCCATGGCCGGCAACGAAGCCTGGCGTTTGACCTCGGCTAACCGCTCTACCGACGACAAAGGTTTCCCCTCCCTTCAGTTTTCGCTTGATGCGCTGGGCTCCTCCCGCCTCGGCCAGATCACCGAACCCCATGTCGGCTGGAACATGGCCGTGCTACTTGACAATCGCATCATCACCGCACCCCGCTTAATTACCCGCCTATCCAACGGTGGTCAGATCACCGGTCAATTCTCGAATGCCGAATTGGAGTACATGATCCGGTCCATGAAGGCCGGCTCCCTCGAAGGCCAGCTCTCCCCCGACCCCATCTCCGAGAAGACCGTCGGTGCCACCCTCGGCCAGGACAACATCGACAAGGGCATCCGCGCGTCGATCATCTCCCTGATCCTCGTCTGCCTGTTCATGCTCGCCTACTACCTCTTCGCCGGCGGCGTCGCCAACGCCGCCCTCTGCATGAACATGGTCATCATCCTCGGCGTGATGGCCGCCATCGAGTCGACCTTCACCCTCCCGGGCATCGCCGGGCTCGTGTTGACCATCGGCATGGCCGTCGACGCCAACGTCCTGATCTTCGAACGCATCCGCGAAGAGCTCGACGCCGGTTCCGACTTGCCCCTGGCCATCAAGCTCGGCTTCGGTAAGGCCTTCTCCACTATCGTCGACGCTAACCTCACCACCCTCATCACCTGCCTCGTCCTCGGCTACACCGCCACCGCAGAAGTCAAGGGCTTCGCCGTCGTCCTCGGCATCGGCATCCTCGCCACCCTCTTCACCGCCCTCTTCGCCTCCCGCATCTTCTTCGACCTCTACCTCAAGCTCTTCAACCCCAAGTCCATGCACATGGCCCCGACGATCTTCCCGGGCCTCAAGAAGATCCTCCGCCCCAACATCAACTGGGTCGAGCTCCGCCACATCTTCATCCCCCTCTCCGCCGTCCTCCTCGTCGCCGGCATCGCCACCGCCCTCTACCGCGGCGAAGACATGCTCGACATCGAGTTTCGCTCCGGCACCGCCGTCGTCTTCGAGCTCAAGGAGGGCGAGGGCCTGCCCATCTCCGATGTCCGCGATCGGCTGACCACAGTCGCGAATGCCGCCGTCAAGATCCAGAACGACGAGCCGCTCACCCCCGAGGAAGCCGCCTACGCCGATTCGGTCCGCCCGATCGTTCAGGAAGCCCTCGACCGCTTCAACCTCCAGACCAACGCCGCCCAGGAGGCCTACGACGCCGGGCTCACCAACGACCGCCCCGACACCACACCCCCCGACTTCAGCCTCCTCGCCGAGGCCGCCCGCGGCTCCGTCGTCACCGTCGGTCAGGACGTCGACGGCCGCTTCCAGACCTTCTCCGTCAGCACCCTCCTGACCGACTCCGACGCCGTGTCCGGCCTCGTCAAAGCCGCCTTCCTCAAAGAGCTCGAGACCACCCGGCCCATCGCCTTCGCCGGCCGAAACACCACCGCCGTCGCGGATGCGATCAACAACGTCATCCCCATCACCGCCCGCACCCTCACCGACGGCGTCCCCGAACCCATCGACGCCAAGGACCACGTCGGCGGTGTCGCCATCCTCCTCCCCGAGCTCGAGCCCCCCGCTTCGCTGACTCAGATCGAGCAGAAGATCGAACGTCAGATCAACCAGCCCCCCCACGACCGACTCCCCGCCCGTGACCGCGCGTTCCTGCCCATCGGCAACCCCGTCGGCACCGACGACAACGGCGAAGCCACCTACGCCCAGGTCGTCATGCTCACTAAGGAAGAGGGCACCAACTACGCCGCCAACCCCCAGGGCGTCACCGCCCCCGCCGGTCTCGGCGACACCGAGTGGGCCATGGTCCGCGACGCCATGGCCGCCGAGTCCTCCCTCCAATCCGTCACCCAGTTCGACGCCCAGGTCTCCGGCACCATGCAGCAGCAGGCCATCACCGCCATGGCCCTCTCGCTCCTCGCCGTCGTCGCCTACATCTGGCTCCGCTTCGGGTCCATCCGCTACGGCCTCGCCGCCATCGCCGCCCTCGTCCACGACGTCTCCATCGCCATCGGCCTCGTCGCCATCTCCGGCTGGATCGCCGAGTTCGACTTCTCCCGCGCCATCCTCCTCGACGCCTTCAAGATCGACCTCGCCATGGTCGCCGCCTTCCTCACCATCGTCGGCTACTCCCTCAACGACACGATCATCGTCTTCGACCGCATCCGCGAAAACCGCGGCAAGCTCGCCCGCGCCACCCCCGCCATCCTCAACGACTCCATCAACCAGACCATCTCACGCACCATCATCACCTCCGGCACCACCTTCATCGCCGTCCTCGTCCTCTACCTCTTCGGCGGCCCCGGCGTCCACGGCTTCGCCTTCACCATGCTCATCGGCATCCTCATCGGGACCTACTCCTCCGTCGCCATCGCCTCGCCGATCCTCCTCATCGGCTCCCGCTTCGGCGCCGGCCTCATCGACAAAGGCACCCCCACCGACACCGCCCCACCCGCCACCGCCTAAAACCCACCCAAGAAGCCCACGGACTATGTCCGTGGGTCCGACCCGCGGCAGCCCAATGCCCCACCCCCTCGCCCGCCCTCGACGAAACCGCGCCACCCCCGCCCTCCGCCGGCTCGTCCGCGAGACCCGCCTCTCCGTCGATCAACTCGTCTACCCCCTCTTCCTCCACGCCGACGACACCGACACCCCCATCGACGCTCTCCCCGGCCAGACCCGCTGGTCCCTCCCCGGCCTCCTCCGCCGCGCCCAGGAAACCGCCGACCTCGGCATCCCCGCCGTCGCCCTCTTCCCCAAAATCGACGCCCAACTCAAAGACCCCACCGGGGCCGAGTCCGCCAACCCCGACGGCCTCATCCCCCAAGCCATCCGCCTCCTCAAGCAACACCTCCCCGACCTCCTCGTCATCACCGACGTCGCCCTCGACCCCTACAACAGCGACGGCCACGACGGCATCGTCAACGACCAAGGCATCATCGACAACGACCCCTCCGTCGAAGCCCTCTGCAAGCAAGCGTTGACCCACGCCGACGCCGGCGCCGACCTCGTCGCCCCCTCCGACATGATGGACGGCCGCGTCGCCGCCATCCGCCAAACCCTCGACACCAACCACCACCACAACACCGGCATCCTCAGCTACACCGCCAAATACGCCTCCGCCTTCTACGGCCCCTTCCGCGATGCCCTCGGCTCCGCCCCCGTCACCAACTCCACCAAACCCATCCCCGCCAACAAGCCCACCTACCAAATGGACCCCGCCAACCGCCGCGAAGCCCACCGCGAGACCGCCCTCGACGAACACGAAGGCGGCGACATCCTCATGGTCAAACCCGCGCTCCCCTACCTCGACGTGCTGCGCGACCTCCGCGAACTCACCTCCCTCCCCCTCGCCGCCTACCACGTCTCCGGCGAATACGCCATGCTCCAGCACGCCGCCGCGGCCGGGGCCCTCGACCTCCGCGACGCCACCCTCGAATCCCTCACCGCCATCGCCCGCGCCGGTGCCGACCTCATCTTCACCTATTCCGCCCCCGACGCCGCCCAATGGCTGACCCAGTAACCCAATCCGACACCCTCCAAAGCCCACAGAAGCCGAAGGATTCTGTGGGCTTCCCCCGCCCCGACCGCTTCCTCCTCCGCCACACCATCATCTTCATCGTCGCCGCCTACCGCGTCCTCCTCGCCCCCGCCCTCGGCGGGCAGTGCCGCTTCCAGCCCACCTGCTCCCAGTACATGCTCGAAGCCGTCGCCAAATACGGCCCCTACCGTGGGCTCTTCAAAGGCCTCCGCCGACTCTCCCGCTGCCACCCCTTCTCCAAACACTACGGCTACGACCCCCCGTAACCCACATGCCCAACCCCCACCCCGTTTAGCCCGGTCGCTTGCGACCGGTCCTTCGTAGCGTCGTCGCTCGCGACGACACCCCCACGCAAACCTCACCCCACCCCACCAATCCCTTCACCCTCTCCACGCAGCCCCACCGGCTTATCCAATATCTCCTTCATCACCACCGCCGTCCGCAGGTCCAACCCCGCCCCACCCAGCAACACGCCCAATCCACCACCGCCGCCCGCCTTCCCCTTCCCCCGCGAACGCTTCACCACCGCCACGCCCTCATTGCCGCCGATCTCCGAAGCACCGATCGCCCCCGTTGACCCGCCTCCCGACGAACGCGGCTGCGACGCAGAACGCCGCGTCTGCCCCCCGTCACGCCCCGACTGCTGACGCGCCGCACGACGCTGCCGATCCGCACGCTGACGCTGCTCCACCCGCTGACGCTCCGCCTGCTGACGCCGCATCAACTCCTGACGACGCTTCGCCTCGGCCTGAGCCTCCGCCCGCTGCCGACGCGCCGCCTGCTCCCGATCCGCCGCCGACCGCTGACGCGCCTGGGCTTCCACCTCCGCCGCCCGCCGACGCTCCATCGCGTCCGACCCCCCATCCCCACCACCACCCCGCAGCTGCGCCTGCCGCTTCCGGTACGCCGCCTCCGCCCGTGCCCGTTCCACCCGCTCCGCCATCGTCAGATTGCCTGGCACCCCGCCACCCGCGCCCGAACCACCACCCTGCACCACCCCACCGCTCTGGGCCCCCCGCGCCATCGCCCGACGACGCAGCTCCTCCCGTCGCGACGCCGCCATCCGCTCCAAGTCATCCGACGCGTCATCCCCACGCCCCCCACCACCCCCACCACCACCCGACCGGCCCGCCATCCCCGACAGCTCCTGCTCCTCCGCACGCCGCCGCTCCGCCGACGCCTGCTTCTGCTTCTTGAACCAGTCCAACACCGCCGGCAGCACCGACGTCAGCAGCACCAACAACAGAATCCAGCCAGACGTTCCCATGCACCAAGTCTATCCGATCCCAACCGCGCCCGGCCACACGACCCGCCACCCCCGATAACCACCCCGCGCCGTGCGTAGCCCATCGCCACCCAACGACCCAAAACCCTGCCATCTACGCCGTCTGTACCGGTTGCGCCGCCGTTTCTCACCGACGCGACTTAACCCGCCCCTCACCCCGCCCGATGTTCCTCCAAAGACCCCAACCCCGACGACCGAACGCCAGACGACCCGTCCTCCACCCCGCGCGGGAGCCCCCAAGATGTCCGACGCCCCACCCCCCGCCCACCCGCCACATCCCGCCCACCCCCACGACGCCGCGCCCCCACACGACCCCACCACCCAGCAGCCCCACGACCACCACGCCGACCACGAGGCCCCGCTCGGTCAGCACCCCCCATGGCAGGCCCCCTCCCACCAGCAGGTCGAAGACCTCGCCCAGCCGGCCGCCCACCACAAAAAACACC
>JBCCOW010000010.1:0-77758 GCA_039025195.1 Planctomycetota bacterium
GGTCAGTGGGTGTTTTTGTTGGGGACGTGGTCGCGTCGGCGGGGGTGGTGGGGGGTGGTTTTGGTGTTGTTTTGGTTGCGGGGGGGGTGGTTGTGGGGGGGGGGGGGTAGGATGGCGGTGTTGAGGACGAAGGCGTTGACGGGGGTGAGGGCGGCGTCGGAGAAGGTGATGTAGTCGAGTCGGCGGCGGAGGTCTCGGCCGCGGTGGGTGTAGAGGACGCCGGGGTCGTCGAGGACGGTGGCGGCGGCGGGGATGAGGGCGGAGCGGTCGGTGTCGAGCCGGCGGACGGCGGTGTCCATGACGCGGGGGGTGCCGTTCATGTTGAAGTCGCCGCCGAAGACGGTGAAGGCGGCTTTGTGTCGGCTGGCGAGGCGGGCGAGGACGGCGTTGATGCCGGCGGCTTCTTCGAGTCGGCGTCGGTCTTCCTGGGAGCCGAGGCGTCCGCCGGCCTTGTGGTGGACGGTGCCGAAGACGCCGGGGCCGAGGGGGGTGTCGAGGACGACGGCGGCGAAGCGGACGGGGAAGGTCCATCGGGTCCGGCTGTTGATCCGCATCTTGGCAGGGCCGGTGGCGAGGATGGGGAAGCGGGAGACGATGGCGATGCCGGAGCCGCGGTTGTCGTGCTCGGTAGTGACGGCTTTCCAGGCGGGGCGAGTAGCGTCAGGAGGGCTGGGGTTGTGCTGGTTGAACCAGTCGGCGACAGAACTGGCGGGGTAGGGCTTGTCGGACCATTCCTGGATGAGGTAGACGTCGGCGTCGAGGGCCTGGGCGACGCGGCCGAAGGGCGTGGGGTTGTTGAGCTGGGTGCCCCAGAGGGTGTTCCAGGCGACGACGCGGATGGCGTTGTCGGGCTTGGTGGGGATGGTGAGGGTCGGGGTGTCGGCGTCTGGGTCGGGGTTGGCGGGTTCGGGGGCGGCGAAGGGGGGCAGGGGGGCGGCGGCTTTGGCGAGGCCGGCGGCGCGGCCGGACTCGTGGTGTTGCCGCCAGAGGAAGGCGCGGAGTTCGGCGGGCTCTTCGCTGAGCAGGCCGATGGCGGCGGGCTGGTCGGCAGCGCTGTCGAGGGACCGGTCGAAGCGGACTTCGAAGGTCTCAGAGGCGTGCGTGGGTGCGGTATGGATGTTGATGGCGGCGGGGTCGAGTTCGATAGGCTTGCCGTCGGCGTCGAAGCGGGTGACGCGGATCGCGGGGGCGCGGCGGTCGTTGCGGTTGCGGGGAGGGTTGAGCTCGATGCGGAGGTCGACGCCGGGGTCGGTGTGCCGGTTGCGGGTGGCGGTGGAGCCGGTGTCTCGGTTGTTGTCGGTGTCGAGGTCGAGGACGACGGTTTCGCCGTGGCGGAGGAGGGTGCGTGAGCGGGAGAACCGGAAGCGGAGGTAGACGTGCTGGGCGTCGGCGGCGAGGAGTTCGGTGCGGGGGCGGGGGGCCCAGTCGGCATGGTCGCCGTCGATGAGGATGGCGGGGGTGTCGGGCTGGGTCGCCGGTTGGGTGGCGGGGGCTTGGGCGGTCGCCGTGCCCGTTAGGACGCAGAAGGCCAGCGTGAGCGCGGTGGATAACCGGAAGGTGGTTGGGATCATGGGGCGTATCGGTTTGGGTGAGACGGGTGCAGGCTGTGCAGGTGTTTGGAGACGATACGCGAGAATGCAGTGGTGGGGTCGGCGGTCTGCTGGCGGTCAGTGGTTTTGTGGTGCGTGCCATGAAAAGCGAGCCGACGTTTGAGGGTCGGCTCGCGGGGTTGGTTGGGGATGTGTGTCGGAGTTCAGTCTTCGCGTCGCCGGCGTCGTGCGGCGAGGAGGCCGAGTGCGGAGAGGCCGGCGAGTGCGGCGGTGGGCGTGGGCACGACGCTGGTGGTGGGGACGGCTTCGATGGCCTTGATCTGGAAGGCGAGGTGAGAGCCGCGGGGCATGTCCTGGGTGGACCAGTTCATGGTGAGTTGGCCGGTGAGGAAGAAGGCTTCGGTGGTGTCGATGCCGGAGATTGCGAGGAGGCCGAGGCCGGTGTCGTCGCTGTCGGCGGCGGATTGGCCGGGGATGGATTGGCCGTTGAAGAAGAGGTTGTCGAGGGTGATGTCGGAGCCGTTCTTGGTGGCCCGGGTGCGGAGGAGGAGGGTGTCGAAGTCGGGCTCTTCAACCGAGAAAACCGTCTCGGTGTTCCAGCTCTGGGAAGTGAACTCGGTGACGCTGAAGGTGACCATGTTGTTGGAGGGGTTGAAGCCCAGGATGAAGTTGACGGGGCTGCCGGAGGTCCAGGCGAAGTTGGACTGGTCGGCGACGGTGTTGGGGGTCCAGAGGCCGAGCTCCCAGTCGCCGTTGTTGGCGTTGTTGTTGCCGAAGCGTCCTTCGGCCGCGAAGGCCTTGGAGGCGGTGAGGGCGTTGGCCTCGGCGTCGGAGCCGAGGGTCGTGGTGGCGACGCCGGCGGAGGCCTGAGCGGCGGTGAGGGTGGCGGCGGTGGTCAGGGCAGTGGCGAGGGCGGTGATCGTGCGGCGGGGCATGGGCGTTCCTTGAAGGGTGTTGAAGGAAGCATGCACCGGTTTGTTGGCTGGGCCATTCTGAGAATGGGTTTTGAGTGTGTTGTGCGGAAGCTGGGTAAGGCGTGCGGATTGATGGGGTAAGTCGGCGGGGCGTCACTGTGGGTCGATGTTGTGGCGGGCGTCGAGGGCGAGGCGGACGAGGTGGCCGGCGGTGTTAGCGTTCATCTTGCGCATGAGGTTGGCGCGGTGGATTTTGATGGTCTTCTCCGAGCGGTGGAGGCGGTCGGCGATCTGGCGGGTGGTGAGGCCGGCGATGATGTGCTGGAGGACCTGGTTTTCGCGGGGGGTGAGGCTGGACAGGGCCCGCCGGGTGTGCTGGTGGACGGCGTGCTGAGCGGCGCGGAGGCGGGCGAGGTCGAGCAGCTGATCAAGGGTGGAGCGGAGGACGGCCGGGGAGAGGTCGCGCTTGGCCAGATAGGCGTCGGCACCGGCGCGGGTGACCTCGGCAGCGATGTAGGCGTTGCCGTTGGCGGTGAGGACGGCGGTGGCGACGGGGTGTTGGTTCTGTTGGAGTGTTTCGAGCAGGTCGAGGGCGGTGTGCTTGGGGAAGTGGTATTCGAGGAGGGCGACGAAGGGCTCGGGGCGGTCGAGGAGGGGCTGGGCGGCGGGCGGGTCGGGGGCGTGGGTGACGCGGGCGGCATCGCCGAGGTGGTCGGTGGCGACGCGCTGGATGAGCCGGGCCGGTGCGGGGTCCGGGTCGATGACGAGTATCGGGATGGGTTTGGGCGGGGTTTGGGCCATGACAACAGCCCCGGATCGCACGCCAAACGTACGATCGAGCGGGGCCGGGGTTCACTGCCGGTGTGGGTTGTGGGTGTGGATTCGGGCGGAGGGGTGGGGCTGTGCGGGTTGGGTTGTGGATTGCCGTTGATTGTGGGTTTTGCTTGTGTGTAGCGGGTTGCGCTGTAGGTGTTCGCGGGGATCGAACGGGACGCTTCGCGTCTTCCGCTACACGCTTAGGGAATATGCTTTACGGGCCGGCGACGAGGGTGGCGGTGAGGGTCTGGCCCTGGACGTTGTTGATGATCTGCTGGTAGGTGAGGACGCCGTTGGCGAGGTTGTAGCCGTAGACACGTACGGCGGCGTCGTTGGCGTCCTGTTCGATGAAGACGCCGAGCCGGCCTTGGGCGCCGGTCTGGATGTCGTAGGAGAGTTTGGAGTTGAGGACGGGGTCCTGGTCGAGGACGCCGGGGCGGAGTTGGGCGAGGGCGTTGGGGTCTTTCCAGAGGCCGAGCGTGTTGCCTGGGCCGTCGATGCCATGGGTGGTGACGGGCTGTTGGTGGGGCTGGCCGTTGACAAAGAGCTGGGTCTGGGAGGTGGAGGTGGACCAGTTGTTGCCGGTCTGGGTGAAGGTGGCCTGAGAGTCGCCGGTGGTCTGGAACATCTCGGCGCCACGGAACTGGACCCGACCCTGGAAGCGGAGGGTCTTGTTGGGGGCGAGCCAGGCGGGGGCTTGCGTGGGCATGTTGAGCCAGGGGAGATTGAGCTGGCGGATGGCGACGAGTTGTTCGGAGCTGCCCGAGCGTTGACGCTGGTTGAAGTTGACGTTGGGGTTGCCCTGTTGGATGACCCGGCTGAGCATGAGCCCGGAGTCGGCGTCGTAGATGGTTCGGCTGGTCTGGTTGGGGATCTTGACGGCGACGACGACGGTCTTGAAGGTCTGGCCGGCGGCTTGGAGGGTGCCGCCGCGTTCGACGATGATCTCGCCGTTGGCGTCTTTGGAGGATTGCAGCGCGTCGAGGTCAGCCTTGGGCATCCAGAGCGCGGCGTCGCCGGTGGGTTGTGTCACGGAGACGGAGTGTGCGTTCTGAGCCATCTGGTATTGGGGACCGTTGGGCTGTTGGGGGGGTGGGCTGTAGACGCGGCTGAGGATGTGGATTTGGGTGGGGGCGTGGGTGGGGGTGAGGGCGACGACGTCGTAGGCGTTGAAGCCCTTGCCGGCGAGGACGCTGGGCTGGCGGATGTTGGGGTTGGTTTGTTGGGCTGTGCTGTTGTAGATGAGCCGGGTGCCGGGCTTGATGAAGGAAGGGAGGGCGTTGGTGGTTCCGGGTGCGGCGTGGGCGGTTTGGGGGAAGGCGGTGGCCAGGAGCAGGCCGGTGAAGACAAGCATGACGATGGCGGTGAGGCGCGTCGGGGTCGGTAGTGATGGGAGACGGTGCATGTTGGCCTTCCGGCTGGTGTGTCGAATGCGAAGCACTCCGAGCGTACAGGCGGTGGGGCGTGGCGTCGAGGGTTTTGGGGGCCGGTCTTGCGGCGGTGGACCGTGGGCTGCGGGTGTGAAACGGTCAGGCGGCGCGACGCTGCGGGACGGATTCGTCCGGGGTGACGGCGGGGTCGGGGGTGTCCTGTGTGAGGGCGAGCCGCTGGAGCTGGGCCTCTTCGGCGAGCTCGTCGAGGAGCTGGGCCTGGAGCCGATCGAGCTGTGCGGCGAGGGCGAGCAGGCGTTTGCGGAGGGGGCGGAGGTGGCCGCGGGGGAGGATGTCGAGACGACGGGCGACATCGGCGGCGGCGAGGAGTTCGAGGATCATGGCCTGTCCAGCCCCGATCGCGGAGCGGACCTGATTGGGGTCCTCGCGTCCCTCGGCGTCGGCGACCTTGGTGGGGATCGCGGTGACGAGCCGACGCATGGCCCCGCCGAGCCCGGCCTTTTCTTCGGCGGGGAAGGTGCGGGTCAGGCGGTAGACCGTCGTGACGAGCGCGACCGCCTGGCGATACTGCGGGAGCCGTTCGTGAGGGAGGAGTCGCATGACCTCTCTGTCATCGGGGCCGAGTGGTGCGGGGTTTGGCTGGTGGTTATGGTTATCGGAGTCGATCGCTGGGCGGTGGTCGTATATGAAAAGGAGCGTGCCATGGCTGGTGTAGTCGGGGTTGGGCGTGCGAGTGGGAACGTTTGGTTGGGTGGGCTATGTGTGCTTGCGGGTTTGATGTGTGTGGGTGTGGGCGTAGCGGTGGCTCACCCGGGGGACGAGCCGTTGCCGGTGCCCGAGCACGCGAAAGACACGACGGTCTTGCAGTGGATGGGGGTGTGGGAGGGCAAGTGGGACGGGCGGTGGAGCGTGCGGTTTACGGTGAAAGACGGGGCGGAGCTTGATGCGGATCAGGTGTTGGTGATCTACGAGTGGGAGGAACGGTTGGGGGCCCCGTGGCGTCGGCGGGAGTTTGTGGGTCGGCTGAAGGAGGGCGTGTTGTATCTGGGCTTCATTGAGCTGTACATGTCGCCGGAGAGCAGGGTAAAGGGCACGGCGATCGGTCGGTTCCGGCACGAGCGAGCGGCGGAACTGCGCAAGCGTCCGGTGCAGGATCAGGAGGGCGAGCCGGGGGTGAGTTGAGGGTGATGGGGCGGCCCACGGTGAGACACCGTGGGCTTCGGGTTGATAGGTAGTGGTGGGGCGGGGCGGGGTGGGGTTAGCTTTCGGCGAGGCCGAAGGTCTGGGCGGCGGGGTTGGTCCAGTCGTGGGGGACGGGTTTGCCGGTGAGGTGGGCGGCGATGCGTGCGGCGTGGGCGTGGCAGTTTTCGATGAAGAGCTTGAAGGCGTGCTGGGTGCCGGCGGCGGCGGTGCCGGCGACATAGAGGTTGGGGACGGGGGTCTGCATGGTCTCGGGGTCGAAGACCGGCGATTGGTTGGGGCCTTCGAGGGGGACGCCGAGCTGCTTGAAGAGGGCGGGGTCTTGGGCGTAGCCTGTGAGCAGGAGGACGGCGTCGGCGGGGATGGATTGGGTGCCGCCGGTTGCGGTGTGCTGGAGTTCGACGTCGGTATCGGTGATGCGGGTCGGGGTCGTGAGGGGCAGGAAGCGGATCTGGTCGTGCTCGATCAGGGCGTTCAGTTCGGGGAGCAGCCAGTACTTGATGGACTTGTCGTTGAAGGTGTCGCGTCGGTAGCTGAGGGTGACGCGGGCGCCGGCGTGGTGGCAACGGAGGGCGGCTTCGACGGCCGAGTTCTTGCCGCCGACGATGAGCAGGTCACGGCCGAAGTGGGGGTGGGGATCGTCGAAGTAGTGGCTGACGTGGGGCAGGCTTTCGCCGGGGATGTCGAGGCGGTTGGGGCGGTGCATGTCGCCGATGGCGAGGACGAGATGATCGCAAGTGAGGGTTTGGGTCGGGGCGTCGGGGATAGGCGTGGGGATGGACTCGACGGCATTCGGGGCGAGGTGTTGGTCGGGCTGCGGCGGGGTTGGCGCGAGGGTGACGGTGAAGGTGCCGTCGGGGTTGTGGGCGGCGTGGATGACACGGCGGTGGGTCTGGATGGGCAGGTCGAACTGTCGGACGATCGCGCGGAGGTACGTGAGGTATTGCTCGCGGGTCGCCTTGGTCTGGTCGGGGGTGTGGAGCGGGGTGCCGGCCAGGGCGATGCGGTCGGGGCTGGAGAAGTAGCGGGCCTGCTTGGGGTACCAGGCGACCGTGGCACCGATGGGCCCGGCATCGACGACGCGGTGCGGATGGCCGAGCCGGGTCAGGACGGTGGAGAGCTCGAGCCCGATAGGCCCGGCCCCGACGATCAGGGTGCTGGGTCGGGGGTCGAGGGTGTTGGAGGAGGGCATGGCTTGGCGTTGGTTGCGTGGCGTGAGTTCGTGGGCAGCTCGGCGTAAGCTTGACGTGTGTCGCGTAAGGATGCTAGCCGCGCAGCTGGGGCGGAGGGGCTGCTGCGGTTCGTTTTGAACGAGGGGCGTGTGGAGTGTCGGGCGGGGTCGCGGCAGCACCACAACCACGGCGAGTTCCGGGTGCCGAAGCGGACGCTGGACCGGTACAACGTGCTGTACATCGCGCGAGGTCGGGCACGGTGGCGGATCGAGGGGGTGGGTGTGGAGGTGTCGGCGGGTGATCTGCTGGTGGTGTGTCCGGGCGAAGAGCACGATGCTCTGCCGATGACACAGCGGACGACGGTGGGGTCGATGCATGTACGGATGGGGTTGCCGGGGGGGCGGGACGCGTTCGCTTTGGTCCGGCCGCCGCGGGTGATGCGGGTGGTTGAGGGCTCAAGACTGGAGGGGTACCTGCGGGGTCATATGACGGAGTTCGACCGGGGGGCGAAGGCGGGGCGGTATTCGGTGGGCTGGGCCCACTTGGTGGTGCAGGAGATGCTGGTCGAGGCGGACCGACGGGGCGTGCTGGGGTATGGCGCGTTGGACCCGCTGGTGCCAGAGATGTTGGTGTTGTTGCAAGAGCGCTTGGCGGAGCCGACGACCCTGGGCAATCTGGCCGTGGCGTCGGGGTATTCGGCGCAGCACCTGAACCGGCTGTTCAACCGGGTGCTGGGGGTGACGCCGATCAAGCTGCTGACGCGGATGCGGATGGACGCGGCGGGTGAGGCGCTGCGGGGCACGGGGCTGACGGTCGCGGCAGTAGCGGAGTCGGTGGGGTACGCGGACCCGTACCACTTCAGCCGAGCGTTCTCGGGTCACTTCGGGCAGAGCCCGTCGGCGTACCGGCTGGCGTTGGATTCAGAATATCCAGCTTGAGGTTCAGCGCTGCTATGGGCTGGGTCAGCTGGGGGTCGTAAGGTCTTCGCATCTTTCAAGGAGACTCATGTGCTGACCGAACTCAACGAATCGCAGTGGCTGGAATACGTGGACAAGGGTTACCTCCGGTTGGGCAGGCTGCTCGATGCCGAGCGGCTCGCGTCGCTTCAGGAGCGGATCGATCAGATCATGCTCGGCACCGCGGATGTGGACTACGGCCGGATGCTGATGCAGGAGGACAGCACCACCGGGGAGTACGCCGACGCAGGGGCGATGACCAAGGGCCACAAGGGCAGCCACCTGAACTACCGGAAGATCGAGCAGCTCGAGTTCGACCGCGTCTTTCTGGAGTTGATGCAGGAGCCGATCTTCGAGCACTTGTGCAATCGGATTTATGGAGCGCACGTGCCGGTGGGCTGCTTCCGCGCGATGTTTATGAACAAGCCCGCCAACCGCGGGACGTTCCTGCCTTGGCACCAGGACCGGTGGAAGTATCTGGACCGCGACCCGCTGCTGACGGTGTGGGTCGCGCTGGACCCGGCGACACGCGCGAACGGGTGTGTCCAGGTCGTGCCGGGCACGCACCGGTACGGCGTGGTCAACGACGCGCACACGTCGGGGTTCATGTCGGAACAACAGGTGGAGGAGATGTGTGACCCGTCGAAGCGCGAGTATCTGGAACTCGAGGCGGGTCAGGTCGTGATCCTGCACAACTGGCTGATGCACGCGTCGGACCGGAACAACAGCGACCAGTCCCGGCGGGCGTTCTCGGTGTGCTACCTGGACGCGCGGACGCGGAACGCCAACGGCGGGGAGATGGATTTCCCGACCGTGTTCGGTCCAGGCGCGTTGATGGCCGACGACTTGCCGGTGGGTGCGCCGGTGGCGTGAACGTACCCGTCTCCCTGAGACTGCCGGGATGACTTGCGGGTCCGCCTCCCTTGAGACGGGTTATGGGTTCGGCTGAGCCGTGGCGACCGGGGTCTGTGCGATGCTGGTCAGGACGAGGGACTCCCAGCTCGGGAGTTGAGCGTGCGGGGCGTCGAGGAGCTGGGCGAGCAGGGGTGTGAGCTGAGGCTCGTAGAAGACGGCGTCGGCGAGGAGCGAGGTGGCTTGTTGGGGTTCATAGAGCCGACCGATGCGATACTTTTCGAGTCCGGCGGCGGCGCGACGCCGGTCGAGATCGACACGGCTGTGGACCCATTCGCGGTGCTGCTTTTCGCCGGTGGCATAGGGGATGATGTATTGAACGGACTTTTGGACAGAGCCGCCGTTGGGTGAGGTCCAGTGGTAGAGGGCGTCGGGGTGCTTGCCATCGAGGAGGATCGAGAGCTGGATGAGCGGGCGGAGTGCGCTGCTGTGATAGGTCAGGGTGTCGCGTTCTCGGAGGTCATGGCTGGTGCCATCGGGGAAGAGGCTGGCGGCGATGAAGCGCTGGGCGCCTTGGCGGGCGGTTTCGGTCCAGTCGGGTTTGTCGAGGATGCGTCCGGTGATGACGACGAGCCGAAGGGACTTGGTAAAGCGGTTGTTGAGACGGTTGCTGCGTTGGGCTTCTCGGGCGTGGTGCTTGCCGAGGGCGAGGACCCAGGCCTCGACGCGCTCCTGCTGCGGGGCGGTGAACTGTTCGCGGAGCGCGAGGTAGGCGACCAGCAGGGGGTAGAGCTTGTTCTCGTTGACGTCGTTGCCGGTGGGTTCGTACGTGTCTGCCCAGGCGATGATGATCTGCTGGAGTTTCGCGGCGAACGCGGAGTCTGAGGTCGCCTGCCAGGCGCGGAGGAGCCGGGCGGTGTCGCTCATCTGCCGCAGGGATTCGACGGCTTTGATGCGTTTGGGGTGGGTGTTGACCAGGCCCTCGTAGTGGATGACACGGAGCGGGGTGAGGGGCCGGTCGAGGGTCGCGCGGGCGGCGTCGATTTCCAACTGGGCGAGTTCGGCGGCGCGGGGGTTGGTCTGGATCAGTTGCTGGAGCTGGTGCTGCTGCTCGGCGGTGAGCGGCAGGACGGGGGCGATCTTGAATTCACCGACCTCTGCAGACGTGACGGGGGCGAGCAGGGCGAGTGCGAAGACGCAAGGGATGATCCGGGTTGAGACAGGCATGGGGTCCAATCCAATTTGGTGTGGCTGAGCAGGGGTTGTCCCGAGCGGGTCGGGCTTACTCCCACTCGATGGTGGCGGGGGGTTTAGAACTGATGTCGTAGACGACGCGGTTAACGCCACGGACCTCGTTGATGATGCGGTTGGAGATCTTCGCCAAGACATCGAAGGGGATGCGGGCCCAGTCGGCGGTCATGAAGTCCTGGGACTCGACGGCACGGATGGCGACGACCTGTTCGTGAGTACGACCATCGCCCATCACGCCAACGGCTTTGACGGGCAGGAGGACGGCGAAGACCTGGGCGGTCTTGCGGTAGAGCTGGTTGGCGACGATCTCTTCGAGGAGGATTTCGTCGGCGTCGCGGAGCAGATCGAGTTGGGGTTTGGTGACTTCGCCGAGGACGCGGACGGCGAGGCCGGGGCCGGGGAAGGGGTGTCGCCAGACGATGGCGTCGGGGAGGCCGAGGACGGTGCCGAGCTGGCGGACTTCGTCCTTGAAGAGATTGCGGAGGGGCTCGATGAGGTCGAAGCCGAGCTGCTCGGGGAGGCCGCCGACGTTGTGGTGGAGCTTGATGTTGGCGGCGGTGCCGGCGTAGCCGTGGCCGGACTCGATGACGTCGGGGTAGAGGGTGCCTTGGGCGAGGAACTTGGTGTCGGCGTCGCCGGTGAGTTTGGCGGCTTCTTCCTTGAAGACATCAATGAAGCGGTGCCCAATGCGGGTGCGTTTCTCTTGCGGATCGGTGATGCCGGCGAGGTCGCCGAGGAACTGGGACTCGGCATCGGCAACGCGGAGGTCGATGTCGAAGTGGTCGCGGAAGGTCTGTTCGACGAGGCCGCGTTCGCCTTTCCGCAGCAGGCCGTTGTCGACGAAGATGCAGGTGAGCTGGTCGCCGATGGCCTTGCTGAGCAGGGCGGCGACAACGGAGGAATCGACCCCGCCGGAGAGGCCGCAGATCACGCGGGCGTCGCCGACCTGCTCCCGGATGCGCACCGCCTCGGCGTTGAGGAAGTCGGCCATCTTCCAACTGCCCTTGCAGTCACAGACGGAGAAGAGGAAGTTGCGGAGGATGTCCTGGCCGTGGGGCGTGTGGGTGACTTCGGGGTGGAACTGGACGCCGAAGAACGGTCGGTCGCGGTGCCGGACGGCGGCGTAGGGGCAGGTGCTGGTCTGGGCGAGGGGGATGAAGGAATCGGGCAGGGCGTTGACCTGGTCGCCGTGGGACATCCAGGCGGTGGTGTGCTGGGGGACGGCCTTGAGGAAGGGGTCGTTGGGCTCGGTGAGGGTGAGCTTAACGCCGCCGTATTCGCGGGCGGAGGCGTTGCGGACGTCGGCCCCGAGGAGGTCGCAGGCGAGCTGCATGCCGTAGCAGATACCAAGGACGGGGACGCCGAGGTCGAGGAGCCTGGGGTCGCAGGCGGGGGCGTCGTCTTCGTAGACGGAAGAGGGGCCGCCGGAGAGGATGATGCCCTTGAGAGATAGCTTGGCGAGCTCGTCGGGGTCGACGCCGGGGCCGACCATCATGGAATAGACGCCGGCCTCACGGACGCGTCGGGCGATGAGCTGAACGTACTGGGAGCCGAAGTCGACGATGGGGACGACCTCGCGGACGCCGGCGGGGAGGGGTTCCAGCGGTGGGGTTTCGGTGGCGGTGGGGGGGGTGGGCATGGGTGTTGGGGAGATGAGGGAAACCGAGGAGGATAACGCAGCGGCGGGTTGGCCGGGCCGACACGGCCCGGCTTGCTGATCCGGCTCGCTGGGCGTGAGGGTGACTTGTTAGATTGCGGGGATGCCTGAACCTGCTGTGACACCGGAACGCCCGAACTTGCTCCTGATCACGACGGACCAGCAGCGCTGGGACGGGATGCGGCTCAACCGCCCGGAGGTGCCGCTGCGGACGACGAACATGGACTGGCTGGCGTCGTCGGGGACGAACTTCACGCGGGCCTACACGACTTGCCCGGTGTGTGTGCCGGCGAGGCGGACGCTGTTGACAGGGCTGCACCCGACGACGCACGGGCTGACGTGTTACGCGGAGCGGGAATGGGACCCGCCGTTCACGGTGCCGGGGCTGCTGCGGGACGCGGGGTATCAGACGCAGCTGATCGGGAAGCTGCACCAGTACCCGCAGCGGAAGCGGTTTGGGTTTGAGCACATGGTGCGGTCGGAGTCGCCGAACCATCGGCCGACGTCGCCGACGCAGCCGGTGAACGACTACACCGACTGGCTGCTGAAGCGTGATCCTGGGATTCAGCCGAACAACCACGGCATCAACGGGAACTCGCGGATTGGTCGGCCGTTCAATCTCGACGAGAACCTGCACCACAGTTCGTGGCTGGCGGATGAGGCGATCGACTTCCTGACGCAGAAGCGCGACCCGTCGTGCCCGTGGTTTTTGCACTTATCGTTCTGGGCCCCGCACCCGCCGCTGATCCCGCCGCAGGCGTACTGGGATTTCTATAAGGACACCGAACACGAGCCGGTGATCGCGGGGTGGGCGAAGGCGATCGGTGGCGGCGCGATCGGGCAGCCGCCGGACGCTCGGCTGGGCGACTTTGACCGTGAAGAGCTTCGGCGTGCGGTGGCCGGTTACTACGGGCTGATCCATCACATCGACGACCGGATCCGAGCGGTGCTGGAGCGCTACTTCGAGTATGGCAACCCCCGGAAAAACGAGCCGGTTCTGATCGTGTTTACTTCGGACCACGGGGAGATGCTGGGGGACCACCATCTGTTCCGGAAGTCGCTGCCGTACGAGGCGTCTGCCCACGTACCGTTCTTCGTGCACGGCTACAATATGGGGCTGCCGGGCGGGATCACCAGCGACGCGTTGGTCTCGCTGGAGGATGTGGGGGTGACGCTGCTGGACGCGGCGGGGGTGGCCTTGCCTGGAGCGTTGGACGGGCCGAACGAGGGCAAGTCGCTGATGCCGATCGTGCGGGGTGAGGGCGGGACGACGCGGGAGGTTCTCTTTGGGCAGATCGAGGCGGGGGGGTGCTCGCACCACTACGTGGTCAAGGGGCCGATGAAGTACGTGCGGTTTCAGCACACAGGCGAAGAGCAGCTGTTCGATGTGTTGAGCGATCCGGACGACACGACCGACCTGTCGGGGGATGCGGAACGGTTGGGCGCGATGCGCACGGTGTTGGACGCGCAGCTGCAGGCGACAGGGCAGGTGGTGCGGGATGCAGGGGAGTTGGAGCCGTGCGCGGGGCGGTGTCCACGGCAGTTGATGACGGGGTGAGGCATCGGGCACGCCAGGTGCCCCCGGGCAGAGCCCGGGGCTAACGGGGGGAGTGATTTACAATCGGTGGATGGCCCGCGTCGTGGTTTGCATCGTGATCGTTTGTGCGTCGCTGCCGGTGTTTGCGGTGCCGGAGCTGACGGCCGGGCAGCGGCGGCAGCTGGACGCGACCGTGGACGGGGACGACCGGTTTGATGAGGGGCCGTTGTACGCGTTGCTGTCGGCGGCGGTGGGCTGGCCGAATGGCGACGAGGGCGGAGCGGTGTTGATGGGTGCGGAGCAGTGGGCAGCGGTGCGGGCGGAGCCGGGGGACTGGCGGGGGCGTGCGGTGGTGTTCGCGGGGCAGGTCAAGCGGGTGCGGGATGTACGTCTGCAGCGGTCGGGGGCGTGGGGGGAGTCGGTGACGGAAATCGCGCTGGCGGTCGAGGGGCTGGATGAGGCGGGGCAAGGGCGGGTGGTGCTGGTGTATTGGGTGGGGCAGGCGAGCCCACAGAATCCCTCGGCTTCTGTGGGCTTGGGAGAGGGCGACCGGGTGCGGTTGGCGGCGTGGTTCTACAAGTGGTGGCGGGAAGAGCTGGGGCAGTCGACGGACGGGGAGTACGCGATGTTTGTGGGTGGATCGGTGGTGGTGACGGAGAGCGCTTCGGGGCCCGGTGCGGGGACGGGTGGGGCGGGTGGGGTGGGTGGGGTGAACCGGGTGTGGCTGGTGGGGGCGATGGTGCTGGCGGGGCTGGTGGGGCTGGTGCTGGTTCGGCGTTACAAGGCGGCGAGGGTGACGCCGGTGCTGCTGCCGAGTCAGCGGCTGCGGGACCGCCGGCTGGCGCGGGAGGCGGCGGAGGCGGAGCGGGAGGCGTTGTTGGAAGAGGCGGAGTTGGCGGGGCTGCCGGAGGACGCGGCGGAGGCGTTGGGGGTGTTGGAGTCGCGGGGGGAAACCACAGAGGCGCAGAGACACAGAGAAGGGTGATCTGTGGTGTGTTTTGAGTTAGTGTTGTTTTAGCGGGTGAGCGGGGTGAGTTTTCGGAGGGCGGGGTAGCGGAGGAAGAGGGCGAGCCAGGCGACGATGCCGAAGGCGAGGGGGACGGGCCAGTCGGGCAGATCGATGCGGACGTAGGTAGCGATGGCCCCGCCGAAGTAGCCGACGATGAGGGTCGCCCCGAGGACCGCGGTTTTCGGGAACAGGAACAGGGCGACGCAGACGAACTCGATGACGGCAAGGGTGGGGAGGTTGTCCTGGGTCCAGCCGATCTTCTCGACGGACTCGAGGTAGCCGGCCGGGGCGATGAGCTTGACGATGCCGGAGCCGGTCATGGCAGCGGCGATGAGGGCGGTGAGGATCCAGCCGGTGATGTGGGCGGGTTTGCCGGGTTTGGTGGTGGCCATGTTGATTCCCTTGTGGTGTGGACAGGCGTCGGTATGACAGCGTTAAGGAGACACGGAGACACAGAGGAATATTCCGGAGATCACCGGTTTGGTGTTTTTCTCTGCGTCTCTGTGTCTCCAAATCTCCGTGATATCAGATCGTGGCGGAGCCGGATGCAGCGGTGCGTTGACGGGGGTAGATTGCGGAAATGGCGATAGTTTCGATCGAGTTGAATGACGGTGGGGGTGATGGGCGGGGGTATGACGTGGTGGTGGAGCTGGGGGTGTTGGAGCGGCTGGGGTCGGTGGTGGCGGAGGTTGCACGGCACGGGAAAGCGGCGGTGATTGTGGATGAGGGGGTGGAGGCGGACTGGGGGCGGCCGGTGGCGAAGGCGCTGCAGGGGGCGGGGTTTGAGACAGAAGTGGCGGTGATGCCGGTGAGCGAGAAGAAGAAGACGCTGGGGACGGTGCGGAACCTGTACGAGGTGCTGCTGGAGGCGCAGCTGGAGCGGGGGAGCCCGGTGGTGGCGGTGGGGGGTGGGATCACGGGGGACGTGGCGGGGTTTGTGGCGGCGACGTATCTGCGGGGGGTGCCTTTTGTGAACGTGCCGACGAGTCTGCTGGCGATGGTGGACGCGTCGGTGGGCGGGAAGACGGGGGTGAATGTGCCGCAGGGGAAGAATCTGATCGGGGCGTTCTGGCAGCCGAGGGCGGTGGTGATCGATCCGAACGTGCTGGAGACGCTGCCGGATCGACAGCTGCGGTGTGGGCTGGCGGAGTGCGTGAAGCACGGGGTCTTGGGGGACGAAGAGCTGTTTACGTGGATCGAGGAGAAGGCGGAGGCGATCCTGGCGAAGGAGCCGATGACGCTGGCGGAGCTGATCGAGCGGAACGTGCGGATCAAGGCGGCGGTGGTAGAGGCGGACGAGCGGGAGGCGGGGGTGCGGGCGCACCTGAACCTGGGGCACACGTTCGGTCACGCGATCGAAGCGACGAACCGGTACTCCGGGCTGATGCACGGCGAGGCGGTGTCGGTGGGGATGATCGCAGCAGCGAAGCTGGCGGTGGCGCGTCGGCTGTGTTCGCCGGAAGTTGAACAACGGATCGGCGTGTTGTTAGAGAGGTTGGGGTTGCCGACGGTGGTGGAGCTGGCGCCGATCGACTTCCTGATGCGGGCGATGCGGCTGGACAAGAAGGTGAAGGACGGGAAGGTTCGGCTGGTGCTGCCGACGCGGATCGGCGAGGTGGTGGTGGTGGACGACGCGACGGAGTCGGAGGTGGAGGCGGCGTGGGCGGGGGTGTCGGCGGAGGGTGTTGCGGGGAGTTGACCGCATGAAACGGGACGCTTCGCGTCTTCCGCTACACGGGACGCGGTCGGGACTATTGGCTGCGGTCGGCGCCGCTGAAGAAGAAGTCGCCGAGGCCCGAGGCGAAGATGAGGATGCCGAAGAGGCTGTGCTCGATGCTGGAGAGCAGCAGCGAGCGGTGTCGGTATTGGGTGAGGGTGAAGAGGGTGCCGCCGACGAGGGTGAGGACGATGGCGATCCAGTTCTCGAAGAGCAGGTGCATGTACGAGAAGGTGACGATGGCGATCACGATCCGGGTGGCGTCGCGCGGGACGAGCTGGCGGTAGCGGTGCAGGAGGAAGACCCGGCAGATTACGCCCTGCGGGTAGACCGAGAGGATGGGGTACCCGACGGTGATGATGAGCATGATGTGCGGGGCGTCACGGATGAGCGAGGCGAAGCGGTCGGGCATGAACAGGTAGACGCCGGCGGTCAGGGCAGAGCCGAGGATCAGGAAGCGGAGCAGGACGAGCCGGATGCCTCGGGGGACGGCGGTGGCCCGCCAGAGATCGCGTTTGTCGAAGGTGGGGTCGCGGAGCAGGTGCCAGAGGCAGTAGGCCATGGCCGCCCAGAGGATGGGGAACGGGCGGATGCGGGCGACGTCGTGGTTGTGGATGTACCAGACCACCAGGGGGACGAGCCCGGCGAGGACGAACAGCTCGACGCTGAGCCAGAACCGCCGCTGCGGCGTGAAGGGCTTGCCGGGGGTGTGCCGTGTCTCCGCAAGGGGTATTGCAGCACTCATTGAGGGTTGGGGCAGCAGGAGGCCGGGGGGTTTGCGAGGTGTCGTTGGAAGGCTTGGTAGAGGGTCTGCTGCACCGTCGCGTGATCGGGGCAATCGGGGCCGAGGAGGTGTTGGAGGCTGGTGACGGGTCGGCCCGGGAGGCCGCAGGGGACGATGGTGTCGAAGTGGGCGAGGTTGGTGGTGAGGTTGAGGGCGAGCCCGTGGAGGGTGGTGTTTTTGCGGATGCGGACGCCCATGGCGCAGAGCTTGGCGGGGGCGTTGGGGTTTTGAGGGTCGTTGGCCCAGACGCCGGTGGCACCGGCCTCGGTGTGGCCTTTCACACCGAAGGCGGCGACGGTGTCGAGAACCACGGCTTCGAGCAGCCGCATGTATCGGCCGAGGTTGAGCCCGAAGTCGGCGAGGCGGAGGATGGGGTAAGCGACGAGCTGGCCGGGGCCGTGGTAGGTGATGTCGCCGCCGCGGTCGGTCTCGTGGACCGCGATGCCGAGGGCTTCGAGTTGCTTCGGGGAGGCGACGAGGTGTTCGCGGATGCCCTTGCGTCGGGTGAGGGTGATGACGGGGGGGTGTTCGACGGTGACGAGGACGGGGCCGGACTCGCCGGTGGCAACGCGTTGATTGAGAGCGCGTTGGCGGTCGAAGGCCTCGGCGTAGTCGAGGGTGCCCCAGTCGTCGAGCGTCAGAGTGTGAACCCTGGAGTTGGGTGGGACGGGTGGGGAGGTCTCCGGCGTCGCGGTGTCCATCACGGCATCATAGACCTCGGGCCACTACCCTACCGCTGCTTAGCGGTGCGCCGACGGCACCCTGGCCCGCAAGATCACCCTGCTGAAAGCCCCCTCGGCGATGCCGACGATCCACCCCACCTCTCAAGTCGATCCCGAGGCCGAGCTGCACGACTCGGTTGAGGTGGGCCCGTTTTGTGTCATCGGGGCGGGCGTGCGGTTGGCGGAGGGGAATCGGCTGTTGGGAAGCAACTACCTCAACGGGCCGTTGACGATGGGGCCGGGCAACACCGTCTATCCGCACGCCTGCATCGGGTATGCCCCGCAGGACCGCAAGACCGACCCGGACGAGGCGGGGCACGGCACGGTGATCGGCAGCGACAACGTGATCCGCGAGGGCGTCACGATCCACCGCGGGGTGATCAAGCGGCCGACCAAGGTGGGCGACCGGAACTACCTGATGGTGAATACGCACCTCGGGCACGATGTATTGCTCGGCTCGGACACGATGCTGGCCAACGGGGTGCTGCTGGGCGGGCACGTCACGGTGGGCGACCGGGCGGTTCTGGGCGGCAACGCGGCGGTCCACCAGTTCATGCGGATCGGTCGGCTGGCCATGATCTCCGGGGTCGCGGCGGTGACCAAAGACCTTCCCCCGTTCTGCACGGTGTTTCAGACCAAGTCGGTGGGCGGGCTGAACCTGGTGGGCCTCCGCCGCGCCGGGCTGCGGGAACACATCGGGCCGTTGCAGAAGGCGTTTGATCTGTATTACCGCCGCGGGCTTGCAAGGCCGACCGCGTTGGAACGCATGCGGGCCGAGGTGGGCGACGACCCGATCGCGTCGGAGTTCATCGCGTTCATCGCCTCGAGCGAGGCCGGGGTCACGCCCTACGCCCGGCGGGGTGCGGCAGCCCCGTCGGAGTGAACAGGTCGGGCTCAGTACCCGATGCCGAACTGCTCGATGATGATCTGGTCGCTGTCTTCGAGGATGTCCCCGCGGAGGCGGTAGCGGTAGACGCTGTTGATGAGGGCTTCATCGATGTCGGCGTAGCCAGAGCTTTGGAGTGTGACGACGCGGTCGACGCGGCCGTTGCGGTTGAAGTGGATGTCGAACACAGCGACCCCGCGGGCGGCGAAGATGGCGGAGTTGACACGCTCGGGGCGTTTGGTGATGAGCTCGAAGCCCTGGCCGACAAAGACGCCGTTGGCCCGTTTCTGCAGGTCGGTGTAGCGGATCGTGACCGGCGGTGACTCGGCGTCGGTGCGTGGGGCAGCGGTCGGATCGGGCGGCTCGGTCGTGGGCGGAGCTGGGTTGGGTTGAGGGTCGGGGTTGGGCGTCTCTGGGGGTGACGGTTGGGGCGTGGGCGGTGGGTTAGGGGTGGTGACCGCCACGTCGCCCGTTGGGGGGGGCGGTACTTCGGCGATGAGCGGGGCGGGCGGTGTTGGGGGGCGCGGCGCCGCTTCGGGCTGCGGGGTGGTGGGGGTGGTGGGTATGGGTGGACGAGTAACGATGATTGGAGGTGTTGGCGGGGAGGCGGGCGAAGGTGGCGTGGGGTTGAGCACATCACGCGGCGCGTCGGGGGTCGGGTCGGCGTCGTCTTGCTGCGCGGCCTGCGTGACGCGTCGCTGCTTGGCGACCAGCTCCTCGAAGTCGTCGTGACCGATCCACGCGATGGTTTGGACCGGCGGCGCTTCGAGCCGGCCGAGTTCCAGCGTGGGTTGTGGCGTATCGGCGTCGTCGAGGTCGTCACGCTTGGTGGTTGCGGTGGGCTTGTCGGTCCCTACCCGCGGCGAACCGCTGTAAGCGACCAGTATCACCGCGGTCTGCGGCATTGCGACCAGGTAAAGCCCCAATGCCAGCACCAGAGCAATCGCCAGCCGAAGCCACAGGCCGGACGGCTCAAGCGTCACCGAAGAACTCACGGCTCACCCCCTTCCGGCAGGCCCACCAGCGACCATCGCTCAACCCCGGCGCGACGCAGGCGTTGCATCAGGTCGAACATCACCGGGCCTCGATCGACCGGCGGCTGGTCGGCTGCGGCCCCCGCGGTTCCGGAACCGGCGACCGCATCGGGCAGACCTTCCGCCGCCATCGTGATGAACAGCACATCCTTGGGTTGCTCGGAGTTGGCCTCATCGGACTTGCCGAGTTCCTTTAGGCGTTTGTCCAGCTCCTCGGGGCTGAGCACTCGGCCGTCCCAGATGTATTCACCACGGGGTCCGATGGCGAGGATCTGCAGTCCCGCCGACTCGGGCCGCTGCCCGCCCGTGACCTCGGCCAGCTCGAACGGCAAGACCTCGGCCTGCACCATCAACGCGATCGCGTAGATGAAGAAGGTCAGCAGCAGGAACACGACATCGATGAGCGGCATGAGCTCGATGCGTGGGGACAGGTCGTGTCGGGGCCGTTTCCGCACAGACGCATTGTAGAGGCAGGGGTCGGTTAGCCCGAGTATGGCGTGGCTCAGGGCACACGGACGAGGCTCGACCGCAGCTGGTCCTCTCGGCCGTCCTTGCGGACGATCACGCTTCTGCCGTTGGCGGTGTGGAAGGGGAATTCGTCTTGTGCGGATTTGATGCGTGGGCCGTAGCCGCGGACGCCCTGTCGGCTAATGAAGTCGTTTTCGGTGAAGAGGCCAACAGTGACCATGGAGACGTTCTGGCCGTGGTAGAAGTAGGCCTCGGTGCCGTCGTCGCGGAGTGCGGCGGCGGCGTCCTCAGCGGCCCGGCGGAAGCCGTCGCCGAACTGGGCGTCGTAGTAGCCGATCTGCAGGCTGTAGAACCCGGCGTGCTGCTTGAGGTCTTTGGGGTCTTGGGTGGCGGTGGCTTCGCGGGCTCTGGAGACATCGACGAATCGGGCGTCGGCGAAGGGCGTGCCGCCGTCGAGCTGGGCGGCGCGGACTTGCCGCAGGGCCATGGTGGCGTCGGGCAAGCGGGGTGAGCGGAATCGGCCGTGGTAGACCGTGGAGACGGTGCCGTCGTCGGCGTACCAGAGGTCACCCAGGTCGGACTCGCGGTTGAGCCGACGGACCAGGCGGTAGGCATCGCGGAACCGGTTCGCCCCCTCGAAGCGGTCCAACGCGATGGCCCAGTTCCCGAACAGGACTGGTGTATCCCGTTGCTCGGTCCTTTGTGCACCGGGGAAGCTGTCCCACGACGAGGTCCGCGAGATCTCCTGCATACAGCCAGGGATGACGCATACGACCAGACCCGCCAGAGCGAGGAATGCTGCCACGCTACCCGAGCGGGTCATCGCGTTAGATCGATTCGTGGTTCGGCCAGCACGCACGGTCTGATTTTAAGCCCTGTGACGGTAACTAATCACAACAGTGGACTTGACCCACCCAATGGCCGATATACCATTCGTACATCCGGATAGACAGATGGTCCAATTGCCCGCAGCACATCCCGACACGTTTGACGCAGCAGTAGCCGCTTCTACGCCGCAGCCCAACAGCCTGCAGGGGTGGACCCAAAGCCTGGCTGCTGTATCTGACCCTATCCGTCTGCGATTGCTGCATTTACTGGAAGCCCACGAGCTCGGCGTCTCCGAGCTCTGCGACGTCACCCAGCTGCCCCAGAGCACCGTGTCCCGGCACCTCAAAGTCCTCGGCGAAGACCACTGGGTCGTCTCACGCCGGCAGGGCACCACAAACCGCTACCGGATGCTCCTCGACGAGCTGAGCGCGACCCAGCGGGCGATCTGGCTGCTCTCTCGGCAGCAGACGACCGGCGGGGCGACCCTCGAACAGGACGGGCTTCGGCTGACGCGTGTTCTTGAGCGTCAGGCCGGGCCAGCCGGCTTCTTCGATCAGGCCGCCGACGCCTGGGATCAGACCCGTGAAGAGCTCTACGGGCGATCCTTCACCACCCGATCCTTCGCCGGCCTCCTGCCCGATCACTACACCGTCGTCGACCTCGGCTGTGGCACCGGCTCCACGCTTGCCGACCTCGCACCCTGGGTGACCCAGGTCATCGGTATCGACCGCTCCAAGCCGATGCTCGAAGCCGCCGCCGCCCGCACCGCCGACCTGCCCAATGTTGACCTCCACCACGGCGATCTCGAAGCCCTCCCCATCCCGGATCAATCCGCCGACGCTGCGCTGCTGATCCTAGTGCTTGCCTACCTCGACGACCCCGCCCCCGTCCTCGCCGAGATGCACCGCATCCTCAAGCCCGGCGGCATCGCCTTGGTCATCGATCTGCTTGAACACGAACGTGACGACTTTCGCCGAGACATGGAACAAGTCCGCTGCGGCTTTGCTCCCGCTCACCTGACCAACCTCCTGACCTCCGCCGGTTTCACCACGCCCCGGGCTCACCCGCTCCCCCCCGAACCCCACACCAAAGGCCCCGCTCTCCTCATGGCCACTGCCTATAAGCCCGGCCACCGAAACTAAACAACTGCTTACCCCTTACTCCGTACTTCTTACTCCTCCTAAAAGGAACCCCATGTCAACCACCGCAACCCCCACCCCTTCCCCGATCGAGACCTCCACGGTCAACGGCATCGAGTTCAAGCTCAAGCCCGGCGCCTCCGCCGCCGAGCTGCAGGAACTCGCCGAAGCCGGCCGCAAGCAGCTCATCCTCGCCGAGCAGGAGATGCCCGGCCTCATCGCCTGCCGTGAAGAGTACGGCCCGTCCAAGCCGCTGGCCGGCCTCGACATCGGCGGTTCCCTGCACATGACCGTGCAGACCGCCGTGCTCATCGAGACCCTCGTCGAGCTCGGGGCTAACGTCCGCTGGGCCTCCTGCAACATCTTCAGCACGCAGGACGAGGCCGCCGCGGCCGTGCTCGCTGGCCCGACCGGCAGCATCGCCGAGCCCAAGGGTGTGCCTGTCTTCGCCTGGAAGGGCGAGACGCTCGAGGAGTACTGGAACTGCACCGAGCGCATGCTCGACTTCGGTGACGGCAAGGGCCCGGATCAGATTGTCGACGACGGCGGCGACGCCACCCTGCTGATCCTCAAGGGCAAGGAGTACGGCGAGGCCGGCGAAGTCCCGGGCCCCGAGACCACCGACAACGCCGAGTTCAAGGAAGTCCTCAAGGTCCTGGCCCGCACCATCGCCGAGCAGCCCGACCGCTGGGTCAAGGCCGCCGAGACCTGCAAAGGCGTCACCGAAGAGACCACGACCGGCGTGAAAAACCTTGTGAAATACGAGAAGGACGGCATCCTGCCCGGCCCCGCCATCAACGTCAACGACTCCTGCACCAAGTCGAAGTTCGACAATATGTACGGCTGCCGCCACTCGCTGATCGACGGCCTGTTCCGCGCCACCGACGTCATGGTCTCCGGCAAGGTCGCCGTGGTCTGCGGATACGGCGACGTCGGCAAGGGCTGTGCCCAGTCGCTCAAGGGCCAGGGCGCCCGCGTGATCGTGACCGAGATCGACCCGATCTGTGCCCTGCAGGCCGCGATGGAGGGCTTCGAGGTTAAGCCTCTCGAAGACACTCTCGAAGAGGGTGACATCTTCATCACCACCACCGGCAACTTCAAGATCATCACCGTGGCCCACATGGACAAGATGAAGGATAAGGCCATCGTCGGGAACATCGGGCACTTCGACAACGAGATCGAGATGGCCGAGCTCGAGAAGGTCGCCGCCCGGACGAACATCAAGCCGCAGTACGACATGTGGACGTTCGCCGACGGGCACAGCGTGCTGATCCTCGCCGAGGGCCGGCTGCTCAACCTCGGCTGTGCGACCGGTCACCCCTCGTTCGTCATGTCCGCGTCGTTCACCAACCAGACGATCGCTCAGGTCGACCTGGCCCTCCATCACGCCGGCAAGGAGACGCTCTCCGGCTTCGCCTACGACAGCAACGCTCTATATCTCCTGCCGAAGAAACTCGACGAGAAGGTCGCTCGGCTGCACCTGGATCAGCTCGGCGTCAAGCTCACCGAGATGAGCCAGGAGCAGGCCGACTACATCGGCGTCCCGGTAGACGGTCCCTACAAGCCGTCTCACTACCGGTACTAAATCTGTCTGGCTGCGTGTCAGATCCGTTAACAAGCAACAAGCCCGCGTCGAAAAGACGCGGGCTTGTTGTAGTTTAAGAACTGCGCTTAGTTAATCATCAACCTGGAGGATCAGTGCTCGGAGGTGTTCCTTGACCTTTTCGGGTTGGTCCAGCTCGCTGTAGGCATCGATGAGCTTGAACCGGATCACCCGCTGCACCGTTTCGTCGTCGGATTCTTCCAGTAACGGCTCAAGCATCTCGACCATCTCGCCAGGCCCCTCGACGTGGTCTTCCACGCCCATCACGGCAGCGACGGCTGAGAGGGTCGGCGAGTCGGCGATTTCTTTCATGGTTTCCACCAGCCCGAGCAGACGCTCGAACAGCTCGATATCCAGCAGGAAGCCCTCGACTTCTTCCTCCTCTTCGTAGTGTTCGTCCTCGTGGTCATGGTCGTGATCATGGTCGTCGGCCAGAAGCGGCGTAGCGGGCATCGCGAAGAGCATGGCGGCCAGCGTCAGGATGCCCAGACGGGCGAGCCAAGCGATGGCGTACGGGTGGTGAGCATGTTTCTTCATAACAAGGACTCCTGGGGGTGAGGGACAAACGGGTTGTTGGAAGCCCCCGAACGGTTCGGGGCTTCGGGCTCAGGGGTGGGCCGGCGGAGCGTCCAACGCAGACGGGGCCGGCTGATGCGTTGCTGGATGGGGGTGAGGTCGGGCAGCTGAGTCAGGGCAACGCGGTCCTGTAGGCGGTTGGGCCGCGAGGCCGGTGTGAAGCGGATGGCGGGCAGTTTGCTCTTGACCACGGCAGGGGGTGCTTCGGTCTTCGGTGTCGAATCCGAGGGTCGGCTGGTGTGGGCGGTGGTGTCTGGGCTGCCGGTATCCGGATGGACCATCAGCAGTAGGCCGGCGGTGACAGCAATGACTGCAGCGGTCAGGCCCGCCGCCACCCCGAAGACGACACGCAGAGCCCGGCGTCTTTGCAACGGTGTCAGAGGACCTCGCCCGCTCTGACCCATCACTTGGCCAGCCAGATCGCCGGGATAGTGCTGCTGGTGGTAAGCCTTCCCCGCACGCTCAAGCTGTTCACGCAGAGGGCTGCTCATGCTCGGGCCTCCAGCTGACCACGCAGCTTGCGGAGTGCCTGCGACAGCGTGGCTTTCACGGTCCCCGGTGAGCAGGCCATCGCCTCGGCGGCCTCGGCGGTGCTCAGGCCCTCGAAGTAACGCAGCACGACCGCTTCCCGTTGGCGGTCGGGCAACGCCTCGACCACGCGGTATAAGGCCGCCTGGTCTTCACGATCCACCGCCTGATCAGCTGGCCCTGCCGCGTCGTCACGGACCAGCCGGAGGCTGGGCTCGCCAGCAAGTTTCCTTGGGCACTTCCGCTGCAGCTCCCGGCAGACGTTGGTGGCGATGCCCAGCGACCAGGTCCGCAGCCGGCTCGCCCCCCGGAACTGAGCCAGTCCCGCCAAGAAGCGTCGAGCTGTCTCTTGGGTTGCGTCTCGGGCCATCTCGTCGTCTCGCAGCATCGACCAGCAGTAGCGGAACCACACGTCCTGTAGTCCGCGGATCAGCGACGCCTGGGCGTCCCGGTCCCCGAGCTGCGCTCTTTCGAGCCATCGCGGGTCGTCTGCCGGGGGCGGTTCCGGGGTTGATTCCGGGGGTAGTTCCGGGGGCGATTCCGGGGGCGTCACACCCATGAGTGCATCTCCGCTCCGATGGGTTTAGCCCGCATGCGAGCCGCGGCGGAATTCGCGTGGGCTGCAGCCCCGGAGCCGACGGAACACGCGGTTGAAGTTCGAGAGGTTGGTGAAGCCCGAGTCGGCGGCGATCCGCGTGACGGGGTGATCGGTACCGGTCAGGGCCTGGCAGGCGTGGGCGATCCGGAGCTCGTGGAGGTACTGGATGAAGGTCTTGCCCATGGTGCGTTTGAACAGCCGGGCGAAGGCGGAGGGGGTCAGGTGGGCGGCGTCGGCCGCGTCGTCGAGGGCCATCGGCTGATCCCACCTTTCAGCAAGCAGGCCCCAGACCGGGTCCAGCCGGCTGGTGTTGCGGCGGCGGGTCTGGCTGGCGAACCCCGAGGGGTCCAGCGCCTCGGTCGGCGTCTCGCTGATCTCGGCCAGCAACTCCAACAAACCGAGCACCCGCCTCGCCCCGCTGCCCTCGTGCATCGCCCGCATCGCATCGGCCAGCCGCTGCCGCTCCGTCGCCCGCCAACGCTCATTCCCGATCAGCAGCCCGTGCTCCGCGGTCTGGAGCAACGCCCGAAGCCCCGCAAAGTCCGCGTGGGCGATCACCTCTTGGCCCAGCCTATCGCTGTCGAACTGCGCGACCCAGGCCTCCATCCCACCCGCCTCATCCGCCTCATCGCTCCGCGTATCCAGCACCCAGAGGTGCGGCACACCCCCGCCCAGGAGCACAAAGTCGCCCGCCCGGTACGGCTGCACGGACGCTCCCGCAAACCGCTGACCCCGGCCCTTCACAATCAGCGTCAGCTCGGCCTCGGGGTGCCAGTGCCAGCGGTGGGGCATCGCATGCTCCCGTACGTGGACCGTGTGCACCAGCCCGCCGTCCTTGGAGACTCTTTCGCGTTCCGGCCGCAGCATGGTCAAAATCGTATCGGAAACTGCCGAGATTCATGCAGATTCGGCCCAAATTTCGGGCAACATACGCATTCTCGCATTCACCTCAGGAGTCCCCCTATGACCGCTTCCCCCTCTGCCCCGTCCCCCAGCCTGGCGGGCCTCGACCTCGACACGCCTTACGCATTGAACCCCGACGACATCGCGCGGTTCCGGCAGGACGGGTTCATCCGCCTGCCCGCGGTGTTTTCTGCTGAGGAGCTCGCCGCGATTGATGGTGTTCTTACCCCCCTGACCCTCGCCGAGGCCCCGGAGACCGACCTCGAAGACCGCAACACCTACGGCAAGGCCTTCATCCAGGTCGGCAACCTATGGGAGAAGGCCCAGGACGCCAAGACCATCACGTTCAGCAAACGCCTCGCCCGGATCGCCACCGAACTGCTCGGCACCGCCGGCGTCCGCCTCTACCACGACCAGTGCCTGTACAAAGAGGCCGGCGGCGGGTTCACGCCCTGGCACGTCGACCAGCAGTACTGGCCGATGGACAGCCCGCTGTCGGTGACCGCCTGGTTCCCGTTCCAGGCGACCACGCTCGACATGGGCCCATTGTGTTTCGGCAAGGGCTCGCACCTCCGCAAGATCGGGCGTGAGCTCGAGATCTCCGACGAATCCGAGCGCCTGATTCAGGCCGAGGTCAAGAAACAGAAGATCGTCGAAATCTACGAGCCCTACGGCCTCGGCGACGTGTCCTTCCACTACGGCTGGACCCTCCACCGGGCCGGCCCCAACACCTCCGACAAGCCCCGCAAAGTCCACACCGTGATCTACATGGACCAGGACATGAAGCTCATCGAGCCGAAGACCCAGGCCCACCGCAACGATTGGAACAACTGGACACCTTCGACCAAAGTCGGCGAGGTGATGGACGACCCGAAGAACCCCGTGCTTTACTCGGCATGACCGAAGCGAGCCGGCCCGTGTCGGGCCGGGGTTCCACGCAAAACTTCACGCACCCGTCACCCCGCCGGGGCGACACGCCCCGGCTCGCTTCGTGCGCGTATGCTGAACCGGTGCAAGACGACGCGTACTACATGCAACTCGCCCTCGACCGGTGTCGGGAGGGCATCGAGAACGGTCAGTCCCCGTTCGGGGCCGCGATCGTGTCCGCGGATGGTGAGTTGCTGGCGGTCGAGCACAACACCTGCCGTGCAGACCACGACCCGACCGCCCACGCCGAGGTGCAGGCCATCCGCGCCGCGTGCCAGAAGCTGCAGCATCGCTATATCGACGGCGCGACGGTCTACGCCACCACCGAGCCTTGCCCGATGTGCTTCACCGCCAGCCACTGGGCCAGTGTGAAGCGCATCGTCTACGCCGCGTCCATCGCCGACGCCGCCCGCTTCGGTTTTCGCCAACTCGAAATCTCCACCGAACAACTCAACACGCTGGGCCGTGCCGACATGGAAATCGTGCCACACTTCATGCGGGCCGAGTCGGTCGCCCTCTTCGAGCTGTGGCGTGACAAGCAGGCTTAGCCACTAGCGGGTGGTGTGTCGCTTCCGTTGCCGTTGGCGGCTTGGAGGGCGGCTTGGCCAAAGGTAATGGCGTTCTTGCCCTGGCGTTTGGAGGACATGGCCATCTGGTCGGCCTTGTCGAGCAGGACGTCGGGGGTCTGGCCGTCCCAGGGGAAGGCGGCGAGGCCGCCGGAGATGGTGAGCGAGCCGTGGGCTTCTTCGAGGAGCTTGGGGAACTGGTGGGTGCAGACGGCGTGCTGGAACCGGCGGGCGATGTTGAGCACGTCCTGCGGGTGTTGGGAGCCGACACGGCGGGTCTCGCCGTGGTCCCAGAAGATGACGGCGAACTCGTCGCCGCCGATGCGGGCGACGACGTCGTGGTCGCGGACGACGGACTGCATGAGCCGGGCGGTCTCGGCGAGGACCTCGTCGCCGACGCCGTGGCCGTACTTGTCGTTGTAGCTCTTGAAGTTGTCGATGTCGAAGACCAGGACGGTGACCTGCTGGCGTTCGGTGCGGGCGCGTTCGAGGATGCGGGTGAGGAAGCGGTTGAAGTACCGGCGGTTCCAGACGCCGGTGAGCTCGTCGCGCATGGAGAGGTCTTTGAGCTGGGCGAGGCGCTGGTCGAGGGCGAGCCAGCGCGCGAGCCAGGCGGCCCACGCGGCGAGGGTGTCGTTGGGGACGGGGGTGGGGGCGTGGAGGTGGCCGAAGTGTTCGCCGAGGTAGTCGACGCTGAGGGCGGCGTGGTTTTCGGGGGGTGTGTCGTTGGGGTCGGCGAGGGTGACGCCGGGGATCTGGGACTGCTGGGCGAGGAGGTCGAGGGCGAGGGGCTTGAGCTGGCCGTGCGCGGCGAGGGCGGCGTCGATGAGGTCGGTGTCGGCGAGGGTGGCACCGGGGGCCTGCGGGGAGGTGGTCGGCGGCGTCGGGATGGCAACGGGCTGTGACGCGGGTGGAGCGGGTGAGGCGGGCGGGGTGGTGGGGGCCGTGCGTGGAGGCAAGGGGTGGCCGATGGCTTGGAAGAACTCGGCGGCGGTGGGGTTGCGGGGGAGCGTGATAAAGCCCGCGTCGTGGAGCTCGGCCACGGTGTCGGCGGGGGTATCGGGATCGGTGAGTGCAACGAGCCGGGTGTGCGGCGCGATGCGGGAGAGAGCCTGTCCGGTGGAGGCGATGACGTTGGGCATCGCGTTGGCGGGGCCGACGACGGCGGTGGCGGGCTGGGAGACGAGCTCGCCGAGGGCGGCGAGGAAGCCGGGGACGACCTTCGTGTCGAGGCGGAGGGCGTGATGAGGTGCGGTGTTTGGGGTGGGGTGCGCCGCGTGGTGGAGGCGGTCGGCGAGGGTCTGGTCCTGGATGACCAGCAGCCGGAGCGGCGTCGGGCGGGGCGCGATGGGCGGCAGGCCCGGCGGGGTGATGAGCTCGGTCGGAGCGGTAGGGGGGGCGTCTTGCGGCGATCGGGATGTCGGATGCGGGGCGCTCGACATCGGTTCACTCGGCGGCCCGCTGGGGGGGCACGGGCGGGAAGGAAGGGGGGGTGGACCCGATGAGCATGGCCAGCTCGTCCTTGGTCACGATCGGCCCAGGCTCGCCCTCGGCGAAGAGTCGGGGCGGGTTGGTGGGCAGCGGCTTGCTGGCGTTATCTGGTTTGGTGGATTCGGCGGGTTCGGCGGCTTTCAGAGGGTCGCCTTGGATGGCGTTGAGCTGGGGTTGGCCGTGGTGGTCGGTGACCTGCCAGAGCGCGAGCCGGGGGAAGTAGCAGCGGACGGTGTCGATGAGTTCAGCACCTTGGGGTTGGTGGGCTGGCTCGACGACGAGCAGGGCGGTGGCCTGGGTCTCGATGGCTTCGAGCAGCGCCGAAGGGGCGTCGGCGGCGACGGACATCTGGAAGCCACGCCGGCTCATGATCTGGACGAGCGTGCCGGGCACAGGGTGGTCTTGGGCGGCGAGGAGGACGCAGCGGGTCTGGCTTGCGGCGGACGGCGGCGTGGAGCCCGCCGGGGGTGACGGGCTTGCCGAAGGATCGCTCGCAACGCCTTGCGCGTCGGGCGGCCCGTCGCCGGGGCGCGGGGGGTGGTGGGGGTGGTGGGGAGGTCTCTCCATTCCAGTCAAAGTCTACGCCACGATCGGACGCTGCCCAAATCGGGTGTTGCCCACGATGGACGGTGGGGAAACGTGCGTGGGTGCGGGGTTGTTGCCGGTTGACGGGGCTCGGATTGGACCGGCATGTCGAGCCTGGTGGGAAGAAAGAAAGGAGATAGGGTTTGCACGGATCATGCGGGTTGGCGCGGTCTGGTAGAGTCTGCTGTGCAGGGAGGTATTCTGGAGTGCTCGATCGATGAACATCCCGGTATCACTGGCGGCTGGGGCACTGACGGTGTCGGAAATCACGGTGCTGCTTGTCGCGCTAGGCGTGCTGCTTGGTACGGCCCGGCTGTTCGGTGAGATCGCCAAGCGGTTCGGGCAGCCGACGGTTCTAGGCGAAATCCTGGCCGGCGTGGTGCTCGGGGCGACGCTTCTCGGCAACCCGATGTTCTTCGGGGAGGACGGCTGGAATGTGCGGGTATATGAGTTTCTGTTCCCGCAGTACCTGACCGAGCCGGACACGGGCGAGAAGGTGCAGGTGGTGGAGCTGGACAACCAGGGGCAGCCGATCCTTGAGGAGGTAGAGGACCCCGAGACAGGTGAGGTCACGCAGGTCGAGAAGCAGCGGACGATCGCGCACCCGGTGCGGTTCGGGTTGGAGACGTTTTTAACGCTGGCGGTGGCGTTCTTGTTGCTGACTGCGGGGCTGGAGGTGGACCTGTCGGTGGTGGTGCGGCAGGGGAAGGCGGCGGCGTTGGTGAGCGTGATGGGGATGGTGGTGCCGTTGGTGCTGGGTTTTGCGTTGGCGATGATCTTGCCGAGGCAGCTGGGGTTCGACCCGGACTATGGGGGATCGTCGCTCCCGTTCGCACTGTTTTTGGGCATCGCGATGTCCATCACGGCACTGCCGGTGATTGCGAAGATTCTGCTGGACCTGAACATGTTCCGGTCGGATATGGGCATGCTGATCATGTCGTCGGCGATGGTGAACGACCTGCTGGGGTGGATCTGCTTCGCGTTGGTCCTAGCGATGGTGATCCCGCCGGAGCAGGCGACGCTGGATTTGCCGGTGGTGATCGGGGCGACGCTGGTGTTTGTGGCGTTTGTGCTGACGGCGGGGCGGTGGCTGGCGAACAAGGCGGTGCTGTGGGTGCAGGCGCACGCGTCGTGGCCGGGCGGGATCCTGGGGTTTGTGTTGGTGATGGCGCTGCTGTGCGGGGCGATCACGGAGTGGATCGGGATCCACGCGATCTTCGGGGCGTTCTTGGCGGGGGTGGCGATCGGGGACTCGAAGCACCTGCGTCAACGCACGCGGGAGGTGATCGAGCAGTTCATCACCAACGTGTTTGCGCCGG
Source organism: Planctomycetota bacterium (assembly GCA_039025195.1). Classification (GTDB taxonomy): domain Bacteria; phylum Planctomycetota; class Phycisphaerae; order Phycisphaerales; family Phycisphaeraceae; genus JBCCOW01. The sequence goes on from JBCCOW010000010.1 coordinate 30,980, forward strand.
TGTTCTTTGCGGGGATCGCGCTGCGGGTGAACTTCATCGACAGCTTTGATTGGTTTGCGGTCGTCGTGGTCCTCGTGGTGGCGATGATCGGGAAGATCTTCGGCTGCTACTACGGGGCCAAGTGGGCGGGGCTGGACAAGAAGGAGAGTTGGGCGATCGGGTTCGGCATGTCGGCTCGGGGGGCGATGGAGATCATCCTGGCGCAGATCGCGTTGGACTTCGGGCTGATCACCAAGGAGCTTTTCGTGGCGATCGTGGTGATGGCGATCGCGACGTCGGTGCTGGCGGGGCCGATGATGCAGCGGGCGCTGGGCCGGAAGCAGAAGCGGGGGCTGTTGGATTTGATGCACCCGAAGGCGGGGTTTGTGGGCAAGCTCGAGAGCGCCAATCGCGAGGGGGCGATCCGGGAGCTGACCGCTGCGGCGGCCGAGGCGCTCGAGCGGCCTGCCGAAGACCTGTTCGCGCTGGTCTGGGCGCGGGAGCAGATCATGTCGACCGGCCTGGAGCAGGGCCTGGCGGTGCCACACGCCCGGGTGACCGGCCTGGACCGTGCGTTCATCTTCGTGGGCATCTCGCCGCCGGGGATCGACTTCGACGCGAAGGACGACCAGCTGGCGGAGGTGGTGTGCCTGATCCTGTCACCGGTCGAGGACGGTGCGGCACAGGTTGAAGCGCTGACCGCGGTGGCGGGCGGGTTCACGGACGAGGAAGCCCGACGCCGGGTGGTAGAAGCAACGACCGGCACCGAGTTCCGCGCGGCGTTGGCGACGGTGAGTAGTGGCGAGGCGCACTGATTTTCGCAGGACTGTGTGCGTAAGGTGATTGGACAAACCATGACTAGGACGGCCCAAGTGACCGAAACGCTTTTGAATTCAGATGCTTTCCCGCGGTGGGAAGAAGGACGCACACGTGTACCGGTGTGGTGTGTGACGCCGGGGATAGACCGTGCGTTGCATCGGTTCTTTATGAACAGCCCGTTTTCGCCATCGGGGCGGTACTTGGCGGTGCTGCGGTTGCCGTATGAGGACCGTCGGGTGGAGCCGGGGGATGTGGCGGAGGTGTGGGTGGTGGACCTCGGTTCTGGAGCAGAGCGACGGGTGGCGGAGACGCGGGGGTGGGAGATGCAGTTGGGGGCTAACATCCACTGGGGGGCGGACGATTCGGAGCTGATTTTCAACGATGTGGAGGTGGGCGAGTGGGAGCCGTTTGCGCGGGTGGTTGATCCGGCGACGGGAGCGGGTCGTCGGCTTGAGGGGACGGTGTATACGGTGTCGCCGGATGGCCGGTACATCGCGTCGGCGGACATGCGGGCGATGCGTCGGACGCAAGCGGGGTATGGGGTGGTTCTGCCGGAGGCGTTGGTTCCGGCGCGGCCCGGGTTGAGCGATGACGACGGTTGTTGGGTGACGGATGTGCAGACGGGCAAGCGGGAACTCGTCGCGTCGATCCGTCGGCTTGTTGAACAATCACAGAATGGTTTTGAACTGGATGATCCTGAGAAGTACGACATCTACGGGTTCCACTCGAACTGGAGCCCGAAGGGTGACCGGCTGATGTTTACGGTGAGGTGGACGCCGCGGGAGGCTCGGGGGCTTACCGACGTGACGGAAAATATCCCGCGGTTCCACAGTGTCCTGACGCTGAAGCCGGACGGCAGCGATATCTACGAGGCGATCCCGAATTCGCGCTGGGTGCACGGCGGGCACCACACGTATTGGGCTCCCGATGGCGAGTACCTCACCGCGAACCTGCGGTTCCCTGACAGGGAAGGTCTTCGGCTGATCCGAGTGAGGTACGACGGCAGCGGGCTGGAGCGTCTTTCAGACACGGTGCACGGGTCCGGCCACCCGTCGATGCTGCCCGGCGGCCGATTCATGATCACCGACACCTATACCGATGAGAACGGGTTCTGTGACGACGGGTCGTCGCTGCTGCGTTGGATCGATCTGGAGGAGCACACGGAGCGGGAGCTGGTGCGTTTCCGGACGAAGCAACCGACGCCTCGGGGTGAAGCGCGGGTGGACCCGCATGTCGCGTGGGACCGAGACGGTCGGTACGTCGCGTTCAACGGGTTTATGGATGGGACCCGACGGGTCTACGTAGCGGACTTGGCGTCGGTGATGCCGGGTGTTTCGTAGCCGCATGAGCCATCCTACGGGCCGTGTGCGCCGGGCAGAGCCATGGACTCATAGCGGGTGGTTACTTGGTGGCCCACTCCATGCCGCGGACGACGATCTCCTTGGCTTCTTCGATGTCGAAGTCCTTGTCGGTGTGGCCCCACATCGCACAGAAGACGCGGGCCTTGCCCCAGGTCTTGGTGTAGGCGTAGGGCATGACCGCGCCCTGGGTGTAGAGCGACGGGTTCTCGTGGCCCTGGTCGAAGATGGTGTGGCAGAGGATGTTGTTGCCGGGGTCGGTGTGGCAGTAGTACTGCTCGGTGTTGAGCAGGTCGAAGTCGTCGAGGCCTGCCGTGATGGGATGAGCATCGTCGGAGATGTAGACGCGGTAGCGTTCGATGCAGCCGCCGGGGTGGGCGACCCACTGGGCGCCGGTCATCCACTGATACTCGGTGTTGCTGCGGAACGCGTCGATCATGCCGCCGTGGAACCCGGCGAGGCCGACGCCGGATTGGACAGTCGAATTCAGGGCGGCCCACTGCTCCTTGCTGATCTCGCCCATGGTCCAGATGGGGACGATGAGGTCGAGCGAGCCCATGAGGGATTCGTCGAGATAGGCGTCGAGGGTGTCCTTGACGGTGACGTCGTAGCCGCGGTCGGTCAGGGCAGTCGCGCAGACCTCGGCCGATTCCTTGGGGGTGTGTCCGGGCCAGCCGCCCCAGACGATGAGGGCCTTCTTCTTGGTGGGGGTATCGCTCATGCGCGGGAGGGTAGCGGAAGGAGGTGGGGTTTGCGCGGGAGCGGGTGGGGGGATGACCGGCGACGCGTCGCGTCGCGGTTAGAAACGACCGGCTTGGTGGGTGGGGTTAGTGGACGAAGGTCTTTCTCTTTTTGCCGGTGAGGTAGGACTCGACGATGGTGGAGCCGAGGTCTTCGGAAGTGCAGTAGTAGGCGACGCCGCGGGTGAGGCGGGTCATGTGGTCGACGAAGCCGACCCAGTCCATGCCGAAGTAGTCCTCGATGAGGGCGAAGGTGGCGATGCGGATGCCGGACTGCTGGCACTTCATCGCTTCCTGGAGCGTGATATCGCGGGTGCGGGTGGTGGGGGGGTAGAGGAGGTAGAGCATCTCCTCGCCGGACTCGGGGGAGGTCTCGGCGTGGGCGGTGGGTTGGCCGTCGGTGATGACGAAGATCTGCTTGTTGACGGCCCCGCGTCGGGCGAGGACGCGGCGGGCCTCGCGTAAGCCGAGGTGGAGGTTGGTGAAGTGCAGCGGCAGGCGGTCCTTCTGGGAGTAGGCCTGTTCGAGGGGGACGCGGAGCTTGACCTCGTAGTCGTGGATCGTGACCGGCTTGGGCATGACTAGCGGCAGGTCCTTCTCCTGGATGGACTCGGCCAGCGAGTAGAAGGTCACGTAGTCGATGGTGTCCAGCGGGAACCGGCCGCGGATCAGGGCCTGCATCCCGAGGGCAACGCGTTTGGCCTGGATGAATCGGCCGTAGCGGTACATCGAGCCGGAGAGATCGATGAGGAAGACAGTCGCGCAGTCGGCGGAGCCCTCGGTCTGGTGTAGCTCGAAGTCGTTCATGTTCAGGTCGAGTGGTAAAGGCGTCTTGCCGGAGGGGGGGCGCTGACGGGACATGGCGTTGCGCATAGTGGCGCCGAGGTCGACGTCGGAGAGGGGGTCGCCGAAGGCGTAGGCCTTGGTGCCCTCGGTGCGTTCGGTGGTCTTGCCGATCTCGGGGGAGCGGTGGCCGTCCCGGCTACCCTTCTTGAGGTTCTCGAAGACCTCTTCGAGGCAGCGGTGCTGCATGCCCTGGAGCATGCGGGGGGTGAGGCGGAGCCGGGTGTTGCCGTCCTCGTCCTGGTATTCCTCGAGGAGGCCGGCCTCGAGCATCTGCTGGATGAGTTCCTGCTCGTTTTCGCCCTCCATGTTCTGCAGGGCGTCGAGGGCGTCGTCGCCGTATTTCAGGAGGAAGTCCATGACGGCCGGCTCGGGGAAGAGCTGGTCGGGGCTGAGAAAGGGCTGGCCGTCGAAGGCGGAGTATTCGTGGTCCATGGGGGATGTTAGGCGTTTGAACCATCCCGCTTAAGCGGGATGGCTTGGCATCAATCAGAGTGGGGTCTTCTTGGGGACGCCGGGGGCGCGGGGGTAGTCGCGGGGGGTGCGGCGGTCCTTGAGGATGCTGACGATGACCAGGTCGTTGTCGAAGCCGTCGGGGTAGGCGTCGAACACGGCGACGTCGCCGGCCCCGAGGAGGTCGAGGGCGTCGCCGGCGTCTTGTAATTCCTGTTCGGCTTTGGGGCCTTTCATGGCGAGCAGCTGGCCGGCCACGCTGACCAGCGGGAGGGTGAGTTCGAGCAGGACGTTCATCGGGCCGACGGCCCGGCAGACCACGGCGTCATACGCCTCGCGGTGCTTGGCGTCGTGGCCGAGGGTTTCAGCCCGGCCTTGGAGGACAGTGGTGTTGCTCAATCCAAGCGACTCGGCGGTGCTGCGGACATGGTCGGCCTTCTTGCCGGTGGCGTCGACGAGCGTGAAGCGGAGCTGGGGGCGGGCGATGGCAAGGGGCAGGCCGGGGAAGCCACCGCCGGTGCCGAGGTCGAGCACCGTGGCACCGTCGTTGAGCTGGTCAAGCCCAGGCAGGGCGGTGAGCGAGTCGAGGACCATCCGGGACGCCACACCCTCGCGGTCTTTGATCGCGGTGAGGTTCAGGCGTTGGTTGGCGTCGAGCGTCAGATCGACGAGTTGGTCGAGCTGGTTGACCTGTTCAGGGGAGAGGCCGGGGGCGATGGTGTTGAGGTGCGCGTTGGGCATGCAAGCTGCTAGCGGTTAGAGCCTGGAGCTTAGGAGGCGTGTGGGGTTTGTGGTGTGGGTTACTTTTCGTCGTCGGCGAGGTCGTCGGCGAGGGTGCCGGACCACTGCTCAGCCCCGTCACGGTGGGCGGCCTTGGCGAGGATGTGTGAGCCGATGGGCGTGGCGACAAAGGCGAAGACGATGGTGAGCAGGGCCTTGGTGGCGACGCCGAAGGTGCCGACATGGAGGACGGCCGCGAGGAGCAGGCCGAGGAGGCCGAGGGTGGTGGCCTTGGAGGCGGCGTGGATACGGTGATAGACATCGGGGAGTCGGACGAGGCCGAGCGCGCCGACCATCATGAAGAAGAGCCCGAAGGCGAGGCTGATGAGGGCGAGGATGTCGAGGACCCAGTTCATACGTGGGTCTCCGGCGGCGGGGTGTTGGTTGTGGTGTCGTCGGTCTTGCGGCGTGCCCCGATGTATTGCGAGAAGGCGACGGTCGAGGCGAAGCCGATGATGGCGACGACGAGGGCGGCGTCGAAGAACAGGTCCGACTCGAGCATCACGGAGAACACCGCGACGATCCCGACGACGATGATGGCGATGGTGTCCCCGGCGAGGACACGGTCGGCGAGGTGCGGCCCGCGGATCATGCGGTAGATGCAGAGGCAGACCGCGATCAGCAGGACGGCCACGCAGATCGGTGCTGCGACATCGACGATGAACTGGCCGAGCGCGGTGCGATCGTCGTGGTGCGAGGGCATGTTCTCGCCGACGGTCTGAGCTACTTGGGCCGCTTTGGCTGCGTACGCGGGTGCGCTACAGAGCAGGAGACTGACCACGGTGAGCAGGGTCGGGATGACCAGGCGGAGGCGTGTCATTGGGCGAAGACGTCCTCCATGAGTCGGTTGCGGAGCTCGTCGAGGGCGGCGAGGGCTTTGTCGCGGTCCTCGGCGTACATCGCGTGGATGTACAGGGTGTTGCCGTCGTCGGAAACGTCGGTCGAGAGCGTGCCGGGCGTGAGGGTGATCGCGGAGGCGAGGGTGGTGGTCTGCACCGCGTCGAGCTCGGAGACGTCGTAGCGGATGAAGCAGGGCTTCATCGAGTGGCCGGGCGTGAGGATTTCTTTGGCGACCTCGATGTTGGCCTCGATGAGGATGCGGATGAAGTAGCCCAGGAACCGGACGCGGGTCCAGAGCCGGCCGAGGTAGTTCCCCTGACCGAGCGCGATCGCGAGGATGTGCGTGATCAACGCCCCGGCGAGGAAGCCCATCAGCAGGTGGAAGAAGCTCGCATCCTGATTCAGGATGATCCAGACGCCGGCCAGGACGAGATTGAGCAGGAACAGCGGGAGGGTCAAGGCAGCACCTCCGCGGGTTGAGTGGTCGCAGGTGCGTCAACGGGTGCGGGGCCGTCGAGGTTGGCGATGCCTTCGGGGCCGAGTACGGCTTCGATATACGCGGTGCGGTCAGCGATCTGGTCGCCGGCGTTGAAGGCGATCTCGTAGACCGCCTCGCTGCCGAACCCGAGGAACAGGGCGATCGCGACGAGCAGCGCAACGCCGAGGTAGGCCGATCGGTTGGTGGCCTTGACGTGCGAGGGCTGGCGAGCGACGGGGGCCTGGTCGGGGTTCCAGAAGCCGTAGCTCCAGATCTTGAGCATGGACAGAAGCGTGAGGGCCCCGGTGAGCAGCCCGAGCACGGATAGCACCCAGAGGTTGGACCAGCCGGCCTGGATGATGACGATCTTGCCACCGAAGCCCGAGAGCGGCGGGAACCCGACAAGGCTCATCGCGGCGATGAAGAAGAGCACCGCGAGGAAGACGTCCCGCTTGAGCAGGCCGCCGAGCTTGTCGAGGTCGTCGGTGCCGGCGTGCTTCTCCATGAGGCCGCAGCAGAGGAACAACGCGCACTTCACGATGATGTTGTGGACCATATGGAACACGCAGCCGCCGATCGCAAACGCGGCGATGGTCCGTCCCGTGAGTTGCCCGCCGAGCACCGCCCCGCGGTCGACCCACACCGCGACCGCAATACCCGCCGCCATGTATCCGACCTGGCTGATCACGTGCACCGCCAGGATCTTCCGGACCCGGTGCTGCGAGACCGCGCCGAGCACGCCGAGGAACATCGTGACGCCTGCCGTGATTGCGAGGGTGACGGCAATCACGTCGCTGCTGCCGCCGGCCCCGTCTGATGCGAAGACGCCGGGGAATAGCCGGACGATCGTGTAGACCCCGACCTTGGTCAGGAGCCCGCCGAAGAGCCCGCCGATCGCGATCGGCAGGGTGTAGTACGTGTCGGGCAGCCAGAACCAGAGCGGGAAGAACGCGCCCTTGACCGCGAAGACCAGCAGCAGCATCACGGACAATGCGGTGAACCCGGCGGGGAGTTCGCGGGTCGGGTCGGCCTCGATCTCGGCGATGATCCGTGCGAGGTCGGCCATGTTCAGCGTGCCGAACATCCCGTAGGTCATGCCCGCGGACATGAGCAGGATCGTGCCGGCGAGCACGTTGAGCAGGACGTACTTGTACGCCTGCCGGAGCTGCGCCCTGCCCGAGCCGATGGTCAGCAGCGCGTAGCTGGCCATGAGCATGACCTCGTAGCCGACGAAGAGGTTGAACAGGTCGCCGGTGACGAACGAGAGGTTCACGCCGACCAGCAGGAACTGGAACAGCGGGTGGAAGTATCGGCGTTCAACGCCCGGGTCGAGGCTGGAGAAGCTGTGCAGGTAGGCGGCGAGCGCGGTGACCATCGCCGCGGTGACGAGGATGCCCGAGAGGCTGTCGTAGATGACGACGATACCGAAGGGTGCCTTCCAGTTGCCCATTTCGGAGACGAGCACGTCGCCGCCGTTGGCGGTGAGCTGCAGGAGCAGCCCGAGCGCGAGCCCGAGCGTGAGCAGGATGCTGGACACGCCGATGGCCCGCGACCAGAAGCGTGAATTGATCACAGCCAGGGACAGCAGCCCCGCCACCAGCGGGATCACGATCAGCAGGGCCACGAGGTCGTGGACGGGCGGGACGCTCATGCGGGCTCCCCCCTCTCCGGGTCGTTGCCGCGGTCGGGCTGCGGGCCGTGCGTAGTGCGGTTCTCGTCGTCTTCGGATAGCACCGGCACCGGTGGGTCGTCGGCCTCGGCGGGCCGCGCGAGCTCATCGAGGTCAAGCGTGCCCTGCGACCGGGAGGTCTTGACCAGCAGCGTGAGCAGGAATGCCATGACGCCGAAGCTGATCACGATGGCGGTCAGGATGAGCGCCTGCGGCAGCGGGTCGACCAGCAGGTCGAGCGGGGCGGCCGCGGGTTCGCCCTGCCCGAGGATGGGCGGGCGTTTGACGCTTTCGACCATGCCGTCGTCGCCGACGATCAGCGGGCTGCCGGACTGGGCGAGGATGCACAGGTTCGCGGCGTGCCCGAGCAGGAACACACCCATAGCGACGGACTTGAGCTCTTTGCTGAGCATCAGGTAGATGCTGGTGCCGAAGATGACCGCGACGCAGACGGAGACGATGAGCGTCATACCGCACCCCCTTCGCCACCCGCCTCTTCCGGTGATGCACCGGGGGGATCATCGAGATCCTCGCACTCCTCGGAGAGCCGGGTGATCATGCCGACGGACACGCCAATGACGACGAAGACGACGCCGAGATCAAAAACGAGCGCGGTGGCGAGGTGGACGGTTTCGCCGAAGAGCAGGGGGACGTCGCCGGTCCAGGAGGTGAGCACGGGCAGGCCGAGGAGCATCGGGCCGAGCGCGGTGAGGGTGGCGAACCCGAGGCCGAGCGTGACCAGGACGCGGGGGTGCACGGGGATGATGTCCCAGAGCGAGCCGGGGCCGGCCGCCATGCGATAGAGGGCCAGCGCGGTGGCGAGGATGAGCCCGCCGATGAAGCCGCCGCCGGGCTCGTTGTGGCCCTTGATGGTCATGTAGACGCCGAAGAGCAGGGTGAGCGGGAACAGCAGCCGCATCGCGGTCCGCAGGAGCATGGAGCTCATGCCACGCCCCCTTCCGCGATGTGCGGGTTGGCGTTACGGCCCTCGCTGACCAGCGTGCGGTGCGGGCCCGGGTTGAGGTCGGGCCGGCCACGCTTCCGCCGAGGCAGCATCGACCACACACCGATGGCCGCAAGCCCGAGGACCGCGATCTCGCCGTAGGTGTCGAGGGCCCGGAAGTCGACGAGGATGACGTTGACGATGTTGTCGCCGCCGCCGCCGCGGGTCGTGTCCAGCGGGGTGGGTTGCAGCTGGACCTTCTCACCGGCTTCGTTGTATTCGTAGTTGCCGTAGCTGTGCTGAGCGAGGGTTTCGCCGACGCGGAACTGTGGATCGGAGCTTGCGGCCGTGAGTGTCATCCACCCGAACGCCAGCCCAACGCTCGCCGCGATCGCCACCCGGCCGAGCCTGCCCACCAACACCTGCTTGACCCTTTTCTCCTTCGGCAGCAGCCGCAGCACGATCACGAACAGGATCACCGAGATGATCTCGAACATCAGCTGCGTCAGCGCGAGGTCCGGGGCCTGGTAGACGATGTAGATGCCGACGACGGAGAACCCGGTCGCCCCGAGGAACACGACGCGGATGATGCGGGACTTGGTGAACGGGATCGCCAGGGCGGTGAAGCAGGTGATGGCCCCAAGCAGGATGCCGATGCCGTAGCCCGAGCCGGGGGTGAGGGCGATCATCTGCCGCATGGCTTGATCGGGCAGGGCGGCCCAGCCAAAGGTCAGCAGGAAGAAGCCCAGGATGAAGAGCATGTAGTGCTTGAGGTTGCCGGTCTGGACGAGCCGGAAGACCCGGCCGCCGCCCGTGACCGACAGGAAGTAAGCGAAGGGGTAGATGTGGTCGTGGATGTCTTTGTGCTCGTGCCGGGCGAGCTTGCTGATGCCGAGCAGCACGCCGCCGCCGATGGCCAGGAACGACATCAGCAGCGGTAAACTTGGGTGCGTGATCGCGTACCAGAGGCTCGGCACGCCCTTGTCCATCGAGAAGTAGTTCGCGTTGATCTCGAACGGCAAGAACAGGGCGTCCCACACGGGCGGGATCAGTCCGCCGACGTATTGCAGCGAGACGATCAACAGGCCGGGCAGCCAGATCATCGCGGCCATGAGGCCGTGCTCGTGGTGATGCTCGTAGTGGTGGTCGTCGTGGTTGTCGTGGTCGTGCGGCTCGGCCTTGAGCCCGAACCGCCAGCCCATGAGGGTCGTGAGCAGCCGCACGAAGATCGCGACGTTGCACATCGCGGTGGCCACCGTCATCGCCATCACCAGCCATAGCCAACGTGCTTCCTCTGCGGCGTGATAGACCGCGTAAAGGAACAGTTCTTTGGCTGGGAAGCTGATCGTTCCGGGCCCCGCCGCCAAGGCGTAACCCGCCAGCAGCATCGTGATGCAGATCGCCTTGTGCTTATGGAAAGCCCCGAACAACTCGGGCAGCTGCCGCGACGCGACGTGCCCGATCGCCCCGGCCGCGATGAACAGCGGGGCCTTGTAGAACGCGTGGTTGGCGATCTGCGTGATATCGAAATCGATCGTCGGCGAGCCCTTGTAGGTGTAGCCGGCGAGCCCGTACATGGTCATCAGCAGCCCGAGCTGCGAGACCGTTGTGTACGCGAAGATGCGTTTGAGGTCGTACTGATTCAGGGCCAGGACCCCACCGATCAGCATCGTCACCGCCCCGAACGGCACGATGACCCCCGCCCAGACATCCACCGCCGCGAACGCGGGCATCAGCCGGCCGACCAGGAACACGCCCGCCTTCACCATGGTCGCCGAGTGCAGGAACGCCGAGACCGGCGTCGGCGCCGCCATCGCCCCGGGCAGCCAGTAGTGCATCGGCCACTGCGCCGACTTCGCCGCTGCCCCGATAAACATCAGCACGAAGGCCCACATCACCCCGTCATTCCCCCAGTCGATCGACCCCGCGCCCTCGAGCATCGTGCTCCACCGCCACACACCCGTCGAGTCCCCGAACAGCAGGATGCCGCCCAGCAGCGCGAGCCCGCCCAGCCCCGTGGTGAAGAACGCCTGCATGCCGAGCTTCACCGCGTGCTTGTTGTACCGGTCCCAACCGATCAGGAAGAACGAGCTGATGCTCGTCATCTCCCAGAACAGCAGCGTGAGCAGCGTGTAGTCCGCCAGGACCAGCCCCACCATCGCGGTCATAAAGAAGCCCAGCAGCGGGTAGAACCGGGCCAGGTCTTCTTTCGACGTCGGGCCCTCTTTGCCAAAGTAGCCGCGGGCATACAGCACGATCATCGCCCCGATCCCTGAGACCAGGAGCCCGAAGAAAGCGCCTAACCCGTCGGTCAGGAACGCCAGGTTGATGTTCAGCGACGGCAGCCAGCCGACCTCGCCGTTCGGCGTCCGGTCCAGTCCGCCCAACGACAGTGACGCGAGGATGCAGAAGAATGCCGTGAGAGGTCCGCACAGCGCCACCGCGACCCGCAGCGCCACCACCGACTTCGGCAGCCACATCGTCGCCACCCCCGCCGTGACCGGCGCGAGCACCGCCACCAGAATCAACCAGACTGACGCGTGCTCAGGCATGGGCGTGGATCAAACCGTCCCCGTCGGCAACATCACCGACACCCCACCCGCCAAACAACCCCTCCGAGTACAGAGGCCATCGGTCCGCCAACGAGTCCGACTCAAGTTATCCCTCCCCGCCCGCCCAAAGTTGTAACCGGACACCCTTCACCCTCCCCGCGCTCGCTACGCTGGCCCTATGCCCGACTCCCCCCAAAACCTCTGGGCCCCCTGGCGGATGGCCTACCTCGAAAACCTCTCCGAGCCCGGCCCCGACCCGGAAGCCCCGCCGCCGCTGCAACGTGGCAACGGCTGCTTTCTCTGCGACGCCGCCCGTGACGACCTCACCCAACAAGAAGCCGACGATCGCCTCGTCCTCCGCCGATACCCCAGCACCGTCCTCCTGCTCAACCGCTACCCCTACGCCAACGGCCACCTGCTCATTGCCCCTCACCAACACGCCGCCGAGCTCTCCGAACTCACCCCGCAATGCCGGGCCGAGCTCATGGAGACCGCCGAGCTCGCCACCCGCCTACTCAAGGCCGCCTGCCACTGCCAGGGCGTCAACCTCGGGCTCAACCTCGGGCGTGCCGCCGGCGCCGGCGTCCCCGGCCACCTCCATCTCCATGCCGTCCCCCGTTGGAACGGCGACACCAATTTCATGCAGACCATCCCCGGCGTCCGCGTCATCCCCCAGGCTCTCGAACAGTCCTACACCCGTCTGCGTGAGACACTGGCCTCGATGGACGACGTGTAGCGGGTGACGCGGAGCGTCCCGCTCACCCCGCCAAACGCCCGACCGTTTCATCCAACTGGATGCCGATCCGCCAACCCGAGCCATCACGCCAGCAGTTCACCACCTCACCACCCATCGCAAACCCCGCCTCGTAGCCGTGCGGCGGGAAGAACACGCTCATCCGCGTGCCGCGCGTGATTTCCTGATCGCAGCGGGCACCCAACCCGTTGGCCGAGCCGTCGACCAGCGTGAGCGACCGGATCCGCTTGAGGTTCCCTTCACCGTCTTCCGGTTCCAGCAGGGCCGTGACCCGGCCGTTCATCTTCCGTCTGGGCGAAGACCGCCGCTCGAAGAAATAGCTGTCCGTTGGGGTCGCGTCCGGGTCCACGTAGCGAAGCGGTGCTGCCGACATGATGCGTGCTCCTTTGAAGAGAGTCCCCCTTACTGCACGCATCGTCGTGACAGCCCTTATGGTTAACCGCTACCGCCCGAACCACCCCAAAAACCCGCACAAACCCAGTGACTGATCCCGCCCAACACCCATCTGCACCCGATAACCCGGCCCCATCAGTCGGCTTCGTCAGCCTCGTCGGGGCCGGCCCCGGCGACCCCGGCCTCCTCACCGTCCTCGGGCGGCAGCGTCTCCAACACGCCACCGCCGTTGTCTTCGACGCTCTGGCCAACCCCGTCCTGATGGACCTCGCTCCGCCCGCCGCCAAGCGGATCGACGTCGGCAAACGCGCGAAGCTCCACAAGGTCAAACAGCCCGACACCAATCAGCTCCTGGTCGACCTCGCCAAGCAGGGCCACCGCGTCGTCCGCCTCAAGGGCGGCGACCCCTACCTCTATGGACGCGGTGCGGAAGAGGCCGCGTTCTGTGCGAAACAAGGCGTCCCCTGCGAGGTCATCCCCGGCGTCACCGCCGGCATCGCCGCCCCCGCCTACGCCGGCATCCCCGTCACCCACCGCCACCTCGCCTCGACCCTCACCTTCGTCACCGGCCACGAAGACCCCACCAAAGACCAGACCGCGATCGACTACCCCGCACTCGCCGCCCTCATCGCCGCCGGCGGCACCGCCTGCTTCTACATGGGCGTCTCCCGCCTGCAAGCCATCTGCGACACCCTTGTGTCCCACGACCTGCCCCGAACCACCCCCGCCGCCATCGTCCAGTGGGGCACGCTCCCCAAACAACGCCACGTCACCGGCACCCTCGACACCCTGCCCGACAAGACCACCGCCGCCGGCATCAAAGCCCCGGCCATCATCGTCGTCGGCCCCGTCTGTGCCATCGACGAGCCCGGCCTCGACTTCTTCTTCGACCCCACCCACAAACCGCTGTTCGGCAAGCGTGTCCTCATCACCCGTACCCGCCAGCAGGCCAGCGCCCTCCGCGACGCTCTGGCAGCCCTCGGTGCCGAAGTCCTCGAAGCCCCGACCATTGAGATCCACCCACCCGACAGCTACGACGAAGTCGATCAGCAGCTCCTAGCCCTGGATCAAACGGACTGGCTCGTGCTGACCTCCGCCAACGCGGTGGGCGTGCTCGCCGACCGGCTCGATGCGATGAACCTCGACGCCCGCGCCCTCGCCGGCACGAAGCTCGCCGTCGTCGGGCAGGCCACCGCCGACGCCCTGCAGCAACGCCTTACCGTCCGCCCCGACTTCATCCCCGAGCGTCCTAACGCCGCCGCCCTCGCCGACGAGCTCGCGGACCACACAGACCTGGCCGGGCTGCGCATGTTGCTGCTCCGGGCCGACATCGCCGCCGACCCGATCGTTGACGCCCTGTCCGCCGCCGGAGCCCGTGTCTCGACCGTCACTGCCTACCACACCCGCCCCGTCGCCGAGCTGCCCGAGGCGGTCTGCGAGGCCTTCGACACCGGCAACATCGACGCCGTGACCTTCACCAGCTCTTCCACCGCCCGCAACCTCCACGCCCTGCTGGGCGACAAGGCTGCCGAGTTGCTCAACACGCCGACCCTCGTCTCGATCGGCCCCATGACCAGCCAGAACCTCCGTGATCTGGGCACTCCCCCCGACGTCGAGGCCGAGCAGCCCAGCCCCGCGGCCCTTGCTCAGGCCCTGGCTGATCACTTCCGCAAGACCCCCGTGTCGCCGTAAGCCCCTGTATGGGCCCGCTGAAACCCGCACCCCGCGTTTGCCGCCTCGTGAGCGGCTCGTTAGGCTACCAACCCCGTTTTACGGCTTGTACGCGGGCCTGTCCCCTTGCCCCGCCTGATCCCACCTATCCCCCCTCTCTGGAGAACCCCATGCTCGAGACCTACGAACAGCTCAAATCCCTCATCGCTGCGGTTGAAGACGATGTCCGCAAGTCTGCAGGTGGTAACCGCGCGGCCGGCACCCGTGTCCGCAAGGCCATGCAGGACGTCAAGAACACGGCCCAGGAGCTCCGCAAGCAGGTCCTCGAGAGCCGTAACGACGAGTCCTGATCGTCGGCCCGCCCGGCCATCAGGCCTACACCCCCATAGCCCCGTAGACCCCGCCCGCGTCGCCCCCGCTGCGGCGTGCTTCCCTTGATATGGCCCCCTCCGCGCTGCTGTTTGATATCTCGAACGCCTGCTTCGATACCCCGCTGCTCAGCATCGAGCAGATCGAGGCCATCAACCCGCACCGCGGCAACATGCGGCTGCTCGATGGCGTGGCCTACGAGAGTGACGACCGAACCGACCTCGTGGCCTACAAGGAGATCGGCGACGACGAGTTCTGGTGCGATGGCCACATCCCCGGTCGACCGATCTTCCCCGGCGTGCTCATGATCGAGACCGCCGCCCAGTGCGCCTCACTCCAGGCCCAACGCATCATGCACGACCATGCCTTCGGGTTCATTGGGTTCGTCGGTGTCAACAACGTCAAGTTCCGCGGCCAGGTCGTCCCCGGCGACCGCCTGGTCATGCTCTCCAAGGCCATCGAGGCCAAGCCACGCCGCTGCAAGACCCTCGCCCAGGGCCTGGTCGACGGCCGTGTCGTCTTCGAGGGCCAGATCACCGGCATGCCCATCTAGCCCACCACACTTTCCCCACTCTCCGGTAACCCGCCCATGCCCAAGCCCCTCAACGTCGGCCTCATCGGCTCCAAATTCATGGGCCGAACCCACTCCAACGCCTACCTCAAGGCAGGCAAGTTCTTCGACCTTCCGCGTGACCCGGTGATGCACACCATCGCCGCCCGCGATGCCGAAGACCTCAAGTCCTTCGCACCGCGTTGGGGCTGGCAGAACTGGACGACCGATTGGCGTGAGCTGGTGCATCACCCCGAGATCGACCTGGTCGATGTGGGCACGCCCAACCACGTGCACCGCGACATGGCGATCGAGGCCCTCGAGGCCGGCAAGCACGTCGCCTGTGAGAAGCCGCTGGCGAACACGCTCGACGCGGCCCGTGAGATGCTGCAAGCGGCGAAGAAGGCGGCTTCCGGGGGGAAGAAGCAGAAGACCTTCGTTTGGTACAACTACCGCCGCTGCCCCGCCCTCGCTCTCGCCCACCAGCTTGTGAAGGAAGGCCGACTCGGACGCATCTACCACGTCCGCGCGTTCTATCTCCAGGACTGGGCCGGCCCCGACACCCCGATGCTATGGCGCTTCAAGGGCAACGTCGCCGGCTCCGGCTCGCTCGGCGATCTCTGCGCCCACTCCATCGACGCCGCCCGCTTCGTCACCGGCGACGAGTTCGCCAACGTCAATGGTGCGATCCTCAAGACGTTCATCAAGGAACGCACCGTCCTCGAGGGCGGGGCCGGCGGCGAAATCTCCGGCCGGGGGGCAAAGACCAAGAAGGCCAAGAAAGCCAAGTCCACCGTCGACGACGCCGCCCTCTTCACCGCCGAGTTCAAGGGCGGTGCCGTCGCCACCTTCGAGGCCACCCGCCTCTCCACCGGCGACAAGAACGGCAATAAGCTCGAGGTCCACGGCGAGCACGGCGCCATCAAGTTCAACTTCGAACGCATGACCGAACTGCAGTGGTACGACAACACCCTCCCCGAGAAGCTCCAGGGCTGGTCTACCATCAACGTCTCCAATGGCGACGCCGGCCATCCCTACGCCCACGCCTGGTGGCCCACCGCCCACGCCATCGGCTATGAGCACGGCTTCATCAATCAGGCCGCGGACATGTGCCTCGCCCTGTCCAACCGCAAGCCCGTCGTCCCCATCCCCGACTTCGCCGACGCCTACCAGACCCAACGCGTCCTCGAAGCCGTCACCCTCTCCGCAAAGCACCGCAGCCCGGTGAAGCTCTCCGAAGTGAAGTAACCCGGCCTGCTCATGGACCTCCGGCACCTAAGCATTCTTGACACGCACCAGTCGCGCGCGATCACGCCCGAGAACTTCACCGGTGAGAAGGGCAAGGGGGCGATGGCCACGACCGGCACCGGGGCCCACGCCGCCCGCGACCTCGGTCCCGGCTGGAAGGTCTCTCCCTCTGTCCAGATCGAGCCGGGCCAGACCTTCACCCTCGCCGACATCACCGGCCCCGGCTGCATCGAGCAGGTGTGGATGACCCTCCGCGGCACCTGGCGTTTCGCCATCCTCCGCATCTACTGGGACGATCAGGAGCAGCCGTCCGTCGAGTGCCCGCTCGGCGACTTCTTCGCTTGTGGCTGGGGCCAGTTCTCCCCCGTCTCTTCGCTCGCCGTCTGCGTTAACCCAGGCAGCGCCTTCAACTGCTACTGGCCGATGCCGTTCCGGCATAGCTGCCGCGTTACCCTCGAGAACCTCGAAGAGCAGCCCCACACGCTCTACTACCAGATCAACTACGCCGAGGGCGAGCAGCCGCCCGACGCCGCCTACTTCCACGCCCAGTTCCGCCGCGTCAACCCGCTGCCCTACAAGCAGGACTACACCATCCTCGAGGGCGTCGCCGGCCGAGGCCGATACGCCGGGACCTACCTCGCTTGGGGCGTCAACCACTCCGGCTGGTGGGGCGAGGGCGAGGTCAAGTTCTTCCTCGACGGCGACACCGAACACCCCACCCTCTGCGGCACCGGCACCGAGGACTACTTCTGCGGCTCCTACAACTTCGAGAACAAGCAGACCCACCAATACCAGGAATACACCACGCCCTACGCCGGCCTGCCCCAGGTGCTCCGGCCCGACGGCCTCTACCGATCGCAGACCCGTTTCGGTATGTACCGCTGGCACCTCACCGACCCCGTTCGCTTCCGGCAGGACCTCCGCGTCACCGTCCAGGCCCTCGGCTGGCGCAGCGGCCAGCGCTACCTGCCCCGCCAGGACGACATCGCCTCCGTCGCCTACTGGTACCAGACCCTCCCCACCGTATCGTTCCCCGCCCTGCCCGACAAGGACCACCTCGAAGTGATCTAGCCCACACTTCAGGCTCACCGTCGCACCACACCACGCCGCGAAACGGGCTATCTTCTCCGACCCGACTCAAACCGTTTTTGCCCGACCCAAAAGAGGACCCCCATGCCCAAGATCGTGAAGTACGGCGTCATCGGCGGTGGCGCAATCGCCCAGCGCCGCCACCTCCCCGAGATCCACGCCCACCCCGACTCCGAAGTCGTTGCCATCGCCGACCCCGTCAAGGACCGCGTTAAGGCCCTCGGTGAGGAGTACGACGCTCAGCCGTTCCGTGACTACAAGCAGATGCTCGAGCTCAAGGAGATCGATGCGGTCGTCGTCGCGGGCCCCAACGCCCTGCACGCACCGATGACGGTCGACGCCCACAAAGCCGGCAAGCACGTGCTCTGCGAGAAGCCGATGGCCGGCACGCGGGCCGAGGCCAAGAAGATGATCGCGGCGGCGAAGAAGGCGCGGAAGTACCTCATGATCGGCATGAACCAACGCCTCATGTCGCCCCACGCCAAGGCCAAGGAAGTCCTCGACACCGGCAAGCTCGGCAAGGTGCTCACCTTCGAGACCACCTTCAAGCACCCCGGGCCCGACGGCTGGTCCGTCGATGGCGCGTCGTCCTGGTTTTTCAAGAAGGGCCCCGCCGTCATGGGCGTCTGTGGCGACCTGGGCATCCACAAGGCCGACCTGCTCCGTTTCCTCCTCGGCGAGGAGATCACCAAGGTCGCTGGCTCCGTCCGCACGCTCCACAAGAAGCAGCCCAACGGCAAGCCCATCCCCGTCGATGACAACGCCTTCTTCACGCTCGAAACCGCCTCCGGCGCACTCGGCACCATGACGATCTCCTGGACCAACTACGGCCGCTTCGAGGACAACGGCACCACCCTCTATTGCGCCAACGGCGTCATGCGGATCGCCTCCGACCCCGAGTACGGCGTCATGGTCGATTACGCCAACGGCCAGAAAGAACGCCACATCACCGGGGCGGTCGCCACCAACGAAAGCCAGGTCGGCTCGGGCATCCCCGACATGATGACCGCGTCGATCCTCAACCGGCGGAAGCCGGAGATCGACGGCGAAGAGGGTTACAAGGCACTGAACGTCATCCTGACCGCGATCGAGGCCTCGAAGGAGGGCAAGTCCAAAACGGTTTCTTCCCGCTGAGTCGGCCGGCCGTTTGACACCCACGGCCATTGCGATACGCTAAGCGGCTCGCTGGTAAGCGACCCCACCCGCCCCGACCGTGATTCGGATTTGGGGGTGTAGCTCAATTGGTTAGAGCATCGGACTGTCGATCCGAAGGTTGCGGGTTCGAGCCCCGTCACCCTCGCTTACCCCACTCCTTAACGCAGCCCCGCTCCCCGGCGGGGCTGTTTTTTTACTGGTACGACTAGGGGCTTCGTCCATGACGATACCCCTCAGTGGGGCATCCGGATATTCTCTTGGGGTCTGCACGTCACCCCGATGCTTCTCTCGTCCTTCTGAGAACCCCATGCACCGCCGCTTCACCTCTGCTCTGACCGGGTTGTTGATCCTGATGGCCGGGGTGTCGGGCTGCGAGACCGACCCGCCGGTGACGTGGTCGCAGTGGCAGCAGACCCCGGTGAAGCCCGACTGGTGGTTGCCCAAGGCAGACGCGATGCCGCTGCCCCTCGAGAAGCTGACGGTCGAGCCATCCTACTCCGCAGGGTACGAGCCGGGCGACCCCGCACGGGCGGGCAACGGCTTCGACCTCGCGCTGCGGCACCCCGACTTCCCCAACACCTTTATCCAAGACGTGTTCATCGACCTCACCGATGGGCGTGCCCACACCCGCATCGTCTGGGCCGGCCCCGAGGCCGCCGAGCCGATCGACCTGGTTGCCGAACTGGAGCCCACGCCGATCCCGACCGGCCCCTGGCGGGTCAGCGGTGGCCGAGGCGTCCCCGGCACCGACTGCAACGACCCCGAAACCTCCAACACCAACGACACCCTATGCACGCCCAAGGGCACGTTCGTCGTCGCAGGCTTCGCCGACCAGCTCTACTCCGTCCCGACCTGCCACTACGCCACGTGGGTCGTCCACTGGCCCCGCTACATCGCCATCCACTCCCACACCACGATGCCCCGCTACCCCGCCTCGGGCGGCTGCATCCGAATGAACTACGGCGTCGCCAAGCTCATCCACAACAACAGCGTTACCGGCGTGACCCGTGTGCACATCGGTGGCCGGTGGAAGCCGCACGACCCAATGAGTTCCATGGACTTTTGATCGAGCTTCTTGTGATATAGCCGGGTCGCTACGCGACGCGGCCGTGTATCCGTTCACTTCGTGAAATCAACCGGCTCCGGCGCAGTCGGCGCTTCGCCCGCCTCGACCACCCCCGCACCCACAGGGGCTGCCGCCTCTTCTTCAGCCGGTTCTTCCGCCACGGTCGGCTTCACCAACGGCACGAGGAAGATCTCGACCCGCCGGTTCGCTTCTGCCCCACGCGGGCCGTTAGGCACAACAGGCTGGTGCTCGCCGTAGCCCGCGATGCTCAGGCGGCCGTTGGGGATGCCTTTACGGGTGAAGGCGTCCTTGACGGCGATCGCACGGAACGCCGAGAGCTCCCAGTTGTTGTTGAACCGCCGGCCGGGCCGGGCACGCACCCGTACGTTGTCGGTGTGCCCGACGATGCGGACCTCATACGGCTCTGCGGTCGGGTCTTGCAGCACGTCCGCCAGCTTCGCCAGCGCGTCCGCCGCAGCGGGTCGAAGTTCGATCGAACCGGAGCTGAACGTCAGGTCGCTCCGCAGGCGGATCATGTTCCGCGTCTCGTCCCACTCCATCAGCTCGGGGTTTGCTCGGGCCAGTGCTTCGAGCTTGCTCGCCAGCTGCACGTCGATGCCTTCCAGCCCCGGCCCGGAGATCGCCGCGATCAGGTCGGCCTCGGCCTTGGTCAGAGCGGCCTGCAGCGTGGCGATCTGCTGTTCCAGCTGCGCGATGCGTTGTTGGAACGCCGCCTCCCGCGCTTCTTCCGCCGACGCCCCGCTGCGGAGTGCTTCGAGCTCGTCCTGCAACGCCTGGATCCGGGCCCGCAGCCCGAAGTTGGTTTCTTCCTGGGTCCGGTTGATCTGCAGCAGCTGGTCGTACTCGGATTGCGGCACACAGCCGGACAGGGCGGTCACGCCGGCCAACGCCAGCACGAGGGTCAGGGCGGATTTGTTCATCGAAGGGATCCTTGTTCCGGGTGGGGTCACGGCCGGCGCTGCCGGCTGCCGGAGGTTTGAAGTTGACGGAGTTTAAGGCGAGCGGACGACGCCTGCACCGCACGCGCAGGCCCCAACCGCTTGTGTTACGACTATCGGGAGCCCCGCGAGCGTCGCATGAATGATGGACCGATAAGCCTGATCCAAGCCCGTGCGGTCCGAGATGCCGTCGGCGTCCGTTTCGATGACGGGGCAGCCATCGCTGTCCAGGGCGGCCGCATCCTCGCCGTCGGTCGACCGGCCGACCTCCCCAGCCCAACAGAGGATACGCACGACCTCGGCGACGCGCTAGTCACCCCCGCACACGTCAACGCCCACGCCCACCTCGAACTCTCCGCGATTGGCTCTCAGCCTTACCCCGGCGACTTCATCCCGTGGGTCACCCTGCTCCGCCAGGCAGCCCCGCCTGACGATCACGGCTGGTTCGCCAACGCCGCCCGCGATGCCGCCCAGGCCAGCCTCGACGCCGGGGTCGGCACCATCGGTGACATCACGTCAGGCCTCGATGTCCATCACGCCCGGCAAGCCGCGGGCCTCCACGGCATCACCTTCCTCGAACTCTTCGGGCTCGCCGAGCCTTTCGACCAGCCCGCGCTCGCCCGCATCCCGCACGTCGTCGCAGCCGATGACGACACCCTCGGCTTCCAGCCGCACGCGCCCTACTCCGCCGGGCCCCGCCTCTTCGCCGCCGCCGCCAAGTCCAACCGCCCCGTCTGCACCCACCTCGCCGAACTCCCCGAAGAGCTCCGCTTTGTCGCCCACGGCGACGGTCCGTTCCGCGACTTCCTCCAACAACTCGGCAAGTGGAATGACGCATCCGCCGCCGCCTACGGCCAAGGCCTCTCTCCCGTTGCCTGGATGCGGCCACACCTCGAACAATCGCCCTGGCTCATCGCCCACGGCAACTACCTCACCGACGACGACATCGCCATCCTCGCCGGCACTCAAACCTCGGTCGCCTACTGCCCCTTCGCCAGCGCCTACTTCGGCCACACCGATCACCGCTACCGCGACCTCCTCGCTGCCGGCGTCAATGTCTGCCTCGGCACCGACTCCATCGTCTGCCAGCCCGCCGACGAACCGCAGCCGCTCGGGCTGCTGCCTCAGATGCGCTTCCTCCACCAACGCGACGGCACCGACCCTGACACGCTCCTCGCCATGGCCACCACACACGGTGCCACTGCACTCGGACTCCCCCGCAACACCGCAGCGCTCACCCCCGGTGCCCCCGCCGCGTTCTGTATCACGCCTCTAGTCAACAACCGTATGAACGATCCGTTGGCATCGGTTCTAAACAGTGATGAATCCGCAACGGGAATGTTCATCAATGCCTAATCGCAGCGCAGCGCACAGCCCGCATGAATCGGGCATTGCTCAAACTAGCGGTTTTTCTGGGTTAGTAAGCCCACGGGAACATCTCAAGGCGTTGCCGCGTTTGTATAATGCAAGAGCTCTCGAGTCATAGACCGCAAGGAGGCCTGTATGCCGTTTCTCCGCCCGGCTCATCCGCAGCACGACGCCCCACAGACCGCGGTTGCGGCGGACCACACGCTCCGCCTGCCGTTCTTCTATCGGCCCGTCTGCTTCCCGCACGCCTACACCTGGATTGTCTTCCTCTCGGCGATGGATGTCCTGTTCACAAAGGTCGTCCTGGCCCTCGGCGGACGCGAGGTCAACCCCGTGGCCGAGACGGTGATCAACGGCTACGGCCTGCCGGGCACCCTCCTATTCAAGTTCACCCTCGTCGTCGGCTTCCTGCTGATCTGCGAATACGTGGGACGCCAGAGCGAATCGACCGGCCGATTCATGTCCCGCACCGGGCTCGTCATCGCGGCGTTTCCCATCGTCTGGTCCTCGCTCCTGCTCGCCTCGGTCATCACGCTTGCGTGGTGAGCCTCGGCCCCATGCGTTCGTCACCACGCTGACCTGGCACGCGGCTTGCCGAGCGGCCGATATAGTCCGCGTGGACCCCTGCATCGCTCCCCCCTCCTGCACCTGCGACCCGTCATGACCCAGCCCGACCTCTCGCCCTACGGCATCACCGTCGAAGACATCCGCCACAACCTCGGCCCGGCCCGCTTCTACGAAGACGCCCTCCGTTTCGAACCCCTCTCCTCGCTCTCCGACTCCGGCGCCCTCATCGCCTACTCCGGCGAGAAGACCGGCCGATCCCCCAAAGACAAACGCGTCGTCCAGCAGCCCGACTCCCAGGACGACGTCTGGTGGGGCACCGTCAACATCCCCATCGACGACCGCACTTTTCTGATCAACCGCTCCCGCGCGATCGACTACCTCAACACCCGCCCCCGCCTCTACGTCGTCGACGCCTTCGCCGGCTGGGACCCCGAGCACCGCCTCAAAGTCCGCGTCATCTGCGAACGCCCGTACCACGCCCTGTTCATGTGGACCATGCTGATCCGGCCCACCCCCGAAGAGCTCGCCGACTTCGGCGAACCCGACTGGGTCATCTTCAACGCCGGCCAGTTCCCCGCCAATCCGCTCACCGCCGGCATGACCTCCACCACCTCCGTCGATCTCAACATCGGCGACCAGCAGTTCGTTATCCTCGGCTCGGGCTACGCCGGCGAAATGAAGAAGGGCATCTTCACGGTCATGAATTACCTCATGCCCAAGCAAGGCCACCTCTCCATGCACTGCTCCGCCACCTGCGACGAGCACGGCAAAAACACCTCCGTCCTCTTCGGGCTCTCCGGCACCGGCAAGACCACCCTCTCCGCCGACCCCAACCGCCAACTCGTCGGCGACGACGAACACGTCTGGACCAACAACGGCGTCTTCAATATCGAAGGCGGCTGCTATGCCAAGGCCTTGGACCTCTCCGAAGAATCCGAGCCCGCGATCTTCAACGCCCTACGCTTCGGGGCCGTGCTCGAGAACGTTCGCTTCGAGCCTGAAGACCACCGCGTCGACTTCGGCGACACCTCCATCACCCAGAACACCCGCGCCGCCTACCCCGTCGAGGCCATCGACAACGCCCGCATCCCCGGCACCGCCGACCACCCCACCGACATCATCTTCCTCACTTGCGACGCCTTCGGCGTTCTGCCCCCCGTTGCCGAGCTCTCCCCCGAGCAGGCGATGTATCACTTCATCTCCGGCTACACCGCCAAGGTCGCCGGCACCGAGATGGGCGTCGTCGAACCCGAAGCCACCTTCTCCCCCTGCTTCGGCGGCCCCTTCCTCGTCTGGCACCCCGCCAAATATGCCGAGCTCCTCGCCGAAAAGATGAAGCAGCACCAGACGCGTGTCTGGCTGGTCAACACCGGCTGGGCCGGCGGCACCGCGTCTTCTGGAGCCAAACGTATTTCGCTCAAGTACTCCCGCGCCATCATCGACGCCATCCACACCCACGCCCTCCGCGAAGTCCAAACCAGCCCCGACCCCATCTTCGGTATCGCCGTCCCCGACCACGTCCTCGGCGTCCCCGATGCCATCCTCAAACCGCGAGATGCCTGGGCTGACGCCACGGCATACGACGCTCAGGCTGCCGACCTCGCCAAGCGCTTTCACGATAACTTCGCCCAGTATGCTGATGGCGTGACTGATGCCGTCCGCGCCGCCGGCCCCGCCAAGCTCCAACCCCAGAAAGAACCCGCCTGATGTCCGAACCGCAAACACAATCCACCACCGACCCAGCCGGCCAGCAGGTTCAGCTCCAGCTCGACCGCAGCAAACAGACTACCACCTACGTCAACGCCTTCCACACCCAGATGAACACCGACGAGCTCATCCTCGAGCTTGGGCTTAACGCCGGCCCCGTCCCCGGTGCCGAGCCCCAGCGGGTGCTTGTCGAGCTCAGTGAGCGGCTGATTCTTTCATATCCCACCGCCAAACGCCTCGCCGCCGCCCTGGTTCAGAACGTTAACCAGTACGAGCAGCGCTTCGGCGAGATCAAGCCCCCCCAGGCACCGTCATCAGCGACCTGATGTCCGCCTACTCCCACCTTCTCTTCACCGCCGCCCCGTAGGCTCAATGTCGAGCCAGCCCCGGCAGATCACTCTCCACGTCCACCGCTCCGACGCCTTGCCCACGCGCCACCCGTGCCTTGAACCCTTCAGCCATGACCACGCTCCCCCGCGTCGTCAAGCGTACCCGCTTCCCCGCCCAACGCTGCTCGAGCAGGTCCATCTCCCCCTCTCGCACGTACCGACACCCTTCCAACTGCACCGTCGTCTGCGTGCTTTCCCTACCGTCCGCTCCGACCTCGCCCTTGTCGTGCACCAACACGCCGCCCGCCCCCAGCGTTACCCGGCTCAGTGTCACCACATCTACCGGCGTCCCGATCAACAACACCGGCGAGTCCCCGCCGTGGAACACCCGCACGTCCTCCATCACCAGCCCCCGCTGCACCGGCGGCTCACTGCCGGGGTAGTACGACCGGCTGTAGCGATCCCGATCGAAATGCACCGAAAAGCCCGGCCGAGGCTTCTCCAGCGTGATGTCTCGGAACACCACATCACGCACCCCCGCCGAAGCCTCTACGCCCTCCTGCATCATCAGCCACGGGATCCCATCCACCACCTCAACACCCGCGTCGTGCGATGGGCACGTCCGCGACACATACCGCGTCCCGTCCGGCTCCGCCTGCACGCGGTACAACCGCCCGCCGCCCGGCAGCCCGTCGCCCCGCATCACCACCGTATCCGACTGCTGCACCGACATCCCTCCCCGCCAGTCTCCCCAAGACCCCGCCAGCACCCGGCAAAAATACCCCACCGATTCGTGCGCTTTCCCCGCCGGTGCCGCGAGGTCGTAACACCGCTCCACGACCCCCTGCTCGATCCAGCCCAGCTCCGGGTTCGACGTCGCATAGTCGTGAGCATTAAGCGCGACCGCATCATCTCGGGTCTGAAACACGCAGCCCCGGACCGCAAACCGCTTGCCCCGCCCCAGGTGTACCCCGTCCTTGTCGCCCTTGATGATGCAGTCCTCGACCACCAGGTCTTCGAACGTGCAGACATGCACCCCGAACTGCTGCGGCCCCAGGTCGTCGCACCGCAGCCCGATCACCCGCACGTCCGACGCATAGAAAAACGCCACCTGCCCCCGCAGCCCCGGCACCGTGTCGCTCCGCACATCCACACCATTCACCATCAGCCGCAACCCCTCTACCCGAACCCGCCGGTCCCACGTCTTCGTCAACGCGCCCTTGTTCAGAATCACGTGTGAAAACCCGCCGGCTTCCTCGGTCTTCCGCACGATCACCCCGGCCCCGAACACCAACGCCGTATCACTCCCCATATACACCGTCCCCGCCAGGTCATACACCCCAGCCCGCTCGACCCGCACCGTCCCCCCAGCCGCGCCCAACGCATCGATCGCCCCCTGCAACGCCGCCCGGTTCGCCACCCCGTTGTTGCCCGGCTCGAACCCCACAACCCCCGACCCGCCGACCGCGGGTCCCGTCTCCGTATTTATCGTTGTCTCTGTCATCGCCGTAACCTAACGGAGTCCACCCACCATGCCCATCACCCACAACGCCAACACCACCCGCTTCCTCCTCCCGCTCGACAACGCCGACGATGCTTATCTCCTCTACGAACCGCTCGACCCCAATAGCTGCCCCGACCAGATCGCCTTCATAAGCGTCTACGTCCCCGAGTCGCACCGCGGCCAGGGCTTCGCCGCCCAGCTTGCCGACGTCGCCTTCGCTCACGCTCGCGCCGCTAGCTGGACCGTCCACCCCGTCTGCCCATACCTCCGCGCGGCGTATCTCCCCCGCAACCCGCAGCACGCCGACCTTCTCGCTGGCTGACCGCTCCACGGTTCGGTTTCCAGGCCGTGTCCCGTAATCTGGAGCCGATCCGCACGTCTAACCCCAGCACCCCACCAAGCCCGCATCCAGACCAAGCGCTCATCAGGAGGTCCCCCATGCCCAACCGTCTGCTCCGCCCCGTCCTGACCAGCCTTGCCACGGCGGCTGTGCTCGCCCTGCCCGTCGCCGCCCAACCCAAACAGCCCGGCGGCACCCCCACCACTCCCAACGGCCCCGTCCAGCCCGGTACCGCTGCTGCACCCTCCGCCGAGCTCTTCCCCGAAGCCGCTACCCTCCCGGCTCCCGACTGGATCAAGCCAGGCCTCACCCTCACCTGGTCTATGACCTCCATGTCCGGCAACGTCCAGGTCCCCGTCTTCAAACCCAACGCCGACACACCCGCGATCCCCAAGCTCCAATCCACCAAGGGCAACAAGACGGGCGCCGCCCTCATCCAGGACTACGTCCTCGCCGTCGAACCCAAGCGTGTGGTCATCATCCGCTCCGTCTACGACAAGCCCAACCTCGGCGGCCTCGTCCTCGCCAAGACTCAGGTCATCCTCGGCAGCCCCGGTGCTCCGGGCCTCGAAGGCACACACTGGGTCAACCCCAAGGCCTTCGACGGACCCCTCAAACGCACCGCCGAAGAGTTCAAAACCCTCCAGGAAGAAATCCGCACCGGGAAGAAGCCCGCCGACCACACCCTCAACCGCGCCTACCGCCGTGGCCCCATCACCCTCAGCGGTACCCCCTACGACGCCGTCGCCGTCACCGACCGCACCGTCACGAACGGCCAGCAGTCCGCCGAACGCATGCTCACCTACGACGCCGACTCCGGCGTCCTTCTCAATGCCGCCCTCGGCCAAAAGCAGCCCAACCGCGGCATGGACGCCTTCATCACCGCCTACCTCGACTTCCTCGGCTCCGACACCGTCGCCCTCCCCTGGGCCAACGACCCCCTCCCCGCTTGGACTCAAACCCTAAACACCCTCACCTACACCGTCACCACCTCCTCCGTCTTCCAGGGTATGCCCACCCAGGGCAAACCCGTCACCCTCGAGATGACCCCCGAACTCCGTGGCCCGGACTACCTGATCCTTAACGCTAAACCCAAGGGCCAGCAGGGCACGCAGGGGGGTAGCGGGCAAAAGATCGCCGCCGGTTCCAACCTCATCGGCCTCGTCCTCCCCGCCTCTGCCGCTAACCGTCTTCGCAAGGGGCAGGTCCTGCTCAACGACCGCTTCACCGGCTCCAAGACTCATGTCGAATACGTCGGCCCCCTCGACAACGGCCAGCCCGGCTTCATGCTGGTCACCACCGACGCCAACAGCACCACTCAATCCATTTACGAATCCACCCGCGGCCTGATGGTCTATCAACGCTCCACCACCCAAGACCCTTCCGGTATGACGGTCGTCCGTGAAACCACGTTCGTCCGTCATAAGTGACCGACCGGTATTACCGGATGCCGCCGTCCCACCAGTCGTTGTTGGCGGTATCGCCCTCGTAGAGGTCGCCCAGACCAACCGCAACCGCGTCAGGGTCGGAGACGGCGTGAGGCTCGAAACGGACGGATTCGCTGCTGGCGCTCCCGTCGGCCCATGACACATTGGCGGACTGGGCGGCGTGCCGGCCGTGAACGGTGGGCGAGCCGGAAGTGGTGCCGCGCCCGATAGTGGTGTAGGGCGGCAGCGTGTAGGGGACAGGCTGTTCGAGTTCGTACTCCGGCGAAAAGACGATATCGCCCTCAAAGGTGTCGAGGTAGATGCCCGCGTCGGCAAACATGACGGTCTCTGAAGTCGGGATGATTTCGGAGAGCCGGAAGCCGGTCCATGTGGCGTTGCCCAGCGGCGGGCCGGGTACGCCGAGCATACGGCCGTTGTACGCGTAGTCGATCGGCGGGAGTTCTACGCCCAGCGAGGTCGCCAGCAGGTCGATGTAGGCGGGGTCGACATCGAAGCTCGGACAGCCGCCGATCTGGCTCACGTCATTGAGGTAAGGCCCCAGCATGCTGTTGGCGAAGACCGTGTTGACATCGGCCTGCGTCTCCACGACGCACCAAGACACTTTGGCTCCAGCGGTGATCGGGGCACCGGGCGGGAGCGGGCCCGTGAACCCGAACTTGGAACTGACCGATGCGTGAGGCGGGATGCGCTCGTCGTGATCGCTGGCATAGACATGGGTCGCCAGGCCGATCTGCTTGATGTTTGACAGGCAAGCGGATTGCCGTGCCGACTCGCGGGCCGAGCCCAGGACCGGGAGAAGGATGCTGACCAGCAGTGCAATGATGCTGATGACAACCAGTAGTTCGATCAGGGTGAAGCCGTGCTTCTTCATGGTTAAGACCCGCTGGGAAAGCGAGAGGGCCGGGGACTCAATGCCCGCGACAAGCTGTGACCACCACGCGGCTTTAGCGGCGTCGGCGTTGGACAGGTAAAACACTCAGAGCACAGGCCACAAGCAGAGCCAGGCCTGTGGGTTCGGGCACTACCAGCGACGCCGTGCCCGACCGATTCAGGATGAAATTAACGCCTCCAAAGATACCGGCCGAATCCGTACCGCTGACGTCAAAGACGTAACTCAGCGGGTCGCCGAGGCTGCCGCCGGTGAGGGTCCCGGTGTATTCCAAGGAGCCAAGACCTGCAAACGGGGCGACAAAGGTATTCACGGTGACGTCGCCGATGAAGTCCATCTCGGTGAGTTCACCGTTGACAAAGGTGAGACCGTCGCCGGTCACGTTGCTGATCGAGATCAGGTGATAGAACTGAGCGTTGCCGGCACCGCTACCGTCGTTAAAGGGTGTCTGGACCGGGGAGAGCGGGGAGATGTTGACCGGGTCCACGGTCCAGTTCGATCGGGGGTCGCCGGTCTGGTCGGGGGTGATCGTGCCATCCCAGGCAAACGTGTTGAAGTCAAAGGTCAGGGCCGAGACGGGGACCACGCCGCTGCCATTGACGAGTGTGCTGTCGTCGTAATCGATCCGGCCCGAACTCAGGGTCGAGAAGTCGGACTGGGTGATGTTCTGGTTGTTGACCTGAAAGCTCGACCCGCTAAACCCCGAGCCGAAAGCGGCGAAGGCGGAGTAATCGGACGTGGTGGACTGGGGGCCGGCGATGATGGCGGTGTAGTTGCCGTTGGCGAGCTGGTAGTTGGGATACTCCGGCAGGCCGTTGTGAAGAGGGTCGAAGTTACCGCTCGCGTCCTTGCCCTCGATGCCGTTCTGGGTGGTCGAGTTCTTGGCGTTCGACAGCGCGGCAAACCCGGTAGCGGGGCCGGCGAGATCGATGAACTCCGCGGCAAGCAGGCTCGGGGTCCAACCGATGGCCGCGGCAATACAGGCGGTGGTGAGGGCGTGATTCATGAGGTTTCCGTTGTTTTTACGAGCCGTAGCGGTGGGGCAGCCGATATGGAGGCCATCCGCCAGAACAAAAGCGGGTCAGGCGATTCCTCGCGTGACCCGAAAGGCTTGATTACCCCTGTTCATCGAAGTCTTCACCCCGCCGGCGACGGCGAGCCAAGGTGATCAGGCCGCCGAGGCCCAGCAGTGCGAGGGCGGCGGGTTCGGGGACGAGCACCGCGGTGCCTGAACGGTTCATCAGGAAGTTGGTGTTGCTGAAGAAGGCCAGGGTATCCGTGCCGCTGACGTTGAACTCGTAGCCGAGGCCGTCCGCGGTTAGTGTCCCGGTGTACTCGAAGGAGCCGAACGCGGCGAACGGCGCGACAAACGCATCGACGGTGATGTCACCCGCGAAGTCGATATCGGTGAGCTCGCCATCGACGAAGGTCAGGCCGTCGCCCGTCACGTTGTCGATCGAGATGAGGTAATAGACCTGGGCGTTGCCGGCCCCGGAGCCGTCGTTGAACTTGGTGAAGACCGGGGAGAACGGCGAGACATCGATCGGCGCGTTCGGGAGCTGGAAGTTCGACCTCGGCTCGGCATCGACGACCCCGTCCCACTCGAAGGTATTGAAGTCGAAGCTCAGATCGGCCACCGGGATGTTGACGTTGCCGACGGTCGAGTAGAGCGAGTTATCGAAGCTGATCCGGCCGGCGCTGAGGCGCGAAAAGTTGGCCTGCGACACGGTCTGGTTGTTGACCGTAAAGGTCGGGCCGGTGAAACCAGAGCCGAAGTTGGCGAAGTCGGAGTAGTCCGAGCCGGCGTCGAGGGGTGAAGCGATGATGGCGGTGAAGTTCCCGTTGGCCATCTGGTAGTTGGGGTAGTCGGGCAGGCCGTTGTGGTTGGGGTTGAAGTCGCCGTTGGCGTCCAGGCCCTCGATGCCGTTCTGGCTGCTCGAGTTCTTGAAGTTGGACAGGGCGGCATAACCGGTGGCGGGGCCGCCGAGCTCGACCGCGAATTCGGCGTGTACGGTGGTGCTGGCAGCAAGGGTCAGGCAGGTGGCGAGGGTCAGCTTCTGAATCATGGTGTCTTTCTCGTGCGTCTAACGCATTGGGTCCGTGAAATAATGTGAAAAGGGAAAGTAAGTAGGGGGGCGCTTACGCGTCGGGCTTGCGTCGCCGTCCGAGGAAGGTGGCCGCGCCGAGGCCGATCAGGGCCAGGGACCCGGGTTCGGGGATGACGAAGGAGGACGACAGGGTGCCGTTGAGGTCCCAGCCAGCCTGCGGTGCGGCGAAGCCGAGATTGATCAGGTCTTGGGCACCGGTCAAATCCAGCTCACCGCTCGGAAGCAGGGGGACATTGACCAAGACATCCCATTCGTTGCCGGACAGGACAAGATCGCCGGTGAACACGAAGTCGCCGCCGCCGAACCCTCCGACGTAGGTGAAGGCGATATCTGCGGTCACATCGAACGAATCGACCGCGCCATCGACGAAGGTGATCGTGCCGTTGATGTTGCTGATCGCGGTGTCGTAGCCCATATTTGTCACGAAGTCGCCGTCAGCGACATCGGCGTCGAAGTCGAAATCGAGGGCTGTGACATCGCGTACTTCCGTACCGGCTCCCGTTACCGGGATGCTGTCGTCGAAGGTCAGCGTGTAGGAATCCGAGAAGTCGTTGTCGTTCACGAAGATGTTGGCCGCGCCGAACAGGTTGGACGGGTTGGTGATCTGGAAGAATCCGTCGTTCGTGCCCGGGACCGATTCGGTAGGCACGGGAGGCGTCACGCCGAAGACATCCGGCGTGCCGGGATCGTTGTCGTCATCAAAGAACGAGGTGTGCTGCTGCCCCAACTCGCCGAAGGCGTCGGAGAAGTAGTCGTACCACCGGGAGCCGTCGGCCGCGGTGAGGTCAAGGCTGATCGTGTTCTCCGCCTGAGCGGTGCCCACGCAGAGCCCGGCATGGGTCGCGACCGCCAGAGCTGCAAGCCGAGCTGTAGAAACGTAGGGGGACTTGGAAATCATCTCTCTCCAATGTGTGGAAGGGTGGAAAATCATGGCCAGGGGGTGGCCGCGAAGGTGCTCCGCCAGCAGCTTCTGACAGCACGCTACCAGTACTGCGACTGCTTCGCAACAGGGTCTCGCAAGGTCTCGCGCATTTTTTTTGTTTTACTCGCGCGACTAGGGTGGATGCCCTAAGTCGCTTCTGCTTAGTGTTTAAGGTCAGGCCATGACAGCGGCGCTGGGCTGGCATGAGCCACCTGATAAATCAGCATGACGCCCCAGCAGGAGCTGCTGGTCGTTGTTTAGCGGCCTCCCTGCCGCGAGTCAGACCGCGTCGATTGCCGAGGGATTGTTGGTGCTCGTCAGGAGCGATCGATAGACGTGCCGAGGGCGGTGTTTAGCCTCCCCAGGTGGGCCTAATGAGCAGCCCGGCGTTGACGTGGGTGTAGGGTTGGGACACACCACCTGATGAGCGTGTGGGTGCGTCACCTGGACGGCACGGGCACCGGCGACGAGGACTCCAGGGTGTAGCACGTGACCTTGGCCGAACTCCAAACGAAACGCGACGCCATCAGGCCGCAGGCCTGGTGTCCGATCAAGCATCGCGCGGCAAGCCTAGCGGAGTCGATGGTGGTGCGGGTGCAGGTGGGGTTCGGCTTCGGCGGTTGATCTGCTCTGCTGACCGGTGAATTAGTTTGCTGCGCGGGTCATTTGCGGCGTTGGACCGGTCAAACGAGTCATTCGACCGGTCATGAGCGAAGAAAGACCGGTAGAACGCGGCATTTGACCGGTCATCTGAGACGTTTGACTGGTACAGAAACACAAATGACCCTGTTTTTTTGCACTTGACCGGTCAAACGCGGCGATTGACCGGTGATGTGGCGTGAAACACCGGTAAGGAGAGCTATTTGACTGTCATTAATGCGGAGTTGACCGCTGCGCAGTTCGACACGTCGTACGTGTCATTGACCTGAAGCACTACGCTGACAAAAGGCACCAGCTTTGTCTGTGCTACCGAGGAGACTGGGTGCGATGGGTCACAGGAGATGTTCGAGCGTGCTGTAACACTGACTGACAAAACAGGTTTTTTCAGTGCCACTCGCCGGGTGGTTAGGGATAGTCCAAGGCTGCGGGAAGATCGTCGAGAGAGCGACAACAACGCTCCGCATCCGGATGGGTCCTACGCACCAAAACAGCTGTTATCCCAGCCCGCGCTGCGCCGCTAATGTCCGCTGCCCAGCTATCACCCACCATCACAAACTCTACTGCGTCTTTAAAATGCTCTTGGACCAGCTTGAACGCCAGCGGATTCGGTTTTTCCACGCCGGTCACCCCGGATGAAAAGACCGCATCAAATCGGGGCGAGAGACCCAACGCTTTAAGCAGCTCAGCAAGCTCTGGGACATGATTGGAGAGGATGGCATGACGCCAGCCATTCGACGACAGCACATCCAGGCAAGGCAACACATCTTCAAAAACACGCCACCGATCGGGTCGCGTGTAGACCTGACGCACACGGCGAGCAATGGCTGAAGCTTTCGTTTCTTCAACCCCGAGGGCGGCCGTGCAAGCCTGCGTGAAAAGGGGTTCCAGAGATCGCCACCAATGCGCGGCGTCAATATCGGGACCGCGGACGACGTCTGGTGAGTGCCAGGGGAACCCCTGATGGAGGTGTGGGCGCAAGGCTTCGCGTTCAGCGGAGACTCCCTCGATCTCAGCAGCTTCTGCCAACGCCCCAGTCCACATCCCGCTGCGTTCTGCGAGCGTACCGTCAAAGTCCCAGATAATGCATCGCATCGAATACTTAGAATACAAGGCTCAGTTACCGGCCGCAGATCGCTCCCGTGTCACAATCGGTTTACTCTGAAACGCCTGCAGTTTTCCGTTCCGGCACTGCGCCACTGAATGAATCGCGGGGAGCGACTTTCCTGCACTGGCCGACAGAGCTTACGAGTGCCAACTTGCTGGCCAGAGCCGAAACAAGGAAGCGTTAGATCAAGCATCTGCCTAACCGGCGTCACTTGCTAGTAGCGACCGCACCTGTGCATTGCTCATCGCTGTACCCAACTTCCCTTCCATGTACCGCCACGATATTTCGTGGTGTTCAGCGTCATGGGAGTCGATGCATTCACTGGCAAGGATGATTTCGTAATCTCGCTGGTATGCGTCCACCACTGTGCTGCGAACACAGGCATGGGTATTGATTCCTGCGATCAGAAGTCGATCGGGTTTCAAACGTGCGAACAGTTTGTCGAGATGTGTGCCAAAGAAAGCGCTGTACCGTTTCTTGACTACATACGTGTCAGACAACCCTGCTTTTAGTTCAGGCAAGAGCGAAGCGCCCGGGGTGCCTGCCACGACAATGTGTATTCCTTTGGCGCGAACTTCACGTGAGGCGTCGCTCAGGTCGGGCATGAACTCTTGTGTTACCCAAATGATATGACTGTCTCCAGCGCGGCAAATCTCCGCAAGCTCATTGGTACAGTGCGTCAGTTTCGCACGATGGTTCTTCAGTCGCTCATGCCGGAAGAAATCCTCCTGCATATCGATGATTAACAGGACGCTATTCATGAGTTCTGTGATTGGACGCCAAATGTTGAAGACTTGGTTGCCGAGAGTACCGAGAGTCGGCATCCGATCTATTCGGGATTATCCATCGCCGGTATCGCCGGTATCGCCGGTCAACTGCCGTTGGTGGTGAGTTGTGGCACCGTTGTCGACAGCCGGTCCGAGATAACGGCTGTCTAAAGCGACTTCGCTGACACCCGTTACGGATCGGGAAACAATGTATGCGCCTGATTCCGCCCGGGACGATACGACACCGGCGAGTTCTGTTCCGACGTAATACAATGCGACTCCGTCATCCGCAGCTACACCATTCAGCAGTTGACCTTTGGCCACCATCGCGTGATAGGCGGGGCGACGGTCTGACTCGCCGTCAAAGTGCGGGCAGGCGCTGCCAGGCAGGAATCCAAGGCCGTCGTTCAGCGCGGCAAGGGGACCAAAGGAGTCGGTCACACCGCCTTCGAACCAACAGATCATGCCAGCACTCAAGCCGGTAAGGATCACGCCGTGCTCCCATGCTTCTCGAAGGATGCGGTCTACGCCGTGTAGTCGCCAGATGGCGAGCATATTGGCGGTGTTCCCTCCTCCGATATAGATCACTTGCTGCCCCAAGAGAAAGTCGCGTAGATTCGTTTGTTTACGCTGGAACAAAGCGAGATGAGACGCCTCAGCACGGGCTTTGCGGAATACGAAGTAGAACTTGTCGATGTACCACTGAGCATCACCGCTCGCGGTGGGCACGAAACAGACACGAGGCCGCTCCACACCGGTCAAGCCGAGTGTGTAGTTGTCCAGAAGTGGTACATCCGGCTCCATGGAGAAGCCGCCGCCGCCGAGTGCGACGATCTGTTTTTTGATCCGGTGATTTGTCATTGTGAAGAACCTCACGTCAACCGGTTTTGTACTCGGTTGTCATTGGGAGTCGACGCCCAACCGATGACCTAATCCCTCGAAGGCGATGCCGGTTAACCGCGTTACACCATTTAGACCGGGGCAGATGTGTCGCCAATGGGTAGAAGTTCGTCTTCGATGTAGGGGTCGAAGGTGGGTTTGGGGTTGCGGCCGTCGAGGAGGTCGGCGGTGCGTTTGTCGTGACGGAGGCGATCGAGGGTGGCGGCGTAGCCCATGCGGTGGATGAAGGGGCCCATGCCCCCGGAAGATGAGGTTTCGCCATTCAATCCGGTTTGTGATGGGGATTCCTTGAGGTACCAGTCGAAGAGGGTGGCGCAGACGTCGGCGACGCGGTCGCGGGGGACCATGGATAGGTAGTGTTTTTCGCCGTCGGTGAGGTAGTGGCCCTGGGTGGAGCCGTCCTCGGAGCCGCCGAGCTTGAGGGCGTAGTTGTCGCCGCCGGAGCCGACCCAGCCGAGGGTTTTGGTGGCGGGTCGGAAGCATTGTCGTTCGCAGCCGGTGATGCCGATGGATTCGGCGAGGTGGCCGTAGCCGCGGTCTTCGAGCTGGTCGAGGAGCTCGGGCTCGAACTGCTCGGAGTCGGTGTAGGAGAGCCGGCAGGTGGGGAGGCCGACGCAGGCGCCGGAGAGGACGCGGAGGGTGGAGTAGGTTTTGCCGCGGCGGGTGCCGTGGCCGAATTCGGCGAGGCACCCCCGGAAGTCCTCCTTTGCGTCTTCTTCGATATTCGTAAACAGCAGGTCTTGGTTGGCGGTGACCATGACTTCGGTGCCGGGGAAGCGGTTGAGGGCTTCTTTGATCATGGAACGGAGGCGGGGGTGGTCGGTGGTCGAAGCCCGGGGGTGGCTACCCCCGGGCTTTAGGGGTTTGTTGCGTTCGGCGGCGAGTTTGTCGGCGTCGATGTAGCGTTCGTCGACGAGGCGGCCGCACTCGATGTAGGCGCCGTAGGCCCACTTGTTGTTGGACTCTTGGAGGGTCCAGCCGTGGTGCAAATCGCGGATACCGGGGAGGGCGTCGGGGCCGGTGCCTTCGCAGCGGGGGTCGTTGCCGGAGAAGTCGGCGCCGAGGTTTTTGACTTCGTTGCGGTACCAGTCGATGCCCTGTTTCCAGACGACGTATTTCATGCGGGCCCAGACGCGGTTCTTGCGGTCGCCCCATTGCTTGTGGACGTCGACGATGGCGCGGAGGCCGGGGAGGAGTTGATCGGGGGTGAAGGTGCCGAAGGGCTTGCCGTGGGCGGCGAAGGTGGGCTTGCCTTTTTTCTCGCCCTGGCCGCCGCCGATGTAGACCTGGTAGGCGACGACGTGAGCGTCGGATCCGGTGCCCTCGACGATGGGGGCGATGCCGATCTCGTTGGTGCGGATTTCGGAGCAGTTGTCGTAGGTGATGCTGCCGGTGTCGGGGTTGCGGTGGGCGGCGGAGAAGGCGATCTTGAACTTGCGGTTGAGGAGCTGCTTGCCGTAGTCGTATTGGGCGTCGGGGTCGGCGATGTGGTCGGGGTTGACGGCGAAGACCTGGATGTGGGAGGAAGCGGGGAGGCGGAAGTATTCGCCGAACTGGTGGGCGAGCTCGAAGCTGTTGGCGCCGGGGATGGTGGTGAATTTGGAGAGGGGGCAGCCCATGACGTTGCGGACGTTGTCGCCGCAGCCGTTGAGGGTGTAGAAGCCGGTGGAGGCGAGTTTCTGGACGAGGGACATGACCTGTGGCTTGAGGAGCCAGTGGTATTGGATGTTTTGTCGGGTGGTGAGCCGGAGGGAGGGTCGGCCGTAGGGGTTGTGGTCGCAGAACTCGTCGGCGACTTCGTCGAAGACGGCCCATTGGTCGCGGGTGAAGGCGCCGCCGCCGGGGATGGTGGCGCGGACCATGTACATCCAGTCTTTTTCGGTGCCGGTTTTGGCG
This sequence comes from Planctomycetota bacterium, assembly GCA_039025195.1. Taxonomy (GTDB): domain Bacteria; phylum Planctomycetota; class Phycisphaerae; order Phycisphaerales; family Phycisphaeraceae; genus JBCCOW01. The sequence continues at coordinate 68,198 of JBCCOW010000010.1, forward strand.
CGGTTGTATTCGAGGTAGAGGCCGTGGGACTTGGAGAGGAACTCGGACTCTTTTTCGACGTCGGGGGTTTGGTGGTCGCGGTAGCGTTCGGGGAGGGGGCCGACGACGCCGTTGGAGTTGATTTTGAAGTGCTCGTCGGCGGAGAGCTGGTCGGCGGGGGTGTTGAGGAGGGGTTGGGGGAGTTTGGTGGGGCGGGGCATGGCGGTTGGTGGGTGGTGAGGGGTCGGTTTGAGGTGGGGCGGGGCGGGCTGGTTTTTTGCGTTTGGGTCGCAGAAAGGTTGTGTGTGACACGGTTTGTGTCGGATCGTTGAGTGTAGACGATGGGGTGTGCGTGGGGTAGGGGTTTTGGGGGTTGGAGTTTTCGGACGTGGGGCGGGGCGGGGGAGGGGTTTGGGGGATTGGGCCGATGTTCACGGGGATATCGATGCGGGTGGATTTATGGAGACGCAAGCGATGAGTCAGGCAGGACAGGTGACGCCGGGGCAGCGGTTGGATGCGATTCTGGCGCCGTTGCTGGCGGAGCGGGCGGCGTTGGAGGAGGCGGTGGCGGCGGAGGAGGCGAAGATCGCGGCGATCCAGGCGAAGCTGAGCCAGTGCCACGCGGCGATCGGGACGCTGGCGGGCCAGATGGCGAACACGGTACGAGCGTCGGCGGGGGCGGACCCGGTATTGTCGGCGATCTTTAATCCCCCGGCGACGGTGGTGGGTGGGCAAGCGGCGGCTCCGGCAGCGCCCGCGGCTCCGGCGGCTCCTTTGGCGACACCCGAACCTGTGCCGGTGGCTCCCGCTGCGGCGACACCCGCCCCACCCGCCTCACCTGCAGTGGTGCCCGAGCCTGCGGTGCAGGCTGCACCGGTCGCAGCCTCGGCGGCCCCGCCAGTTTCAGCTGCACCGGCACCTGCACCGCCAATCGCAGAGCCGGTACCGGCCGCGGTCGCGGCGGCGGCGGCGAGTGTGGTGGTGGATGAAGCGGAGACGGTGGTGGTGGGTGAGCCGGCGGCGGTGGCGGCTGCTTCGGCTCCGGCGGTGGAACCCGAAGTCGCACCTGCTGTGGCGGAACCGGTTGTCGAGGCCGCTGCGGCTACAGCTGAGCCCGAACCGGTGGCGACGCCTGCAGAAGCAACGCCTGCGGCCCAACCCGTAACACCTGAAGCTGCGGCTGAGGAAGACGATGCAGACGTGACGCCGGAGGAGGCGGCGATGCTGGCGGAGATGGGGATGTCAGCGGATGCGTTGTCGGCACAGCTCGCGGCGAACGCGGCGGAGGAGGTTGAGGAGCCGGCACCTGAGACGGCATTGGAGGAGAAGCCGAAGAACGCGGTAGACCCCGCGGCGCTGGACCGGATCTTGGCGGAGGCGAAGGCGGCGGGATGAGTCCGAGTGGTTGGCGGGACGGCTGCGGGTAGGTGTGCCCGCAGCTAGCTAAAGACAACGCCCGATCGGACTGGATCGGGCGTTGAGCGGTTGGGTTTTTTGATTGTGCGTTACGCGGCGGGGGCGAGGCCGAGCTCGTTCTTGAGCTGTTCGCACCAGTCCTTGACGCGTTGTTCGGTGAGCTCGGGCTGGCAGTCGTCGTCGCAGGCGAGGCCGCAGAACTGGCCGTCGATGATGCCTTTGGAGGCTTCGAACTCGTGGGTGTCGGGGTCGGTGAAGCCGATCTTGCCTTCGGCACCGCGTTCGAGCATCTTGAGGTAGACGATGCCGAGGGCGTCCTGGTAGGTGTCGGGGTAGCCGGCCTGATCGCCGGTGCCGAAGAAGGCGACCTTGATGCCGGCCATATCGACCTCGTCGAGCTGGTCGTAGATGTCCTGCCAGTCGTACTGGATCTCGCCGACGTCCCAGGTGGGGATGCCGCAGAGCAGCAGGTCGTAGCCTTCGAGGTCTTTAGGTTCGATCTGGGAGACGTCTTCGTAGGTGTCGATGAGGTCTTCGCCGAACTCGTCGCGGATTTGCTCGGCGACGGCTTCGGTTTTGCCGGTGCAGGTGCCGTAGAACAGTCCGATTTTCATAGCGTGTTGCTCCTTTGCTGAATGCGAGAGTTTAGGCGGTTGCGATCGGTTTTCAAGCGGTTCTGGGGCATGAACCGGCGATGCGTTGCATTGCGGCGATCACGGCTGCGGGGTCTAGGTCAGACACGGTGCGGGTGCGGGCCAAACTTGGCCTCATAGAACGGTTGCACGAAAGTGCCAGGGGGTGCGGCTTCGTCGATCTTGCGGCGGTCGTCGTCGGTGAGCTGGAGATCGAGAGCGGCGAGGTTGTCGGTGAGCTGGTTGAGGGTACGGGGGCCGATGATGGGGCTGGTGATGCCGGGCTGGTTCATGCACCAGGACAGGGCGACCTGGGAGACGGGGCGGCTGTGGGCATCGGCGATAGCTTCGAGGGTTTCGAGGATGTCGAAGGCGCGGTCGTTGTCGAGCATGGTGCGGCGGGGGTGGGTGGAGCCTTTGCCGAAGCGGGCGTCGCCGGGGCCGAGGTTGTTGCGTTTGTATTTGCCGGAGAGGAAGCCGCCGGCGAGGGGGGACCAGGGGATCAGGGCCATGCCGAAGGTCTGGGCCATGGGGATGAGCTCGCGTTCGATGCGGCGGTCGAGGGGGTGGTAGGGGGGTTGCTCGGTGACGAAGCGGTTGAGGGCGAGTTTTTCGGCGGTCCAGTGGGCTTCGACGAGCTGCCAGGCGGCGAAGGTGGAGGTGCCGAGGTAGCGGACCTTGCCGGCGGTGACGAGGTCGTCGAGGGCGCGGAGGGTTTCGTCGATAGCGCACTCGGGGTGGGGGCGGTGGATCTGGTAGAGGTCGATGTAGTCGGTTTGGAGGCGTTTGAGGGAGGCCTCGCACTGCTGAATGATTTGCCTCCGGGAGTTACCGAAGCGGTTGGGGTTGAGTTTGTCCTGGAGGGCGGTGGCTTTGGGATTGCCGGTGCCTTCTTTGAACATGTTGCCGTGGCACTTGGTGGCGAGGACGATGTGGTCGCGGTGTCCGTTGCGTTTGAGGGCTTCGCCGGTGACGACCTCGGCGTTGCCGGTGGCGTAGACGTTGGCGTTGTCGAGGAAGTTGACGCCGGCGTCGATGGCGTGGTCGATGATCTGTTGGACTTCGTCGGGGGGCGTGCGGCCGCCGAACATCATGCAGCCGAGGCAGAGGGGGGAGACGCGGATGCCGGTTCGGCCGAGGTAGCGGTATTCCATGGGTTGCTCGTGCGGTTGTGACGGAGGGCCTGCGACGCGTCGCGTCGCGGCTAGGAGATCGTACTGGGTTGTTTGTGGGTGGCGTCGCGGAGGAGGAGGGTACCGGTGATCGTGAAGACGATGGCGAGGATTGTCGCAGCGGTCCACTGGTGGAGGACGAGGGTCATGGGGAGGAGGAAGGTGGAGACCTGCCAGGTGAGGGCGAGGGCGAGTCGGGTGAGGTCGGCGGTGTGTTCGCGCTGGTCGGGGGCTTTCCAGTCGCGGGGCCAGAGGCCGAGGGGTTTGATCTGGTGGTAGAAGCGTTTCAGTTGGTCGTTGGGGGTGGCGGGGGCGAGGTAGGTGCCGGCGACGCAGCCGAGGAGTGAGGCGAGGCCGACGGTGGAGAGGGTGAAGATGTCGGTGAACTGGCCATTCTGAATCAGTGGGCCGAATTGCTGGAGGGGGATCATTTCACTGCCAGCCAGGGAGTAGTCGTAGAAGCCAAGCGTGGCGGGGCTCTTGACGAAGGTGAGTCCGAAAGCAGCGGCGAAGCCGGTGGCGGTGCCGAGGGTGAAGCCGAGGCCGTTGAAGCGATGCCAGAACCAGCGGAGGGCGAAGGGCAGGAGGAAGGCGGGGAAGAGTTGGATGACGATGGTGGTCCAGACGCCGAGGATGTTGTCGGCGAGGGTGAGGGAGATCGTGAGGCCGAGGGCGACGATGAGGATGGAGGCGGCGTAGGCGACGCGGACCTGAGTTTTTTCGGAAGGGGTGTTGCCGCGGGTTTCGGCGAGGGGGTTGTATAGATCGCGGACGGCGTAGGACGCGCCGGCGTTGAGGGTGGAATCGAAGGTGGACATGGAGGCGGCGAAGATGGCGGCGACGATGAGGCCAGTGACGCCGATGGGGATGAGGCCGGAGGTGAGGACGCCGGGGAGGATGGTTTCGGGGTCTTCGCTGCCGATGCCGAGGTGGATGGCGAGGATGGCGAAGCCGAGGACCATGGGCCAGCGGAAGCTGAAGAGGATGGTCCAGAGCATGCAGAGCTTTTTGACCGTGGGGACGTCTTGGGCGGCGTAGAAGCGTTGGGCCATGTAGGCGGAACCGCCGGATCCGCCGAGGCCTTCGAGGATGCCTTTGCCGGCCCAGAAGAGGAGGAAGAGGAGGAAGGGGGAGTAGTGCTCGGTTTCACCGTAGGAAATGAAGTACGGGAGAGGTTCTCCGGGTACAGGTTCCACCAAATTAGGTGTCCAAAGTCCTTCAGTGACCTGTGGAATTACATGGTTGTATTCACTGCCTATCCAGCTGTTGAGCAGTTCTGGGGAAACGTAGGTGGCGGCGAGGATGGAGATGTAGATGGCGGCGGCGCCGATGAGGAAGGCCTGGAAGACGTCGGTCCAGATGACGCCGTAGAGGCCGGAGATCATGGTGTAGCCGAGGGCGAGGAGGGCCATGGCGACGGCGCAGGTGGTGGCGTCGAAGGGGAGGAAGACGGCGAGGAACTTGCCGGCGGCGGCGAGGAAGAAGACGACCATGCCGACGGTGATGACGAGGTAAGTCAAGGCGGCGGTGTAGCGGGCGGCCCGGCCCTGGGCGGTGTCGCCGAAGCGGAGGAGCATCCACTCGCCGGTGGTCATGACGTTGGAGCGTTGGTGCCACTTGCCCATGAAGGCGAGGAAGACGGCGATGGGGAGGACGACGCCGCCGCGCATCTCGATCCAGAAGCCGTGGAGGCCGAAGAGGTAGATGAGCGAGATGATGGTCATGGTGCCGGCGGCGTCGAGGTTGGACGACATGCCGGAGGCGCCGAGGGCCCACCAGGGGAGTTTCTTGCCGCCGAGGAAGTAGTCGTCGGTGCCACGGGCGGCCTTGCGGGCGACGAGCAGGGAGATGGTGATGAGGCCGACGAGGTAGGCGGCGACGATCGTGTAGTCGAGGGGGTGGAGGGGAGAGTGAGGCATCGACCCGCTCGACGGTAACAGATGGTCGGCCGGCGATGCGTCGCATCGCGGCTGTAAAGCCGTGGGTCGTGTAGGTGGGTGTCAGGCGTTGGCGGATTCGGCGACGGCTTCGTTCCACGTGACAGCGTTGATGTCGGGGCCGAGCTTGAGGTGGTCGGGGAGGGGGCCTTTGCGGCTGCGCATGGCGTCGATCTGGTCTTCGATCAGGCCCTGGGCGATAAGATCGGTTTCGTCGGTGGTGCCTAGATCGCCGATGTGTTCGAGGTGTTCGTCAAGTTCGCTGCGGAGGCGATTGGCATGGTCTTGGTGGGTGGGATCGTCGATAAGGTTGTGGATGCAGTAGGGGTCGTCGGCGGGGCGGTAGAGTTCTTCGGCGGGCTTGGGGTGTCGGAACCAGGCGTCGTTGGGGCTGGCGAGTTGGCCGGCGGCGTTGGCTTCGCGCATGGCTTGGACGGCGGAGGCCTGCTCCATGTAGGCGTTGCGTTGGGCGTAGGGGATGTGGGGGAAGCTGTTGCGGAGGTAGAGGTAGTCGTGGTCTCTGACGTAGCGGACGTGGTCGAAGGCGGCGTCCATACGGTCGCGCCCGCCGAAGGCGGTGGTGCGGGTGGCGGTGGGTGTGGCGGGTGGGGAGCCGTCGGGGTTGAGGAAAGGCTGGCCCTGGTAGTGGTCGGGGACGGGGACGCCGGCGAGGGTGAGGATCGTGGGGGCGAGGTCGACCCAGGAGACGAGGGTGTTGCGGGTGCTTCCGGGCCGGGCGTGCGTAGCACGCCGGCTATTGGGTTCGTGACGTACTGAGTTGAATTGGCTGTTGTTGGGGAAGCGGATGATGAGGGGCATGTGGATGCCGGGGTCGAAGCACCAGCGTTTGTTGCGGGGGAGGCCGCAGCCGTGGTCGGAGAGGTAGACCACGATGGTGCTGTCGCGGAGGTTGTGATCGTCGAGCCATTTGAGGCATTGGCCGATCTCGTGGTCGGCCTGGGTGAGGGAGTCGTGGTAGAGGACTTGTTGGTGGCGGACCTCGGCACAGTCGAAGAGGTCGTCGGGGATGGGGGCGTCTTCTGGGCGGTGGCGGTGTTTGTCGGGGACGTCGGGTGTGGCTTGGGCTTGTTCTTCGGGGGTACGCCACATGGCGCTTTCGTGGGTGACGCCGAAGTTGCGGAAGAGGAAGAATGGCTGGTCGGGTGGGGTGGGCGGGGCTTGTTCCCACCAGGGGTCGGTGTTGGTGCACCAGTTGTCGGTGGGCTCGAAGTTGAAGTCGAGCTTGGTGGGCCAAGCGACGTGATAGCCGGCGTCCTGGAGTTCGTGGGTGAACAGGCGGGGCGGGTCGAGGAGGACGCACCGCATGAGGTGGGTGCCGATGGCGTAGGGATATTGGCCGGTCACCATGGTGCTGCGGGAGGGGGCGCAGACGGGGCAGGTGGTGAAGGCGTGGGTGTATCGGACGCCTTCGGAGGCGAGGCGGTCGATGTGGGGGGTGTGGGCGTAGGGGTTGCCGTAGCAACCGTGATGGATGCCGACGTCTTCGGAGACGAGGAAGAGGAAGTTCGGTGGGGTGGTGGTTGTGGGGTTGGCAGGCATGGGCGAAGGGTAGCGGACCGGCGATACGTCGCATCGCGGTTGCCATGGAGTGGGAGGCGTGATCTGGTTCAGGTGTCGGGCGAACCAGCGACGGCTTCGTTCCAGGTCAGAGGCCCGATCGCGGGGATGGGGGATGCGAGCCGCTGGTGGTGGGGGAGGGGGGCGAGGCGGTCGCGGAACTCTTGGAGGCGGTCGGTGACGACGCCCTGAGCGATGAGGTCGGTCTCGTCGGTGGTGCCGAGGTCGCCGACCTGTTCGAGGTGCTGGTCGAGGGCGGCGCGGAGTGCGTCGGCGTGGGCTTGGTGGGCGGGGTCGTCGATGAGGTTGTGGACACAGGCAGGGTCGTCGGCGGGGCGGTAGAGCTCTTCGGCAGGCTTGGGGTGGCGGAACCAGGCTGCGGCGTCGCCCGTGAGGGTGCCGGCGGCGTGGGCGTCGCGCATGGCCTGGATGGCGGAGGCCTGTTCCATATACCACTCGTGCTGGGCGTAGGGGATATGGGGGAAGGTATTGCGGATGTAGAGGTAGTCCTGGCTGCGGGCGACTCGAATATGGTCGAAGGCTTCGTCCATGCGGTCGCGTCCGCCGAAGGCAGTGGTACGGGTGGCGGCGGGGGTGGAGCCGTCGGGGTTGAGGAAGGGCTGGCCCTGGTAGTGGGTGGGGACGGGGACGCCGGCGAGGGTGAGGATCGTGGGGGCGAGGTCGACCCAGGAGACGAGGTGGTCGCGGGTGGTTCCCGGCCTGGCGTGCGTAGTACGCCGGCTATTGGGTTCGTGACGTGCTGAGTTGAATTGACCGTTGTTGGGGAAGCGGATGATGAGGGGGAGGTGGAGGCCGGCGTCGAAGCACCAGCGTTTCTGGCGGGGTAGGCCGCAGCCATGGTCGGAGAGGTAGATGACGATGGTGTTGTCGCGGAGGTTGTGATCGTCGAGCCATTTGAGGCATTGGCCGATGTCGTGGTCGGCCTGGGTGAGTGAGTCGTGGTAGAGGACTTGCTGGTGGCGGACCTCGGGGCAATCGAGCAGGTCGGCGGGGACGGGGGCTTGGGCGGGGTCGTGTCGGTGATTGTCGGCGACGTCGGCGGTGAGCTTGGCCTGGTCTTCGGGGGAGCGCCACATGGAGCTCTCGTGGGTGACGCTGAAGTTGCGATAGAGGAAGAAGGGTTGGTCGGCGGGGGTGGGTGGGGGCTGGGTCCACCACTCGGCGCGGTCGGTGCAGTAGCCGTCGGGCTCGGGGAAGTTGAAGTCGAGCTTGGTGGGCCAGGCGACGTGGTAGCCGGCGTCCTGTAGCTCCTGGGTGACCATGCGCGGCGAGTGGGTCAGGGTGCAGCGCATGAGGTGGGTGCCGAGCGAGTAGGGGTATTGGCCGGTCACCATGGTGCAGCGGGACGGGGCGCAGACGGGGTAGGTGGTGAAGGCGTGGGTGTAGCGGACGCCTTCGGATGCGAGGCGGTCGATGTGGGGGGTGTGGGCGAAGGGCTCGCCGTAACAGCCGTGGTGTCGGCCGACGTCTTCGGAGACGAGGAAGAGGAAGTTGGGGGTGGTGGTGTTAGGCATGGGTGCGAGGGTATCGCGACGCGGGCCTGCGATGCGTCGCATCGCGGCTATGAAAGACCTCGCATCGGTCTGGTTGATGTGGGTGGGTAGGGTGGGTTTAGCCGTTGAAGCCGGCGAACATGGGGGTGGAGATGTAGCGTTCGCCGAAGGAGCAGGCGACGGTGACAATGGTCTTGCCGTGGAACTCGGGGCGGGATGCGAGGCGGACGGCGGCGCAGGCGTTGGCGCCGGAGGAGATGCCGCCGAAGATGCCTTCTTTGGCGGCGAGCATGCGGGCCCACTCGAAAGCGTCTTCGGAGGTGACGGACTCGACGCCGTCGAGGCGGTCGGTGTTGAGGTTCTTGGGGATGAAGCCGGCACCGATACCTTGGATTTTATGTGGGCCGGGGGCGCCGCCGGCGATGACGGGCGAGGTGTCGGGTTCGACGGCCAGGAGCTTGAGATCGGGGTTCTGGTCCTTTAGAAAGCCGCCGGCCCCGGTAACGGTGCCGCCGGTGCCGACGCCGGCGATGAAGGCGTCGACCTTGCCCTCCAGGTCGTTCCAGATTTCGGGACCGGTGGTGTGGTAGTGGATGTCGGGGTTGGCGGGGTTTTCGAACTGCTGGGGCATCCAGGCGTGGTCGTTCTCGGAGACGAGCTCGGCGGCCTTGTTGATGGCGCCTTTCATGCCGTCGGCGGCGGGGGTGAGCTCGAGCTCGGCACCGAGGGCACGGAGCAGTGCCCGGCGTTCGAGGCTCATCGACTCGGGCATCGTGAGGGTGAGCTTATAGCCCTTGGCGGCGCAGACGAAGGCGAGGGCGATGCCGGTGTTGCCGGAGGTGGGCTCGATGATGTGGGTGTCTGGGGTGATGGAGCCGGCGGCTTCGCCTGCTTCGATCATGGCCTTCCCGATGCGGTCCTTGACGCTGGCCATGGGGTTAAAGAACTCGCACTTCATGTAGACCTTGGCATGGTCGGGGGCGAGCTTGCGGAGGCGGACCAGCGGGGTGTTGCAGACGGTGTCGGTGATGAGGTCGTAGGCGTGGCCGTGACGGGCGGCGGCATCGGGGGCGGCGGAGGAGGTGGTGGACATGGTGGGCTCCGGACGTGTCGGGCGCGGGTGGATGGGAAAGGGCGGCGGAAGGGGCTGATCGGCCTATCTGCATCGTATGGCTGCGGCAGGGCGGGGACAACTCGTGGAGACCGCTACGGCTGGTGTGGGCGGGCTACACTGCCTGACCTCAACCGATCCCCCAACCCGCACCCTGTACAGGAGACGCTCATGTCCGCCACGCTCGAAACCCGTCCGAACGCTGTGACCCTCAAAGGCAAC